>NZ_AP024276.1:732447-1464894 GCF_021654455.1 Streptococcus parasuis
AGATTTAAGTAACAGTAAAACTCATCGGTCTGATTGTTTGGACTGTCTACAGTTTTTGTACTCTCAAGATTTAAGTAACAGTAAAACGGAACAAGTGCAAGCTATCTGTATCAGCATGTTTTTGTACTCTCAAGATTTAAGTAACAGTAAAACGTGGGCGTGGTATCGGAAAAACTTTCAGCAGTTTTTGTACTCTCAAGATTTAAGTAACAGTAAAACTTTGATAGCCTCGTACTGTTCCTTTGTAAGTTTTTGTACTCTCAAGATTTAAGTAACAGTAAAACTTTTAACAGCGATAACAATGCATTAGTGAGGTTTTTGTACTCTCAAGATTTAAGTAACAGTAAAACCTCCTGATTTTTTCAAGCACGCAACTGGCGGTTTTTGTACTCTCAAGATTTAAGTAACAGTAAAACGAGAGCTCAAAGCTTTTATGGATTGGTGTGGTTTTTGTACTCTCAAGATTTAAGTAACAGTAAAACTCATTATACTCTCTCTGCTTGATTTAGTCAGTTTTTGTACTCTCAAGATTTAAGTAACAGTAAAACTATTTTTTTTGCGAATAGAATAAGTGACCAGTTTTTGTACTCTCAAGATTTAAGTAACAGAAAATTAACAAATTTAATGAATTTTTAGATACATTTTAATATACTTATTGTAAGAAAAGAGTGATTAGAGGTAGACTGAATGACCAACATTATCCCATTTATACCGCACGATGACTTGCAAAAAGATATTGACCGGCTACGAGTTGAAATTTCAATGAAATTTCTAGAGCGTGATGATTTAATTTTACAACAATGTCCTGCCATTGAGTCTGCATTCCTTTTACGCTTTGGTGCATTGGAATACAAGATAATTGATGCAGAATATAAGTGGAGACGATTGAGAAGAAAGTTACAAATTCTTATTGCGGCTAGAAATCGTCAAGAAAACATTGATGAAAAGAAAATTGAGGATTTGCTAGACACGGAATTTCAAGCATACAAAGAAAAATTAGAAGAAAAGATTCAGGAAATTAATGCAGCGTTCGATTGGAGTAAACGAGATATTCTTACTGAAAAAGAAGCAAAACTTCTAAAAACAATGTATCGTAAAATTGTAAAATTACTCCATCCAGACTTGAATCTAAACCTAACAGAAGCCCAGAGAGAATTGTTTTTCAGAGCTGTTGAAGCTTACGAAGAAGGAAATCTGGTAAAATTGGAATTTATCTACAACATGATAGACAATCTTGATGAGTCAGTCAATGATGCAACATCACTTTTACAGGAAAAACAACGTCTTGAGGAAGTTTTGCAATCGCTTAAAGAGTCGATAGAAGTAATCAAAAATTCTTTTCCGTACAAATTTAAGTTTTTATTGGCTGATGAAGAAGCCTGTTTAGAAAGAGAGGAGCAGTTGAAGACAGAACTGCGAATTCTTGACGAAGAGATAGAACGTTGTCAGAAGGAGCTTGAGCGGTATGTCTAAAGGGAATGAAAGGAAATTTTATCAAGTCCTAAATTATTTTTCAAAAAGGGAGAACATTCTAGATTGGGGAGATCACCTCTATTCTAATTCTTGTGGATTGCCTATTTTTGAAATAGTGGAAGGAAAAGATTCTCAGGGGATTCCATATATTAAAGTCGAATATTTTTCGGACTTGGATAAAAGTCAACAGCTAGATCAGGACTATTTTAGCGAAGACTTCGAAACGGAGCAAATCTGTTTAGTGGTTGAAGAAAAAGTGATGTCGAAAAAGTGGTGGCTACAAGCTGAAAATTATGTTGGCAATAAAATTTTTGGTTTAATGACTCCGTTAGGAACACTCAAACTAAATCATTTTCAAACAGGTATTCGTCATCCATTTTCTTGTATAGTTCGTGAGGGTTGTGATGGCAATCCTTTGAATAACCTTTCTTGCCACTTTGAGATAGCTTTAGAAACTAAACTATTAAAAATTGGAGACTGGTATGAGATTTACCTCGATGAAGTCCAAAGGATAATGTGTGATTGGGGTGAAACGGAGAAAGTACATTATTTTTTGTGGCATTCTAGCAAATGGGTACAAGGGATGAGTACTATTAAGCCGGAATATATAGCAAAACTGCAGGAATGGTTGCAAATTGAAAAATCACCTAAAAGAGACGGTTTTCGCTTTCGTATTCACACTGAAATTCAGGAAGAAAATCATATCTGGTTGCGGTTTTCATGGTTATTATTGGATGGGGTACCCCGACAAGAAGCGACCACTTTTCTATACAATCAATTAAAATAGGGTGAGGGAACATGAACGAACTAACAAATGTAAGTCAACAATCCATTTTAAAAGTAAAATTAGACGGCCAAAATGAACTAGGTAATCTTAAACCTTTTCAACGTGATATATTTCTATTTGATACCTTGGTGGCTGGTACTTCACATGTTGAAGGAATTGAGGAGTTAGAACCCTATATTCAGGTAGATGATCGCTTAGAATTTTTCAGAGATATTCACAATTCATTTGATAAGAATGCGATTGAAATTCGAAATATGGACGGTATAAAAATTGGTTTTGTACCTCAGAAAGACAATGTCATATTCTCAAGGTTAATGGATGCAGGAAAATTGTTGTTTGGAAAGGTGACTAATAAGGAGCTACAAGGAAATTGGGTCAAAATTTACATTGGCATCTATCTCCAAGACTTATAATTTCCTTGTACATCCGTGGGTATTTTATGATATACTATATGTAATCGTTTTACTTCAAAGGAGACAAAGATGACAAACCTAAAAGAGCAGGTTGGTATTAAGGCGGCGGAATTTGTAACGGATGGTATGGTTGTTGGTCTAGGGACTGGTTCTACAGCTTACTATTTTGTGAAAGAAATTGGCCGTCGGGTTGTGGAGGAGGGGTTACAAATTATTGGTGTAACGACCTCGCATGCTACGGCAGAGCATGCTGCGTCCCTTGGGATTCCACTAAAAAATATTGATGAAGTTGAGTATGTAGACTTAACGGTAGATGGGGCTGATGAAGTAGATGGAGCCTTTAATGGAATCAAAGGTGGCGGTGCGGCCTTATTAATGGAGAAAATTGTTGCGGTTAATAGTAAAGATTGCATCTGGATTGTTGATGAATCCAAAGTAGTTGAAACGCTAGGAGCATTTAAATTGCCAGTAGAAGTGGTTCAATACGGTTCTGAAAATCTATTTCGCTTGTTCGAATCAAAAGGATATCGCCCAAGTTTCCGAATGAGTGATGGTGAAAAACTTGTAACGGATATGAAAAATTATATTATTGACCTCGATTTACATCGGATTGAAGATTCAGTTGCATTGGCGGAAGAATTGGATCGGACAGTCGGAGTTGTTGAACATGGACTCTTTATTGGTTTGATTTCCAAGGTAATCGTTGGTACACCTGACGGTCCTCAAATAGTCAAAAAATAAATAAAGTGAAAACGCTTCTCAATTACTAACAATGAGAGGCGTTTTTATGGTATAATGAAAACACGAACGTTTGAAGTTAAAGAGAATTCATTTCCAATTGTATAGATGTCTTTCGCTATCCATTGCTTGCAAACCCTATGAATGAGTATAGATTTTCTAGAATGGAATCTATGCTCTAGGTGTTCGGGAATGAACCGAGCACGAATAAGGCAGCAGATAATGCATTTATTAAAAGATGTAATTCCAGATATGTTACTGGTACTATGGTTGGAAATTGATTTTCTGTAACTCGTGATTCAAAGAAGGAGACAATTATGCCTAAATTTAAACGTGTTCACTTGGTAGTTATGGACTCTGTCGGAATCGGCGCAGCACCAGACTCAGATAAATTTTTCAATGCGGGTGTAGCAGATACAGAATCTGATACTCTCGGTCACATTTCTGAAAAAGCTGGGCTTGAGGTGCCTAATATGACCAAGATTGGTCTTGGAAATATCCCTCGAGATACAGCGCTTGCGACAGTTCCTGCTGAAAGCCATCCAACTGGTTACGTGACCAAGTTGGAAGAAGTATCGCTCGGCAAGGATACCATGACTGGACACTGGGAAATTATGGGTCTCAATATTACTGAGCCATTTGATACATTCTGGGATGGTTTCCCTGAAGAGATTTTGACAAAAATCGAAGAATTCTCAGGTCGTAAAATCATCCGCGAAGCAAACAAGCCGTATTCAGGTACAGCTGTCATTGATGACTTTGGTCCTCGCCAAATGGAAACAGGGGAGTTGATCGTCTATACCTCCGCAGACCCTGTGCTTCAGATTGCAGCCCATGAAGACATTATTCCACTTGATGAGTTATATCGTATCTGTGAATACGCTCGTTCCATTACCCTTGAACGCCCAGCTCTTCTAGGCCGTATCATCGCCCGTCCATACGTTGGTGAGCCAGGGAATTTCTCACGGACTGCAAACCGTCATGACTATGCAGTGTCACCGTTTGAAGCAACAGTCCTCAACAAACTAGCAGATGCAGGTGTACCAACTTACTCAGTTGGTAAAATCAGTGATATTTTCAATGGCTCAGGTATTACCAACGATATGGGTCATACCAAGTCCAACATGCACGGTGTCGATGTCTTGCTTGAAACTTTGCAATTACCTGAATTCGAGGAAGGATTTACTTTTACAAACCTAGTTGACTTTGATGCTGTCTATGGTCACCGTCGCAACATCGAAGGCTACCGCGATTGTTTGCAAGAGTTTGATGCACGTATTCCAGAGCTTATTGATGCGATGCGTGAAGATGACCTGCTCTTGATTACTGCAGACCACGGAAATGATCCATCTTATGCTGGAACAGACCATACACGTGAATATGTGCCACTCTTGGCATACAGCAAGGCTTTCAAAGGAAATGGAGTCTTGCCAGTCGGTCACTTTGCGGATATTTCAGCCACAGTTGCTGAAAACTTTGGTGTGGAAACAGCCATGATAGGTGAAAGTTTCTTAGGAGCTTTAGTTTAATGGAAAAAGTTGTGATTTATCATAATCCTGCATGTGGAACATCGCGCAACGTCCTTGCTATTATCCGACATGTTGGAATTGAACCTGAAATTGTTCATTATTTGGATACCCCACCGAGTGAGGAAGAATTGCATGATTTATTGTTCAAAATGGGAATAACAGCTAAAGATTTGTTACGAACCAATGTACCACCATATCATGAAATGGGGATTGATTGGGAAAGTGCATCTGAGGATACTATCATTTCGGCAATGGTTGTTGAACCAATTCTTATCAATCGACCAATTGTTGTGAGCTCAAAGGGTGTTAAATTATGTCGTCCTTCAGAGACAGTTTTGGAATTATTGCCACCAATGAAAACACCCTATGTTAAAGAAGATGGTGAAGTAGTTTTGCCTTTATAAATAGTTAGATTCTTAGGGTTTATCAAAGATTATAGAAAGGAAGTTTAATTAGCTAGGCTAATTGAATTTGGACGACAGTCCAGTATCATTGAACTTATGACATTAGTAGAAAAAATTTATGAAACAAAAGCGTTCTTGGAAGAAAAAGGTCTAGTGAAACCTGAATTCGGTTTGATCTTGGGGTCTGGCTTGGGTGAATTAGCTCAAGAAGTTGAAAATGCCATTGTCATCGACTATGCAGAAATTCCTAACTGGGGCAAATCAACGGTTGTTGGTCATGCTGGTAAGTTGGTTTACGGTGATTTGGCAGGACGTAAAGTCTTGGCTCTTCAAGGTCGTTTCCACTTTTATGAAGGAAATCCCATGGAGGTCGTGACCTTCCCTGTTCGTGTTATGAAAGCACTCGGTTGTGAAGGTGTCATTGTGACAAATGCCGCAGGTGGTATCGGCTATGGTCCAGGTACCTTGATGGCCATTACCGATCACATCAACATGACAGGTCAAAACCCATTGATTGGTGCAAACTTGGATGAATTTGGTCCACGTTTCCCCGATATGTCCAATGCCTACACTAAAGAATACCGTGAAAAAGCCCATGCCATTGCGGAAAAATTGGGCATCAAGTTGGACGATGGTGTCTATCTAGGTGTGACAGGTCCTACCTATGAAACACCTGCAGAAATCTTGGCATTCAAGACTATGGGTGCTCATGCTGTTGGTATGTCGACAGTACCAGAAGTTATCGTGGCAGCTCACTCAGGTATGAAAGTCTTGGGAATTTCTGCTATTACAAACTTTGCGGCCGGTTTCCAATCGGAACTCAATCACGAAGAAGTTGTAGAAGTAACCGAGCAAATCAAGGACAACTTCAAAGGCTTGGTCAAAGCTATCTTGGCTGAGTTGTAAATTGGTGAAAGTGAGAGTACAATAATCACTTTTCACACTCTTACTTCAGTACTTTTATCGTTTTCCAATCCAATAAGAAGAATAATTATCAAGAAAGGTAAGGCTCTACATGTCTATCCATATCTCCGCAAAACCAGGTGAAATCGCTGATAAGATTTTACTGCCTGGTGATCCACTTCGTGCTAAATTTATCGCTGAAAACTTCCTTGAAGATGCTGTTTGTTTCAATGAAGTCCGCAATATGTTTGGCTATACAGGTACGTACAAAGGTCATCGTGTTTCTGTGATGGGAACAGGAATGGGTATGCCATCTATTTCTATTTATGCACATGAACTGATTAACGAATATGGCGTAAAAAAATTGATTCGTGTGGGAACAGCCGGTTCTTTAAATAAGGATGTTCATGTCCGTGAATTGGTACTTGCTCAAGGGGCAGCCACTAATTCAAAAATGATGAATATTGACTGGCCAGAATATGATTTGCCACAAATTGCTGATTTTGAATTGTTGGATAAGGCTTATCATATTGCTAAGGAACTTAACTTGACAACCCATGTCGGCAATGTCTTGTCATCAGATAGTTTCTATTCTCCAAAGCTATTCAGTCGGAACTTAGAATTAGGGAAATTGGGTGTGAAAGCTGTAGAAATGGAAGCAGCCGCACTTTACTATTTAGGTGCTAAGTTTGGTGTTCAAACCCTTGCCATTATGACAATTTCTGATAGTTTGGTGAATCCAGAGGAAGACACTACAGCTGAAGAGCGTCAAAACACATTCACTGATATGATGAAGGTTGGGTTGGAAACTCTGATTGCTGATGAATGATAATAAATCTTGATTGCTATAAAACGCAATCGTTTGAAAGGCGAACCAATTTCTATTTGTACGGAACTTGGCTTGTCTTTTTTTGTTGAATAAGGTATAATATAGAAAACGGTTACATTTTTTAACAGAAACATTCGTGAATACTTACATAAATAAGTTTCCAAAAGGAGGAAAAGAATGATCAACTTACAAAACTTTGTCCAGTCTATGTATGCCAAACGTATCGAAGATTGTACAGACCAAGAACTCTATTATGCTTTATTAGCCTTTACTAAACAACAAAGTGAAGCCAAGTATACCAACGATCAGAAGAAAAAAGTTTACTACATTTCAGCTGAATTCTTGATTGGTAAATTATTATCGAACAACCTAATCAATCTTGGACTTTATGATGAAGTGAAAAGTCAGTTGGTTGCAGCTGGCAAAGATTTGATTACCATTGAAGATATGGAACTAGAACCGTCACTTGGCAATGGTGGTTTAGGTCGTTTAGCTGCCTGTTTCTTAGACTCGATTGCAAGTCTTGGTTTAAATGGTGATGGTGTTGGCCTCAACTATCATTTTGGTCTCTTTCGTCAATTATTTGCCTACCATCAACAGACAGCCGTTCCAAATGAATGGATTACTCCGCATTCATGGTTAACAGAATCACCGATTTCTTATCAGGTGCCATTTGCTCACTTCACCCTGACTTCAAAGCTCTATGATATTGATGTACCAGGTTTTAAAATGGAACGGAAAAACCGTCTGCGCTTGTTTGACCTAGGCTCAGTAGATGACAATATCATTTATGATGGTATAGAATTTGATAAAGAGGACATTTTCCGCAATTTGACGCTCTTCTTATATCCAGATGATTCGACAGATGAAGGAAAAGTCCTTCGGATTTTCCAACAATATTTCATGGTGTCCAATGCTGCGCAATTATTGATTGATGAAGCGATTGCCAAAGGTTCTAATCTGCATGATTTGCCTGATTACGCTGTCGTTCAAATCAATGATACCCATCCTTCATTGGTCATTCCTGAATTGATTCGTTTGTTAGAACTTCGTGGTATTTCATTTGATGAAGCGGTTGAAATCGTGAAAAAGATGACGGCCTATACCAACCATACCATTTTGTCAGAGGCTTTGGAAAAATGGCCACTTGATTTCTTAAACCGTGTTGTGCCTCATCTGGTACCATTTATCGAAGAATTGGACCGTCGTGCGAAAGCTGTCAAGAACGATCCAGCGGTGAACATTATTGATGAACAAGGACGTGTTCATATGGCTCACATGGATATTCATTATGGCTATTCCATCAATGGAGTGGCGGCCCTTCACACAGAAATCCTGAAAACTTCAGAATTGAAGGCTTTTTACGAGCTTTATCCAGAGAAATTCAACAACAAAACAAATGGGATTACCTTCCGACGTTGGCTGATGCATGCGAACCCAAGTCTGGCAAGCTACTTTGATGGCTTAATCGGACATGGCTATCACCATGATGCGAGTGAATTGGAAAAACTTTTGGATTTCAAGGGAAACAAGGAACTTAAAGACTGGTTAGAAGAAACCAAACAACATAATAAACGCAAATTGCAACGTCATATTGCGAAAACTCAAGGTGTACAGGTTAACCCTGAATCCATTTTTGATGTGCAAATCAAGCGCATGCATGAGTACAAGCGGCAACAAATGAACGTATTATATGTCATTTACAAATATCTGGATATCAAAGCTGGAAATATCCCAACTCGACCATTAACCGTATTCTTCGGAGGAAAAGCAGCGCCAGCCTATACAACTGCCCAAGATATTATTCACTTAATATTAGTACTGTCACAAGTTATTCAAAATGACCCTGATGTTGCCCCACATTTGCAAGTGGTGATGATTGAAAATTATAATGTAACCGAGGCGAGTTATATTATCCCAGCAGCAGATATTTCCGAACAGATTTCTCTTGCATCTAAGGAAGCATCTGGTACTGGCAATATGAAATTCATGTTGAATGGTGCGTTGACAATTGGTACGGATGATGGTGCCAATGTAGAAATCCATGAATTGGTTGGTGATGAAAACATCTACATTTTTGGTCAAGACAGTCAAACTGTAATTGATCATTATGCAAATGGAACCTACCACCCATACGCTTACTACGAACGCAATACAATCCGTCCATTGATTGATTTCATTACTAGTGATGTCGTACGTCATGCGGGTGGTATCGATGAACGTCTATGGTGCTTACAAGATAATTTGAAACACAATGACCACTTTATGACCCTCTTAGACTTGGAAGATTACATTTTAACCAAGGAACGCATGTTGACAGATTATGAAGACCGTAATAGCTGGCTTGAAAAAGTGATTGTCAACATTGCCAAATCTGGATTCTTCTCATCAGATCGTACGATTCAACAGTATAATGAAGATATCTGGCATTTGGAAGCTAAATAGCATAAAAGTAGACAGATAATCTAAAAAATCTCACTCTGAACAACATTAGAATAAAAAAATAGCTTAGAATCAACGTTGCTGATGACGTCATTTTAAGCTATTTTTTATGTTAAAGGTAAGCGCCCCATAACAAGGTACCTATCCAATCATTCACTCCTCCAGTATACTGTAATAAAAAAACTGGAGGATTTTTTTATGTCACAACCCATTGTCCCATTGACTGTTCCCAAATCACGACGCTTTAAAAAGAAAAGTAGAAATGAGATTCTGATGAAAATTCGTCTCGAAAAAGTAGAACTCACTTTCTTTCACTCTATCAACCAAGAGGTATTGGAAACAATCTTGGATAAGGTACTGTTCTATGACAATCCGGCTCAGTGATTTAGGTCAAGTCTATTTGGTTTGCGGGAAAACAGATATGCGTCAAGGGATTGATTCTCTCGCCTACCTTGTCAAAAGTCAATTCAATCTGGATCCCTTTTCAGGTCAGGTCTATCTCTTCTGCGGAGGTCGAAAAGACCGGTTCAAAGCTCTTTACTGGGATGGACAGGGATTTTGGTTATTGTATAAACGTTTTGAAAATGGGAAATTGACCTGGCCAAACAATGAAGAGGAGGTTAAAGCCCTCACTTCCGAACAGGTGGACTGGCTCATGAAAGGTTTTTCTATCAGTCCAAAAATAAATGTTTCAAAAAGTCGTGATTTCTATTGAAATCATGGCTTTTCTTTGTGTATAATAAGACAAAAAGAAGGAGATTGGTTATGTCATCACTAGAAAAAATTATTGAAACACAGTCAAAAACGATAGAGATGATGGCTAATGAACTCACTCTCCTTCGTGAACAGGTTGAGTATCTGAGACAGAAACTCTACGGAAAATCATCAGAGAAGGTTGTGTATCAACCCGGTCAGCTGAGCTTGTTTGGGGAGGAAAGTCTCCCTGAAGAAGAAGCTGACTTACCCAGTTGAAACAGAAACGATTACCTATAAACGCAAGAAAGCTAAGGGAGTTCGTCAGGCTATTTTTAGTCAGTTCACTCCAGAGATTGTTCATCACGAACTGCAGGGTGAAGACTGCACTTGTCCAGACTGTCATGGACAGTTGAAAGAGATTGGTTCTACTGTTCAACGACAAGAGTTGGTCTTTATTCCCGCACAATTAAAGCGGATTGACCATGTTCAACACGCATACAAGTGTCAGGCATGTAGTCAGAAGAATCTAAGCGATAAGATTATCAAGGCTCCCGTTCCTAAGGCACCTTTGGCACACAGCTTGGGTTCGGCTTCTATTATCGCCCATACTATTCATCAGAAGTTCAATCTTAAGGTGCCCAATTACCGTCAGGAAGAGGACTGGCATAAGCTTGGTCTGCCAATCAGTCGGAAGGAAATAGCCAACTGGCACATCAAGTCTAGTCAGTATTATTTCGAACCAATTTATGACCTGTTGCACGAGAAATTGTTGGAGCAGCCTATTCTTCATGCGGATGAGACCTCCTACAAGGTCTTAGAAAATGATAGTGAGTTAACCTTCTACTGGACCTTCTTGTCTGGTAAGCATGAGAAAAAGGGTATCACCCTCTATCATCACGACAAACGACGGAGTGGCTTAGTTGTGGAGAAATTTCTTGGGGACTATGCGGGCTACGTTCATTGTGACATGTGGAGTGCTTATCGTCAATTAGACAAGGCTCAGCTGGTTGGCTGTTGGGCTCACGTCAGACGAAAGTTTTTTGAGGCGACTCCTAAGAAGACCGACAAGACTTCATTAGGAGCCAAGGGATTAGCCTATTGCGACCGCCTATTTGCCTTAGAGAATGACTGGGCTGACTTGTCTAGCGAGGAGCGACTGCATAAACGCCAGACAGAGTTGGCTCCCTTGATGGACGAATTCTTTGACTGGTGTCGTGAGCAATCTGTTTTGCCAGGCTCCAAATTGGGCACTGCAATAGAGTATAGCCTCAACTACGAAACCACTTTCCGAACCGTTCTCTCGGACGGTGACTTAGTCTTGTCTAACAATATGGCTGAGAGGGCAATGAAGACCTTAGTGATTGGCAGAAAAAATTGGTTATTCTCTCAGAGCTTTGAGGGAGCCAAATCGACAGCTGTCATTCTGAGTCTTTTGGAAACTGCTAAACGACATGGCCTTGATGCAGAAAAATATATGACCTATCTTCTAGAACACTTACCTAACGAGGAGACGCTCGCAAAAAAAGAGGTGCTAGAGGCTTATTTGCCATGGAAGGAAAAAATTAAAAGAGCATGTAAATAGAAAAAGGTTCCAGAGTCGACAGGACTTTGGAGCCTTTTTCAATATACTTTGTTATTGGGCGCTTACTGTTAAAGACTAGTTATCCAGATTTATTTTTTTGAATTTTATAGTCGAATGAATTAACTTTCAGACAAGGAGCTGAGACGCAGGCTGTACTAGAGTACGGCAAGGCGAAAGCGACGATGTATCAAAGCTAATTCAAATGACTATATTTTTGAAGAATTGACCAATTACTGATTGTCCAAGGAAATTTCCAAGGACAAAACCGATTGTATTGAGCAGGATATCACCAAGATCAAAGAAACCTAATGAGAAAGTGTACTGGCAGACTTCAATTATCAGAATTACACCAATAAAAAGAGTTAATTTTTTCCAAGAAAAGGGAACGAGCAATCCTAGAGGTAAAAATAATAAGAGGTTAAAGACTAAGATAGCTGGGTTGAGAAAGAGGTCTTGTGTGAAGGTGGAAAAGAGATTCCAGTTGAAACCTTTGACGCCAATACTTTTGAAAAATAGGAGATAAATGAGGAGAAGTAAATAGCTAGAATAGAAAAAGTAGAGAATTGGTCTAGAAATTTTTGGTCTATAAATTAATCGAAATATGTTAAAGCAAAATGCAGTCATTAACAGGATTGCCGCAAGTGTCGGAATGACATCATAGGTCATAAATATAGTCGAAAACTGGAAAAAAAGAAAAGTCATAAAAATCCAGCGGCAGACTAAAAATGACAGGATGAGATTGATGCTATCGTATATTCTTTCTTTGTTCATTAAAAGTCTCCTTTCATCTTTATTATACGAATATTTTAGAGTGAAGTAAAGTGTGGCTCCAAAAAAAGTTTTCATTGACAATGTGCTATAATAGATTTTATGAATAAACGACCGACATCAGCCTACATTCACATTCCATTTTGTACTCAAATTTGTTACTATTGTGACTTTTCCAAGGTATTTATCAAAAACCAACCTGTCGATGAGTATTTGTCCGCCCTCATGGAAGAGGTCAAGTTTTACGACCTCCCAGCCCTTCGGACCCTATATATTGGTGGTGGAACACCTTCGGCTTTATCAGCAGATCAATTAGACTATCTCTTGACCAATCTTGAGAATTTGTTGGATTTATCTCAACTGGAGGAATTTACTATTGAGGCTAACCCTGGTGACCTGACAGCAGACAAAATTGAAGTTCTAGAAAAATCTAAGTGTAACCGCGTATCATTGGGGGTTCAAACCTTTGATGACCGTATGTTAAAAAAAATTGGTCGTAGTCATAATCAAGCCCAAATTTATGAAACCATTACTTCACTAAAAGCAGCTGGTTTTCATAATATTTCCATAGATCTTATCTATGCGTTACCTGGTCAGACAATGGAGCAAGTCAAAGACAATGTTGCAAAGGCCTTAGAATTGGATATTCCCCATATGAGTCTCTATAGCTTGATTTTGGAAAATCATACGGTCTTTATGAATCGCCAACGCCGTGGAAATCTTCATCTGCCCAATGAGGACGTAGAATCTGATATGTTTGATTACATCCTTCGGGAGTTAGAAAAAAATGGTTTTGAGCACTATGAGATTTCTAATTTTACCAAACCAGGATTTGAAAGTCGTCATAATCTCATGTACTGGGATAATGCGGAGTATTATGGATTAGGGGCAGGGGCTTCAGGCTATTTGGATGGCATGCGTTATCGTAACCGAGGCCCGATTCAGCACTATCTCAAATCAATTCGTGAGAAAGGCCATTCACGTTTACATGAGGAATTCCTCAGTAAAACGGAGCAGATGGAAGAAGAGATGTTTTTAGGCCTGAGAAAGAAAACGGGTGTCTCGATTGAACGATTTGAAGAAAAATTTGGTATCTCATTTGAAGAACGATATGGTCAGGTTGTTAGAGACTTAATAAATGAAGGTCTCTTACAGGAGGAGAACCATTGGCTTAGAATGACGAAAAAAGGATTATTTCTTGGAGATACAGTAGCTGAACGGTTTATTATTGAAGAGTTGTAGAGGGGTGAGCTAAATGGGATTAAAATACCAAGAAAATCTAACTATTCCATTTGATATGTGTGATGTGCAACATGAAATTAAATTACCAGCTTTTATTTCATATTGTTTGGGAGTGTCAGGACGTCAATCAGAGTCAGTTGGAAGAAGTGATGTATTTATTTTTGAAGAATTTGGATTAATCTGGGTAGTGACTGATTATGAGCTGAACATTCATCGCTTACCAACTTATAATGAGACCATCACCATTGTGACAGAAGCGATTGCCTATAATAAATTTTTCTGCCATCGGATGTTCTATATTTATGATGAAAATGGCAATCTTTTACTCGATATTCTCTGCTATTTTGTGTTGATTGATTTTGAAACTCGAAAGGTAGCTCCAGTTCCAGAAGTATTGATTGAGCCATTTCAATCTGAACAGGTCAAAAAATTACCACGGGCACCCAAATACCATGAGCTGGATGCACCATTTGTTCAGGAGTTTTCGGTTCGTTATTTTGATTTGGATATGAATGGTCATGTCAACAATAGTAAGTACTTAGAATGGATGTGTGAATCGCTAGGATACGATTTTCTACTCTGCCATGTTCCTAAAAAAATTCAATTAAAATACATCAAGGAAGTAGCTCCTACAAGTCAAGTGAGTTCTCGATTGGTTACAACAGCATTACATAGCCAACATGAAATCGTTGTAGAGGGGCATATTCATGCACAAGCTACAATTGAATGGAGGAAAAGAGATGACGCAAGATAAGTGGTTGGACTGGGCTGTGCGTCTACAAGCCATCGCTCAAACAGGTTTAGCCTATGGGAAAGATGTTTATGATATTGAACTTTTTGAAGAAGTGCGGCAAATTGCGGCAGAAATGTTAGTGGAGACTTCAGGGCAACCTTTGGAAGTAGTGAAAGAGCTATTTTGTAATGAATCTGGCTATCAGACACCGAAACTTGATACTCGCGCAGCCATTTTTCAGGATAACAAAATTTTGTTGGTTCAGGAAAATGATGGACTTTGGTCTTTGCCTGGTGGTTGGTGTGACGTAGATCAATCGGTTAAGGATAATGTGATTAAAGAAGTAAAAGAAGAAGCGGGACTCGAGGTTGAAGCAAAACGGGTTGTGGCGATTTTGGACAAACATAAGAATAATCCAGCCAAGTCTGCACACCGTGTAACAAAGGTATTTATTCTTTGCAAGGTTATTGGTGGGGAATTTCAACCAAATTTGGAAACAATCGGCTCAGCTTATTTTGAACTTAACGACTTGCCACAGCTATCTTTAGGGAAAAATACACCAGAACAAATAGCCCTTTGTTTTGAAGCTTGTCATGCCAAACATTGGGAAACACGATTTGATTAAGGAGGAAAAATGACGTACCAAGGATACTTGATTGATTTAGATGGGACAATTTATGAAGGGAAAAAGCGCATACCAGCTGGGGAACGATTTGTACATCGATTGCAAGAACGACAAATTCCCTATTTATTCGTGACCAATAATACCACCCGCAGACCTGAAACGGTGCAGGCCATGCTGGCTGAGCAATTCAATATTGTGACGCCACTTGAAACCATATACACTGCAAGTCTTGCTACCATCGATTATATGAATGATTTGGGTAAAGACAAGACCGTTTATGTAATCGGTGAAGATGGGCTAAAATCAGCTATTTATGAAGCAGGTTACGTTGAGGATACAAATAATCCTGCCTATGTCGTTGTTGGGCTAGACACTGATTTGACTTATGAAAAACTCACGATTGCTACATTAGCGATCCAAAAAGGAGCAACCTTTATTGGCACCAATCCAGATTTGAATATTCCAACTGAGCGTGGGCATTTACCGGGAGCAGGTTCATTATTGGCGCTATTAGAAGCTGCAACTCGAATCAAACCAGCCATCATTGGAAAACCAAAATCCATCATTATGGATAAGGCCTTGGAGATACTGGGAACTGAAAAGAGTCAGACAATCATGGTTGGTGATAATTACTTGACAGATATTCGGGCAGGTATTGATAATGGCTTTTCAACCCTTTTGGTACTTACTGGTTTTACAAAGCCAGAAGAAGTAGCTCATTTACCAATTGCGCCAACCCATGTGTTGAATAGTTTAGATGAATGGAGCTTTGATGAAAACTAAACTACAAGTATTTGGAACGGTTTTATTTGTGCTGTCGGGTGCAATCCTTGCTACCATTTATTTGGCATGGCTAGTGTTCCCTATTGAAATTTCTTATCTAGGGCTGGAAAAAATCGTCTATTTGAAATCGGCAGATATCTCATATAATTTCAATATTTTGATGAACTATTTAACCAATCCATTTCAGACAGTTTTAGACATGCCTAACTTTTCTTCCTCAGTTGATGGTCTCAAACATTTCGCTGATGTGAAAAAACTATTTCATTTAGCGCAAGGTGTGTTTGTTCTAAGTTTTCCCGCTTTTTTCTTGTTCATCAAACAGATTCTTTTAAAAGGCCATGGCTGGTTGGTTCAAAAAACCTTCTTGTGGATGATGCTTGCACCGGTTGTCATCGGCTTAATGGGGCTTCTTATGGGATTTGACCAATTCTTTGTTCTGTTTCATACGGTCCTTTTTCCTGGTGATTCTACTTGGTTATTTGACCCGGCCAAGGATCCTGTCATTTATATTTTACCTGAGGAATTTTTCTTGCATTGCTTTATATTATTTTTTGTTCTTTACGAAGTGTTCTTTGGGGCAATGCTTGCGTGGTCTCGAAAAAGCAATCGATGGGCAAGTTGACCTAGGACAGATTTTTATGATTTAAAATCAAAAAAGATTGACAAACGGATGCATTCATAGTACAATGATAAAGACTTTGAAATTGAGGGGAGTGAAAAAAATGTCAAAAACAGTAGTACGCAAGAACGAATCACTTGATGATGCTCTTCGTCGTTTCAAACGTGCGGTTACTAAAGCTGGTACTCTTCAAGAAACACGTAAACGTGAATTCTACGAAAAACCATCTGTAAAACGTAAACGTAAATCAGAAGCAGCTCGCAAGCGTAAAAAATTCTAATTGAATTTAAAACAGCTTTAGGGCTGTTTTTTATTTACATTTTACCTTACCTAACTTATAATAGATATGTAGAATTGAATCAAGTCATATTGTTCATGAAAAAAGGAGTTTTGCATGAGTATTTTAGTAACGGGTGGTGCTGGGTATATTGGTAGCCATACAGTTGTTGAATTGTTAAAATTGGGTAAAGAAGTAGTCATTGTTGACAATCTTTCTAATTCAAGTATTTTGGTTTTGGATCGTATCGAGGAGATTACTGGAAAGAGACCGACTTTTTATGAATTGGATGTAGCTGATAAGGCAGCTCTCCGTTCGGTTTTTGAAAAAGAATCGATTGAAGCAGCCATCCATTTTGCAGGATACAAGGCAGTTGGTGAGTCTGTAGAAAAACCAGTAATGTATTATGAAAATAATATCATGTCAACGCTTGCTCTGGTAGAGGTGATGGCTGAATTTGGAATTAAGAAAATTGTCTTTTCTTCCAGTGCTACTGTATATGGTTTGAACAATCCATCTCCATTGGTGGAAAATATGCCAACAAGTGCGACTAACCCTTATGGCTATACAAAGGTGATGTTGGAACAGATTTTGCGCGACCTCGAAGTTTCTGATAAAGAATGGAGTGTTGCTCTTCTTCGTTATTTCAACCCAATTGGTGCTCATGAATCAGGTTTGATTGGTGAAGATCCTGCTGGTATCCCAAATAACCTTATGCCATTTATTGCACAAGTAGCTGTTGGTAAACGGGCAGAGTTGAGTGTATTTGGGAATGACTATGATACTGTTGATGGTACAGGTGTTCGTGACTACATTCACGTAGTTGACTTAGCACTTGGGCACATTAAAGCCCTTGAAAAGATTTCGGATACGACAGGTGTATATACTTATAATTTAGGTTCAGGACAAGGAACAAGTGTATTAGAACTCGTACAAGCTTTTGAAAAGGTAAATGGAGTTCCGGTACCTTACAAAATTGTTGATCGTCGTCCTGGGGATGTAGCAACTTGTTATGCAAATGCTGACAAGGCGCTTACTGAACTCAATTGGAAAACCGAAAAAACAATTGAAGATATGTGTCGAGACACATGGAATTGGCAATCTAAAAATCCAAATGGTTACAAGGGTTAATGGTGATTTTAAAAATACATAAAGGTGTGGGTGTCGTGCTCACATCTTCTTTTTGGTGTTACAAAAAAAGACAGGTGATTCACCTGTCTCTCCAATCAAGAATTATTTTTTCAATAAATCACGGATTTCAGTAAGCAATTCTTCCTGAGTTGGTCCAGCAGGAGCTGGTTCTTCAACTTTTTTAGGCATTGCTTTCTCAGCTGCTTTAACAACGAAGAACATTGAAGTACCAATGATAAGGAAGTTAATAACAGCGCTCAAGAAACTACCGTACTTTACACCGTTCCATGCAAGGTCAGCAATATTTTGTACACTTGCTGCTTTCAGAGCGGGATTCAAAATCAATGGAGTGATGATGTCATCCACAAAAGAAGTGATAATAGCGCCAAACGCACCACCAATTACAACCGCTACAGCAAGGTCAACAATGTTTCCACGGAACAAAAATGCTTTTAAATCTTTTAACATATCCTAAATATGTCCTTTCATAAATATTTTCCTTTTCTATTATAACCGCTTTTCTTTTTTTTACAAGTATAACGACTTGAAAGTTTTACTTTTCAAGAAATTTATTATACAATATAGAATGTTAAAATGTGCAGATTCCCTGAATTTTATGGAGGTAACCGATGTTAGCAAAAGAAAAAATAAATGAGCTTAAGCAATCGGTTAACATTGTAGATATTATTGGTGAGTCGGTTGCGCTTACCAAAGCGGGACGTAATTATTTAGGTTTATGTCCTTTTCATGGGGAAAAAACACCTTCTTTTAACGTAGTTGAAGATAAGCAGTTTTATCATTGTTTCGGTTGTGGTAAATCAGGAGATGTTTTCAAATTTATTGAGGAGTTTCGTGGCGTTTCATTTGCTGATGCCGTGGCAATTATTGCTGAAAAAGCTGGTTTTCAAACTGAATTCATTCCCACTAATCAGCAGGCGGAATCAAGACAGCATCCCCATCAGGTTCTTTTCGATATACACAAGGATGCTGCAAAATTTTATCATGCCTTCTTAATGACGACGAAGATGGGTGAAGAGGCAAGGAGATACTTGCATCAACGTGGTTTGACTGATGAAGTGATTCAAACTTTTCAAATCGGTCTCTCACCACCTGAGCAAAATATCCTTTATCAAAAATTATCAGCAGAGTACAATGAGGAAAACTTACTACAGTCGGGCTTATTTAACCCAAGTGAAGGCGCAATGATTTACGATGCGTTTCAAGGGCGTATTATTTTTCCTTTGAGTGATGAATATGGTAGAGTTATTGCATTCTCGGGTCGTATTTGGACGAAAAAAGACCAAGAAAATAAGCAACTAGCCAAGTATAAAAACTCTCGCAGCACGCCGATTTTTAATAAGAGCTATGAGCTGTATCATTTGGATCAGGCTAAGGCTACTATCAAAAAGCAACGGGAAGTGTATTTGATGGAAGGTTTCTTGGATGTCATTGCGGCGCATCGCGCTGGTATTGAAAATGCCGTTGCCTCCATGGGAACAGCATTGACACAAGAACATGTTGGTCACCTTTCTAAATTTTGTAAAAAAGTTGTCCTTACATACGATGGAGATAAAGCTGGCCAGGCTGCAACTATGAAAGCACTGGACGAATTGCAAAATTTTCAGATAGATATAGTCAAGCTTCCTGATAATATGGACCCGGATGAATTTTTACAGAAGAATTCTCCAGAGGCACTGCAACAGATATTGGAAAAATCAAGGATGAGTGATGTTGAGTTTTTAATTCAGTACCTCAAACCTGAAAATCCTGATAACTTGCAAATGCAAATTGAATTTGTTGATAAGATTGCACCGATTATTGCAAAAACACCATCCATTACTGCTCAAAATTCTTATATATACAAAGTGGCAGAGTTATTGTCTGATTTTGACTACACACAAGTTGAGTTAGCGGTCAACAATGCACGACTGCAACAACGGCAGGCAAGAGTTGGTAGTGGAAATGAGCAAGTTGTTCCAAGAAAGCTGCTTCCTGAACAACCTTTCCTTCGTATTACAAGTCTTATTCGGACAGAGAACCATTTATTATATAGGATGGTTGAACACGCTTATATTTTAAATGAATTTCGATTACGAGATGATTTTTATTTTGTTACACCAGAACTTCAAGTTATTTATGAAACACTGAGTGAACAGGGCGAAATTACAAGTTATGAATTGTCTCAAATGGATGCCTCGGTTCAACAAGCCTGGTATCGGATGCTGGAAGAACGTTTGCCAGAAGAAGTTGCTCAGGGTGAAATAGAAGAATTGGAGAATAAGCGAGATAAGGAGCTTTTAAAAAAAGAAAATCAATTAATTTCACGAAATATTCGTGAACACTCCCATATGGGAAATAGTGATGTTGCACTTAATGAGTTGCAACAGTTGCTGGATAAAAGAAAACTAATGGAGTAAGCATGACAAATAATAAAGATAAAAAAACTGAAGTAACAACCTTTGACGTCCAAGTTGCAGAATTTATTCGCAACCATAAGAAGCAAGGGTCTGCTACCGACGATGAGATCAATGACCAATTAGTCATTCCCTTTACATTGGATGCGGATGGTATTGACGATTTGCTTCAGCGTATTCAAGATGCCGGAATTTCGATTGTTGATAAAGAAGGTAATCCATCGGCACGGGCATTACAAGTTGAAGAAGAACCTGAATTATCTGATGAAGAATTGCTTGGAAGTAATTCGGCAAAAGTAAATGATCCTGTTCGGATGTATTTGAAAGAGATTGGTGTTGTTCCACTTTTGACCAACGAAGAGGAACAGGAATTAGCCTTGGCAGTAGAAGCTGGTGATCCAGAAGCAAAACAACGTCTGGCAGAAGCTAACTTACGTTTAGTTGTTTCTATTGCGAAGCGATATGTTGGTCGTGGTATGCAGTTTCTTGATTTGATCCAAGAAGGAAATATGGGCTTGATGAAAGCCGTTGACAAATTTGATTACTCAAAAGGATTCAAATTTTCAACATATGCGACATGGTGGATCCGTCAGGCCATTACTCGTGCTATCGCAGATCAGGCTCGTACTATTCGTATTCCAGTACATATGGTGGAAACAATCAACAAATTGGTCCGTGAACAACGTAATCTTCTCCAAGAATTAGGTCAGGATCCGACTCCAGAACAAATTGCAGAACGTATGGACATGACACCTGAAAAAGTTCGTGAAATTCTCAAGATTGCACAAGAACCAGTTTCCCTTGAAACACCTATCGGTGAAGAGGATGATAGTCATCTTGGAGATTTTATTGAAGATGAAGTGATTGAAAATCCTGTTGACTACACCACACGTGTCGTACTACGTGAACAACTAGATGAGGTATTGGATACTCTTACAGATCGTGAAGAAAACGTATTACGTCTTCGTTTTGGTTTAGATGATGGTAAAATGCGCACGTTGGAAGATGTTGGTAAGGTCTTTAACGTAACCCGTGAACGTATCCGCCAAATTGAAGCCAAAGCCCTCCGCAAACTCCGCCACCCATCCCGAAGTAAACCACTCAGAGACTTTATTGAGGATTGATTTTGTCTGGGAGACAAAATCAACCGCTCGCTGAAAATTAGAAACGAGCGTACTCAACGCCTGCCCAGAAATATGAAAGCAGGCTAACCTTTGGTGTTTTAACCCGATCCTAGAAATAGGAAAGCGTGGAATAAGCCTACGGATAGGCTTTCTCAACGTCCGCCTAGAAACACGAAAGCGGACAAGGTTCGGGGAACCTTTTTAACCGCTCCCCTTGAAATTAGAAAGGGAGCGTAACCTCCAGTGGACTAATTTGACACAAACTTCGTTTATTTCATCTCAAACTTCAGTCCTATTCCCAGCTAACTATTTGATATAAAGAATGAATAACTTATTTTCCTATTATAGCCAAGTTTTGGGAAGATAATGAGCAAATAAAATTTCATTGCATTTTTAACATTAGAAAGAGAGTGATTGAAAAATGGCGTATACAGAAGATCAAATTAAAGATATCCAGGAGCGTATTTTTCAAGCTCTTGAAGATGTGATTGACCCTGAACTAGGGATAGATATTATCAATCTAGGGCTAATCTATGAAATTCGTTTTATTGATGGCAAAGCTGAAATTGATATGACTTTGACCACAATGGGCTGTCCCTTAGCTGATTTGATCACAGATCAAATACATGATGTTTTAAAAGATGTCCCAGAAGTGACTGAAGTGGATGTGAGACTGGTCTGGTCACCGGCTTGGACTGTTCAAAAAATGAGTCGTTATGCTCGTATTGCATTAGGAATTAAGTAGTATAGATATGTGATGGTTTCGAACGTTCGAAACCATTTTTTAAAGAATGTTTGTTGTTTTTGAATAAAATATTACAAATTCTACTTGTCAAAGGGCAGTTTCCGTGTTACAATAAACAGGCCTAGGAAAAGTAGCGATACCTATTCTAGCAAATATCAGACCTATATGGGACAGAAAATTGTCATAACCAAAGCCTACGGACAGGCGGGTCGAATGCCGAAGCGTGGCGCAAGCCACATTATTGATTGAGTTAAAAGCTCAAATTTTATAAGTTGATTTTAGGGTTTACCCTAATTCTTACATCAAATTTTAGTGTGGTGAAAGCACACGTCATCTTGTGAAACGGTCAATAAAGTACGTATATATTTGCACTGGAGAGTAGGAAACGGTAGGCACATAAACTCAAGAGAAGAATAAAAAACGTCAATAACGATTGTAGAGCAGGATTTTACCCTGCTCTTTTTACTTGTTTAAAAAGGGCAAAGATAAGATGTTGTACTATAAGTAAAAGCAAAGGAGTTTTTCTACATGAAAAATCAATACCAGGCCCCAATTTATGAGGGATTGGTCAAATTAAGACGCAAACGGATAGTTCCTTTTGATGTTCCGGGTCATAAACGGGGACGCGGAAATCCAGAGCTTGTTGAGCTTCTAGGTGAAAAGTGTGTTGGCATTGATGTCAATTCCATGAAACCCTTAGATAATTTAGGACATCCTGTTTCGATCATTCGTGAAGCAGAAGAATTGGCAGCAGAAGCATTTGGAGCCAGTCATGCTTTTCTTATGGTTGGAGGAACTACGTCTTCAGTCCAGACCATGATTTTAGCAACATGTAAGGCAGGGGATAAAATTATCCTTCCTCGAAATGTTCATAAATCAGCCTTGAATGCCTTGGTTTTATGTGGGGCTATTCCTGTTTATGTTGATATGACCGTTCAGCCAAGGATTGGAATTGCTCTTGGACTGGAGAACGATTCATTTGCACGGGCGATTGTTGAGCATCCAGATGCAGTCGCAGTTTTGATAAATAATCCAACTTATTATGGTATTTGTTCGGATGTAAAAACTCTCACTGAGATGGCCCATAAAGCTGGCATGAAAGTTCTAGTAGATGAGGCTCATGGGGCTCACTTGCATTTTTCTGATCAACTTCCATTATCCGCTATGGATGCTGGTGCCGATATGGCTGCTGTTTCCATGCATAAATCAGGTGGTAGTTTGACACAGAGTTCCCTTTTGTTGGTAGGTTCTGAAATGAATGTTGAATATGTTCGTCAAATTATCAACTTAACTCAGTCTACCTCAGCATCTTACTTACTCTTGTCTAGCTTAGATATTTCAAGGAGAAATCTAGCACTCCGTGGGAAAGAGTCTTTTGAAAAAGTCATAGAAATGGCTGAATATGCCCGTAGAGAAATCAATGCAATTGGTGGTTATTATGCCTATTCGAAAGAATTGATTGATGGACAGTCAGTGTATGATTTTGATGTGACGAAACTTTCTATTTACACACAAGGCATTGGCTTAACTGGTATCGAAGTCTACGATCTTCTACGAGATGAATATGATATTCAGATTGAATTTGGTGATATTGGAAATATCTTGGCATATATTTCTATTGGTGACCGTCTGCAAGATATTGAGCGGTTGGTGGGTGCTTTAGCGGATATTAAGCGCTTGTATTCACGTGATGGTTCTGATTTAATTTCAGGGGAATACATCCAGCCTCAATTGGTCTTATCCCCTCAGCAAGCATTTTATGCAGAACGTGAAAGTCTCTCGCTACAAGATGCTGTTGGACAGGTATGTGGGGAATTTGTTATGTGCTACCCGCCTGGCATTCCGCTTTTGGCACCAGGTGAACGAGTGACCCAAGAAATTGTAGACTATATTATTTTTGCCAAGGAACGTGGCTGTTCTGTTCAAGGAACAGAAGATCCGGATGTTAATTTTATCAATGTTATTAAGGAGAAATAGGCATGGAAATGTGGTTTTCAGAAGTTCAAACACCTGATGTAAAATTGTCCATTCGCACCAGTCAACAACTTTATGCTGGAAAAAGCGAATACCAAGATATAGCTGTGTTGGACTCGCCAGCCTTTGGAAAAATATTAACCCTTAATGGTCGTGTTTTATTCTCGGATGCAGATGACTTTGTCTACAATGAGATGGCAGTACATGTACCAATGGCAGTTCATCCAAATCCTAAGAAAATCTTGATTTTAGGTGGTGGAGATGGTGGAGTTGCTCAAGTTCTCAGTATGTATCCTGAAATCGAACGCATTGATGTAGTAGAGCCAGACGAGTTGTTGGTTGAAGTGTGTCGTCAGTATTTCCCTGACTATGCATCAGGACTTGAAGATGAGCGTGTAGAGGTCTATTTGCAGGACGGTTTGCGGTTCTTGCGCAATTGTGAAAATGAATATGACATTATCATCAATGATGCGACAGATCCATTTGGACACACGGAAGGGTTGTTTACCAAGGAATTTTATGGTAATGCATATAGGGCTTTGAAGGAAGATGGCATTATGGTCTACCAACATGGTTCCCCATTCTATGATGAAGATGAGTCGGCTTTTCGTTCCATGCATCGCAAGGCTAGTCAATCATTTCCCATTAGTCGTGTCTATCAAGCCCATATCCCAACTTCAGCAGCAGGTTATTGGTTATTTGGATTTGCTTCTAAAAAATACCATCCAATTGAAGATTATGATAAGGAAAAATGGAAAGCGCGCGAGCTTTTTACAGAATATTATACAGCTAACCTTCATGTGGGAGCATTTCTCTTGCCCCGCTATGTAGAAGACATTTTAGAAGAAGAGGAGAAAAGAAAATGAGTCGTTTATTAGTCATTGGTTGCGGTGGTGTAGCCCAAGTGGCCATCAGTAAAGTGTGTCAGGCAGAAGATACTTTCAAAGAGGTCATGATTGCCAGCCGTACCAAGTCAAAGTGTGATGATTTGAAGGCTGCCTTGGAAGGAAAAACTTCGGTCAAAATCGAAACTGCTCAAGTGGATGCGGACAAGGTGGAAGAAGTAATCGCTTTGATTGAAAGCTACCAGCCAAAAGCTGTTTTGAACGTTGCCCTCCCATACCAAGATTTGACCATTATGGACGCTTGCTTGGCGACTGGTGTGGACTACATTGATACAGCCAATTATGAAAGTGAAGATACTGAAAATCCTGAATGGCGTGCTATTTACGAAAAACGTTGTGCTGAAGAGGGCTTTACAGCCTACTTTGATTACTCATGGCAGTGGGCTTATAAGGAGCGTTTTGAACAAGCAGGGCTGACAGCACTTTTGGGCTCCGGATTTGATCCAGGTGTGACCAGTGTATTTTCTGCTTACGCATTGAAACACTATTTCGATGAAATCCACTATATCGATATCTTAGATTGTAATGGAGGAGACCACGGCTACCCATTTGCGACCAACTTTAACCCTGAAATCAACTTGCGTGAGGTTTCAGCACCAGGTTCCTACTGGGAAAATGGAAAATGGGTGGAAGTCGAAGCCATGTCCATCAAGCGAGAATATGATTTCCCAGAAGTGGGTCAGAAAGACATGTATCTTCTCCACCATGAAGAAATTGAATCTCTAGCTAAAAATATTCCAGGTGTGAAGCGGATTCGCTTCTTTATGACCTTCGGTCAATCCTACTTGACTCACATGAAATGCTTGGAAAATGTTGGTCTCTTGCGGACTGACCCAATCAACTTTAATGGACAAGAAGTAGTGCCTATTCAATTCCTCAAAGCCCTCTTGCCTGATCCAGCCAGCCTTGGCCTACGTACTGTTGGGAAAACCAATATTGGTTGTATTTTCACAGGGGTCAAAGATGGTGTGGAGAAAACCATCTACATCTACAACGTATGTGACCATCAAGAGTGCTATAAGGAAGTCGGTTCACAGGCTATTTCTTACACAACTGGTGTTCCTGCTATGATTGGAACCAAGCTGGTCATGGATGGAACCTGGAAAAAACCAGGTGTATATAACTTGGAAGAATTGGATCCAGATCCATTCATGGACTTGCTCAATCAATACGGATTGCCTTGGCAGGTAGTAGAAAATCCAGTTTTGGTGGACTAAATGAGAATTGATCAAGTCCCAACACCAGCTTATGTCATTGACGAGGCCAAGCTGGTCAACAATTTAGAAATTCTCAAGTCGGTCCAAGAGCGCACAGGCTGTAAGGTCCTTTTGGCCCAAAAAGCCTTCTCCATGTATGCCACCTATCCGCTCATCAGCCAATACCTAGCTGGAACAACTGCATCAGGACTATATGAAGCCAAGCTGGGTCGTGAGGAGTTTGGGGGCGAAGTCCATGTCTTTGCTCCAGCCTTCAAGGATGCGGATTTGGAGGAGATTTTGGAAATTGCGGACCATATCGTCTTTAACTCAGAGCGCCAACTCCGCAAGCACGTGGACAAATGTCGAGCAGCTGGAGTCAGTGTTGGCCTGCGGATTAATCCAGAGTGCTCGACCCAAGGTGACCATGCCCTCTACGATCCCTGCGCAGCAGGTTCTCGCTTCGGTGTTCGTATTGACCACTTTTCAGAAGACCTGCTGGACTTGGTGGACGGTCTGCATTTCCATACCCTCTGTGAGCAAAATTCGGATGATTTGAAAACAACCTTGGGTGCTGTTGAGGCCAAATTCGGTCCCTATCTACACCGTATTAAATGGCTCAATATGGGCGGAGGCCATCATGTGACCACAGAGGATTATGATCTGGACTTGCTGATTTCCTCTATCCAGCACATGCATGAAACCTATGGATTAGAAGTCTACATTGAGCCTGGTGAAGCCATTGCCCTCAATGCAGGCTATTTGGTGACAGAAGTTTTAGACATTGTCGAAAATGGCATTGAGACGCTTGTGTTAGATGCATCGGCTACTTGCCATATGCCAGATGTCTTGGAAATGCCCTATCGCCCACCACTACGAAACGGCTTTGAAGCTGGGGAGAAGGACTATACTTACAGACTGTCTTCCAATACTTGTCTGACGGGCGACATCATCGGCGATTATTCCTTTGAAAAGCCTGTGGAGATTGGTGACAAACTCTATTTTGAAGATATGGCCATCTATTCCTTTGTAAAAAACAATACCTTCAACGGCATCGGTCTGCCAAGTTTGGTTTTGATGGATCAGACAGGCGACTGTCGGATTATCAAAAGCTTTGGCTATGAAGATTTCAAGGGGAGGTTGTCATGATAGAAAGTCCAAAAGCAGCGGGTTACCGTATGCCTGCTGAGTATGAGCCCCATCACGGTACCCTAATGGTGTGGCCGACCCGCCCAGGTTCTTGGCCCTTTGATGGTCAGGGGGCAAAAAAAGCCTTCAGCCAGGTCATTAAAACCATTGCTGAAAGCGAGCAGGTCTATCTCTTGGTGGATGAGACACACCGTGAGGAGGCTCAATCCATGCTGGGTGATGGTGTAACCTACCTGGACATCCCTACCAATGACGCTTGGGCGCGTGATACAGGTCCGACGGTTTTGGTTCATGAAAATGGCAGAGCTTTGTCTGTCGATTGGGCCTTTAACGCTTGGGGCGGAAGCTATGATGGTCTTTATCAGGACTATGAGGCAGATGATCAGGTGGCTAGTCGCTTTAGTCAGGCCATCGGTCTGCCAGTCCACGATGCCCATCCCTTTGTCCTAGAAGGAGGAGCCATCCATAGCGACGGTGAGGGAACCATCTTGGTGACAGAATCTTGTTTACTGAGCCCAGGCCGCAATCCTCATCTGACCAAGGACCAGATTGAGCAAGTGCTTCTAGATAGTCTAGGTGCTGAAAAGGTTCTCTGGCTTCCATACGGAATTTTCAATGATGAAACCAATGAACATGTGGACAATGTTGCGGCCTTTGTTGGTCCAGCCGAGATAGTTTTAGCTTGGACTGATGATGAGTCGGACCCTCAATATGCTATGTCCAAGGCTGATTTGGACTACTTGGATGAGCAAGTAGATGCTAAGGGCAGAAAGTTGACCGTCCATAAACTGTCTATTCCTAAACATCCTATTCTAGTAACAGAAGAGGATTTGCCAGGCTATACCTATGAAGAAGGGGAAGAAGAACGGACTGCTGGCGAACGCTTGGCAGCTTCCTATGTGAATTTTTACGTCAGCAACGGTGCGGTTTTAGTGCCCCAGTTTGATGATGAGCATGATGCGCAGGCACTGCATCTCCTAGCGCAGCTTTTTCCAACCAGAAAAGTCGTCGGCATACCAGCCCGCGACATCCTGCTAGGAGGTGGGAATATTCACTGTATCACCCAGCAAATTCCATTATATGGGGCTAAATGTCCCTGATACGACGTTGTTGAATTGCCCATCATGAATTTATGAAAAGGATCAAAAAAATGAGAAATGTTACTGTTGCTGCTGTTCAAATGCAATGCAGTCATGTTTTAGCTGAAAATCTGGCAACTGCAGAGCGTTTGGTCAGACAGGCTGCTGGTCAGGGAGCGCAGATTATTCTTCTGCCGGAACTCTTTGAGCGTCCTTATTTTTGTCAAGAACGCCAGTATGATTATTATAACTATGCCAAGTCTGTAGAGGAAAATGATGCTGTTCAGCACTTTATTCCTATCGCCAAAGAATTACAGGTGGTATTGCCTATTTCATTCTATGAAAAAGATGGAAATAGCCTCTATAATTCCATTGCGGTTATTGATGCGGATGGTAGTGTTTTGGGAGTTTACCGTAAGACTCATATTCCTGACGACCATTATTATCAGGAGAAGTTTTACTTCACACCGGGAAATACTGGGTTTAAGGTCTGGGAAACTCGCTATGCCAAGATTGGTATTGGCATCTGTTGGGATCAATGGTTTCCAGAAACTGCTCGCTGTTTGGCACTAAATGGGGCAGAATTGCTTTTTTACCCAACAGCTATCGGCTCAGAGCCGATTTTGGATACAGATAGCCAAGGACATTGGCAACGGACCATGCAAGGACACGCTGCGGCCAATATCATGCCAGTTATTGCAGCTAACCGTATTGGCTTGGAAGAAGTGCAGCCATCTGACGAAAATGGTGGACAGTCTTCCAGCTTGTGTTTCTATGGTTCCTCTTTCTTGACTGATGAGACAGGAGAACTTTTAACAAAGGCGGGACGTGATGAAGAAGTTGTCTTGCTTGCAACGTATGATTTGGATAAGGGAGCGCGTGAACGTTTGGATTGGGGACTCTTTAGAGATCGCAGACCGCATATGTATCGACGTATTTCGGAATAAGAAGCAGAAAGAATTCTTCAAAATACTAAAAAAACTTGGTTGATTGAACCAAGTTTTTTATTTCAAAAAATGATGTAGCCAGTAGCTACCGTAGATCCAAAAATAGCTGTATGCAATGATGGAAAATGGTCGACAGATTAGGATAATCGAAATGAACTTCCGATAGCTCATACTTGTCAGTCCAGAAATCATCACAACAATATCGGCTGGAGTGAAAGGGAATAACATACAGAAAACGAAGAATAATTCATAACCTCGCTTGTTGTCAACTTTCTTTTCATATTTATCGAACGTTTCCTCGTTCATAAATAAGAGACAGAATTTTTTACCATATCTCCGAGCGAGCCAGAATAAAATAATACTTCCAATATTTATACCAATGTAATTTAGGATGAAACCCCACCAAAATTTAAAGACAAGGAAACCAACGACAGTTGTTACCCCACCAGGAATGATAGGGAAAACAACTTGAATAATTTGTAATCCTATGAAAGTTAAGCTGCCATAGACACCTTGATTTTGTAATAAATTGGATAATGCATTCTGATCATTTAATATTCCAATTTTGTAAAGCCAAAAAAGGAATATAGCTGTTCCGATCAATACAAGCACACTTAGAACTTGTATAACTTTTTGAAAGAATTTATACATAATTTCATTCTACCATATTTCTTTTGTAATTAAAATTTAGGAACATAAATAAATATTTTTTGCAATTCGTTCAAGAATCTGATATAATAACTCTCGTATCTAACCCACGGGGTTGTTACGGATTCGACAGGCATTATGAGGCTTGTTCTGCAACTCATCGGCAGATGTAAAAATGCCAGTTAAATATAACTGCAAAAAATACAAATTCTTACGCATTAGCAGCTTAATAACCTGCCTGCGTGACCATTCACAAATTGCTTGTGTTTGTTGATTGGTCTTAATTTTACAAGCTACGTTGGAATTGAGTCAGGCTGTTCCAAAAGAGATTTACTGACTCGCTTGTACTCGGTTTGAGTTATGTATCAAGTCCAAGTTAAAGTAAGACATAACCTATGGTTGTAGACGAATAAGTTAGCAGGTGTTTGGACGTGGGTTCGACTCCCACCAGCTCCATATATGGAAGATTACTCAAGAGGCTCAAGAGGCCGTGTTGGAAACGCGGTAGGCGTGTAACAGCGTGCGTGGGTTCGAATCCCATGTCTTCCGTATTGCAAGAACGATTTTAAATCGTTCTTTTTTATTTTTCAAACGAGTCTTTCCATCAAAAACGTTCATTTTAAGGCACATACAACTTGATTTTTAAGTAAAATGTGGTATGATAAGTAACAATATACTCATGAAAGAGATGGAAAGACTATTGAATGTTCAGAAATTAGCCAAAGTCGAGTTGCATTGTCATCTAGATGGTTCATTGTCGCTTTCACTTATTCAAAAACTTGCTCAATTAGCTAGTATCTCTCTCCCAGAAGAAGATAGTGATTTACGTCAGCTAGTTAGTGTTGATGGCAAGGTGGATAGTTTGATGACCTATTTGAAAAAGTTTGATTTTATTCGTCCACTGTTACAAACTTCTAAGGCTCTCGAGTTAGCTGCGTACGATGTTGTGCAACAAGCTGCAATGGATAATATTTTGTATATTGAAATTCGTTTTGCACCCGAGTTATCAACGGATGGAGGTCTCACTGTCCTAGAGGCCGTAGAAGCAGTTTTGGCTGGATTAGAGCGCGCTCAGAAAGATTTTCATATTATGGCTAAATTATTGGTCTGTGGATTAAAACAAACCAATCCAAGCCAGACTAAAGAAATCTTTTCAGCCATTGCAGATTTGGCTCCTAAAGGCTTAGTTGGTTTTGATTTTGCAGGAAATGAGGCAGAATATCCAACGGAGGATTTAGAAGAGCTTATCCAATTTACACAATCCTTGGGCTACCCCATCACATTTCATGCTGGTGAATGTGGCTGTGTGACCAATGTTGCCCATGCTCTGGCACTTGGTATTAAGAGGATTGGACACGGGACCGCCCTCTATAAGAACCCGGAGGTTATTCAGGAACTTATTCATAGTGGAGCAACGGTCGAAATGTGTCTAACATCAAACCTCCAAACTGGAGCTGCCTCATCACTGTCAAGCTTTCCTTATTCTCAACTGATAGAGGCGGGAGCAAAAATCACAATCAATACCGATAATCGAACCGTTTCAAATACAAACTTAAATAAAGAGTACCAACTGTTTGTCGAACATTTCGATACAACTAAAGAAGATTTTTATCAATTTAATCGTCACGCCATTCAAGCAAGTTTTGCTAGTGAGCAAGAAAAGGAAATATTATTACACTTCCTTTCACTAGCCTACCAACAATAACCTGTAAAAAGAAAGCTCTAGACCACATCCGAGTGACATGGGAAGAGCTTTTTATTATTGTAGGTTCAACTTCTTGGTCATGATATAATGGGTACCAAAGTAATAACCAAAGGCCAAGACAATATTTAATAATACAAAGAATGGATTTGGATATAAAGAGCTAATAGTCTCTGCATATACATCTCCTTGGTTGATATAATAGAACATACTGATTGAGCCTGACAAAATACTGATACCGATGTAAGTTAAAATGGCAAATAGTAATCGATGATCTCGAAATAGTTGACCAACTGAAATAGAGAAGTAGATAAGTAGGATTCCCCTTATACTCTCAATCAATGTACTAAGAGCATATGCGATGAATACACCGATATCAACTTGCTGAAACACGTATTGCAGTTCAGGAATTAATAATTCATTCGTTGACATAAGCACGAAACTGATTACTATTCCAATAGCTAGGAGAGCAGTTATTCCTGCCAAGAAGTACCATACTAAAGAGGCAACTAGTTTACTAAGGATCAGTTGGTGACTATTGACAGGAAGGGTCATGGTTAAGTATCCTTGTCTTCCGTAAATATTGCTTCTAAAACGGTTGATGACCAGAACGAAAGTTGATAGAAAGAGCGCTGCAATTAGAATACCGAATACCATTGATGAAGTACCGAAAAGGAACATTTCTGCGTTTGCAGTATTCACAGCAGATGTAGTTGATTTTAATACCAAAGCCTGTATCCAAAAACCTAATACGACTGAAAGAATAATGACTCCCAAGTAGATTCCTAAATACCATTTTCCAACGGATTTGAATTCATATTTTAATAGTTTTTTAAACATTACAATCCCCTTACATGTTCTGCTTTAAAATCTTGACGGAAGAGTGAATCAATAGATTCTCCTGTTTCAATTCTCAAATCATCTACGTTCCCTTGTCGGATAACACTACCGTACTGTAGGAAAATGACTTCATCTAATATTTGTTCAACATCAGCAATTAAATGAGTAGAGATGATAACGGAAGCCGTCGGAGAATAATTATTGATAATCGTACGTAAAATATAATCACGTGCTGCAGGATCAACTCCGCCAATTGGTTCATCTAATACATACAATTGCGCTTGTCGACTCATAACCAATATCAGTTGAACTTTTTCTTTGTTCCCTTTTGAGAGATGTTTCATTCGACTATTCAAATCAATTTGCAACTCCGCTAAGAGGGTGCAGGCACGTTCCATATCAAAATCTTTGTAAAAATCTGCAAAAAAATGTACAGCTTCAATTACTTTCATTTGTTCGTCCAAATAGGTTGTATCTGGAAGATAGGAAACGATAGCTTTTGTTTCTGGTGAGGGGGTACGACCATTAATGAGAACTTGACCATACTCAGGTTGAAGTAAGCCGTTGATAATCTTAATCATGGTTGTTTTTCCTGAACCATTTGGACCTAACAAGCCAATTATTTTTCCAGCTGGTAATTTCAAGTTAACATTGTTCAGTGCGACAGCACCTCCATATGACTTGGAAACTTGTTGTAACTCGACCAGTGTAAACGCATTATTCATAAGAAACTCCCTTCAAGAAATCATCTAGTTGTTTAACTAATTCGTCTTGCTTGAAACCTAAATCAAGCATATTTGTAACAAAATTATCTAATTCATTCTGTGCTAATCGGAGACGAGTTCGCCGGATTAGTTCGTCGTTATCTGTCACATATCTGCCAGTGGTTCTAACGGAGTAAACGAATCCTTCTGTTTCTAAGTCAGACAAGGCCCGTTGGACTGTGTTGGGGTTTACACCAGCAGTCTCAGCTAAATCTCGGACAGTAGGAAGTTTGTCTCCTGATTTTAATTGGTTTGTTACTATTTGTAATTTTATGGTATTACTTATCTGGATGTATATTGGGATGTTATTATCAAATTTCCAAGCCATGATTAGTGCCTCTCTATAGGTTAGGTTATGTTTGTATTTTTGTTCTATATACATAATACAATAAAATTTCTTGGACTGCAAGAGAAAAGTTTTATCAAGATGTATTTTTGACAATAAATAAGAGGTTAGAATGATTTTTAAATTGAAAATATGGTGAAGATAGGTTGTAAAACTTGAACTTTGAATTTTGGAATTACCGAACCACGCAATGCGTGGTATCGATATTTTTGGTATAATGAATATAACAATAAAAGGAGAACTCCATGCTAGCGCAATTAGATACAAAAACCGTCTATACCTTTATGGATAGCATGGTTACAATTGAAGAATACGTTAAACGTGCAAAAAATCTTGGCTATCAGACTATAGGAATCATGGATATTCATTCTTTGTACGCTGCATATGGATTTTTGGAAACCTGTCAAAAAGAAGGGCTCAGACCCATCATTGGTTGTGAATTGGACTGGAAATATAATAACGGCCAGTCAGAAATTTTAACGAAACTGATCGCATTATCGACAAAGGGTTACCAAAACCTGATGAAAATCTCTACCGCAAAAATGACCGGTCAAGATGATTTTGATTCGATTCGTCAATTTCTTCAAGATATTGCAGTTATTGTCCCTTTTAAAGATGGTGTCGATAAACTTGATTTGGGGGTAGACTATTATATAGGTATTTATTCAGATACACCAGTTCAGTCTTTTGACCATCCTGTCCTTCCGTTACATACAGTGCGTTATTTTCAAGAAAATCAACTAGAGAGTCTTCAAGTTTTACGTGCTATCAGAGACAATATTCCTCTTAATCAAGTAAACGAAATTGAACACCAGCAAGTTTTACTATCTGCTGAAAGATTAACGATGATCTTCAAGGAGCGATATCCTCAGGCAATCTCCAATCTTGCACAATTAGTGGAAAATGTTTCTTATCATCTTGATAAAAAAGTTAAACTTCCTCGATTTAATCGTCAGCGACCTGCAGTTGAGGAATTGAGAGAAAAAGCACAAGCAGGCTTAGCGGAAAAACAATTGGATTTCCCCCTTTATCAAGAACGTTTGGATAAGGAATTGGCCATCATTCATCAGATGGGATTTGATGATTATTTCCTGATTGTATGGGATTTACTTCGATTTGGTCGTAGCCAGGGTTACTATATGGGAATGGGACGAGGATCAGCTGTAGGAAGTTTGGTTGCTTATGCATTAAATATTACAGGTATTGATCCTGTCAAACACAACTTGCTATTTGAACGGTTTCTAAATAGTGAACGGTATTCTATGCCCGATATAGATATTGATATACCGGATGTCCATCGCTCGGATTTTATCCGTTATGTTCGTGATCGCTATGGTACGACGCATGCGGCTCAAATTGTGACCTATTCTACTTTTGGAGCCAAGCAAGCTATCCGCGATGTCTTTAAGCGTTTTGGAACACCGGAATATGAACTGACCAATATTACTAAAAAAATTTCTTTTCGTGATAGTCTGGAGTCCGCTTATCAGAGAAACGCCGCATTTCGCCAAATCATCAATAGTAAAATAGAGTATCAAAAAGCCTTTGCTATTGCTAGACAAATTGAAGGCCAGCCAAGGCAAACATCAATTCATGCTGCTGGTGTTGTGGTTAGTGACGAGGACTTGACGGATACTATTCCATTAAAAATCGGCGACGATATGCTGATAACACAGTATGATGCTCACGCGGTTGAAGCTAATGGACTTCTAAAGATGGATTTTCTGGGGTTAAGAAACCTGACATTTGTTCAGAAAATGGCGGAATTGGTCAAGAAGAAATATAATAAAACGATTGATATTGCTGCAATTGATTTGGAGGATTCGGCAACTTTAGAATTATTTGCCAAAGGGCTGACCAAAGGTATTTTTCAATTTGAACAGCCAGGTGCCATTAGTTTATTAAAACGTGTAAAACCTAATCGTTTTGAGGATATCGTAGCTACAACAAGTTTGAACCGCCCGGGTGCGAGTGATTATTCAGAGAATTTTGTTCAACGAAAACAGGGCAAAGAAGCAGTCGTCTTGTTAGATCCATCAATTGCTTCTATACTTGAACCGACCTACGGGATTATGCTTTATCAAGAACAGGTCATGCAGATTGCTCAAGTGTATGCTGGATTTACGCTTGGGAAAGCTGACTTGCTCCGTCGAGCCATGTCTAAGAAAAATGTTCAGGAAATGCAAGCGATGGAGGCTGATTTTTTAATAGGAGCTGAAAAGAATGGCCATGAGAAGTCAAAAGCCAAAGATATTTTTGCGATGATGGCCAAGTTTGCTGGATACGGTTTTAATAGAAGTCATGCCTATGCGTATTCAGCCCTTGCCTTTCAGATGGCTTATTTTAAAACTCATTATCCAGATGTATTTTTTGAAGTGATGTTGAATTATTCGAATGTAGCTTATATTCATGATGCCTTGCAATTCGAATTTCAGATTGCCCCATTGTACATCAATACCATTCCTTACCATGATAAATTTGAGCAAGATAAAATCTACATTGGTTTAAAAACTATTAAAGGATTATCTAGAGATTTCGCTATTTGGATAATAGAAAATCGACCATTCATTACATTCGAAGATTTTATTCTACGACTACCTCATCAATATAGAAAAAAAGAACAGTTATTGCCGTTGATACAACTTGGTTTATTTGATGAGATTGAGTCGAATCGGAAGAAAATAGTTGAAAATCTTGAAAATCTGTTCGTTTTTGCGGAAGCATTTGGGACTTTTTTTGCGGAGGAAGCCTATAGTTGGAAGCATGTGGATGACTATTCCAATATCGAGAAATACAACATGGAACAAGAAATAATTGGTTTGGGAATTAGTCCACACCCTCTCATTCAATTACAAAAAGAATCTTCCCAAAGACTTACTGACATTGTAGATTTAGAAACTGAAAGCAAGGCAACAGTTTTGGTTCAAATTCAATCTGTGCGTGTTATTCGAACCAAAAAAACTGGGGAGCAAATGGCCTTTCTACAAGTAACCGATACAAAACATAAATTGGATGTTACTTTATTTCCTGAAACTTACAGAAAATATCAATCGTTTTTAAAAGAAAATGTCATTTGTTATTTGACTGGAAGGGTTCAGGAACGGGATAATCAACACCAACTCGTGCTGGATTATTTAGAATTGGTCGCACAAGAAAAACTTTGGATATTGTTAGAAAACAAAGAGAATGATTTTGCAATTGCTCGCATTTTAGAAAAATATAGGGGAACTATTCCCGTTGTTCTACACTATCAAGATAGTAATCAGACAATTCAAGCTGAGACATATTTGGTAATGAAAACGCCTCAATTAGAAGAAGAATTGGCAGAATTTGTTATGAAAGCGATTTTTCGATAAAAAATTAGCAAAAAGTCAAGCAAGTTTATCTTAAGTATGTTATAATAGGGCAGTTAAAATGAAAAGTTAAAGGAGCATAAACGAATGAAACGTATTGCTGTTTTGACCAGTGGTGGTGATGCCCCTGGTATGAATGCTGCTATTCGTGCAGTTGTTCGCCAAGCAATTTCAGAAGGAATGGAAGTTTATGGAATCAATGAAGGTTACGCAGGTATGGTTGCGGGTGATATCCACGAATTGTCTGCACGTTCTGTAGGTGATGTAATTTCACGTGGAGGAACATTCCTTGGTTCAGCTCGTTATCCAGAATTTGCCAAATTAGAAGGGCAACTTAAAGGGATTGAGCAATTGAAAAAACATGGTATCGAAGGTGTAGTTGTCATTGGTGGTGACGGTTCTTACCATGGTGCAATGCGCTTAACAGAACATGGTTTCCCAGCTATTGGTCTTCCGGGAACAATTGATAATGACATTGTAGGTACAGATTTTACAATCGGTTTTGATACAGCTGTAACTACTGCTATGGACGCGATTGATAAGATCCGTGACACTTCTTCAAGTCACCGACGTACCTTTGTTGTCGAAGTAATGGGTCGCCATGCAGGTGACATTGCTCTTTGGGCTGGTATTGCATCTGGTGCTGATGTCATAGTGGTTCCAGAAGAAGAATATAATATCAGTGAAATTGTAGAGCGTATAAAAGCTGGCTACGAAAATGGTAAGAAACATAGCATTATTGTCTTGGCTGAAGGAGTTATGCCTGCTGCTAAATTTGCTGAAGAGTTGAAGGCAGCTGGTGATACTAGCGATCTTCGTGTGACTGAACTCGGTCATATTCAACGTGGTGGTTCACCAACAGCACGTGATCGTGTACTTGCATCTCGTATGGGAGCTCATGCGGTTAAACTATTGAAAGAAGGTCGTGGAGGCCTTGCAGTAGGTATCCGCAATGAACAAATGGTAGAAAATCCAATTCTAGGAACTGCAGAAGAAGGTGCCTTGTTCAGCTTGACTGCTGACGGTAAGATTGTTGTAAATAATCCACACAAAGCAGATTTGGAATTGGCTGATTTAAATCGTAACTTGTCTATTTAAAGTAACGTTGTTTTATAGTGTTAATTTAGGGTCATAAGACCATAAAAATAAAAGGAGTTTTATTTATCATGAACAAACGTGTCAAAATCGTTGCAACTCTTGGTCCTGCGGTTGAAATCCGCGGTGGTAAAAAATTCGGTGACGATGGTTACTGGGGCGAAAAATTAGATGTTGAAGCATCTGCTCAAAAAATTGCCCAATTGATTACTGAAGGTGCTAACGTATTCCGTTTCAACTTCTCACATGGTGACCACCAAGAGCAAGGTGAACGTATGGCAACTGTACGTCGAGCTGAAGAAATTGCTGGTAAAAAAGTAGCTTTCTTGTTGGATACAAAAGGTCCTGAAATTCGTACTGAGTTATTCGAAGGTGATGCAAAAGAGTTTTCTTATACAACTGGTGAGCAACTTCGCGTAGCAACAAAACAAGGCATCAAATCAACTAAAGAAGTGATTGCTTTGAACGTCGCTGGTGGTCTTGATGTATTCGACGACGTTGAAGTTGGTAAACAAATCCTTGTAGACGATGGTAAACTTGGATTGACAGTTATTGCTAAAGATGAAGAAACTCGTGAATTCATCGTTGGTGTTGAAAATGATGGTGTTATCGCAAAACAAAAAGGTGTAAACATTCCTTACACTAAAATTCCTTTCCCAGCTCTTGCAGATCGTGATAACGCAGATATTCGTTTTGGTCTTGAGCAAGGTTTGAACTTCATCGCAATTTCATTTGTACGTACTGCAAAAGACGTTGAAGAAGTGCGTAACATCTGTAAAGAAACTGGTAACGATCATGTTCAATTGTTCGCAAAAATTGAAAACCAACAAGGTATCGATAATATTGATGAAATCATCGAAGCAGCTGATGGTATCATGATTGCGCGTGGTGACATGGGTATTGAAGTACCGTTTGAAATGGTTCCAGTTTACCAAAAAATGATTATCACTAAAGTGAATGCGGCTGGTAAAGCAGTTATTACGGCAACAAACATGTTGGAAACAATGACTGAAAAACCACGTGCAACTCGTTCAGAAGTTTCAGACGTGTTCAACGCAGTTATCGATGGTACAGATGCTACAATGCTTTCTGGTGAGTCAGCAAATGGTAAATACCCTGTTGAATCAGTACGCACAATGGCAACTATTGCTAAGAATGCTCAAACATTGTTGAATGAATATGGTCGTTTGAATTCAGATCACTTTAACCGTGCTTCTAAAACTGAAGTTATCGCATCTGCAGTTAAAGATGCTTGTCATTCAATGAACATCAAATTGGTGGTAACTGTGACAGAAACTGGTTTCTCAGCTCGTCAAATTTCTAAATACCGCCCAGATGCAGACATTCTTGCAATTACTTTCACAGAGAAAGTTCAAAAATCATTGATGGTGAACTGGGGGGTTATTCCAGTAGTAACTGAAAAACCAGACTCAACTGATGATATGTTCGAATTGGCTGAAAAAGTTGCTTTGGAACAAGGTCTTGTTGAATCAGGTGACGATATTGTTATCGTTGCTGGTGTGCCAGTTGGTGTATCAGGTTCAACAAACACAATGCGTGTTCGCACTGTAAAATAATCTATAAAGAAAAAGCCTATTGTATCAACGATTATTCGTTGTACAGTAGGTTTTTATTTGTTTAGCAATATCAAGAAGTATGAATCAGTTCTCAAATCTATTAAATAAAGGGAATAAATAAAGTGAAAAATATAGTTAATTGAAACAAGAACAGGACAAAAGTGCCTCAAGAAAAGTATCGCAATTTGGCAATACTTTTCTGAGGTGTTTTTTAATCTGAGCCCATGTTTTCTCACTGGGATTATACTCAGGTGAGTAAGGAGGAAGTGGTAAAAGTCTATGACCCTGCTCCTTGCATAACTCTTTTAGCTTACTCATCCGATGAAACCTTGCATTGTCCATAATGATAACAGATGGTCTATCTAAAGTGGGTAGTAAGAATGTTTTAAACCAAGCTTCGAAAAAGTCACTAGTCATGGTTTCTTTGTAGGTCATTGGGGCTATAATCTCACCGTTTATAAGACCTGCGACTAAAGATAGCCGCTGGAATCTTCTTCCAGAGACCTGACCAGTGATCAACTGACCTTTCAAAGATCGACCATATTCTCGATGAAAATATGTCTCAAACCCTGTCTCGTCAATATAAACAGGTGTCAAGTGACTTAAGTTATTAAATTCTTTAAGGAACTGATTTACTTTCTCAGGGTCTTGTTCATAGTAGGTACAGCTCTTTTTTTTCGAGTATACCCCATAGCTTTGAGAGCGTAATGAATAGCTGTTGGATGACAGCCAAATTCAGAAGCTATTTCAGTCAAAAAAGCATCTGGATGAGCTTTAAGATAGTTCTTTAATTTTTCTCTATCAACTTTTCTTGGTTTGGTTCCCTTAACTTGGTGATGAAGCTCGCCTGTACTCTCCATTAATTTTAGCCATTGATAGATGGTGTTGCGGGAAATATCGAAAACAACAGATGCTTCAGTAATACTGCCGGTTTTCTCACAGTATGCGAGAACTTTTTTACGAAAATCTAATGAATATGCCATAAGTATATTATACCACAAATGTACTATTTTTGTTTCATTTTACTATAAAAGAGTCAAAGGCTAGTTTTTGACTCTTTTTATATAATTATTAGGTGAGTATGGTGTTCGATCTAAGTTTGATTCGTATCCAAGAATTTCGTTTGCGATTTGCCAACCGATAATTGGCCCATTTGTTAAACCAGTAGAGCCTAGACCGCTAGCTACCCAGACATTAGGCATATCCTCAATATTTCCGTAGAATGGAGAATAAGTTGAAGTATAGGCTCGCGTTCCAATGCGAGTTCTGGCTACAGGATAATTTGCCAAATCAGGCATGAATTCAGCTATTTTATCATGCATGGCTTGGATTTTTTCAGGGTCTAGTTCTAAATCGTAGCCCATATCATCTTCATGAGTTGCACCAATAATGATTTTTCCATTTTCAAATGGTAGGATGTCAATCTCTCCGTATGGCATACAAACTGGCCAATTGTCGGTATCGAATTCTGTATCTAATTCGAACAATTGTCCTTTTTGTGGTCGAACATCCACTTGATAACCAAGAGGTTCAAGAATATGTGGCAACCAGGCTCCTGTGGCTAAGATTATATGGTCAGCACTAAGCACTTGATTATCTACTTCGACTCTATTGGCATCTAACAGTTTTGCCTGTCCTTGTAGAAGCGCTCCGCCATTTTTTAACACTTGCTCTTGAAGGATATCAATTAAACGCCCACCATCAATACGACCGCCACCTTCTAAATGGATACCAAAATAGTCTGGTTTAAGTAGTGGCAGGTACTGGCTGATTTCTGCGCCAATTAAAGGGGTGATTTTCCCGATAGTTGGAGTGTCAGCACGACGGTCCTCCGCTATTTTTTGGATTTTATCAAGTAGTTCAGGCTTGCTTTTTAGTCCGATAGTTCCAGTCTGTTTGAAGGGAATCTCAGTAGCACCCGATTTTTCCAAATCGGCTACCAATTGACGGTAGAAAACAGCACCATCGGATGTTAACTTATACCAGTCTTTATTTTTCTTTTGAGCCATCCATGGGCAAATGATACCAGCAGCAGCTCGAGTAGCTGTTCCTACCCCAGAGTCTACTAGTGTAAGGTCAATTTGTTCTTCTTGGGAGAGATAGAAGGCAGCTGTTGAACCGACTATTCCTCCGCCTATAATAATAACTTGTTTTTTCATAAGTTAATTATATCACAAATTCATAAGTTTATTTATTTTTTTCAACATGATACAATAGAAAATAAGAAAAATTGAGGAGTTCGTGTGTCAGATATAATGTATCCTGAGGTCCTAACCGTTGGAAGTGGGGCCGTAAAAGTTGCAACAGTCGGAGATAGTTTGACTTATGGATATGGCTTAGAGAATCGTGAAAAAGATGCCTATCCTTGTATTCTAGCTGAGAAACTTGGCTCACATTATCAAGTTTCAAATTATGGTTTGAGTGGGCGTTCACTTCAGTCAACTGCAGATTTTCCTTATTTTAATGAGAAAAATGCTCAGTTATCTTTAGATAGCGAAGCGGATATTGTGATCATCATGATAGGCAGTAATGATAGCCGAGCGCCTTATTGGAATAGAGAACGGTTTGTCCGGGAATATAAAGAAATGGCAGAGCGTTATGCTAATCTTTCAAGTCAGCCAGATGTCTATCTTGTTATTCCACCTTTCGTTCCAACCAGTCGCTTTGGATTGAATAATCAAATTGTTGAAGCAGAACTTCAAACAATTATTACTGAAATAGGGAATCAATTGGATCTACCAGTTATAAATCTCTATTCGGTAACAAAAGGTCATAATGAGTATTATAGTGATGGGCTCCATTTGAATCCACTAGGAAACCAAGTAATTGCTTCTGAAATTTACCGTCATCTCGTCAATGAAATAGTTTGAAATATGATATAATGTTAAGTGAAAGGGTGAGATTATGGTTAAGAGAGATTTTGTAAAACACATTGTATTGTTATTATTGTTACTAACGGGAATCATTGGTTTACGTGTTTGGTTTTTTGAGCCAGTAACAATTACCAAAGATGAATCAAATACTTATTTACATGAAAATGATTCCATTATTGCATTTAAAAATGCAACGATTGAACATGGAGATTTCATTTTGTATTCGGTTGATGGTCACGAGTATGTCAGCAGAGTCATTGCGATGACTAATGAGAGAGTCACTTATATGGATGATGTATTATATCGAAATGATGTCGTAGTGGATGAAACTTATTTGGATGCTCCTCAATTTCAAGAATATTATACGGAGGATTTAACGGTGGCTACCATCACAGATGGAAAGCTTCAAGTAATTCCAAGGGATTATTTTTTGGTTTTGAATGATAATCGCACAAATAAAGATGATAGTAGGACTTTTGGTTTGATTCCTAAAAAAAATGTGATTGGTCGATTAACATTTAGAATTAGTCCGCTTTCAGATTTTGGTTTTATAAAAACAGGATTAGTAAATGGAAACTAGTCCTTTTTTACTTACATAAAGAAAAGGGCTATACCAATTTTTGTGTTGACAATCCAAAATGCTTATTGTATACTGTTTTTACTGGTTTATCGGCCTGAAATAGGACTATACCAATTTTATTAATAATGAAAGAAAATGTTAGTTAACATCTTAGGTAAATAATATGTGTGGAATCGTTGGGGTTGTAGGAAATACAAACGCAACTGATATTTTGATTCAAGGACTGGAAAAATTAGAATACCGTGGTTATGATTCAGCAGGTATTTTTATCACAGGTGGTGAGCAAGCTCATCTTGTGAAAGCTGTTGGTCGCATTGCAGAATTGTCTGCAAAAGTTGGCGATAAGACTGAAGGGACAACAGGGATCGGTCATACTCGCTGGGCGACTCATGGGAAACCAACTGAGAATAACGCTCATCCTCATACATCTCAAACTGCTGGACATATCCTTGTTCACAACGGTGTGATTGAAAACTATGCAGAAATCAAGGAAGAGTATCTTGCAGGACATGACTTGAAAGGGCAGACTGATACAGAGATTGCTGTCCACTTGATTGGTCAATTTGCAGAAGAAGGTTTGTCAACTCTAGAAGCCTTCAAAAAAGCATTGAAGATTATTCAAGGTTCATATGCCTTTGCCTTGATTGATGCTACGGATGCAGATACTATCTATGTTGCCAAAAATAAATCTCCACTTTTGATTGGATTGGGCGATGGCTATAACATGGTTTGCTCAGATGCCATGGCTATGATTCGTGAGACAAGTGAATATATGGAAATTCACGATAAGGAATTGGTTATCGTGAAAAAAGATAGTGTTGAAGTCATGGACTATGATGGCAATGCGATTGAACGTGGTAGTTATACAGCTGAGCTCGATTTGTCAGATATTGGTAAGGGAACTTATCCATACTACATGCTCAAGGAAATCGACGAGCAACCAACTGTTATGCGTAAATTGATTAGCGCATATACTAATGAAGCTGGTCAGGTAACGGTTGATGCGGATATTATCAAGGCAGTACAAGAAGCTGACCGTATCTATATCTTGGCTGCTGGAACTTCCTATCACGCAGGATTTGCCTCAAAAGACTTCTTGGAAAAATTGACAGATACACCAGTAGAACTGGGAATTTCATCAGAGTGGGGCTACAATATGCCGCTTTTGAGTAAAAAGCCGCTCTTTGTCATGATTAGCCAGTCAGGTGAAACTGCTGATAGCCGTCAGGTATTGGTTAAAGCTAATGAAATGGGCATTCCAAGTTTGACTGTGACCAACGTTCCTGGTTCTACCCTATCACGTGAGGCAACTTACACCATGTTGCTCCATGCAGGACCAGAAATTGCGGTAGCTTCTACAAAAGCCTACACTGCACAGATTGCGACTTTGGCAATCTTGGCTAAGGCTGTTGGTGATGCAAATGGCAATGCCTACGCGAAAGAATTTGACTTGGTGCATGAATTGTCCATCGTAGCTCAATCTATCGAGGCCAGCTTGTCAGAAAAAGATGTGATTGCTGAAAAAGTTGAAAAACTCTTATCAACCACTCGCAACGCATTCTATATCGGTCGTGGTAGTGACTACTACGTTTCTATGGAAGCCAGCTTGAAATTGAAAGAAATTTCATACATCCAATGTGAAGGCTTTGCGGCAGGTGAATTGAAACACGGTACCATTTCATTGATTGAAGACGGTGTTCCTGTCTTGGCCTTGATTTCAAATCATCCACACCTTGCAAGCCATACTCGAGGCAATATTCAGGAAGTAGTGGCGCGTGGTGCCAAAGTCTTGACAATAGTAGATGAAGCAGTAGCTAAGGAAGAAGATGACATCACTGTTACAACTGTTCATCCATTCTTGTCAGCGATTGCTATGGTCGTTCCAACACAGTTGATTGCTTACTATGCAACATTACAACGCGGTTTGGATGTTGATAAACCACGTAATTTGGCGAAATCAGTAACAGTTGAATAATTTGTAGAGGAGGTTTGGTGAATCCAAATCTTCTTTTTGCAAAAATATTGCAATAATATACAATCCGATGGAGAATTTATTAAAAATTCTTTGAAATAAAGGATATTTTTTGATATACTAGAACCTACTAATTCTTTTAGGAGAACTCTATGGATTATGTTTTGGAAGTCCTACCCAGCCTATTGAGTGGGGCGGTTGTCTCCTTGCAGGTATTTTTTTTCGTATTAATTTTATCCCTGCCTTTAGGAGCAGTTTTTGCGTTTTTGATGCAGATTCGATTTAAACCCTTGCAGTGGTTGTTGCATATCTATGTACTAATTATGCGTGGAACACCGTTGCTGTTACAATTAATCTTTGTTTACTACGTTTTACCAAGTGTGGGTATTACTTTTGATCGAATGCCAGCGGTTATTCTTGCTTTCACCCTAAATTATGCGGCTTATTTCTCAGAAATTTTCCGAGGGGGGATTGAAGCCATCCCTGCCGGCCAATACGAAGCTGCTAAAGTATTAAAATTTACACCCGTTCAGACGATTCGATATATCGTTTTACCACAGGTAGTAAAAATAGTACTACCTAGTGTTTTCAATGAAGTAATGACATTAGTGAAGGACACTTCATTGGTTTATGCTCTTGGGGTGAGCGATCTCTTGCTAGCTAGTCGAACGGCTGCCAACCGAGATGCAAGCCTAGCACCAATGTTTATTGCAGGGGCCATCTACCTTTTGATGATTGGAGTTGTGACACTCGTTTCTAAACAGGTAGAAAAGAAATTTGACTACTATAGATAGGAGGAAGCCATGTTAGAATTACGTAATCTTACAAAACGTTTTGGTAACAAACAGATTTTCTCCAACTATGATTTAGTTATTCCTGAGGGGAAAATTGTAGCTATTGTTGGTCAATCAGGTGGTGGTAAAACGACCTTATTGAGGATGTTGGCAGGATTGGAAACCATTGATTCAGGAACATTGATTTACAATGGTCAGACTTTACCGCTTGAAGAATTAGAGAAGCGACATTTGCTGGGCTTTGTCTTTCAAGATTTCCAGCTTTTTCCACACTTATCCGTTTTGGAAAATTTGATTCTTTCTCCAATAAAGACACAGAACATGTCTCGTTCAGATGCGGAAGACAAGGCCCGTAAACTATTGGATACTCTTGGGTTAGCCAACCATGCGACTGCTTATCCATTTTCCTTATCGGGTGGACAAAAGCAACGAGTGGCCCTAGCCCGTGCTATGATGATTGATCCTGAGATTATTGGTTATGATGAACCAACTTCAGCCTTGGACCCCGAATTGAGAAAAGAAGTTGAAAAATTGATTCTTGAAAATCGGGCGACAGGTATAACGCAAATCGTAGTGACTCACGATATGCAGTTTGCTGAAAATATCGCAGATGAAATCATCAAAATTGAACCAAAACATTGAGGTAATTAATATGATGAATATGAAAAAGATTGTTTTAGGAGCAGTTGCTCTCGTATCGAGTTTCGCTTTAGTAGCATGTGGGTCTAGCGACTCAGCAACCAAATCAGATAACTGGTCTACCTACGAATCTGAAAAATCTATTACGATTGGGTTTGATAAAACCTTCGTTCCTATGGGATTTGAACAAACAGATGGTTCTTACACAGGTTTTGATATTGATTTAGCAAATGCTGTGTTTGAAAAATATGGAATATCTGTTGAATGGCAGCCAATTGACTGGGACTTGAAGGAAACGGAATTAACGAATGGCAATATCGATTTAATTTGGAATGGGTATTCAATTACGGATGAACGGAAAGATAAAGTTCTTTTTACCAATCCTTACATGGACAACCAACAAGTTCTTGTCACCAAAAAATCTTCCAATATCAGTCAGGTAACTGATATGAAAGACAAGGTGCTGGGCGCGCAAGCCGGTTCTTCAGGATATTCAGTGTTTGAAGGCCAGCCTGCTATCCTAAAAGATATTGTGCAAAATAATGATGCAAGCCAATATGCAACATTCAATGAAGCCTTGATTGACTTGAAAAATGATCGTATTGATGGTCTCTTGATTGACCGAGTATATGCTAATTACTACTTGCAACAAGAGGGAATCATTGATGACTATCATATCATTGATGCTGGATTTGAAAATGAAGCATTCGCTGTCGGAGCTCGTCAGTCAGATACGACACTTGTAGAAAATATCAATAAAACATTTACTGAATTGTACAAAGAAGGTAAGTTCCAGGAAATATCTCAAAAATGGTTTGGTGAGGATGTTGCAACCGATGCAGTAAAAAACTAATAATATAAGAAAAAGAGCCACGTGCTCTTTTTTGGTGCAAAAGAAAAGCCAGTCGTTCGACTAGGCTTGTTTCTTTGATATTTGGTGGAAAATGACAGTCCAATTTTCATGACGACGCCAGAGGGATGTATGGACAAAATCGCCAATTTCAAATGTAACTAGTTTAGACTTTTGACTAATAGAAATCATCTGATAGTTGGAAAGATAGGTTGTTTGAACAGGGTGACTTTCAAGCATTTGAGTTTTATCTTGATACCGACCTTTGGCATCGATGAGAAGGTAGTTCTCATCAATTAAAGTCTCATATCCAGTAGCATGTGCTTGTATCTCTGTTTCAAATCGGAAGAGTTTATCATAAATGTGTTCATACATCTCATCGTGTGGAATTTCAGATGGTTCTACGTGTATATCTACATCAAAAACACCATGTTTGAGTGTTAGGAGTTGCTCAACCTGCTCAGTCACTTCATGACTTTCATAAACGGATAAGTCTGGATTCATTTCTAAAACAACATCAAGATAGATATTGGCTCCATAAGTCCGACCACGTTGTGATTTGACAGAAACGATTTTTGGGAGTTTGAGAATATCTTCCTCGTACTTTTTCAATAAATTTTCATCAAATCCATCAGACAGGGTAAAGAAGCTTTCCATAAAAATATCGTAGGCTGTTTTTAGGATAAAGAAGGTAATGATGATGGCTGCAATTTTATCGACAATAGGGAAGTTGAAAGCCGCAGCAAAGATTGCGATAGAAGTTCCTATGGAAGTGACTGCATCGGATAGATTATCCTTGGCAGCTGCTTCTAAGGCCTTGGAACGTACTTTTTTTGCCAAGCGGTTATTATATAAATAAACAGCTAACATAACTAGTGCAGAAAAGATTCCGACAATGGCCCCCATAATGTCTACTTCGATAGAAGAATTGCTGATTAGTTTTTGGAGGGTATCATAGAGTACTTGGAAACCAACGATAAACATGATGAAGGATGTAATCAAGCTTGCTAAATCTTCCATTTTCCAGTGTCCAAATTTATGATCGGTATCAGCTGGTTTCTGTGCCATTTTTAGTCCAATAAGTACAGCGATATTACCGATAATATCAGAAATATTATTGAAGGCATCTGCTCGTAAGGCATCTGAATGAAAGAGCTGTCCTGCAACGAGTTTGATACCTGATAAGATAATATAGGCACCGATAGATAGCAAGGCACCACGTTCAGCAAGTTTTAAATTGGTTACGTTTTGGTTCATAGCATCTCCTTTGATAAGTTTTCATTTTAACAAAAAGGCCCCTTATTTTCAAGGGGTTAGGCTGTTTTTTTGCCTGTTCGAAGAACCTTATAAAGGCGTAATAATATTGTTCCGCTGGCCATACCGATGGGAATGACTAAGGCTAAAGTTAAGACGGTAGTGATATTGGTTAGGGCTTGAGCGTGGTCACCAGAAACGAAATAAGTCGTGGTCATGTAGGCTCGATAGCCTGGAACAAGCGGTGCTAGGATAGCAAGTGAAAAAATAACAGATGGTGTTTTAAGTAAAATACTCATGATTTGACTAATGCAAGATCCGATAATTGCTGCAAGGAAGGTTGCAATCAGTACATTAGTTGGTCCTAATAATGAAAGATAGATGAGCCAGACTAGCATGCCTAGGAGTCCACCAGGGACCAGCATTTTTCTTTGAACATTGAGAACAATTAAGAAGGCTGCGATAGCGATATAAGAGGCGAGTGCCTGTAATAAGAAGTTAACTAGTGTCATAGATTACCTCACAAGCATAAAGGCCACAGTTGTACCTGCACCGAGCGATAAGATAATAAGCGCTGTTTGGAAAAATTTAGTCATCCCTGTATTGATATGATTGGTCATAAGGTCTCTTACAGCATTTGTAAAAGCAATCCCTGGTACAAAAGGCATGACTGCCCCTGCGTTAATTAAGTTGGGATTAATGGGGAGAGTAGTGGTTGTGCTTAATAAGTAAGAGGTAAGTGAGAAGATAAAGGCGCCAACGAAGGTGGTAACAAAATCAATTCCAACGTAGCGCTCGACAATCAGTGAGATAGGGAAAGCCAAAGCCGTTGCGAGGACAGCACCTGCTGCATCTAAAAGAGAACCTCCGAACATAATGGTAAAAAATGGTGCGGCTACTACGGCAGCTAAGGTTATTTGGATATTGTTATAAGGTGGCTTTTGTTGTTTGATTGCATTTAATTGGCTCCAAGCGTCTTCTAGGCTGATTTCTTCATTGGCTAGGGAACGGGAGATTTGGTTGACGTCACAAACTTTCTGCATGTCGTAATTTGAATTTACGATGCGTTTCATACGCGAAATATTCGTATGGTCGATGGAGAAAAAGATAGCAGCAGGGATGGCAAGGACATTGGCCTGTTCAATTCCTTGTGAATGTGCAATCCGAATCATGGTATCTTCAACTCGGTGAATTTCTGCACCGCTTTGTGCCAAAATCGCACCAGCGAGCATGAGCACGTCTATGACCAAGTTTAGTCTAGGAGTGTTTTCCATAAGTAAGTCCCATCCCTCTGCTAGTTATTTTCTTAATTATAACAAAATATAGGTGTAGGCAACATATTTTTTTAATAGATAGGCAAAATAGTTGAAAATTGTTCGGATTGTAGTATAATTGACTTATCAACGATTGATTAATCAATCAAAAGAGGTAGATAATGCAAGAAATGGAAGATTTGTTATACAGATTGAAAGTGGCAGATGAGACGATTTCCAATCTTTTTGAAAAGCAGTTGGGAATCAGTTTGACACGCTATTCAATATTGCAAACATTATTAAAAGATGCACCCCTGCATCAGTTGGCTTTGCAGGAGAGGCTTCAGATAGACCGCGCAGCGGTTACGCGTCATCTCAAATTGTTGGAGGAGAGCGGCTATATCATTCGCAAGCGAAATCCTGACAATCAGAGAGAAGTACTTGTCTGGCCAACTGAGCAGGCTAGGGAAGCGCTAATCGCCCACCACCAAGCTATCAAAACTTCGATGAATCAGATTCTAACTGTTGAGGAGAGCGAGCAATTCCTAGCCACTCTTGATAAACTGTTGATTGGCTTGCAAAATTTACCTATATAATTTTTGAGAGGAGACATTATGTCTATTTTTACCACTATTCTAGCTAGTATCGTAGCTATTGAGCACCTATATATCATGTACTTGGAAACCTTTGCGACCCACTCAGACTCTACTAGTCGCGTATTCAATATGGAGAAGGAAGAATTACAACGTAAGTCTGTGACTGCCTTGTTCAAGAATCAAGGAATTTATAATGGCTTGTTGGCGGTTTTCTTGTTCTACGGTATTTTTACTGGTAATTTAGAAATTACAAGCATTTTTGTTCTATATGTTATTGCTGCAGCAGCTTATGGTGCTATTACAGCAAGTCCAAAAATCATCTTAACCCAAGGTGGACCAGCTATCTTGGCCTTGATTTCTATTTTGTTGTTTAAATAAGTTAAAAAGCCTTCCGTGAGGAGGGCTTTTAGCGATTACCGAATGCTCAATTCACCATCTAGTGTAGAGATATAGAGGTAATTAGTGGCTTGGGGATTGGAATAGGTTGGAAGGTCAATTCCCAGATTATTTTGACTGGCATCTATATGGATGTCAGTTTTTGTTTTGGGATGAAGAGAAATGTCAATGGAACCATTGTAATTACTGATGTTATGTCTTCCTTCTAGTCTTAGGTTTTCTGCTTTAAAATCCCCATCCTCAACAGTTAGAATACTCCCGAAAGTATCTGTGATGTCCGCTGGACTTATTAATGTGGACTGCTTGATTGTAACTTCTCCATTGATGTGTAATAGCCTACTAAGGCTGATGTGACTGTTTTCAATCAAGATGTCCCCATCTTCTGCAGTGAGTTCAAGATTTTGAATCGTCACTTTATCCAAATAAAGGTCTCCTTGAAGGGTGCCTGAAAGTGTTTCGATTGTGCTATTTTTAGGGACCTGTAAGACAGGTTGGTAGTAGGCAACATTCTGGTCATTGACAAGATTTAAGATAGGTTCGAGTAAACCATCATAAGTAACGATGCCTTGATAGGCACTAGAAATGGTTAATTTTCCATCTTGGACTTGGTGGCTGAGGAGGTCGATGTCTTTATGCTGATTTCGATAGTAGTGGAGGTGGAATTGGTTGTCAGGCGATGGCATGATAGACAGTCGTTCATTGACTTCAATAGCTCTAATGTCGCTAAAGCTTAGAGTTTGAGGCTGGTAGTAGTTTTCTGAAACTGTTTTCAGATTTTTCCATCCCCCACCTAGGTAGCCGATGAGGGTGAGAATGGTTCCAAGTGTGAGCAGGACAAGATTAATTCTCGTAAATGGTTTAAGCTTTCTCATGATAATCTCCTTTGCGAATTGTTCTTTGTATCCAGTGTAAAATAAGCAAGAAGGATTTGCTACTCCAATCAAGCGTGAGCTTGCTGCCGAGAAGTGAGAGTGCAAAACAGATGAGGGCTAGTCCTGTGAAGAGAAGCGAGGAAGACCAGGAGAGTGAGAAAAGGTCGAATGCGAGGAGTAGCTGGGCGATACCTAGGCTTAGGAGTACTATCCAAAGTGAGATGAGGATTAGAATAGCACTGAGTATGAGCAGGATTAGGGTAATGAAGAGGGCGACTAAGGTAATTGCTAGGGGAATGCCGATAGGAGCTGCGAGGATGGATAAGATTATGAGCCAAACCATGTTACGTGTGTTTGGTTTTTTCTCGGATTTTTCCTTGTTATATAAGTGTGCGAGAATATCCCGTGCAGCCTCTTTGGGAGTACCCAGTTCTTGGATAATGGCCTGTTCATTTTCAGGTCCGGCTTCATCAAAATGTTCATTGAAATAGTCAAGCGTATCTTGAAAGTCTTCTTTAGGTAGATGTTTCAGCTGCTTTTCAAGTTTCTGCAAATATTCCTTCCGATTCATAGTCATCTCCTTTATCCAAAGCTAACTTGACAGTCTTCACATTGGATGACCAACTGTGCGGGACTATTAGCTTGTTTGTAGCTAAGATGAGTGGTATCATCATCTTTTATCATTGTAAATGTCATATCCTTTGGCAGTTTTAGGCTGGAATCTTCTTCTGTGATGTCTAAGTTAATATCCTTAATTGGTCCAAATGATAAGACAGAATCTTGAGCATGGCAACTAAAGGTGTTGTTTAAGTTAAATTCTTTATGATTCCAGACACAATCTTCTAATTCTGCGCGTGCTGTGGACAGGTTGACACTTGTTAGATGAACTACCGCATCATTCGCTCTACATGTAAACTCGTCGAATTGACTATCCGTGAGAGTGAGACTGGTATCTTCTAGTTGAACTGATGTGGCAGGACTTTGAACCTTGGTCAATGTTAGATTGCTATCTTCCGAATTTATTTCGAGCAGTTTTTCCAATTGCATATCTACAATTGTTAAGCTACTGTCGATTAGTTTCAGATGAACAGTTCTCAGAGGGAATAGACTTTTTGGGATTTTGAGAATAGCAGAGCTAATTTGATTATTAGAAAAGTTTAGATTATCTGGTATTGGCTTGCTGCTGATATATAAATGATCATTGACAAGTTGGTATTCAAATGATTGGTAGCTGTCAACTAAGGAAGTTGGATATGAGAATAAGACAACCTCATCATCCCAAGCCTGTACAGTCAGGCTATTGTCCTCTAAGTAAATATGAATCTCTTTACAATTTGGAAGTTTCTCAACCTTAGTTTTCAAGCTGTTCTGTTTACTAGTTTGATTGGATGAAAATCTGAAATTTTTGAAGAATTCATCCCAGTCAAACTGAAAATCAAAATCGAAATCAAAATCAAAATTGAACGGGTTTGTGCTGTCTGAAGAAGACTGGTCGTGAGGATCTTGTAGGGCATCCTCTGGTAAATTGGCAATGATTTCTTTGGCAACTTCCTCAGGTGAACCTAATTCTTGAATGGCAACTTGGTCATCAGCTTTTTCATCAAAAAATTCGTTAAAATAGTCTAATGCTTCTTGCTTTGCAGTTGGGTGAAGTTGTGCAAGTGCTTGTTCCAATTGTTCAAAATAATCGTTGCGGGTCATTTTCGTAGGCTCCCTTCTATAATTCCATCTATATTTGTTTTGTAGGCATCCCATTCTGCCTGGAGGAAGGGGATATGATCTCGACCATTCGGGGTAATGGTGTAATATTTTCGTTTTCTCCCCTGAAATTCTTGAGTATAGGTTGTTACAAATCCTGCTTTCTCCAGTTTTTTCAGAATGGGGTAAAGTGTCGACTCTTTAATATCAGCGACTATCTTGATGGTCTGACTAATTTCATATCCATATGAATCTTGTTTTTCAACAATAGATAGAATCAGAAATTCAATCAAGATAGAGGATACAGGGTAGTACATAAAATCACCTCTATGATCTTGTTTTAGTTGCTTAGTTTTCCTTTTATTACAAAGAAAATCTTAGCAGTTCGTATTGTACACTTCAACCCTGATTTATACGGCTGAAGCGAACAGATTTTGCTTCATTTTCAACCTCCAACTAACTACCAGATAGTTGGAGTATGTTGTAAAAGTAAACTAAAAGACTACATATAAAATTTTTATATATAAATTATATACCTATCATTTCCTAAAATCAAGTATTTATATAAAATTTTTATATATAATCAGAATGAACTTCTCTATGCTATACTATATCCATGAAAGAACTTGAATTATTAACTCGCGCTTTTAGTTTTATTTGCGTAATTGGTCTAGGTTACATTTTAAAAATCCAGGGAATAGTCCGAAGAGAAGATGCCACTATTTTTTCCACTCTGGTCATGAATGTAACTTTGCCAGCCTCCTTATTCATCGCCTCCTCAACAGCACAAGTATCGTTCAGTCTCTATCTCCCATTCCTTTTAGGAATTCTGTGTAATCTTCTTTTGAATCTAGTAGGATACTGGGAGGCTAAACATTCTGGACATCAAGCGTCAGTCGGGCTCATGCAATTATCTGGATACAATATAGGTACTTTCACACTACCTTTTGTTCAAGCCTTCTTTCCAGCGAGCAGTTTGCTAAGTGTCATCGTCTTTGATGCAGGAAATGCAATTATGGTTTTAGGAGGAAATTACAGTATTGCAACTGGAATTGATGTAGAAAAAGAAGGGATGTCTGTTACATCATTTTTAAAAAACATTTCGCACTCAATTCCGCTGATGGTATACTTAGTCAGTCTTTTGCTTGCTAGTTTATCCATACAACTTCCACAAGAAATCCTCTCTACTTTGACGATTGCTAGCAATGCCAATCCATTTTTAGCGATGCTGATGTTGGGAATCCTCCTTGATTTAAAACTGAATTGGAAGGAAATTGGTCGATTGTCCTACCTCTTGTTTCTGCGACTAGGGGCCAATATCTTGATGGGGGCCCTCATCTATTTTCTACTCCCAATTGAGCAGTCTATGAAAATGATGCTTCTGGTGTGCTTAGCATCTCCAATTTCGGTCATGTCACCAATTTATGCATTAAAATTAGGAAGCCGTTCTGCGGAACCTGCGAATGTCAATTCCCTATCTATACTTGTTAGCCTTGCTGTGATGGTACTTCTTATTTTTCTATTCGTATAAAAAAGCCTTCGCTTGTGCGAGGGCTTAAAATCTGTCTCATACTCAATGAAAATCAAAAGTAGCCTGGTTTCAGCTATCTGGGAGATCTTGAAATCTGGAAATTGAGAGAACTGTGTTTGCGTCATTAAGCTAAAGATATAGCTCTGTTACTATCTCATTTCAAAGTTTAGTCATTTGAATTAGCTTTGATACATCGTCACTATCGGCTTGTCGTACTCTACGATAGTGACTTGTTTCGAAAGTCTTATTTCCAATATATTAATCAATAAAGAATTCCTGCGGGCCTTGGTAACGACTTCCGTCATTGAAGGCTAGGTAGAGGTTGAAGATTGGTGTAAAGAAAACATACAAGACAGCTTGTAGGGCTGATAGTCCAAAACTACGGCCAAAAGAGTAAACCAGATAGATGCCGTATAGAGGTCCTACTAGTGGAATCAGTAAAAGGAGGATGAACCATCTTTTTTCATAGCCAAATGTGATACATTGTTGGGTATAGAGATTGTAAAATGGAATCAATGATTTCCAACCTGCATAGCCTGCTTTTTTAAAAAGAAGGTAGTTTGAAATAGCAACCAGGATATACCAAATAAGTGAGAAAAGAAGTGCTGTTCCCCAAATACCGATAAGAATACCTTGTAGTAATGTTTCGTTTGTCATAATAATTCTCCATTTCTATTTGATAATTCTATTATATTAGTATTAGTTCAATAATACAATATATTTTTGCATTTTTTTATTTATTTTTTTAACATTATAAAAAATCGGCTATCATTTGATAACCGATTTAAATCTTATTTAGCAGTAACAATTCCAAGGATGACATCTACAGCTTGTTCCATGGTTTCAAGACTAACGAATTCGAAGCGACCGTGCATGTTTTCACCACCTGCGAAGATATTTGGTGTTGGAATGCCCATGAAAGAAATCTTAGACCCATCTGTTCCCCCGCGAACAGGTTCAATGAGAGGTTTGATACCAAGATTTTCCATAACTTCTTTGGCAATGTTGATTGGAGTCATGTCTTTTTCGATGATTTTCTTCATATTGTAGTACTGATCATGCAAGTGGACAATGACACGTGGAGTGTCAAAGTTGGCATTCATTTTCTCAGCAATGTCCAGCATGAGTTCTTTTCGTGCCTGAAAATCTTTTTCCTCAAAGTCACGGATGATGTAGCTAGTCGAAGCGGTATCAACACTACCTTCCATGTTCATCAAGTGGAAGAAGCCTTGATACCCTTCCGTTTTTTCAGGGCGGTCTTCTTCAGGAAGAGCATTGTGGAAGTCGATAGCTAGTTGGAAAGCGTTGATCATTTGATCTTTGGCTGAACCTGGGTGCACATTGCGTCCAAGAAAATCAACTTTAGCAGCTGCAGCTGAGAAGGTCTCGTACTGGAGCTCGCCTAGCGGTCCACCGTCCATCGTATAGGCAAAGTCTACATCAAAATCTTCCACATCAAACTTGTCTGCACCGACACCGATTTCTTCGTCAGGACCAAAGCCGACACGGATTTCACAGTGTTTGATGTCAGGGTTCTGCACCAAGTACTCAATTGCCGTCATGATTTCTGCAATGCCTGACTTGTCATCAGATCCTAGCAAGGTAGTACCATCTGTGGTAATCAGGGTTTGACCCTGGTAGTTGGTAAGTTGTGGGAAGTCTTTTGGATGCAATTCATAGCCAGATGTGCCCAAGGCAATAGGATTTCCGTCGTAGTTTTCGATGATTTGTGGGTTGACACCTTCTGCGTTGAAATCAGCCGTATCCATGTGTGCAATAAAACCAATCTTGCGTGTCAAACTTGGATCATTGGCAGGCAGTGTTCCTACCGCAAAACCATTTGGTAGATAGTGGACATTCTGTAAACCAATGCGTTCCATTTCAGGCAAGAGAATGTTTTGTGCAAACTCAACTTGATTATAGGTAGAAGGTGTAGTTGTTGAGCTTTCATCAGAGCGTGTATTTTCTTTGACATAAACTAAAAAACGGTCTAAAAGTGTAGGGTATTTCATGTTGTCTCCTTATTTGTTCAAAATATGTTTTTCAATGGCTTTTGCAACACCATTGTTTTCATTGGTATCTGTAATGTCTTGGGCAATAGCCTTGACTTGTTCATTGGCGTTGCCCATGGCGATTCCCAGACCTGCAAATGCTATCATTTCAAGGTCGTTGTTGGCGTCACCTATGGCCATAATTTCCTCAGGAAGAATACCGAGTCGGTCCGCTAGCTTTTTCAAACCAGAAGCTTTGCTTGCTCCGTTTGGTAGAATTTCCAAGAGATAGTCCTGTGAACGAACGGTGGAATAGCGTTGGCTGAGCACAGTGTTATATTGATTTTCAAATGCATCAATGGCATTTTTTTCACCGACGAACATGGCTTCGAAGAAACGATGTTTACCTGATGTAGCCTCTGTAAGATCAATTGGTAATGGTGTCATACCAACTAATCCAGCATCTAAGGACACGGTCGCATTTGCTTGTTCTGCTAATACAAAGTATTCCTCTTCATCAAAAAGGGAGATTTGGACAGCATCATTAGTTGTGAAGGTACTGAGATATTCAACGTCTGAAATAGCTAATTCCTCCCAGTCAACTAGGGCCCAATTTTTTGTAGAATGTGTCGAACAACCATTATTGACAATGATATATTCTTCTTCCGTATCAAACCCTAGTTGTTTGACAAAGGGTTTGACGCCAACTAAAGGACGTCCTGTGCATAAAACCACTGTGACACCAGCTTTAACAGCTTTATGAATAGCGTCAATCTCTGCTTGTTTCAACTCTTTTTTCTCATTTAAAAGCGTTCCGTCCATATCAAGGGCGATGAGTTTTATCATAATATCCTCCTTGTTTTCAATAAGACTAGTATAGCACAAATTAATAATAGAAAGTAATCTAGAGGGGTATGGGATTGGGGATAAACCGCTTCTTCAGTTTTGATTTGATTCACGGAGTCTTATTTTGTAAAAAGTCTATAAGGTTTTTGATAAAATTTTTATCATTAACTAGTGATTCATGGTATAATTAATGTATCGAAAGTAATAAATTGTTTTGGAGGGAAGTAAATGTCGAAAAGCATAAAAGATAGGCTGATTTTTGCAGGTTTAATGTCATTAATGATGTCATCAGTGATGACTGCCTGGAACTTATGGTGGGCAGATCGGTTAAGCTTCCAGATATTTGTACCTGCCTATTTGACAGCGGTTCTCGTCTCATTTATTGTTGTACAAATTGTTAATCCACTGGTGTCTATATGGACAGTTTATTTACAAACCAAGATTTCAAATGTGAAACAAATGAACTTTCTAATTAGCGGTTTTCGTTCCATTCTTATGGGGCTTGCAATGGGGTTATTTGGTCTATACATGAGCAAGCTACCCTTTCAAATACCTTTGTATCTTACTCGTTTTTCTAGAAATATCATTATCTCATTTCCACTAAGTTATTTTCTAGTCCGTCCTTTAGCTGGAAAAATTGTCGTAAGATTTCATCATAATATAAATAATTAGTTGAATTTTTCAACATGATAAAATTTGAAAAGCTGACTTTTGAAAATTGAAATTGTTACATATGTTTGGATAATTAATAGGAATAGTTAATAAAATAATATATGGGGATGTAGGTGCCTTCATGACATTACTATGTTGCTCGAATATTTGTGTTCTATTAAAGAACAAAACTGTTGATAATTCAATGATGAAATTTTTGTTTCGATTTATTACAGAATCCATGTTTTGTAAGGATTAAAAAAATATAGATAATGGAAACATCGGTTATTGGCCGGTGTTTTTTGGTATAATAAGAAAATAGAAGAGGAGTCACGTATGAAGATTAATGTCCAGAAAGAATTAGATACCTATTTACTAACTATCTCTTATATTGTTCCAGCTGGTTTGGCTGAAACGTGGAATCTGTTGGCGACCGATTCTGGATTTGCACGCTGGTTTCCACAGTTGAGAGTTGAGGGCGATAAGCTGGTTTTTGAAATGGAAGGATTCCGTGAAGTGATGGTTCTTCTTGACTATCGATAAAACCAGAAAATTGCCTACACGTGGGATTCAGCAACAGTTTCATTTACACTGTCCCAGCTAGAAAATCAGACCTTGATTACTTTTGAGGAACGAATTCCAGAAGATTTTGGTAATGAATTTACGAACGCTCAAAAAGACATGACTGGTTGGCTCGTTCAGAACGAATGCATCCAGGCGCTCTTACATCTAGAGGACTTACCTGAGCGCAAAAACTTACAGGAGAAGTGGACATTGTTTTTAGAAGAACAATTGAAAGATTACTGATTAGAGGAGAAAAAGATGACTCATAATATTACCTGCCCCCATTGTGGGACGGCCTTTCAGGTCAATGAAACAGAATATAGTCAGCTTTTAGCCCAGGTGCGTGGTGCGGAGTTTGATAAGGAAATCCATGAACGATTGGAGCGGGAACGGGAATTATTAAGCCAGAAGGCTGAAAATGATTTGCAGGCTAGATTGAGTGATAAGGATAAGGAGATTCTGGAACTGACCGCAAAACTGGATACATTTGCTAGTCAGACGGAACTCGAACTCAGCTCTGCCATTTCTAAAAAAGACCAAGAAATCCAAGAACTTAAGGCTCAGTTGGGGCAAATCGGTCTTGCCAAGGACTTGGAGTTGCAGCAGGCGATAGCTCAGGTGGAGAAGGAGCGGGATGCGGCGCAAAATGCTTTGGTTTTGCAGGAACAAAAGCAAGAGTTAGCCCTGGCGACCACTCGTCAGGAGTACGAAGTACGGCTCAAGGCGGCGGATGAGCAGGTGGAATTTTACAAAAATTTCAAGGCCCAGCAGTCTACTAAGGCAATTGGAGAGAGCTTGGAGCAATTTGCTGAGGCGGAGTTTAACAAGGTTCGTTCCTATGCTTTTCCACGTGCCAAATTTGCGAAGGACAACGAAGTATCAGCGTCCGGTTCAAAAGGAGATTTCATCTTCCGTGATTTTGACGAGTCGGGCTTGGAATTTATTTCCATCATGTTCGAAATGAAAAACGAGGCAGATACGACCAAGACCAAGCATAAAAACGCTGATTTCTTTAAGGAGTTGGATAAGGACCGTCGGGAGAAAAAGTGCGAATATGCTGTATTAGTCAGCATGCTAGAGGCGGACAATGACTATTACAATACAGGGATTGTGGATGTTAGTCATGAATATGAGAAGATGTATGTTATTCGACCACAGTTCTTTATCCAATTAATCGGAATTTTACGAAATGCTGCGCTCAATAGTCTGCAATATCAGCAGGAGTTAGCCTTGGTTAAGGAGCAGAATATCGATATTACTCATTTTGAAGAAGATTTGGAAATTTTCAAGAATGCTTTTGCCAAAAACTATCAATCGGCCAGCAACAATTTCCAAAAAGCTATTGATGAAATCGACAAGGCAATCAAGCGAATGGAAGCTGTCAAAGCAGCCCTGACCACCAGCGAAAACCAGCTTCGCCTAGCCAATAATAAACTAGATGACGTCTCCGTCAAAAAACTAACCCGCAATAACCCAACCATGAAAGCTAAGTTTGAGGCCTTGGAGGGGGAAGATTAGCATCAACATTCTAGTTTAGGTCAACAACAAATAGAAAGGAACTTTGTATGAATTTGTTCGAAGGTTTAGAACTCATTGCAGATAGTAATATAGAGAAGTTTGCAATTCCTGGAGTATGGGCATTGTTTGGTAAAAGAAAACTCACATCTTCTGAAAATGATTCCATGTCTATAGATGATCGATATTATTGTTTGCAGGTTGCCGCAACTAAGAATATAAAAGATGAGATACTGAAGGATAAGGAGTTACTTAAAACGCAAATTTGTACAGATCCCGTCATTAAAAACTATGTTAATCAATTTAAGGAGAAATTGTTTGAGTATCCGGAGTATCCTTCTGCTAGAGAGTATCTTTATTCTGAGATAAGCCAGTGCTTTTCAAAAGACGATTTTGTATTTCTTTTAATTTGCCAAGAAGATAATGCAGATGTTAGAAAGAAAATCGAAAAAGTATTTGCACACAAAACAAAGACTATCTATTGGAGAAACGGTGGCTCTTTCAAAGATGGAGATTTTATCAATTTTACTAATAGGCAACCACTTTCAGTTGACATTGAAGATATCATGAACGACTTAGTGGAAAGTCAGCAAGAGAAGATTAAGATGATTTCAGAACGATACAATAAACAATTTAATAGTATTTCAACGGAGAAGGTAAAATGAACACCATCGACCTAAATCTGCCTGTGGCAGAGATTATCAACCAGCACCCAGAAGTCAAGGAGATTCTGGTGGAGCTTGGTTTCAAGCCCTTGGCTAATCCAGCCATGTTGAACACGGTTGGCAAAGTGACCAGCCTTAAGAATGGATCCAAGATGACCAAGATTCCGTTAGACCGTATTCAGCAGGTCTTGGAATGCAACGGCTACGAGGTAATAGGAGGAGAAGCATGACAGACCAACGGATTGACATTCTGAAGAATATTCTCTTGGACCTGCATAATGGTGCCAGCCCAGAGTCTGTTCAGGACCAGTTTAATCAGCATTTTACAGGAGTTTCTGCCCTAGAAATTTCCATGATGGAGCATGAACTCATGTCCAGCGACACAGGTATCACTTTTGAAGACGTCATGGGGCTCTGTAATATTCATGCCAACCTTTTCAAAGGAGCGATTACAGATGTGGAAGTGGCGGATATTGACCAGGAGGGTCATCCTGTCTATGTCTTTAAGCAGGAAAACCTTGCACTGCGGGCGGCTCTCTTACGCATCCGCCGGATCCTAGACCAATACGAGCAGACAGAAGATGCGGAACTGCAAGACCAGCTCCAGCAAGGCTTGACACGCCAGTTTGGGCTCCTTGGTCAGTTTGAAAACCACTATACCCGCAAGGAAAAGGTCTTCTTTCCGATTATGGAACGCTACGGTCACGATGCACCACCTAAGGTCATGTGGGGCGTGGACGACGAGATTCGCGACCTCTTTAAGGCGGCTCGCAAAACACTTGAAGGAGGCGACATAGCTGCGACACATGCTCACTTTGAAAACTTCGCCAAGGAGTTCGAGGAGATGATTTTCAAGGAAGAAGCCATACTTCTCATGATTCTATTGGAGACATTCACTCAGGATGATTGGCTTCAAGTGGCAGCGGACAGCGACGCCTACGGTTACGCCATTGTCAAGCCGACAGCCAAGTGGGTGCCTCATCGGGAGGATTTTGGAGAAATAGCAGAGCAGACAGCAGACAGTCTTGCTCCACAACCAGCTGGGTCAAACCAGCAGATAATTGATACGCCTGAAGGTCAGTTTACCATTACCTTCACACCGAAGAAGAAATCAGAATCTGTTCAAGATAGGACCAGTCCGCAGACCTTTGGCAATGGGTATTTGTCTGTTGAACAGGCCAATCTTATTCTCAATCATTTACCGCTAGAACTCACCTTTGTCAACAAGGATGATATTTTCCAATATTATAATGACAGCCATCCTGTTGAAGATATGATTTTCAAACGTACTCCGAGCCAGATTGGACGCCATGTGGAGCTCTGCCATCCACCCAAAATCTTAGACAAGGTCAAGAAGATTTTTGAATTGCTCCGCACAGGGCAAAAAGACCAGGTTACCATGTGGTTCAAGTCCGAAAGTATGGGCAAGTTTGTCTATGTGGTCTATAAGGCCGTGCATGATGACCAGGGAGAGTTTCAAGGCGTCTTGGAATACGTCCAAGATATCCAACCATTTTTTGAAATTGACAGCGATTTTCATCGGGATATTTAATCCAACCGGACCGCCCACAAGAGCGGTCCTTTGTGTTATAATGAAAACATGATTTCAGGAATTATTAATTTAAAAAAAGAGGCGGGGATGACCTCGCATGATGCAGTATTTCAACTCCGGAAGATTCTGCAGGAGAAAAAGATTGGACACGGGGGGACGCTAGATCCAGATGTGACTGGCGTCCTGCCCATTGCAGTCGGAAAGGCTACTCGCATGATTGAGTTCATGCAGGAAGAAGGTAAAATCTACGAGGGGGAGATTACCATTGGTTACTCTACCACGACAGAGGATGCTTCTGGTGAGATTGTTGAGCAGACACCGGTTTTGGACATAGCAGAGCAGGCAGTTGATGAGGCTATGGCTAGTTTTGTCGGTACTATTACCCAGATTCCGCCTATGTACTCTGCTGTCAAGGTCAAGGGCCGTAAACTTTACGAATACGCACGGGCGGGCGAAGAAGTTGAGCGTCCTCAACGCCAAATTGAGATTTACAGTTTTGAACGGACTAGCCCGATTGAACTAGCAGATGACTGTGCTCGGTTCACCTTCCGCGTTCGTTGTGGAAAGGGCACCTATGTCCGTACTCTTTCTGTTGACTTAGGGGCTAAGCTAGGCTACGCTAGCCACATGTCCAAGTTGGAACGAACTGGTTCTGCTGGAATGGATCTAGCGGACGCCTTGACTTTGGAAGAAATTTCTTCGCTGGTAGCTGAAAATGATTTTTCATTTCTCCAACCTATTGAACGTGGTATCGGGGATTTACCTGTTGTAGAATTGAAGGTAGAGCAGATGAAAGATGCTATATTTGGTCGATTTGTAGAATTGAATGCAGAAGCGGAGCGTTTAGCAGGCTTTCATGATGGTCAGTTGATTGCTATTTTTGAAAAACGCGACCAGCTGTATAAACCAAGCAAAGTTTTGGTCTAAGAAATTTCTCGATAACTGTGATAAAATAAAAGACATGAATATAAGAACAATTAATGATTTTAACGAATTGCAAAATGAAGAACCAACTGTTTTGGTACTTGGCTATTTTGACGGAATTCACCTGGGGCATAAAGCCCTTTTTGAACGTGCACGAAAGGTGGCAGATGAGCGAGGGCTGACGGTAACTGTTTTGACTTTTCCAGAATCGCCTCGGTTGGCCTTTTCGCGTTTTACGCCAGAATTATTGCTACATTTAACAAGTCAGGAACAGCGCTATCTCTTATTGGAGAAATATGGTGTGGATCAACTGGTAATGACGCCATTTACTAGTGAATTTGCTAATAATACTCCTGCAGAATTTATTGAGCGGTATGTGAAAAGGTTAAATGCTCAAGTCTTGGTTGCTGGTTTTGATTATCATTTTGGAAATTGCAGAGCAGATGTTCAGGACTTGATGGAACTGTTTGATGGTCAGGTAGAAATTGTAAGTGAAGTGAGCTTGAGCGGAGAAAAAGTTTCTTCAACTCGTATTCGTCAAGCTATCCAGGCAGGGGATGTCTCTCTAGCTAATCAACTTTTAGGATATCCATTTATGACGGAGGGAATTGTTGTTCATGGAGATGCCAGAGGGCGCACCATCGGCTATCCAACTGCAAATCTAGCTCCTTTTGACCGTGTCCATTTACCATCTGAGGGAGTCTACGTCGCAGATGTTGAAGTAGATGGGAAACGCTATCGAGCCATGACAAGCGTTGGGAAAAATGTTACTTTTGATGGAACAGAGATGCGGATAGAAGCCCATATTTTTGGGTTTGACCGCTTTATCTACGGAGAAAAAATAACTATTTTTTGGCTTGAAAAAATTCGAGATATGGTCAAGTTTGATGGAATTGAGAGCTTAATGGAGCAGATGAAGTCCGATGAAAGCTACGCCTTGCATTGGACAAGTAAGTAAACCTATAGATTTCAAAGAACTTGCCAATACATTTGTGTTAACAGTCATTAAATTTTATGAAAAATTAATATAATCCCTTTGGTTCCCTATTGAAAAAAACAACAAAATAAGATATAATCTCGAGTTTATCAGTTAAAAAATGAAAAAAGCTCCCTAAACGCTGTCAAATCAACGTTTAGGGAGCTTTTTTGAGTCATAAATTGTGTTGTGTATGCAGTTTTTCCCTAACTTTTGAATATCTTCATGTCTGACAGTTCCACGATCCCAAGTGATTCCTAATAAATGAAGTAACTCACTTGCTTCATGGTTCTGCTTGACTCTATATATCCCTTGTCCCATATCTGCAGCTAACATACTGTTTAAGCCCTCTATCATTCGAGCAGGACTCATTTTCTTATCGGTAATGTAATACAATAAGCGTATCATCACTAAACTGATAAAGCAGGTTAGGAAATGGCCTTCAATATGTTCATTTTTTCGTACATAAACAGGTCTCGTTTCAAACTCTGTTTTTGTAATTCGGAAACAATTCTCAATCGCAGATAATTCTTGATAGGCCTCTAATATGGCATCATCTTCCATCTCAATCTCACTGGTCACAAGGACATGAACCCCATCAAATTGAGCATCAAATTCGACCTGTTCTTGGTCAATTCGGATAAGTGGCGAAAATGGTTTAACCTCTCCGGTTTCCTTATCCAAATAGCTCAACTCAAGGTATTTCTTTCCACCCTTCTTGCTCGTTTGTCGAAACAATTCCGCATCAGTTAGCTTATTGGCATAGTCAAGAGCCCCTTCACGTCGAATCCGTTCTCTATCTTCATATTTCTTTGACCAGGTCAGTAGTACTTTTTCTTTAACGGTTGGAGAATCCTTCTTGGTCCCAAGTTTTCTCTCTCGAATGTAAGACTTTTTAGCGAAAGTGATATCTTGATTAAACTGCCAACCAGATTCTTCCAATATTTTTTCTTGAATATCCTTCGGAGCACCTCGTTTCCCACGGTGCTTTTGCGAGAAGATCCAGCCGTCATTGTTCTTTATAGTGGCATTCAGGTTATTTGTGCTGTTCATCGCTTTGTCTGCGACCACTACCAACCGTTCAATCCCAAACTGTTTCTTTACTTGCTCAATTGCTGGAATATAAGTGATAGGGTCTGTAAGGTTTCCTCGAAATAGTTTATAAGCGATAGGAATACCGTTCATATCCATGAATAATCCCATTTGGATAATGGGGTCTTTCCTATATTCTTTACTAGCTCCTCTTCGACGAAGCCCCTCGACAAGAAGGTCTCCATTTTCATCACGGATATCTTCATCAGGAACATCAATTTCAAAAAAATAGTTGGTAACATCATAAAACACTAAGGTTCCAGTTCGATTCGTTAATTGGCTAACTTCTTGATGTAAGTGCTGTTGAATTTCTGATTGAAAGGTATTTAAGATATCTAGTGACCGATAAACTGAATTATATGGAACATTCCAATCTCCGAATAGGGAAGCTTGGTGGTAGAAAGTTTTATATTTACTTCCCGGATTAAGAATTCGTTGAAAAATCAGTAGTTTAACTGTTTCATCTAAGTCCATCGTCATTTTTGACGGCTTATTCTTTTTAAAGAATTGATGTAACTTAAGTGTAGTATAAAGATCTTCTAAAATCTTCCAACCAATGTTTTCGTCAGGTTTGTTCATTGGATCTTTCAAAGAAAGTTTTATCAGAAATTCCTCAGACTTAGCTTGTGAGTTTTCCTTTGCTTCACGTTTTAATCGCTCAAGAATGCCTGGTTCTTTCGCTTCCAATTCGTCCAACAAACCATATTTATAAAGAATCCGTTGTTTTGACTTTCCGTTCTCACGATATCCTTCAACAAGATAAACATGTTTACGGCCTTCTCTGTTTTTTGTAATTCGAATAAATGCCATAAATATATTATAACATACACCGCCGTTCACAACAACAAAAATATCAATAAAATGTTAAAAAAATACCGCTGTTATCGCAAAAACAGCGGTTGTGAAATGAATTAACTGATAAACTCGAGAACTTGCCAATACATTTGTGTTAACAGTCATTAAATTTTATGAAAAATTAATATAATCCCTTTGGTTCCCTATTGAAAAAAACAACAAAAGATGCGGATAGAAGCCCATATTTTTGGGTTTGACCGCTTTATCTACGGAGAAAAAATAACTATTTTTTGGCTTGAAAAAATTCGAGATATGGTCAAGTTTGATGGAATTGAGAGCTTAATGGAGCAGATGAAGTCCGATGAAAGCTACGCCTTGCATTGGACAAGTAAGTAAACCTATAGATTTCAAAGAACTTGCCAATACATTTGTGTTAACAGTCATTAAATTTTATGAAAAATTAATATAATCCCTTTGGTTCCCTATTGAAAAAAACAACAAAATAAGATATAATATACTAGAAAAAGCTTGTATAGAAGGGAATGGACGGGCATGATAACCTTATTTTTGTCACCAAGTTGTACGAGTTGTCGTAAAGCTAGAGCATGGCTGACTAGCCACGAGGTGCCTTTTAATGAGCATAACATCATGACTAGTCCGTTAACTGCAGATGAATTACAGCAAATTTTATCACTGACAGAAAATGGTACTGATGATTTAATTTCAACACGATCAAAAGTGTTTCAAAAGTTAGATATTGACGTGGATGAACTGTCCGTGAGACAGCTTATTGAGTTAATCGAGCTATATCCGAGTTTACTTCGGCGTCCGATTATCCTTGATGAAAAACGGATGCAGATAGGGTTTAATGAGGATGAAATTCGGGCATTTCTACCGCGAAACTATCGCAAGCAAGAATTAAAGAATGCAACATTACGAGCAGAAATAGGATAGAGACATGGATAAACAATACTCATATCCGCTTGATTTTTCGTGGAGCACAGAGGAAATTTCCTCAGTGCTTTCTTTTTTGAATCGAGTGGAAGAAGCATATGAAAAGGGTGTAGAAGCAAGAGTCGTTCTTGAACAGTATAAAAAGTTTAAAGAAGTTGTAAGAAGCAAAGGGCAAGAAAGACAAATTGATCGAGATTTCGAAGAAGCGTCGGGTTACTCGAGCTATCGAGTTGTAAAGGCTGCCCAAGAAAAACAGAAAGGAATGATCCGATTTGGAAACTAAATATCATTTTGCCAAGCAGATTATTCTTGAAGCGGGTGAGTTCTTACGGAATCATTTAGATGACCCTCTTGTTATAGATGAAAAAACCAATCCTCAAGATTTAGTCACGCACTTAGATAAACAAGTGCAAGACCAATTGAGCCAAAAGATTCTTTCGGAATTTCCAATGGATAGCGTATTTGGTGAAGAAGGTGGTCAAACTGGTTCCATAAAAGAGGGAAAGGTATGGGTGCTGGATCCGATTGATGGGACAACGAATTTTATCGCTCAAAAAAATGACTTTTCCATTCTTTTGGCATATTTTGAAGATGGTGTAGGTCAATTCGCAATCATATATGATGTGATGCAAGATAAATTATTTCATGGTGGAGGGCAATTTCCAGTTTATCTCAATCATCAACTACTTGAGATTCCCAAAGCTACATCTTTGGTAAGAAGCTTGATTGGATTAAATGCAACCTTATATGCTACGAATCAGTATGGCTTAGGTGACTTAGCTGATCATTCATTAGGGACTCGTTCTGTTGGCAGTGCTGGAATTGGTTTCTCTCACGTCTTAGAAGGACGTTTATTAGCTTATGCTTCGAATCTTTATCCATGGGATTATGCGGCGGCGAGTATTTTAGGGGAAGGTTTAGATTGTCAGTTATTGAGCTTAGAAGGTGATGCGCCCCAGTTTTCTGGTCGAGAACATGTGATGTTGGTCCCAAAAGCTAGTTTGAGTGAGATTAAGAGGTTTATCCATTGATACAATTACCACAGGAATTTATTGAAAAATATACGTACTTGCTTGGCCCAGATGCCCAAGCATTTTTTGAGAGTTTTGAATCTTCTGCAGTTTCTGGCTTTCGTACGAATCCTTTAAAAGAACAACAGAAGGAATTCCCAGATGCAATACCGAATATGCCTTGGTCTTACTACGGTAAGGTTTCTGGAAAGTCAATCGAACATGTGACAGGTTTGGTTTATTCCCAAGAACCTGCTGCACAGATTGTTGGGCAAGTTGCTGCTCCTGAAAAAGGGATGAAGGTACTGGATTTAGCAGCAGCTCCTGGAGGAAAGACCACCCATTTACTTTCATATTTAGAGAATACAGGGATTTTAGTTAGTAATGAGATTTCAGCCAAACGTTCTAAAATTCTCGCAGAAAATATTGAGAGATTCGGAGCACGGAATGTGGTTGTCACAAATGAGTCAGCTCAGCGATTAGCAAGCGTTTTTTCAGATTATTTTGATATGATTGTCTTGGATGCACCTTGTTCTGGCGAAGGAATGTTTAGAAAAGACCCGGATGCTATTCAGTATTGGTCTAAAAACTATCCTGCTCAGTGTGCGCAGTTGCAAAAGGAAATCTTGGAATCAGCTCTTGAAATGCTTGCACCTAATGGACAACTCATTTACTCTACCTGTACGTGGTCGCCTGAAGAAAATGAAGATATTGTTCGATGGTTATTGGAGCAATATGCTTTAGAATTAATTGATATTCCGAAAATAAATGGTATGGTTCAAGGGATTGGCTATCCTGAGACGGCTCGGATGTATCCTCATCGTTTTAAAGGAGAAGGACAGTTTGTAGCGAAATTTCGATATAAAGGGGAAGGTTCCACGAAAAAAAGGAAATTTGGGAAGTCAAATTTAAATCGTGAACAGCAACAATTATGGCAGTCTTTCAAACAAGAACACCTGACGATACAATTTGACGGTGTTTTACAAGCTTTTGGGGATAATCTCTATTTATTACCCAAAGAGCTTCCTGATTTATCTAAAATTAAAATTGCACGAAATGGTTTACATCTGGGTGTGTTTAAGAAAAAGCGCTTTGAACCCAGTTTTGCTCTCGGCCTTGCATTACAGAGTGATGAAGTGATGAAGCGAGTTGAAATTACAGCGGAAGATTTTCAAAATTATACTGCAGGTCAGACGATTGAGGTGCCTAAAGAATTACCAAATGGTTGGTATCAAGTTACCGTTGCTGGAAATGGGCTAGGCTTTTCAAAAATCGTTTCTGGAGTATTGAAAAATAGCTTCCCCAAAGGACTAAGATTTTAAGTCCGAAGAAGCAAATTATTTTTGCAACTTGTCTTGTTATATGTTATAGTTGATAAGTGGAAATATCTTGTAAATTCTATGTAAAATACAGAGTTAATTTTAGGAGATTCCACTGAAAAATGTAAAGGAAAAAACGAAATGAAAAAAAAGCAGAAGCTTGGAATTGTAGCTTTGTTTCTTTTGAGTAGTATGGCTCTTTCAGGTTGTTCTTCTTGGATCGATCGAGGAGAGTCTATTACAGCCGTAGGTTCGACAGCGCTTCAACCACTTGTTGAGGCAGCAGCAGATGAATTTGGTAGTGTCAATATCGGTAAATCCATCAACGTTCAGGGTGGAGGGTCAGGTACTGGCTTGTCACAAGTTCAGTCTGGAGCTGTTCAGATTGGTAACTCTGACGTATTTGCTGAGGAAAAAGATGGTATTGATGCAAGTAAACTTGTTGACCATCAAGTAGCAGTAGCTGGTTTGGCCGTTATTGTAAATGAACAGGTATCGGTTAAAGATGTTACTACAGAAGATCTGCGTAAAATTTTTACTGGTGAGATTACCAACTGGAAAGAACTGGGTGGTAAGGATTTGGAAATTTCAATCATTAACCGTGCGGCTAGTTCAGGTTCACGTGCGACCTTTGATAGTGTTATCATGGATGGACAAACCGCAGTTCAGAGTCAAGAACAAGATTCTAACGGTATGGTAAAATCTATTGTTGCTCAGACACCAGGTGCAATTTCCTATCTATCATTTGCTTATCTAGATGATTCAGTTAAAACAATTAAGTTAAACGGTTTTGAACCAACCGCTGAAAATGTAGCAACAAATGATTGGCCAATTTGGTCCTATGAGCATATGTATACGATGGGAAAAGCGACTGACTTGACAGAAGAATTTTTAGATTACATGATGTCAGATGAAGTTCAAAATGGTATCGTTGAAAGTATGGGATACATTTCTATCAACGATATGAAAGTTGTGAAAAGTGCTGATGGCACGGTGACTGAGAAGGAGTAAGCATGAAAAACGAACAACTAGCAAAAGAGTTATCGTCTCCATCTAAAAACTCTCGATTAGAGAAGTTTGGTAAGGTAATTACATTCCTTTGTCTGTCATTGATTGTCTTTATTGTTGCAATGATTTTGATTTTCGTTGCACAGCGTGGATTATCGACTTTCTTTGTTGACGGTGTGAGCATCACTGATTTCTTATTTGGAAGCAAGTGGGAACCAAGCTCGAAAATATTTGGTGCCCTGCCAATGATTTCAGGTTCGTTCATTGTTACCATCTTGTCAGCAATTATCGCCACTCCGATAGCGATTGGAGCAGCTGTTTTTATGACTGAAATTTCTCCAAAGCGTGGTGCAAAAATTTTACAACCTGTTATTGAACTTTTGGTAGGTATTCCATCAGTCGTCTATGGTTTCATTGGACTCCAAGTTGTTGTACCATTTGTACGTTCTATTTTTGGTGGTACTGGTTTTGGTATCTTATCAGGGGTATGTGTTCTCTTTGTTATGATTTTACCGACAGTAACATTTATGACCGTTGATAGTTTGCGAGCTGTACCTCGTCATTATCGTGAAGCTAGTCTTGCGATGGGAGCGACGCGTTGGCAAACAATTTGGCGTGTTATCTTGAATGCAGCTAAGCCAGGTATTTTTACCGCTGTCATTTTTGGTATGGCTCGTGCATTCGGTGAAGCTCTTGCAATTCAAATGGTAGTTGGTAACTCAGCAGTTATTCCTACGTCATTGACTACACCAGCAGCGACATTGACCTCCGTTTTAACGATGGGTATCGGTAACACTGTTATGGGTACCGTCCAAAATAATGTGCTTTGGTCATTGGCTCTTGTCTTGCTCTTGATGAGCCTTGTCTTTAACATGATTATGAAATTTATTACAAGAGAGGGTAAGAAAAACTATGCACGCTAAGAAAATGGATAAACTTGCGACAGGAGTTCTATACTCAATCGCAACAGTGATTGTTATTATCTTAACAGCGCTTATCCTCTTTATCCTTGTGAGAGGGTTGCCACATGTCAACTGGCATTTTTTGACAAGCAAGTCATCTTCCTATAAAGCTGGAGGAGGGGTTGGGATACAGTTATACAACTCATTTTTCCTCTTAGTTATTACGCTGTTGATTTCTGTTCCCCTATCAACTGGAGCAGGTATCTATTTAGCTGAATATGCAAAAAAAGGACCTTTGACAAACTTTATTCGTACCTGTATTGAGATTTTGTCTTCTCTGCCATCTGTAGTAGTTGGTTTGTTTGGTTACTTAATCTTTGTTGTACAATTTGAATATGGTTTCTCTATTTTATCAGGCGCTTTGGCATTAACAGTCTTTAATTTACCACAGATGACACGTAATGTAGAGGATAGCCTTCGCCATGTGCATCATACACAACGTGAAGCAGGATTAGCACTCGGCTTATCTCGTTGGGAAACTGTACTTCACGTTGTTATCCCAGAAGCCCTTCCAGGTATCGTGACAGGTATCGTATTGGCATCTGGTCGTATTTTTGGTGAAGCTGCTGCTCTAATTTACACAGCTGGTCAGTCCGCACCAGCTCTTGACTGGTCTAACTGGAATCCATTAAGTGTTACAAGTCCGATTTCAATCTTCCGTCAATCAGAAACCCTAGCGGTACATATTTGGAAGGTAAACAGTGAGGGTACAATTCCTGATGCGACTCAAGTTTCTGCTGGATCTGCAGCAATTCTCTTGATTTTCATCTTACTCTTTAACCTCTCTGCACGATACATTGGTAAAAAACTTCATGCGAAAATGACTTCTGCAGCGTAGAAGTTGGCATAATAAGGAGAAAAAATGGCAGATTACAACTGGAATGAACGCCATATCATTACATTTCCAGAGGAAAAAATAGCCCTTTCAACAAAAGATGTTCATGTTTACTATGGTAAAAATGAAGCAATCAAGGGGATTGATATGCAGTTCGAGAAAAATAAAATCACAGCTTTGATTGGACCATCGGGTTGTGGGAAATCAACTTATCTTCGCAGTTTGAATCGAATGAATGATACGATTGATATTGCAAAAGTAACTGGTCAAATCCTTTATGAGGGAATTGATATCAATAAACCAAATATGAATGTCTACGAGATTCGTAAGCATATTGGAATGGTTTTCCAACGTCCAAATCCTTTTGCGAAATCCATTTATCGTAATATCACTTTTGCACATGAGCGTGCAGGTGTAAAAGATAAGAAAGTTTTGGATGAAATTGTTGAGACATCATTGAAACAAGCTGCACTTTGGGATCAGGTAAAAGATGATTTGCATAAGTCAGCCTTCACCTTATCAGGTGGTCAACAACAACGTTTGTGTATTGCCCGAGCTATCTCAGTGAAACCTCAAATTTTGCTCATGGATGAACCGGCGTCAGCACTTGATCCGATAGCGACAATGCAATTGGAAGAAACCATGTTCGAGTTGAAGAAGAATTATACCATTATTATCGTGACACACAACATGCAACAAGCAGCACGTGCGAGTGATTATACAGCGTTCTTCTATTTAGGCGATTTAATTGAGTATGATAAGACGGCAAATGTCTTCCAAAATGCGAAACTTAAATCTACTAGCGACTATGTTTCAGGTCATTTCGGATAGAAAGGAAAACTATGACATCCCCTATTTTACAAGTAAAAGATTTGTCTGTTTACTATAATAAGAAAAAGGCCTTAAATAGTGTTTCAATTGATTTCTATCCAAATGAAATTACTGCCTTGATTGGTCCTTCAGGTTCTGGGAAGTCCACTCTATTGCGATCTATTAATCGCATGGGAGACTTGAATCCTGAAGTGACTCTGACGGGTGCGATTGATTATAATGGGAAAAACATTTATAGTCCACGTACAGATACTGTAGATTTGCGTAAGGAAATTGGAATGGTTTTCCAACAGCCAAACCCATTTCCAATGTCAATTTATGAGAACGTTGTCTATGGTCTTAGAATCAATGGTATTAAAGACAAGCATGTTTTAGACGAAGCTGTTGAAAAATCCTTGATTGGTGCATCCATTTGGGATGAGGTAAAGGATCGTCTCCATGATTCAGCATTAGGTCTTTCAGGTGGTCAGCAGCAGCGTGTATGTGTTGCTCGTGTATTGGCAACTAGTCCCAAAATCATTTTGTTAGACGAACCGACTTCAGCCTTAGACCCTATTTCAGCAGGTAAGATTGAAGATACACTTTACGGATTGAAAGAACGGTATACAATGATTTTAGTGACGCGTTCTATGCAACAAGCTTCACGTATTTCAGATCGTACAGGCTTCTTCTTAGATGGCGACTTAATTGAATACAATGACACCAAAGAAATGTTCCTAAATCCTATTCACAAAGAGACTGAAGATTATATCACAGGTAAATTTGGATAAACCATCTAACCAGAGTGTTTAAAAAGATATAGAAAAGAGATTCATATGCTAAGAGCACAATTTGAAGTAGAACTAGGCAAGCTTCACAATCAATTTTATGCTATGGGTAATGAAGTATTAGGACAGATTAACAATACTGTTCGTGCATTCACGACTCATGACCGCGAATTAGCGAAGGAAGTAATTGAAGCAGACAAAAAAATTAATGAGTTTGAAGTAAAACTCGAGAAAAAATCTCTTGAGATTATTGCGCTTCAACAACCTGTTTCAACTGACCTACGTCGAGTGATTACAGTCTTAAAAGCAACCAGTGATTTAGAAAGAATGGGCGATCATGCTGTTTCAATTGCAAAAGCAGCCATTCGCATGAAAGGTGAAGTTCGTATTCCTATAGTCGAGGAAGAAATTAAGAATATGGGCAAAGAAGTCCGTCGTTTAGTTGAGTCCTCACTCGATTTGTATTTAAATTCTGGCGATATTGAAACTGCGTACGAAATTGCGGCCAGTGACGAAATTATCAATGAATATTATTCTAAAATTCAAGAATTGACAACTGAAGAGATTAAAAAGAATCCAGATTCACTTATTGCAGGTAGAGATTACTTCCAAGTGTTAACTTATTTGGAACGTATCGGTGACTATGCGAAAAACATTTGTGAATGGGTTGTGTATCTTCGTACTGGTGATATCACTGAGTTGTAAAACCAGTTATTCTTCAAGAAGTTAAAGAAGGAAAAATATTACTGATTGGTTACATTTTTACTAAAATTTGTAATGAAAATGTAATAAAAATTTCCAAATGTTAGAGATTTTCAGGCTCTTTGTCAACTGTAGTGGGTAGATGAAAAGCTAACACCTAGAGAGGACGAACTTCGTTCTCTCTTTCTTTATGTTCAAAGCAATCAAAATCCGTTTTTTAAAATTTTCAAAGTTCCTGAAACCAAAGGCATTTCTTTTAATGACTTTGATGAGATTATTGGTAGCTTCCAGTTTGGCGTTGGAATAAGGCAATTCCATGGCGTTTAAAACCTTGTCTTTATCCTTTAGAAATGTCTTAAATACCGTCTGAAAAATAAGATTAACAGTGGCTACTTCCTGTTCGATGAGGTCAAAGAAATGGTCTGAGTTCTTCTCTTGGAAATGGAATAAGAGCAATTGATAGAGTTCATAGTGCTGTCGTAGTTCCTTGGAGAAAGACAGGAGTTTTTCTAGGATTTCCTTGTTAGTCAAATGCATTCGAAACATAGGGCGATAAAATCGTTTATCGCTGAGTTTACGGCTATCTTGTTGTATCAATTTCCAGTAGCGTTTCAAGACTCGGTATTCCTGCGATGTTCTGTCGAATTGATTCATAATTTGAATACGGACACGGTTCATAGCCCGGCTAAGGTGTTGAACAATATGAAAGCGGTCTAGTACGATTTTTGCATTCGGAAAAAGCTGTTTAGCAAGTTGATAATAGGGACTAAACATATCCATGGTAATCACTTTGACCTGATTTCTAACCTTTCTAGGATAGCGTAGAAAGTGGTTTCGGATGGTTGCTTGAGTTCTTCCGTCGAGAATGGCGATGACATTTAGGGAGTTGAAATCTTGAGCGATGAAGCTCATTTTCCCCTTCTTGAAGGCATACTCGTCCCAACTCATCACCTCAGGTAGGGTATTCCAATCCGTTTCAAACTTGAACTCATTGAGCTTTCTCATAACTGATGATGTTGAGATAGCTAGCCTGTGTGCGATATGTGTCATTGCTTGATTTTCGATGAGTAATTGGGCAATTTTCTGGTTAACAGCGACAGATATTTGATGGTTTTTCTTAACAAGAGGAGTTTCAGCGACCGCCATTTTCCCACATTCTTTACACTTGAAACGACGCTTTTTAAGGCGGATAAGGAGTGGATAACCAGCGGTTTCTAGGTAGGGAATTTTTGATGCTTTCTGGTAGTCGTACTTAGCCATTTGTCCCTTGCATTTTGGGCATTTAGGAGCCATGTAATCCAAGTAACCGTGGAGTTCTAAGTGAGTTCCCATATCATATTCATCAGTGATAGTGATATTTTTGTCTTTAATTCTGAGAAAATTTGTGATAAGATTTAGTTGTTCCATATGAGTCTTTCTAAAATGATAGTTTGAGCACTTTTCATTATAGGTCATATGGGACTTTTTTTCTATACTCAAAAAGGCTCCATAATCTCCACGGTGGTTTTACCCACTACAGAAATTATAGAGCCGATTTTCATAGGAAAATCTCTTTTTTTATGCTAGAATAATAGTTGGAGGATAGCAATGATAAAAATTTTTGGGAAAATACGTTATCACTGGCAACCAGAATTTTCGTGGGGAATCATATACTGGACAATGGCATTTACCCCGCTATTTATCGCTTTGTCGCTTCTATTAGAAAAGCTAAAAATGTCCACCTTATTTTTTGTGTTAGTCAGCCTTTCTGTTTTAATGTGCCTTCTTGGGACAAGACGGTATTTTGAAATAAAAGAACATCATTTAAGAATTTCCACTGCTAATCCTTTTAAAACAAAAAAACTACTGATGAAGGATATCAGTAGAATCGAAGTGTCCTATTTGGCGATTCGTATTTATTCAACAAGCTCTCCTGAGGGAGAACTCTATCATATGCGTAAATGGCCAAAAAAATATTTTGTGAATCACATAGCACTACATCCAGAGTTTTCAGGAGAGGTAGTATTAGTTGATCACCTAATCAAACAGGACTATTTTGAGGAGTATTATAGTAAGCAAGCAACCTCAGTCTAATCGAATCGCTTTTGTGGGACATGATTTTGCTGCTTTCAAGATGCTATCTGTTAGTGGGTGTTCTTTTTCTAAAGCTTCGCTATCAGAAAAGATGACAATTCCGTCATCATTGTAATCAAAAAGTTCTGAGTAGGTTTGGCAAAGACCACATGCAATGCATCTTTCCGGAATTATTTTTATATTCATATTGATATTTTAATCGTATTGTACGAAAAACACAAGGAGAAACTAGGCTCATGTCAAAAGAACCATGGAATGAAGAAGTTTATACCTCACGATCTGCGAGTCGCAAAGATCGAATAAAAAATGGTGTTGCGAGTACGCGAATTTTCACAGTACTGGCTATTATTTTCTTTATCATTATGCTTGTTGTTTTAGTGATTGCCATCTACCTATCAACAGGTGGTAGTACAACTAATTCAAATCAAGAATTTTACAATGCAAGCAATGCTAGTAGTGCCGTTTCCTCTTCTTCAACAACGAGTGAGGAAAGTACAACATCTGAAAGTACTACAGATTCTAGCACAGAAACTACGACTTCGTCAGAAGCAGGAGATGGTTCAACCATTACTGTTGAAGCTGGGGAAGGAATTGGGAGTATCGCGGCCCGTGCTGGTATTTCAATTTCAGAGCTAGAACGTTTAAATCCGGATAAAATGGTTGGACCTGGTGGAACATGGTGGGCCAATCCTGGTGACATTGTTCGTATTAGATAAGAGGGGTTATGAAATCAATTCAAATCGCTATTGATGGTCCTGCTTCGAGCGGGAAATCAACAGTAGCTAAAATTATTGCAAAACAATTAGGATATACCTATTTAGACACTGGGGCCATGTATCGTTCAGCTACATTTCTAGCGTTGAAGAATGGTATAGAGGTGTCAAATCAAGAGAAAATCGTTCAGTTGCTTGAATCCAATCCAATTCGATTTGGCAGGGATGAGAATGGAGAGCAACTTGTATTTGTTGGTGAATGTGACGTCACGTTACCTATACGTGATAACCAAGTGACTAATAATGTTTCGGCAGTAGCGGCACTTCCTTTGGTAAGGGAAAAATTGGTCCATTTACAACAGGAAATTGCACAAGCTGGCGGTATCGTCATGGATGGTCGTGATATTGGCACTGTGGTACTTCCTCAAGCGGAGTTAAAAATCTTTCTCATTGCATCGGTTGAGGAACGGGCTTTACGTCGTTTTAAGGAAAATACGGAACGTGGTATCGAAACTGATTTGGAAACCTTAAAGGAGGAGATTGCAGCTCGTGATTTTAAGGATTCAAACCGAGCAGTTTCGCCATTAAAAGCAGCAGATGATGCAATCACTTTTGATACGACCGGAGTGTCCATTGAAGGTGTTGTGAAATTTATTTCAGAAAAAGCGAAAGAAATTCTTGACAAGTAGTTGGAGAGATGATAAAATAGTCGTATTGAGAAAAGCAGAAGTGAGAGCTTCTCGCCTTGCGACTAACGTTGTCTGGCCCTACGATTTAAGATTTCTTCGGAAAGAATAATGGTGTAGTGCGGACTTGTTTAGCAGGTCCGTTTTGTTTTTCTCGAAAAAAATAAAATGAGGTGAAAAGCCATAGCAAAGCAAGATTTGTTCATCAATGATGAAATTCGAGTGCGTGAAGTTCGTCTTATCGGTCTTGAGGGTGAACAGTTGGGAATCAAACCGCTCAATGAGGCTCAGGCCATTGCTGATAATTCAAATGTGGATTTAGTATTGATTCAACCACAAGCTAAACCGCCAGTAGCTAAAATCATGGACTACGGTAAGTTTAAGTTTGAATATCAGAAAAAACAGAAAGAACAACGCAAGAAACAAAGTGTTGTTACTGTAAAAGAAGTACGTCTAAGTCCAGTAATTGATAAAGGGGATTTTGAGACAAAACTTCGTAATGCCCGTAAATTCCTTGAAAAAGGAAATAAAGTCAAGGTTTCGATCCGTTTTAAGGGTCGTATGATTACCCACAAAGAAGTTGGAGCGAAAGTATTAGCTGAGTTCGCCGAAGCAACCCAAGATATTGCGATTATTGAACAACGTGCTAAGATGGACGGTCGTCAAATGTTTATGCAATTGGCCCCAGCTTCAGAAAAAAAATAAGCTTTTTACGCTAAAAGGAGAATTAAAATGCCAAAACAAAAAACTCACCGCGCATCAGCTAAACGTTTTAAACGTACAGGTTCTGGTGGATTGAAACGCTTCCGCGCTTATACTTCACACCGCTTCCACGGTAAAACTAAAAAACAACGTCGTCACCTTCGTAAAGCAGGTTTGGTGCATGCTGGTGACTTTAAGCGTATCAAATCAATGCTTACTGGTTTGAAATAAGTCGACTACTAGAATTTAGATTATTTGGAGGAAAATTAAATGGCACGTGTTAAAGGTGGCGTTGTTTCTCGTAAACGCCGTAAACGTATTTTAAAATTAGCTAAAGGTTACTATGGAGCTAAACATCTCTTGTTCCGCACTGCGAAAGAACAAGTTATGAACTCTTACTACTATGCATACCGTGACCGCCGTCAGAAAAAACGTGATTTCCGTAAATTGTGGATCACTCGTATCAATGCGGCTGCTCGTATGAATGGTTTGTCTTACTCACAATTGATGCACGGTTTGAAATTGGCTGAAATTGAAGTAAACCGTAAAATGCTTGCTGATTTAGCAGTAAACGATGCAGCAGCTTTCACAGCTCTTGCAGATGCTGCTAAAGCAAAACTTGCTAAATAAGCATATAGGATTTGAAAAAAGCTTGGAAAACTTCCAAGTTTTTTCTTTACATATTTTTGTATATTTTGATTTTGAAGATAATGGAGGAGGTGCAGGTAGCTAGAACAGCCTAAAGGCTGTTTTGGGTTGGAAATAAGACTTGCGAAAAAGTCACTTTCGTAGAGTAGGGTAAGCTGAAAATGACGATATATCAAAGCTAATTCAAATGACCATACTTTTAAAAATTCAATATTTTTCATTGTCACCGTAATACTGATTGAAGGTTATTAGCGGAGTTTTCAAGCACTTTATTGAAATATAAAACAAATATTGGCCTATCCTCTGCATGGAGACGAGGTTGAGCAAAAAGCCTTAGTACAACTTCTCAGGGTATATGACACAACATAGCGATATGCTTGATAGGGGTTTTATTAGTCTGTGAGCGTGATGCTGTTTGAAGCTATACTCTTTTCATTTTATGAGTATGCGTGAGGTTGTCAAGGTAATGAGAATTTTTTCTAGAAGTAAAAGGACATTGACGTGTGATTGGTCAATGTCCTATTTTTATTATTCACTAGAGCTAGTCTTTGTTGAGGAACTTGTGGAAGTAGTAGTGCTTGAGCTCGAGGCATCACTGGATGATGAACTACTGTTTAATTCCAGATAACTTGGTGCTTTAAAGAGGTCAACAGTTGATTGATTATTGTTTTTGCTATATAAGCTTGTTGATTTGGTTCCAAGTTCTTTTTCTAAAGCTAATTCAGTTGCGAGTGAATCTATGTAATTGTATTGACTTGCATCTAAGGCAGTTAAACCATTGTCATAGAATCGGATAAGATCCCCAGTTTGAATGGCGTCACTGGCAGATAATTGCGCCGCTGCAGAGGCTTTTATATCATCAATTTCTTTTTGAGTAACTTCATCTGGATTGGTTATTTCAACTCCAGTTTCAGTATAGTATATTTTTCCGCCATAACTGGTATATTTTGGTGTGATAAAGTTTCCTGCGGTTCTGAGGGCAACGACTTGACTGTGTTCGCTAGAGAGCATATCTTGTCCAACTTGAAGATAATTGTTTGCTTCAATTCCTAAGAGGTGTTCGAGAGTCGGTAAGGCATCTATTTCACCACCAAAAGTATCGATAATTCCGCCATTTGTCATTCCAGGTACTACAATCATATATGGAACTCGTTGCATCATTGCATTGTCAAAATCTGACCAAGTTTGAGAATCTTTTCCGATTAATGGAGCTAAGTCAGGGTTGCGGGAATTTGAAATCCCATAGTGGTCACCATATAGGACAATGATTGAATTTTCATACAAACCAGTAGCTTTCAAATAGTCAAAGAATGCCTTAATTGAGGCATCTAAATAGTTGGCTGTAGCAAAGTAACCGTTGATAGTTTCATCAGGTGTATCTGCCAAAGGGAAGCCAATTTCATCGCCAATTAGACTGGAAGTGTAGGGATAGTGGTTTGACACCGTGATGAATTTAGCATAAAAAGGTTGTTGCATATGTTCAAGATACTGAATTGAATCTGCAAACATGATTTTATCATTCAAACCATACTGGAATGAGTTTTCAGCAGTCGCCTCAGAGAAATAGGATTGGTCAAAGAAGTAATTGTAACCCCATTGTTTATAGGTATTGTTTCGGTTCCAGAAGCTGGCTGAATTACCGTGGAAAACAGCGGAAGTATAGCCTCCATTCTGAGAAAGGATATAAGGCGCAGCCTGCTGTGTATTGCTTCCTCCATATTGAACCATGAATGAGCCTTGATTGAGACCAAAAAGAGATGTCTCAATCATAGTTTCAGCATCAGAAGTCTTTCCTGCTTTAACTTGATTAAAGAAATTTGAAAAGGCCAAAGTAGACTGTGAATGGTAGAGAGAGTTGAGAAATGGTGTTACTTCATATTCAACGCCATCAACATTCAGTTTATAATCAATTACAAATTGTTGCAAACTTTCTAAGTGGAGATAAATGACATTCCGTCCTTTGGCGATACCAAAATAGTCACTATTGGGTGAGGCGTAATGTTCTTGAACGTACGCTTCTACAGGAACAAGGTCCTCTGCTGTCGCATCAGAACGATCCTTTTCCGTAGTGTAAGTCTGATGTGCATTATAAGTAAAGAATGCAGGTAATCCTAAAGCCCGTACAATATACGTATTTGAAAATCCACGAGTTAGTAATTCTGGGCGGTCAATCTCAGCAGAAAAAAGGTTTACTGAAAATAATAAGATTGCTAAAGAAGAAACTGCAAAACTAGCTCTTTTTGAGAAAGGTTTAGGGTTTAGTTTGTATGGTTTTTTTCTTAATACTATTGCAATGATAATAAAATCCGCAAAATATACTAAATCCCATAAGTTGAATAGCTCGAGTGCTGTTTCACCAAGACCAGTGGAAACACTCGATGTTGCCATCATTGTAGAAACTGAAATGTAATCAGCAAATTCTCTATAATAGACGACATTTGAGAAAAGCCATAGGAACAAAATAAGATAGATGGTTATGGCAATTCCATAAAATAGCTTAGTATTTTTTATATAAAGTGCTAGTCCGAGTAAAAGAAGGGCTAGCGGAATTGGATTAAAAATAGCAATTGAATATTGCAATAAACTAGATAAATCTAAATGAAAATCAACAAAATAAGCCCAAAGGGATTTTGTCCAATAACTTAATAATAGTAAAACTATGAATCCAATACGAGTCTGATAGTTCTTTTTTATGATGTCAATTAGTTTTTTCACAAGTAGTAGTCTCCACATCCCTTTCTAAAATCTTTGTACATTATATCATATTTTATAAAAAAACCTGCAATAATACGAGTTTTTTTGGCATATAGTTTGATTCATGATATAATAGAAAATGTATGAAAATAATAGTTAGTACCATAGCAGAAAAAAAGATTAATAAAGGAATCAGCCTTTTAGACAGTTCAGATTTCAAGGAAAACCAAAACCTACCTGATGGTCAAGTGTCATTGTTTTCTAAGAGTAGAAGATATTTAGGCGAGGCTTACTTGTCTCCACAAAATAAGGGAATTGGTTGGCTTTTTAGTCGTAATAAAATAGCATTGTCTGTAGATTTTTTTATTAATCTTTTTAATAAGGCAAAAATAGTACGCCAGCCGTTCTACCATTCAAATTTGACAACAGCTTTTCGCTTATTTAACCAAGATGGTGACGGTTTTGGTGGATTGACAATTGATTTATATGGAGATTATGCTGTTTTTTCTTGGTATAATACTTTTGTCTATTCCATTAGGCAGTTGGTTATTGAGGCCTTTCAAATTGTATTTCCTGAGGTAGTTGGAGCTTACGAGAAAATTCGTTTTCAGTCAGAATTAAGTGATTCTAATTTTCTGTATGGAAATCAGGCCCCGGATACATTTACTGTTAACGAAAATGGTGTTGCTTATCAGGTTTTTTTAAATGATGGATTGATGACTGGAATTTTCTTGGATCAGCATGATGTTAGAGCTTCACTGGTTGATGGACTTGCTAGCGGTAAAAAAGTGCTAAATATGTTTTCATATACAGCTGCTTTTTCGGTTGCAGCAGCTATGGGTGGGGCGAGTGAGACTGTTTCAGTTGATTTGGCGAAACGATCACGCGATCTATCTAAAGCACATTTTATGGCAAATGGTTTGCCTCTTGATCACCATCAATTCGTTGTAATGGATGTTTTTGAATATTTTAATTATGCAAAGAGAAAGGGAATGAAGTTTGATATGATCATTCTGGATCCACCGAGCTTCGCTCGAAATAAAAAGCATACATTCACAGTGGCGAAAGATTATTACAAACTGATTGAACAATCACTTGAAATCTTACATTCAGATGGCATGATTATTGCCTCAACCAATGCTGCAAACATTTCGATAGACAAGTTTAAACAGCAAGTTCAGAAGGGACTTGGAAAAGTTAAGTATCGCTTTTTGCAAACTTATCGCTTGCCAATTGATTTTACAGTTAATAAAAATGATGAAAGTAGTAATTACCTTAAGGTCTTTACGATACAGGTGCAAAAATGAAAATTGTTGTTCCAATTATGCCAAGAAGTATAGAGGAAATAGAAGCAATTGATGTGGAACGATTATCTGATGCAGATATCATTGAGTGGAGAGCTGATTATCTTCCTAAAGACGAAATTTTAAAAGTTGCGCCCGCTATTTTTGAAGTATGCAATGGTAAAGAGGTATTATTTACGCTTCGAACCACACGTGAGGGTGGACACCTAGATTTAGAAGATCAAGAATATGTCAATCTAATTAAGGAAGTTGCAGCAATTTACCAACCAGACTATATTGATTTTGAGTACTATTCTTATCAGTCTGTATTTGATCAAATGTTGGATTTCCCAAACTTAGTTTTAAGTTACCACAATTTCACGGAAACACCTTCCAATTATTTGGAAATTATTTCGGAGCTCACACGTTTTTCTCCTGCGGTTGTGAAAATTGCCGTTATGGCAAACTCTGAGCAGGATGTACTTGATGTGATGAATTATACTCGTGGGTTTAAAACATTGAATTCTGAGCAAGAGTTTGCTACAATTTCAATGGGGGCATTAGGAAAATTATCTCGGATATCAGGATTTGTAACGGGTTCAAATTGGACTTTTGCAAGTTTAGATGAAGCTTCTGCCCCTGGTCAGATCTCATTGGCAAATACACGAAAATTTTTAGATATATTGGAGAACTAGTATGAGGTATTTAACAGCAGGCGAGTCGCATGGCCCACGTTTAACAGCCATTATTGAGGGGGTTCCAGCAGGTCTTCCTTTAACAGCTGAAGATATTAATAGAGACTTGAAACGCCGTCAAGGTGGTTATGGTCGAGGAAGTCGTATGCAAATTGAAACGGACCGTGTGGAAATTACTGCTGGAGTTCGTCATGGTAAAACAACTGGTGCACCAATCACTCTGAATGTAACAAACAAGGACCATCAGAAGTGGTTGGATATTATGGCTGTTGAGGATATTGAAGAGAAACTTAAAAGCAAGCGTCGTATCAAACACCCACGTCCAGGACATGCCGATTTGGTCGGTGGGATGAAATACCGTTTTAGTGATTTACGAAACTCTTTAGAGCGTTCAAGTGCCCGTGAAACCACAATGAGAGTGGCAGTTGGGGCTGTTGCAAAACGTATTTTGGAAGAACTTGATATTGAGATTGCAAATCATGTTGTTGTTTTTGGTGGAAAAGAAATTGATGTACCAGATGGATTAACTGTTGCTCAGATTCGTGAACGCGCGGCCGCATCAGAAGTGTCCATTGTCAATCAAGAGCGTGAAGAGGAAATCAAGGCTTACATTGACCAAGTGAAACGTGATGGTGATACGATTGGTGGAGTCGTTGAAACAATCGTTGGCGGTGTTCCAGCTGGTTTGGGTTCCTATGTACAATGGGACCGGAAACTAGATGCGAAACTAGCACAGGCTGTTGTGTCGATTAATGCCTTTAAAGGTGCCGAATTTGGTCTTGGTTTTAAAACTGGCTATCTCCAAGGTAGTCAAGTAATGGACGAAATACTTTGGACTGAAGAGGATGGATATACTCGACGGACAAACCATTTGGGTGGTTTTGAAGGTGGTATGACAAACGGTCAACCATTAATTATCAGAGGGGTGATGAAGCCAATTCCAACCCTTTACAAACCGCTTATGTCAGTCGATATTGATACTCACGAGCCTTATAAAGCAACTGTAGAGCGCTCGGATCCAACAGCTCTTCCTGCTGCGGGTGTTGTGATGGAATCTGTTGTTGCGACGGTTATTGCAAATGAAATGTTGGAAAAATTCTCTTCAGATAATTTAGAGGAACTAAAAGCTGCTGTTGCTAGCCACCGTGACTATGTTAAGAATTTCTAGGTGATAAGATGACTAAGACAGTATATATTGCCGGTCTCGGTCTTATCGGTGGCTCTCTAGCACTCGGTATACGGAAACACCATCCAGATTACACCATACTTGGTTATAATCGAGGAGAAAAATCTCGTCATATAGCTTTACAAAGAAATATGGTAGATGAGGTGACTGATGATTTCTCACTATTTGCGGGTCGTGCAGATGTTATCATTTTATGCGTGCCAATTCAGCAAACCATTGAGTTTATCAAACAGTTAGGACAAATCGATTTAAAACCAAACGTATTGGTGACAGATGCTGGTTCCACAAAAACAGAGATTATACAAGCTGCGGAGGCTTATCTCTCAGAAAAAAGAATCAACTTTATCGGAAGTCATCCAATGGCTGGTAGTCATAAATCTGGTGCGGAAGCTGGAGATATTTTATTATTTGAAAATGCATATTACATTATGACACCTTGTTCATTGACCCAGGCAGACGCAGTTCCTAGACTAACTGACCTCCTTTCGGGAACTGGTGCGCGATTCGTACAGATTGATGCCCAGGAACATGATTTTGTAACGAGTCAAATATCGCATTTTCCCCATGTGCTGGCTTCAAGCCTGATGAATCAGGCGGGTGATTATGCCGTAGAACACCCCTTTACGAATAACTTTGCGGCAGGTGGATTTCGAGATATGACTCGAATTGCAGAGAGTGAACCAGGTATGTGGACGAGCATCTTGATGACAAATTCAGAGCCAATTATTGAACGTATAGAAGATTTTAAAGGTCGCTTAAGCTATATTAGTCAACTTTTAAAAGAAAAAAGACAGGACGATATTTGGGACTTTTTTGCCAGAGGTAGTCAAACACGAAAAGAGATGGAAATCCATAAGCGTGGTGGTGTTGATTCGTTTTTCGATATATTTATCAATGTACCTGATGAAGAGGACTCAGTTCTAAAAGTTTTAGAGGTCCTGAGAGGAATCTCTATCGTAAATATTCGTATTAACGAAGAAAACCGTGAAGACACATATGGTATCTTACAGATCACATTTAAAAATAAGGAACATCTAGAAGAAGCTGCAAAGCGCTTATCTGAGCAGACTTCTTATCAAATATACTTAAATTAGGAGGTTGTTTATGACCACAAATATCTATGATATTGCCAATCAATTGGAGCGCGCTATTCGCAATCTACCGGAATATAAGGCAGTGGAAGCAGTGAAAGTATCTGTTGAAGCGAATGCAGAAGCGAAAAGTACCCTAGATGCCTATATTTCTTTCCAAAAAGGTATTCAGGAAAAATTGCAAGCTGGTGACATTCCAACTGAAGCTGATCAAAAGCAAATGCTAGACTTTAATAAAAAAGTTCAAGCCAATCCATTGTTGACAGAGTATTTTACGAAGCAACAACAATTAGGAACCTATGTGGCAGATTTGGAACGGATTATCTTTAAACCATTAAATGAATTGCTTCAATAAACGGCTCAAGTAGTCGTTTATTTTTTAGAATTTCATCAATTGTATGAATTTTATTAAAAAATCTGAAAATTTACGCAATTATCTATTGACAAATGATTTTAAAACAGTTATCATAGTTACAAATCAAAAAATGAAAGGAAAACAGATATGCCACGTATGTGTCGAAAACAAACAGTTACTCGTACATATTTCTACAGCTATTTTAGATAGTGTTTGTAGACATGGAAGACATGGATGCAAACACGGGAACGTAAAGTTTGTATCTATGTGGCTGTAGTCATTTTGACATGTGCCTCATAGATGAATACATCTAAATGGCGCGAGTTGTTCAGTCTGTTTTTACTATACAGTTGAAGCATTGGGGCCGTTTAGAATGTCATCTTCTAGACGGTCCCTTTCTTTTTGGCTTAACTACTTATACATTTAAAGGAGATTGAAATGGTTAGATTAAAAAAATTTTTTCTTAGCTCGGTTGTAGCACTATCAGCGCTAACATTGGCAGCATGTAGTTCTAATAGTGAAGATTCTGGATCAGTTAAGGTTGGTATTATCCAATATGCAGAACATGAGGCATTAACGTCAGCTCGTGAAGGATTTATTGAAGCATTGGAAGATGCGGGATTCAAGGAAGGCGAGAATCTGACAATTGACTTCCAGAATTCCCAAGGAGACCAAGCCAATTTACAAACAATGGTAGGACAGCTTGCAGGGAAAAATGATTTGAACTTTGCAATAGCAACACCTGCAGCCCAAGCATTGTTAAATGCGGATGGTGAGACACCAAGTGTGTTTACAGCTGTAACTGATCCAGTTGAAGCAGGACTGGTTGACAGTTTGGATGCACCCGGCGGTTCAATGACAGGTTCTATTGATGCAACAGATGTAGAAGGTCAGATTGACATGTTACTCAAAGTGGTTCCTTCTGCCAAAACGGTTGGTATCTTCTACAATTCAAGTGAAGTTAATTCTGAGGTGCAAGCTGACCAAGCTAAACAAGCCCTTGAAGCGAAAGGAGTCAAAGTAGAGGTAGCAACTGTTACTTCAACAAATGACGTTCAACAAGCAATGACCTCTCTGGCTGCTAAGGTCGATGCTATCTATCTCCCGACAGATAATACAGTTGCTTCAACTGCTTCAACGATTGGTGAAATTTTACAAGAAGCAAAGGTTCCAGCAATGGGAAGTGATGCCGCAGTTATTGATGCTACTCTATTTACTTATGGGGTTGACTATCATGCAATTGGTGTACAGGCTGGCGAACTAGCTGTGAAAATCTTGAAAGGTGATAAGCCAGCTGACTTGCCAGTTGAAAAACCAAATACAGCTGCTGTTACTGTGAATGAAGAAATGGCGACAGTTCTCGGTTTTGATGCTGAAACCATTAAAGCATTGGAAAAATAAAAGTTGGAAAGATAGGAGTATCATATGATGAAAACTAAATTCATGAAAAAAATAGCAGCGATTTCCCTGGTTAGTGTTGGAATTTTGACGCTGGCAGCTTGCTCTTCCGCAAGTTCAGACAAATCTTCTTCTGAAACAGTTAAAGTTGGGATTCTACAATATATGGAACATGAATCCTTGACTGCAGCCCGAGAAGGGTTTGTAGCAGAGTTAGAGGCGAACGGCTACAAAGAAGGAGAAAAATTAGTCTTAGATTATCAGAATGCACAAGGTGAACAAGCAAACCTACAAACTATATCAGAACAATTAATCGATGGAAATGATATTGTGTTAGCTATTGCAACACCTGCTGCACAAAGTTTGGCAACCGTATCAACTGAGACTCCCATCTTATTCACTGCCGTTACGGATCCATTATCAGCAGATTTGGTAGAGTCTATTGAAAAACCAGGGGGACTCTTGACTGGAACCTCAGACCAAGCTCCAATTGATAAACAAGTTGAATTATTAGGCCAGGCCGTTCCAGATGCGAAAACAGTTGGTATCCTATATACCACTAGCGAGCGGAACTCTGAGGTTCAAGTAGAACAAGCTAAAGAATTGTTTGAAAAAGCAGGCTATAAGGTGGTTGTAAAGGGAATCACTTCAACAAATGAAGTGCAAGATGCCACTACAAGCTTGATGAAGGATGTAGATGCTATTTTTGTTCCAACTGATAATACTATTGCCTCAACAATGACCATGATTGGTGAATTGTCTGTTGAGCATCAAATACCAGTTATCGGTGGTTCAACTGATATGGTGGATGAAGGTGGTTTACTAACTTATGGTACTAATTATGAGGCTCTAGGACGTCAAACCGCAAAAATGGCAATCAAAATCATTGAAGGTGCGGATGTTTCTGAAACCGCAGTGGAATACCCTGAAACAGTTAGTCTTCATGTAAATGAAGACATTGCCAAACAACTCGGAATTGATACTAGTAAACTTTCTGTATCTGAGTAAACGTGCAAGAAGAGAGATTCTTCCATAACCTACAAAGGAGAAAATCGTGGATATTATTTTATCAAGTATTTCGCAAGGCTTGCTTTGGTCAGTCATGGCGATTGGTGTTTACTTGACTTTTCGTATTTTGGATATTGCTGATATGACAGCAGAGGGATCTTATCCCCTTGGAGCTGCTGTTTGTGCAACAGGAATTGTAAATGGTCTAAACCCTCTACTTGCAACTTTTCTTGCAATGATAGCTGGTATGGGAGCTGGATTAATTTCTGGTTTACTCCACACAAAGTTAAAAATTCCTGCTCTCTTGACAGGTATTGTCACCTTGACAGGTCTTTATTCGATTAACTTGAAAATATTAGGTAAGGCCAATGTGGCTTTGCTTAAGCAGGAGACCTTGGTCACTCAATTGCAGGATTTTGGTTTGACTAAAACGAATGCTGTACTGGTGATTGGTATCATCTTTGTTTTAGCAGTTGTCGGAGTGTTAACGCTTTTACTCAATACACAAATTGGTTTGGCTATTCGTTCAACAGGGGATAATATTCCAATGAGTGAAGCAAATGGCATTAACGTAGACAGAATGAAAATCTATGGCTATATGATGTCAAATGGGTTAATTGCTCTCTGTGGTGCCTTGTTGACCCAAAATAATGGTTATGCAGATCTTAACTCTGGTACGGGTACTATCGTTATCGGTTTGGCATCTGTCATTATTGCTGAAGTCATATTACGGAATCTCCGATTAGGTTGGAGATTGCTGTCAGTTGTGCTGGGTGCAGTCGTATACCGCTTGATTATCCTTGCGATTTTGGAAATACCTGGGATGGATGCAGACCTTGTTAAACTCTTCTCTGCAATCCTATTGGCAACTGTACTTTATGTTCCTGAATTGCAGAAGAAACTCAATATTCGTCGTCCCAAATTAAATGGACATGCTTAGGAGGAAATAATGACAACAATTTTATCAATAGAAAATATTCATAAAACCTTCGAAGCAGGGACTGTCAATGAAAATCATGTTCTTCGTGGGTTAAGCTTAGATGTGAAAGAAGGAGACTTTATCTCTATTATCGGTGGTAATGGTGCTGGTAAGTCAACATTTATGAACTCACTTGCTGGAGCACTAACAGTTGACTCGGGTGATATTTTACTTGAAGGGAAATCCATCAAGCATGTCTCAGCTGCAAAACGTTCTAAGGACATTAGCCGTGTTTTCCAAGATCCGAAGATGGGAACTGCTTCTCGCCTAACTATTGAAGAAAACATGGCCATTGCTTATCGTCGCGGATTATCACGTGGTCTCGGTTGGGGTGTAAAAGATAGTGAACGTGCTATTTTTAAGGAAGCATTGAAAGAGCTTGGTCTGGGATTGGAAAACCGTATGAAAGTTGATACTCAATTTCTTTCAGGTGGCCAACGTCAAGCTTTGACCTTGATGATGGCTTCACTTGTTAAGCCCAAGGTACTCTTGCTAGATGAACATACGGCTGCCCTTGATCCAAAAACCAGTGATATGGTAATGGAATTGACGAAGAAAATCGTTGAAGGACACCAATTAACGGCGTTGATGATTACGCACAATATGGAAAACGCTATTGCATATGGCAATCGATTGGTGATGTTACATCGTGGTCAAATCGTTGTTGATGTTGAGGGGGAAGAGAAGAAGAACTTAACTGTTCAAGACTTGATGGATCTTTTCTACCAGAATAGTGGCGAAAAATTGACTGATGATGATATGATATTGTAAAAATAGGCTACTGAGTTTATTGCTTCAACTCAGTAGCCTTTTGTCATATAATCTATTGCAAGAATTCTCTCATTTCTTCTAATGGAATTTGATGGATTGCAGCCTGTCCAAGCTGTGGCACGATAACAAGCTTAATAGTTTTTCCTCTTGCTTTCTTATCGTGAGTTAAGGCTGTATATAATTCCTCGCTATTCCAAGGTTGATGTGCAGTTGGCAAACCAAATTTCTCACACATAGCGATAATTTTTTCAGTTATACCTGCTGGCATTAAACCTTTTTTCTCAGAAGCACGTGAGATTTGAACCATTCCGATAGCGACAGCTTCACCGTGCATGACTTGACCATAGCCAGCGGTAGCTTCAATCGCATGACCGATTGTGTGACCAAAGTTTAGATATAAGCGGACTCCATTGTCCAACTCATCTTCGACTACAACCTTGCGTTTAACTTCGCAGGAGTGGTAGATGATATAGTCGGCATTCTCCAAAATACTTTCTACAGAGCCATCTAATCGGTCAAGTGTATCCCAGAGTTCCACATCATCAATCAAGCCATATTTAACGACTTCGCCCATTCCTTCAATCAATTCACGTTTGCCAAGTGTTTTTAGGGTATTAGGGTCAATGAGGACACCATCAGGTTGGCAGAAGCTACCGACCATATTCTTAGCGAATGGTGTGTTCACGCCAGTTTTCCCACCAATTGAAGAATCAACTTGGGCAGTTAGACTCGTTGGAACCTGGAGAAAATGGATACCCCGCATATAAGTCGAGGCAACGTAGCCAGCTAAATCTCCAACCACACCACCACCAAGAGCTAAAATTCCATCACTCCGTGTCATCCCATTTTTTACGAGAAATTCGTAGGCTTGATAAACAGTTTCAAGATTTTTTGATGCTTCACCTTCTGGAAATTCAAATACAATGGTATCAAAACCAGCTTGTTCTAAACTAGCTTGGACCGTTTGACCATACAGTCTACCAACCAGGTCATCTGTAATGATGGCAATTTTTTGAGGGTTCCAGAGTTCTTTGACCCAGGAACCAACCTGCGACAAGCTACCTCTTTCAATGAGGATGTCATATGGATTGTGGGGAAGGTTAACAGTTAGTTTCATACCCGTTCCTCTCTATTTGATATCGTATTTCTGTACTAATTGTTGCCAAATCAAATCTGTCGGCATTTCTTTTCCCGTCCAGAGTTCAAAGGCTTCCGCTGCTTGAAAGAGTAGCATACCCAGACCGTTGATGGTGGGATTTCCTTGTGAATTTGCCATTTTCAATAAAGGTGTTTCAAATGGTTGATATATCACATCCGCAACCAATAGTTCCTCTGGAAAACCAATGGTAGCTGGGAGTGGTAGGGAAGTGCCATCCATTCCCACACTGGTTCCATTGATGAGTAAGTCTGAATTGTTTATGTGCTCTGCGAGTAACTGGCTATCATTGTTGGGGAGTACTTGTAGAGAAACTCCAGTAGATTGTGCAATAGTTTGGACTGTTACAACTGTTCTTTCCACACTTTGTGGGCGACAAAAAATAGTGATTTCCTTTGCGCCATCTATTGCAGCTTGGGCGATAATGGCAGTTGAAGCACCACCTCCACCTAAGATTGTCAGCCGTTTGTTTCGTACATGGAATTCTCTAAGAGTTTCCAAACTTTTGAAAAATCCGATGCCGTCTGTATTGTGACCAATAAGCAGGCCGTCTTGATGAAGAACAGTATTAACGGCCCCTATCAAGCGAGCAGACTCTGTTAAATCATCTAGGTAGGGTATTACAGCCTGTTTATAAGGCATGGAAAGATTAATTCCAAACATGTTATATCGTTTGATATTTTCAAGTGTGACTGCTAGATCATCTTCCGGAATTTCCCATGCTAGGTAGACTCCATTTACACCCGTTTCTTCAAAAGCAAGATTGTGGATGAAGGGTGAAATGGAATGTTTTATTGGCTTTGCAACTACAGCTGCAAGGCGAGTATATCCATCAATATTCACAAAATGCCTCCAATTCTAATCATTCTTGCTTTGCAATTATAAAATAATTATAGTGTCTGATGAATTTCACGGATGAGTTCTTCGGTTTTTTCCCATCCCAAGCAAGGATCAGTGATGGACTTCCCATAGACTTCAGGGCTATCTTGACGGCCGTCTTCTAAGTAGGATTCAATCATGAAACCACGGACGTATTTACGAATGGATTCGTTCCAATCACGATTAATAAGCGTTTGGCGAACGATGCGAATTTGCTCCAAGTAATTTTTACCAGAATTATCATGGTTGGTATCGATGACAATGAATGGATTTTCAAGACCAAATTGCTCATATTGCTTGATGGTTTTCAAAAGAATGTCATAGTAGTAGTTCGGCTCATAACCACCTTTTTCAGTATTGGCACCGCGAAGAATAGCGTGGGCAAGTGGATTACCGTCCGTATCAACTTCGGCATCTCGGTAGATAAAATTTTGTTTATTTTGTGCAGCATAGATACCATTGAACATGACAGTCAAATTGCCTGAAGTCGGGTTTTTCATGCCTGTAGGCATATCGATTCCAGAAGCAACGAAACGGTGTTCTTGGTCTTCGACGGAGCGAGCTCCGATAGCATGATAAGATACCAAATCTTCTACCAAAGGATAATTTGCAGAATAGAGCATTTCGTCCGCCGTTGTCAAACCTGTCTCAGTAATAACACGGTAATGCAGATGACGTACAGCAGCAATACCATTAATTAAATCAGGTAATTTAGACGTATCTGGTTGATGCATCAAACCCTTGTATCCTTCACCATTTGTACGCGGTTTTGCAGTATAGACTCGCATAACGATAAAGATTTTATCTTTAACCTCTTCCTGGAGTTTTGACAAACGGTTTGCATAATCTAAAACAGCATCTTCATTATCAGAAGAGCAAGGTCCGATGACGAGGAGAAGACGTTGATCTTCACCCCTAATCACTCGTTTTAGTTCTTCATCACGCTGGTTTTTTGCTACTAAAAAGTCGCCTTCAAGTTTTGAAAGTTCTTTAACTTGTTCGATATCAATACTAGTACTTTTTCTATGTATTCCCATCATTATTTCCTATCTATTATATATTTCTCGGATTAATTCTTGTGTTTTTTCCCAACCTAAACATGGATCAGTGATTGATTTTCCATAAATGTCTGGATTGTCCTGACGACCGTCCTCAATATAGGATTCAATCATAAATCCACGGACATAGTTACGGATGGACTCGTTCCAGTCTCGGTTAATCAAGGTTTGGCGTACGATTCGTATTTGTTCTAAATAGTTTTTACCAGAGTTATCATGGTTTGTGTCAATCAAAATGAATGGATTTTTTAATCCGAATTGTTGATAAATCTCAATCGTTTCCAAAAGGTTATCATAGTAGTAGTTCGGCAGGTATTTTCCATTTTCGTTCACTGCACCGCGGAGAATGACATGGGCAAGTGGGTTACCAGAAGTTTCAACCTCTGTGTTGTTGAAAAGGAAAGATTGTTTCTTCTGAGCTGCAAAAATTCCATTAAACATGACTTTCAGGTTGCCCGAAGTTGGATTTTTAAAGCCTGTTGGAACATCAATACCAGAAGCAACAAAGCGGTGTTGCTGGTTTTCAACAGAGCGAGCACCAATCGCAATATAGGAAACTAGATCATCTACAAGTGGTAGATTTTCAGGATACAGCATTTCGTCAGCAGTCGTTAAACCAGTTTCCGTAATCACACGATAGTGCAGGTTACGAACGGCTTTAATACCATTAATAAGACTAGGGGCGGCATCTGTATCAGGTTGATGCATGAGTCCCTTGTAGCCATCCCCATTAGTACGTGGCTTGGCAGTATATACACGCATGACCATGAAGATTTTATCCTTGACTTCCTCTTGGAGTTTTGCCAAGCGATGCGCATAATCAAGGACAGCTTCCTCATTATCAGATGAACATGGACCGATGACCAATAATAGACGATCGTCTTCACCTTTGAGAATTGCTTCGAGCTCACGGTCTCGTGCTTGTTTTTTTGCCAGTGTTTCAGGTGATAATTTAGAATGTTCCCGAACCTGGTCGATATTAATTTTTTCGCTGATTGGTGTAAACAATAGATCTTCCTCTTTCATTAGTAGATTTCCTAATTATATCATTATTCTGACGATTTTTAAATATAGATTAGTGAATTTACGGTAAATTTACAGCAAATTCAGAATATTTCTTTTCTAGATTATGAAAATCTGAGATACTGACCGATTTTGGATTGATTTCGAAATGAAGGTTTAAAACATGTAGTTTGGTAAACGATGTCTAAAACCGATAAAAATAGACTTGATTAGCTTCTATAAATACATTTTAACGTTTGTTTTAAATCACGAATAATCGTATTTTTCCTACAAATTGTCAAAAAAATCAGAAAATATTCTGTAAATATGGTAAAATGGGAATGAAACTATTTTGAGGTAAGGATATGAGATTAAGAAGCAATGTAGAACATTTAAAGGGGACCATTCGTGTTCCAGGTGATAAATCAATTAGTCATCGTTCGATTATTTTTGGTAGCTTGGCTAAGGGTGTCACAACAGTTCATGATATTCTTCGAGGAGAAGATGTCCTATCAACTATGCAAGTTTTCCGTGATCTTGGAGTTGAAATAGAAGATAAAGGGGACACTGTAGAGATTCATGGTGTTGGTTTTGATGGCTTTCAGGCTCCCAAAAATGATTTGGACATGGGAAATTCGGGAACATCGATTCGCTTGATATCAGGTGTTTTAGCTGGTCAGGACTTCGAGGCAACCATGTTTGGTGATGATTCTCTGTCCAAACGTCCAATGGATCGTGTAACTGTCCCACTCAGTCAAATGGGTGTGGAGATTTCAGGACAAACTGACCGTGATTTGCCACCTTTAACAATAAAAGGTAGTAAGCATTTAAAACCGATTCATTACAAACTTCCTGTAGCATCAGCTCAAGTTAAGTCAGCTCTGCTATTTGCTGCCTTACAGGCAGAAGGGGAATCCGTCATCGTTGAAAAGGAATTGACGCGAAATCATACGGAAGATATGATTGTTCAATTTGGTGGGCAATTGGATGTTCATGGAAAAGAAATTCGCATTCAAGGTGGTCAGGAGTTTACAGCGCAAGAAATCACAGTTCCTGGTGACATTTCAAGTGCAGCATTCTGGTTGGTTGCTGGTTTGGTTGTTCCAGGATCAAAGATTACACTAGAAAATGTTGGTATTAATGAGACGCGTACAGGAATTTTAGATGTCATTAAGGCCATGGGCGGGATAATGACCTTGTCGAATGTTGATGAACTCGCTAAATCTGCCACCATTACAGTTGAATATTCAGACCTACATGCCACAGAAATTGGTGGTGAATTAATTCCACGTTTAATAGATGAACTGCCTATCATTGCCTTATTAGCAACTCAAGCAAATGGTACAACTGTGATTCAGGATGCTGAAGAACTCAAGGTTAAAGAAACAGATCGAATTCAAGTAGTCGCGGACGCTTTGAATAGCATGGGTGCGAATATTGAGCCGACTGAGGATGGTATGATTATTCATGGACCAACATCTTTACATGGTGCTACAGTCAATACCTTTGGTGATCATCGTATTGGTATGATGACAGCTATTGCGGCATTATTGGCTAAAAATGGAGAAGTCGAATTAGAGAGAGCGGAAGCGATCAATACAAGCTACCCAGCTTTCTTTGAACACTTAAATAGTTTGATTGATTAGGAGTAAATATGCCAATCGTATTACTAGGATTTATGGGAGTTGGGAAAACTACAACTGCCAGTTTGTTAGAACTCCCAGTCTATGATATGGACCAGATCATAGAGGAACGGATTGGTATGTCAATCGCTGATTATTTTAGTCTGAAGGGAGAAACTGCCTTTCGCAAGATTGAGACCGAGGTGCTAAAAGAATTATTAACACTACCAGCAGATTGCATTATTTCAACGGGTGGTGGTGTTGTAAAATCTGAAGTAAACAGGAAGTTATTGCTGGAAAATAAGGATAATAATGTACTTCTTACAGCCTCCTTTGAGGTTGCTTATCAGAGAATTAGCATGGATGATCAATCTCTAAGGCCTCTCTTTTTGCAACATAGCAAAGATGAATTTAAAGCCATTTATCAAGAACGGATGTCACTTTATCAAGGATTGGCAACAACAGTTATTGATACAGATCATGTACGTCCAGAACAAGTAGCAAGGAAAATTCTATGCAAGTAGCCTATTTGGGACCTCGAGGTTCCTTCACCCATCAAGTTGCCCAGGAGGCATTTCCAACTGCTGATTTGAAGGCTTTCGGAACGATTACAGAAGTGATTAAAGCTTATGAAAATGGACAAGTTACCTATTCCGTCATTCCAGTAGAAAACTCGATTGAAGGAAGTGTTCATGAGACCATAGACTATCTTTTTCATCAGGCAGAAATACATGCAGTTGCGGAAATTGTTCAGCCAATTGCTCAGCAGTTATTGGCAACCAATGCACATAAATCAATCGAAGTGATTTATTCCCATCCTCAAGCTATTGCTCAGGGGAAAAAATACATTCAGGAGCATTTTCCTCAGGCTCGGATTGAAGTAACAGCAAGCACTGCTTACGCAGCTCGATTTGTCGCTGAACATGCGGACCAACCTTTCGCAGCCATTGCACCTCATGCTGCTGCAGATGAGTATGGTTTGGTGGTGATTGGACAAGATATCCAGGAAATTAGTGAAAACTTTACCCGGTTTTGGATCTTGGGAACAGTAGCTCCAGATGTACAGTTGAGAAAGGTGGCACAAAAAGTTAGCTTAGCACTGACCTTGCCAGATAATTTACCGGGTGCCCTCTATAAGGCAATGTCTGTTTTTTCATGGCGCGGGATTAACCTGACAAAAATAGAAAGTCGTCCTTTAAAAACAGCACTGGGAGAGTATTTTTTCATATTAGATATTGATCATCAATCCGATGAATTGCTAGCTTATTCACAAGATGAATTGACTAGTTTAGGAATATCATGTAAAATACTAGGGAATTACCTGGTTTATATGACCAGCTAGGATGAAATGAGACAAATGAATAATAATGATAGTATCCTAACCCATCATGAACAATTGAGGTTAGATTATTTACAAAAAAATATCCACTATTTAAACGAAAAAGAGAGTCGTGAATTAGAATATTTACTGTATAAAAAAGAGCTTAGAGAACGTCATGCATCTTCTCAACAACCAAAGCCACGTCATGTAGCATCTGCTTATGAGGATGACTTTGAGAGTGATTATTTTGATGATGATATTGAACAGGAGGCTATCCTACCTCAGTATCCTGAACGTAGATCAAGAAGCAGAAAGCAGCCCCATAAGCGGATACAACCAGAAAAATCAGTACCTAAAATCAAGTTAAAAAAACAGAAAAAACCTAGAAAACGCGGTCGGTTGAAACGAATTTTCTTTTATTTGATTTTGGCTCTGCTGTTCATAATTGGAGCGATGGGCTATAATTTTTTCAAAGGTATGAATAGCGTTAGCGAGAAACCAGTTGCCGAAGTATTTAATGGTGTAAAGACTACTGATGGAACAAACATCCTGATTTTGGGGACTGATGGGCGCCTCGGTGAAAATTCTGGTGAAACCCGTACCGATACCATAATGGTCTTGAACGTCAATAATAAGGACAATAAGGTTAAACTCGTCAGTTTCATGCGTGATACCTTGGTGGATATTGATGGTTACGAATACAAGTTAAATAACGCCTATACCCTAGGTGAGCAAGATAATCAACAGGGTGCTGAACAAGTACGTAAGACCTTAAAGGATAATTTTGACATTGATATTCAATATTATGCAATGGTTGATTTTGCAACATTTGCTACCACAATTGATACGCTTTTCCCTGAGGGAGTTACAATAGACGCACAGTTCTCTACAATTGATGGAGAAGAAGTCAGTTCTGTTGAAGTTCCTAATGACTTAGGACTTGAGGAGAACGCACCTGCCTACCAGACTATTCAAGTAGGTGTGCAACAGATGGACGGAAAAACACTTTTAAACTATGCCCGTTATCGTTACGATGATGAGGGGGACTATGGTCGAACCAGACGTCAGCAGCAGGTGTTGTCAGCCATCATGTCACAGGCAAAAAATCCAATGAAACTATTTTCTGGTTCTGAGGCAATCGGGAAAGTAGTCGCAATGACGCCTACAACAGTTCCACAAAGTTTTATGTGGTTACAAGGTCCTAGCATTGTTTTAGATGCCGCAAATGGTATTGAACGAATGACCATCCCTGAAAATGGAGACTGGATTGATGATTATGATATGTTTGGTGGTATGGCTTTACGAATTGATCTTGACAAATATCAACAACGCTTAGCAGAATTGGGCTTGCGTTAGGAAATATGGTATACTAGAAGTGACTTCGGTCACTTTTTTAGTGCCCAAAATAGAAAGTAGAACTATGTTTAAGAAAAATGATATTGTTGAAGTAGAAATTATTGACCTGACCCATGAGGGACAAGGTGTCGCAAAATTAGACGGCTTCGTCTTTTTTATAGACAATGCTCTACCGGGTGAAATTATTCGGATGAAAATTTTAAAACTGAAGAAAAATATTGGGTTTGGTAAGGTGGAAGAATGGCTGAGCTTTTCACCAAATCGCAATCAGAGCCTTGATTTGACCTATTTAAGAACAGGTATTGCTGATTTGGGGCATTTGAATTATGCTGCTCAACTTGAATTTAAAAGAAAGCAAGTTGAAACTAGTTTGAGAAAGATTGCAGGTATCTCAAATATTGAGGTGAACGATACAATCGGGATGGATCATCCTGTGGCTTACCGTAACAAGGCAGCTGTGCCTGTTCGTCGTGTCAACGGCCAATTAGAAACAGGTTTTTTCCGGAAAAATTCTCACGATTTAGTGCCAATTGAAGATTTTTATATCCAGCACAAGGACATTGATTCCTTGATTTTGGCTACTCGTAATCTTATGCGTCAATTGGATTTAAAACCTTACGATGAAATAGAACAAACAGGTCTGGTCAGAAATATTGTCGTTCGTCGTGGCCATTATTCAGGGCAGTTGATGCTAGTTTTAGTTACGACTCGTCCGAAGATTTTCCGTGTTGAAACCCTTATTGAGCGTTTGACAAGCCAATTTCCAAATCTTGTTTCTATCGTTCAGAATATTAATGACCAGAATACCAATGCTATATTCGGTCAAGAATTCCGTCTTTTGCATGGCAGTGAAACTATTGCAGATACCATGCTGGGCAATGAATTTGAAATTTCTGCACCGTCTTTCTATCAAGTCAATACAGAAATGGCAGAAAAACTCTATCAGACCGCCATTGACTTTGCAGAATTGTCGGCAGATGATGTTGTGATTGATGCCTATTCCGGAATCGGGACGATCGGTCTATCTTTTGCAAGACAAGTCCAGCATGTCTATGGAGTGGAAGTGGTTGAAAAGGCTGTCCTTGATAGCCAGAAGAATGCTGCTCGAAATGGGATTGACAATGTTACCTACGTCTGTGATAGCGCTGAATCGGCTATGAAAAAATGGGTGGCAGATGGAGTAAAACCAACTGTGATTTTTGTCGACCCACCACGAAAAGGTTTGACGGATAGTTTTATTCGTGCCAGTGCATCTGTTGAGTCTGAAAAAATTGTCTACATTTCCTGTAATGTAGCCACGATGGCGCGTGATGTAAAGCTCTATGAAGAGTTAGGGTATCGATTAACCAAAGTACAGCCGACGGATTTATTTCCGAATACGCATCATATAGAAGTAGTCGGTTTGTTAGAAAAATGCATTTAGGTTGTCCAGCTTGCTTACCTGTTTTCCGGCAAGCTGCTTCAGCAGAGGATTTGTTTTCACACATTGAAGGGAATTCAGACGATGTGATAGATACTCCGAATGAAACAAAGGATTATAAAATTACCATTGATTACAAAAAGAGTCCACATCGTGTTATCGGAGGAAGCTATGATAAAAATGGTCTTCCGGAGGACTTTGCGGATTTTGCAGAGACGGTATTTGAGTTTATAAGATTTTATGGATTGGGAGAGGTTCTCGATCCATCGGTTTACGGCAAGGCAAAACGCCGCAAATCGGAATACATTTTTTGCAGCGTTACCTTTGATGTTGGATACAAGAGTTATTATTATCTGACGGACGATGACAGCATCGAGATTGGTGATTTTGTTCTCGTTCCGGCTGGAAAGGATAATTATGAGGCTGTTGTAGAGGTAGTGAACATCGAATACTTCAGGGAAGAAAATGTGCCACTGCCTATCGAGAAAACAAAGAGAATCATCCGTAAGTGTACGGACGAGGATTTTGAACTTCCTGTTGAATAGGCGAAACTTTGAATTTTCTGTTTTGATAAAGGCGGATATTTTGTCCGTCTTTTTCTATGTACGACGGGCATGTCGTACATCTGAGGTGAAAGTCCTCCGTGGACACCCGCTACCGGTGAACCCCAAAGCGACTCCCAAGCCTGACTATCGTGAGGTAGCGGGGAGAGGAAGGGATAGCGAAATCGTGGCTCTACGAACAGAAACGTGATAACAAGGCGTATATAGGGGATGAGGGGGCATACAACTCTAAAGTCCAAAAAGGTAGTCGTAACCTATAGACGTAAATCACGAGAGTAAACGAGGAAAGATGTACGACTTATCCCGTGAGGTCTCATGAGCGTCAAAGACGTAGTAACAACGAATCATGAGAAGTCAGCCGAGGCCATAGTAGCGATGAAACTTCTGTAATAGAGGTGGAGCGAAGGGCTGAATATTTCAACAGTCAGGGGAGTGACTGTTGAAAGTTTGACATTGAAAATAAAGGCTGTCAAACCGAAGTATACCTACTTCACTTGTGTCTGTAAAACTAGCGGTCTGATAGAACTGGGTGCGGTCACGTATTGACTAGAGGAAAGTTCACCAATATAAGACGTCCCTCAGACACCGAAACAAGAAAGGAATACGCACATGTCACAGTTACTAGATAATATCCTATCTCGGTCCAATATGCTTGAAGCCTACAATCAAGTTAGAGCCAATAAAGGTTCAGCAGGAATTGACGGCGTAACTATTGACGAAATAGATGACTATCTCCGCAAACACTGGCGTTCAACTAAAGAACTCATAAAGCAGAGGAAGTACAAACCTCAGCCAGTCTTACGAGTTGAAATTCCCAAACCTAACGGCGGAGACCGTCAGTTAGGTATCCCAACGGTCATGGATAGAATGATACAACAAGCTATTGTCCAAGTCATTAGTCCTATTTGTGAACCCTATTTCTCTGAGAGGAGTTACGGATTCAGACCCAATCGGTCATGCGAACAAGCTATTATCCAGTTATTAGAATACCTTAATGACGGTTATGAGTGGATAGTAGACATAGACCTGGAGAAGTTCTTTGATACCGTTCCTCAAGATAGACTGATGTCGCTTGTTCATAACATTATCCAAGATGGAGATACAGAATCTTTAATTCGTAAGTACCTTCATTCAGGTGTAGTCATCAACGGACAACGGTATAAAACACTAGTTGGAACTCCACAGGGAGGAAACCTATCACCGCTCCTGTCCAATATCATGCTTAATGAGCTAGATAAAGAGTTGGAAAATCGTGGACTTCGCTTCGTTCGCTACGCAGATGACTGCGTCATCACAGTCGGTAGTGAGGCGGCGGCTAAACGTGTGATGCATTCAATTAGTCGTTATATTGAAAAACGATTAGGTTTGAAAGTCAACATGACCAAGACCAAGATTGTGAGACCGAGCAAATTAAAGTACCTAGGATTTGGGTTCTGGAAATCATCTGAGGGCTGGAAAAGTCGTCCGCATCAGGATAGCGTACAGAGTTTCAAGAGAAAACTCAAGAAACTAACGGCCCGTAAGTGGAGTATTGACTTAGACAGCCGAATTGAGCGACTAAACTGGGTCATCCGAGGTTGGATAAACTACTTTTCTATGACGAACATGAAATCAGTCATGGAAAGCATTGATGAACGACTAAGAACTCGAATAAGAGTTATTATCTGGAAACAATGGAAGAAGAAATCTAGGCGATTATGGGGACTTCTCAAATTAGGAGTACCGAAGTGGATAGCGGATAAAGTATCTGGCTGGGGAGACCATTATCAATTAGTGGCTCAGAGGTCTGTACTGAAACGTGCCATATCAAAACCAGTCCTCGCTAAACGTGGACTGGTTTCTTGCCTAGATTATTATCTAAAACGACATGCGTTAAAAGTTAGTTGAACCGCCGTGTGCCGAACGGCACGCACGGTGGTGTGAGAGGGACTAGAAATTAGTCCCTACTCGATTGACAAAGAAAAGGTAATGTGTTATCTTGAAAAAGTAACATATTACCTATTGGAGGGCGTAATGAATTTACAGGAAGTAATCAGAAGTGATAAAGTGAATTTTACAGGCATTGAATCATCATATTTTCTTTTAGGCTTGCTAAGTGCCTTTGAGAACAGATTTCAGACAATGGCGGATAGTACTATGAAGGAAATTAGCTGGAAACAGTTTTTTGCAATCATATGTATCAACTTATGCAAAACTCCTCCTACAGTTAAGGAGTTAGCGGAAATCATGGGTAGCTCTCATCAGAATGTAAAGCAGATCCTCTTGAAACTGGAGAAGAAGGGCTTTGTAAGTATTTCTGTGGATGAGCAGGATAAGAGAAAACAACGCATTGAACTTACTGATTATTGCCAAGAGTTTTGTGAGAAAAACGATGAAATGAGTAGGGCTCTTTTGAAGAGAATGTTTGCGGGAGTGTCTGAGGAACAGTTACAGACTACTATACAGACCATTATACAAATTGAAGATAATTTAAAGGAGATTCGAAATTATGAGTAGAGGTATTATTCTATATCAATCTAAATATGGAGCAACGAAAAAGTATGTAGATTGGTTAGTGGAGGAACTTGGCTATGATTATGCAGAAACTAAGAATTCTAAAGCTGCTAATTTGCTGAATTATGATGTTATCATTCTAGGTGGAGGTGTTTATGCTTCTGGTATTGCAGGGCTGCAATTCTTAAGGAAAAATATAGGGCAGTTGACAGATAAGAAGATTGTAGTATTTGCAGTTGGTGCTTCTCCATATGATGAGAAAGCAATACAACAGGTAAGGGAGTTGCATTTTAAAGATACACTTAGTAATATTCCATTGTTCTATTGTCGTGGAGCATGGGATGAAGAGAAAATGAAGTTTACGGATAGAACTATTTGCAAGATGTTACAGAAAGCAGTTGCAAAGCAAAATCCAAACGAATATGAACCTTGGCAAAAAGCATTGATGTGTGCAGTGGGGCAAAAGTGTGATTGGACAGATAAGTCGTATTTAGAACCATTGTTGAAGTACATTGAAGAATTATAGTTTTGGAGGTCTATACGAAAAAGTATGTGTTTGCATTTTTGATTTGGGTTATGATTATACCGATTGAAATATTAAATGGGGGATTTCGAGAATACGTACTCGTTAATCTTGGTGTGTTAGCACGCCCGCTAAGTGGAATTATTTTAAGTGTATGCATTTTTATTGTTGCCTATCTGCTAGTACCTAAAATAAAGAACTGTGTGAAAAGAGATTATATTATATTCGGCATAATGTGGTTTATACTGACAAATTTATTTGATTTATCATCATACATCAAAGCTGGAGATGGATTTGCAGGTTTATTACAATCATATAATATTTTTACAGGAAATCTATGGTTGTTGGTAGTATTATCAGCATTATTTTCACCTATTATTGTGATGAAAATAAAAGAAAAGAAATAAGGTGAAAATTTCAGTTTTATTGATATATTCCCGCAAACGGCACGAACAAGAAAAAGACTGTGGACTTGTTCCCTTAAACGGGAAAATAGCAAAGACATTCTGCATACCCAGACGAGCCATATAGAAGTAGTCGGTTTGTTAGAAAAACGCATTTAGGTTGTCCAGCTTGCTTACCTGTTTTCCGGCAAGCTGCTTCAAAGGTCCACTGGACCTTTGAACTCCCAAATACGCATCACGTCGAGTGTGTTGCTCTGCTCGTAAAAGCCTAGAAACCTTGGAACGAAAGGGATACTGAAAAGCCTTGATTGCAAGGCTTTTTGCTTTATGGTGGGGAAGTATCAGAGTAAGGAAATTTTTGGAATGAGTAGAAGTGATAGCTAGAAATTATACTCATTTAATTTTTTGAAATAATTTACGATATTGTTTTGGAGTTTGATTCATCTGTTTTCTAAATTGCTTGATATAGTATGAATCACTTTCATATCCGCAATCTAGTGCAATTTCAATCATATATTTATTTGTTTGCTCTAATAAATATATGGATTTGTGTATTCTATATTGGTTTAAATACTGAAAGATAGTTTGACCTGTTCTTTCCTTGAAATACTTGCATAATGTGGCACAGATTAGTAATGGAATATCTAATCCTGTCGTTGCCGGAATTATATACTGGCTGATAAGATTATTGATTTGCGGTGGCTGTCTGGTGGGTGCAGAAATACTTTTAGCATTCATCGGGATAAAGATTGCCGGGCTATATAAGAAATACTGCTGGGATATGATTACAATACTGGTAACACTTATAAGCATGGCAATAGCAATCTATTTTGGAGATTGGATAAAGACAGTATTGCCGATCAATCTGCTATTTTTCTTATTATTCGTGCAACTGGTATCTGTTGGAATCAGGTGGTATGTAAAAGGCTGGCGGGAAACAAGGGGATATTATTAAAAATCCGATTGCAAACAAACAATTATATATATGTGCTTAATCACACCTCTTTGTATTTTAATAAAATCCTACAAAAGCTTTGAAAACAAAGGATTCATTGTAATGTGTTCGCTTTATCCCTTTATATGATTTCACACTATATTCCCCTTGCCCTGACTGCTCATAATGGCAAAAGCAAGGGCTGGAAAATCGCATAACGCAATACAACAAAGTGTAGCAATTGTGATATTATGAACGAAGAAATCATCTTTGCAAAGAAGTCAATAAGGCTGAATGAATTAATCTCTGCCCCTTATTGACTTTCAGGTGGGCTTCAATTATAATTAAATCAACCGATTTAAAACAAGCGATTTAGTAAAAGGAGAGATAAAGAGTATGCCACCAAAAGCAAAATTTACAAAAGCAGAAATTATTGAAGCTGCATTAAATATTGTTAGGGCAGACGGATATGAGGCTTTGACTTCAAGAGCGTTAGGAACATACCTCGGTAGTTCGGCAAGACCCATTTTTACTGTATTTAAAAATATGGAGGAGGTTCAGCAGGATATGATTAAATCTGCTAAAGCTCTGTATAAAGAATATGTCAATAAAGGACTAACAGCAGAGCCCCCGTTTAAAGGGGTGGGTACACAATATATTCTCTTCGCTGTTAATGAGCCTAAGCTTTTTCAACTCCTCTTTATGACGGAGCAAAAACAAATTCCTGACTTATCAGGTGTACTTCCGCTGATAGATGAAAGTTATGAGCAAATTCTATTGTCAATTCAAGATGATTACAAAATTTGCAAGGCATCTGGGAAAAAACTGTATCATCATCTTTGGATATATACACACGGAATTGCAACGCTTTGTGCCACAAAAATGTGCCGATTTACAGACGAAGAAATCAGTACAATGATTACTGAGGTATGTATGAGTATTTTGAAAAAGCTGAAGGAAGGAGAAAATAATGATTAAAGCGAGAAATATAATAAAATCCTACCGAAACGGAGAAAGCCGATTCCAAGTATTAAAGGACATCAGTCTTGATATTAAGGATAATGATTTTGTGGTTATTCTCGGCGCATCTGGTTCTGGCAAGTCAACCTTTTTGAATGTAATTTCAGGTCTTGAACACCCTGACAGCGGTAAAGTGTTTTATGACGGAAAGGATATTACAGCACTTTCTGATAATGAATTAACTTCATTTCGTAAGGAAAATGTCGGATTTATTTTTCAGCAGTATTATTTGCTACCTAATTTGAGCGTTGATAAAAATGTAAAAATGGGTGCTGATTTAGCAAATAATAAAGATTATAAAAATGTCATTAGGGCGGTTGGACTCGGAGAAAAACTACATAAATATCCCAGCGAACTTTCGGGTGGCGAACAGCAAAGAGTATCTATTGCAAGAGCTTTGGCAAAAAAACCAAGAGTATTATTTCTTGACGAACCGACAGGAGCATTAGACGAACAAACAGGACGACAGGTTCTTGATTATATATGTAAACTTCAAAAGGATTATGATTTTACAATAGTAATGGTAACACACAATTTAAATATTGCGGAAATGGCAAACACAGTTATAAAAATGAATAGCGGAAAAATATCTGAAATTTACACAAATGAAGCACAAAAGACCGCTTATGAGATAGGGTGGTGATGGTATGCTTGTTGGAATAAAAAATGTTTCAAAACTCATCGGTATTTCCATTATAGCCAGTTGTGCTGTCCTTGTTTGTACAATGTTTCTGAACTTTTATTTTGATGTTCGATTAATTGAGAGTGAAATCACATCTGAATTATCAATGTTTTTTTATAATGCTCAGGTTTCTATGGCAAAAGTCGTTTGCCTTGTAAGTGGCGGATGCTTGCTTTTAACTGAGATTGTTATGTTGTTGTTTTATATTAAGCATTATATTGACATGCATAAGAAGGAACTTGGGATATTAAAGGCATTGGGATATTCAAATATCAAAATTGCAAAAAGCTTTTGGGTATTCGGAATTAGTATATTTATTGGGACTGTAATCGGATATGCAGGAGCATTTCTTATAATGCCGTGGTTTTATGCTCTACAAAATGAAGATAAAATGCTTCCTGAGATAACTATCAATTTTCATCCAAGCATTTTATTTTATTTTGTGGTATTGCCGACTGTTTGTTTTTCGGCACTTTCAGTTTATTATGCCTGGTACAAATTCAAAAAACCTGTGTTGCTGCTTTTGAAAGATAATACGCAAACTGCTTCTAAAACACAAAATCATAGAATCGAAAAAAGCAGTGAATTGTCGTTTGTAGAGTATTTGAAAAGGAATACCTTGAAATCTAAAAAGGCACTTGTATTCTTCATTATTTTTGCTTCATTTTGCTTTTCAGCTATGACACAAATGTCGTTTAGTATGAAAGATTTATCAAGTGAAATGATGGGTGTGATGATGTTGGTCATCGGACTTGTATTAGCGTTTACAACTCTGTTTCTTGCTATAACTACAGTAATAAACGGAAATACAAAAACTATTGCTATGATGAGAGTATTCGGCTATTCACAGAAAGAATGTTGCAGGGCAATTTTAGGAGGATACAGACCGCTGTCTTATATTGGTTTTATAATCGGAACAGTATATCAGTATGGATTGCTTCGGCTTATGGTGGATATTGTATTTAAGGATGTCGCGGGTGTACCTACGTATAAATTTGACTTTCCAACTATGCTTATTTCTCTTGCTTGTTTTATCACGATTTATGAAATTATGATGTATATATATTCTGAAAAAATTAAGAAGATTTCTATCAAGGAAATTATGATTGAGTAACAGGGGAAAATACATACAAACAAAATGGATACAATGCCCTGTCTGGTGCAATAAAAACTGAACAATGATACTGGAAAATACCAAATTTAAAAGTTTCATCTGCATTGTCAGAAGTGAAAAAATATAGAATAATAGGGACAAATAAATCTAAAAGGGTTATTTGTCCCTTATTTATATTATGGCTTCGAGCCAGTTTTTCTCGTAGAGAAAAACAAGAAAACCACCAGCTATGCTGGTGGCTGACAAGGCTTTGAGCTTCCATTTCTTTTTCCTGTTATAATCTAAGTGTTCAGGTTAGATAAAGGAGGAAAAAGAAATGGCTAAAACCAGTTACAGTTTATCACATACCAAATGGATGTGCAAATATCACATAGTTTTCATACCTAAGTACCGTAGAATATAATCTATTGTTATCGAATGACGCATGATTATGGTATCAATCCTTGCGTTTTTACGGAAGAGTATGAGGCAACACCGGAGTTGTTGACTGAAGGAGGTTGTATGTTACAACTACGTAGAAATTTGAGAAAAAATTGGGCAGATAGAATAAATTCTGGAGAAGTGGATGCTTATGTTATGGCAGTTGCAGGGCATTCACATGATGGTGGTAAATGGAGAGATGATCAAGGTTTATTTATTTCTCCAAAATATAATCATTTAGTATTTGTTGCAAAAATATCTAAAGTTGATTCAATAAGGAATTATTTAAAATCAGACAGTTCAATCAATCGTCGGGATGCCTACACTTATAATTATTGTATCGATCATGAATGGTGGAATTCAAAAACTATGAATGATCCGATTATCATTTCGGAAAGATTTAAGTATTTTGGTAAGTCACCTTTAGAGTTGCCAAAAAACATTTTAGACTTTTTTCCAATGGGAAGTCGATCAAGGTTAGCAGGTAAACCATTTCCAAGGTGGAATACAAAAAATGGTTTTTATAATTCTAATGAAAGACCAGAAGATACAAAAGAACTTATGAATTACATCACAGAATTGTTCGGAGAAAAAAATGAAGTTGTAGATTTACCCTATCATCCGATGTATATAAAAGGAGAGAACTAAATGAAAGTTATCTTATCACGAAAGGGATTTGACAGTAAGGCAGGTGGCGTGCCTAATCCAATTTTACCCGATGGTACTCTTTTGTCTTTTCCAATTCCTGCAAAAATCGATCAACTAACGTATCAAGATTTACAATATGAAGGGGTAGCATATTCAGATATCTTAACACAGTTAAAGCCAAAAGATTTAAAAATAAGAGATTGGAATTGCCATCTGGATCCAGATATTAGACCAGAAGCACATCTAAATTTACCTCAAGATTGGATTGCAGGATTTGGACAAATTAATCAATCTCAGAGCTATCTAAGGAATCAAAATGTTGGAATTGGAGATCTTTTTCTCTTTTTCGGGTGGTTTAAACAAACGGAAGGCAATCCATGTGAAGGCACATTGCGATATGTAAAAGGTGCCCCAAATCTACACATTTTGTATGGTTATTTGCAAGTTGGTGAACTTATCTCGGAACAAGATACGTTAAAAAAAAAATATCAATGGCATCCACATGCTCATCCTGAACGTGCTAAGCAAAAGACAAATATGTTGTATTTACCAACTAAGGAATTATCTTTTGACAATTCTCGTAGTGGGTCCGGAGTATTCACATTCACTGAAAAAAGAATTCTTACGAAAGAAGGTTGTTCCAAAGCTATTTGGAATGAAGTAGAAGCTTTGCTTCCAACTAATATCAGTAAACGGGTTAAAAATTCAGCTAAGAAGGAAGGGATATATTACGCAGGACAATGGCAGGAGTTGGTTCTAAAAGAGAATGAGATTTCTGAAAACTGGGCTAAGAGTGTATTTTTAACGTGACTAGGCAATTAATAAGGCTTTTGTTTTTGAATTGAAGGATTTTGAGGAACTATCTGACTTTCGTAAAAACGACAATAAATAGTAAGGAACGAAGATAAAAATTATTGGTGGGAGTACAACTATTGTATTCCTGCCATTTTCATATTTTTGCAAGGGGGGTCATGTTAAAAGAGGTGTACCAATGATTTGTTTTTTATTAGTTCAGCTTCTTCAGCGGTGGTTCTGATCGTTATTTTTTATCTCTAACAAGGCCTGTTGGTGGTCTACCTCTTGGGCGCTTCTTTTCTTGTATTCGTTTACCTCTTATGATACAATATTTACAAGGATAGCAAGCGGAAGAAGTTCCGCCTGCTTTGTGAGGTTTAGAGATGTTTTATTATCTCCAAAATGATTTGGGCAACGATTGAAAGAATCTAGCTATTGCAGTAGCGAGTTCAATCAGTTTGAGATGGTAAACATCTCTTTTCTTTTGCCTTTTCAAGAGCCTCACCCCCTTTCCTTGTATGATATAAGGGGCGAAACAATTCATTAAAAAGGAAGAAGTACCAGTACATTCGGCGCAATTAGATATTATAGAAAAATAATTGGTAAGAATCTATTTACTTTAATAAAATAGTGGTTTTAATTATATAATGAGACGATAGAAAATAGGAGTGGTCTTTTGCATCACTCCTATTTTTGTACTAAATATGTTGTAGTTTTCTTATACGAATATCGGCAAATTAGTGGATTTTCATCTATGGTACTTACCTCAAAAATGAAGAAATGATCACCATTATCTCTGGACTTCTCCTTATTCAGGACAAAGTAATTCTTACGTGAAGTCGCCATTGTTTTGAGGATATCATCGGTCAGGAAGGTCAATGGAATATTCATGTTAGAGTAGCGGTAGAAGTCATGTTCAAAATCTTGGTAGCTCTCGCTGTAATAGTCCATTTGCAGGTGATTATGCTGAAACTCAAGCTGATTCATAAAGCACCTCCTCTACAAGTTCAATACTAACTATGTCTTTCAATTTCAAATTGATGTGACCTGTTGTAGTTTTTATCAAAATGAAATCCTTATTCAGACTTGGTATTGTCCCAGTGTAGTAAACACGCTTGTTTTTTTCAATCACTTGAATGCGCGTGTGTAGCTGCCCAGCGTATACTTGACTGAGGAGTAATAATTTCTTCTCTAGTGATAAATCTGACATGTACGTTACTTTGTTTGTATCATCGGAGAGTGCTGATGTATGCTCAGATAGGAAAAAGCCCATCCATTTTTGCATCTTAGTATCTTGGTACTCTCTTGCTGACTGAAATGGTAAGTATGAACGGTCAATCATTTTAATCCCTCTAATCCACCAGCGGAATGACCGCCGATAAGTTTACTGCGTTCAATATTTCTGGAACCTTCAGTTAGGACGGTTCCTTTTTGTATGGCTAAAAAGCCAAACTGTTCTCTGACAACATCAATTGCTGTCTGAAGTCTATTTTCTTTTTCAATTTGTTCTATATCATCAAAGAGTGATAGTAGAGTATTGTATTTATCAACCAAACGGTTTATACTATTATTAGTGTAAACTTGGAGGTGCTGTATGACTACGGCAGAAATGATTAAAAAACTGTGTGAGCAAATGAATATAAGTGTTTCCGAACTTGCTAGACGTATTGGACAGACACCACAAAATTTCAACAAGAAATTGAAACGAGAAACAGTAACCTTGGATGAGTTGAAAGCTATCGCAGACGTACTGGGTGTCAGGTTTGAGCAGGCATTTGTTTTACCTGATGGTGATGAGATAAAAATATCTAACTAATAAAGGAGACGGTCTAATATAATGATTATTCCGGAAAGTTACTATAAAGAGTATCTCAAAGGAAAGACAAAGGAAGAAATAATGACCGCCATCCGAGGACTTAAGCAAGAGATAGGACGTCTAAAAAGTACACTAGAAAATCCTGACTATGATGATAACGCAATTATTCATCCGGATAAGTTTACCTGCATTTACTGGACTTGTGGGTACTTGGAAAAAGCTAAAGAGATCTTAAGAGAGAATATGAAAGGGGCATTCAAATGAAAAAAAAGGATTTGATGCATGAAATTAAAAATCAATATACAGAAAAACAAGGGTATCACGATGTTACTCACACTCATCATCAAGGACATGAGTCAGTTTCACACGCTTCATGTATCACTGTAGTTCCGATCTTTAATCATTTAGAAGGAGAACAGATGGAGGAAATTATGAAAGTAACGAAATCGACCTCTTTTAAAAAAGGTGAAGTAATTTACCGAGAGGGAGATATATCCGACTGCTTATATATTGTAAGTAAAGGGAAAATTCGAATTTACCGTTTGTCTGAATCAGGAAAAGAACAATTAGTGAGAATATTAAATCCAGGCGATTTCACTGGAGAGCTTGCCTTGTTTCGCGAATCAATTCAGGAAGCATATGCAGAAGCAATGAGTGATACCGATGTATGTATGATTAGTAGAAATGATTTGCAAGAATTTTTATTAAAGTATCCTACTATATCTTTGAAGATTTTATCGGAATTCTCTAATCGATTAGAAACATCAGAAAAACAAACAACTAGATTTGCCACAGAGAAGGTAGATACTAGATTAGCACTGTTTCTTGCAGAATGTATGGAAAGCGGAGATGGTCCAATGGAAATTGAATTGCCAATGAGTAAAAAGGATTTAGCCTCTTATCTAGGAACTACTCCAGAAACTATTAGTAGAAAGTTAGCTGATCTTGAAAATGAAGGATATATAAAACAAAAATCAGGTAGAAAGATTGAGATTTTGGATTTAGATGGATTGTTGTTGGTATAGATGTGATCATATAAAGTACAATAGTAGAAAAAATATTAAAACATTTAAAAAAGACTAAACTTGATTTAGATCAATTTAATTTCGTTCAATATATAGTATTATTTAATCAAGATAAAGAAAAAATAAAATAAGAAAGAAGGAAAAAAATATGTCAAGACAATTAAATTTTAATCAAGTAAAGGAAACTCATTTAAAAACTTTAGCACAATATGTTCCAGTTGTAGCAAAAGTTCATGGTGAAAATCATCCAGAATTCTACCAGGTTCGTAAAGTATATGATGAACTTGTAAAGAAAACAAAAGATGCGGGAGTAGAAAAGCCGGACTTAAAAGAGGAATTTGTAAAATTACGTGAAATCACAAATAATTATACAGTTCCAGGTGATGTATGCGAAAGTTATGAAGCAGTATATAACATGTTAGCAGAATTAGATAAAGCATATGAAGCATAAAAGAAAATAAACAAAGCAATGAAAAGATATAAACAATCTAATAGGGAGGAGTATGAATATGCAAAAATTTATATTAGGAAGAAAAAACCATATTACAATAGTAAGTGCTATTTTAATAATAATTGCATTTGTCAGTAAATTAGGCTTCGAAAACGAACAAATAGCCATCTGGGCACTAGTAATTGCTTCAATTTTGGGAGTTTCACCTATTGCGATTCAAGCCTATCAAGCATTAAAAGTCAAAGTAGTTAGTATTGATGTTTTAGTTACCATTGCAGTAGTCGGAGCCTTTGTAATTAGAAACTACGAAGAATCAGCAATTGTTACATTTTTATTTCTATTTGGAGCTTATCTAGAACAAAGGACACTTAATAAAACACGTTCTGCAATTAAAGAATTAACTCAAATGGCACCAGAAAGTGCCTTAAAACAAGTGGGAAATGGTGAATTTGAAGAAGTAGAAATAGATGAAGTCGATGTAGGAGATATTTTACTTGTTAAAACGGGTGCAAAAATCCCTGTTGATGGGACAGTTTTAACAGGAGAAGGGCACATTAATGAAGCAAGTATTACAGGTGAAGCTGTTTCAGTAAGCAAAAAGAAAGATTCAGGAGTATATGCGGGAACAATTTTAGAAAATGGAACACTGCGAATCACTGCTGACCGTGTAGGTGAAGACACTACTTTTGGTAAAATCATTGAGTTAGTGGAAGAAGCACAGGATTCAAAATCAGAGGCAGAACGCTTTATTGATAGATTCTCTAAATATTATACACCAGCAGTTCTAGTTCTCTCTTTTATTGTATGGATATTTTCAAGGGATATTGAACTGGCAATTACGATATTAGTTTTAGGATGTCCAGGAGCATTGGTAATCGGTGTACCGGTTTCAAACGTCGCGGGGATTGGAAATGGAGCACGTCACGGAGTCCTTCTAAAAGGTAGTGAGGTTATTAGTGACTTTAGCAGACTAGATACCATGGTATTTGACAAAACAGGTACATTAACAATAGGAAATCCTAAAGTAGCTGATAAAGAAATTTATGCAGATAATGTATATGAAGTATTAGGGTATCTAGCAAGTGTTGAAAAGGAATCAGATCATCCATTAGCGAAAGCAGTTGTAGAATATATTGGAGATATAAAATTATATACAGTTGAAAAAACAGAGGTTGTAAAAGGTGGAGGAATTGTAGCTCATGTAGAAGGTCATAAAGTCGCCGTCGGTAATGTGGCACTAATGGAGCAAGAAAGGATTCTTTTAAGTGAAAAAGCGCGTGCAGATATTGCCAGATTTGAGAAAAATGGAAATTCACTTGTTTTAACATCAGTTGATGGTGAATTAAAAGTATTGATGGGTATTCGTGATCAAATTCGCCCGGGTGTAAAAGATGATCTTAAAAAGTTGAAAAAACTTGGTGTTAAAAATCTAGTAGTTCTTTCTGGTGATAACCAAGGAACAGTTGATGTAGTAGCACGTGAACTAGGACTTACAGAAGCTCATGGACATATGTTGCCAGAAGATAAAGCAACATATATTAAAGAGTTACAAGAAAAAGGTCAAATTGTGGCATTTGTTGGAGATGGAGTAAATGATAGTCCTTCACTAGCTCTAGCACAAATTGGAATTGCTATGGGGAATGGAACAGATGTAGCAATCGAAACTTCAGATGTTGTTTTAATGAATTCAGATTTCAGCCGCTTGCCACATGCATTAGGTTTAACAAAAGCAACCGCTAATAACATGCTTCAAAATATTATTATTGCAGTAGGGGTTGTATTAGTCCTTCTTGCCAGCGTATTCTTTAGTGAATGGATGAACATGTCAATCGGTATGTTAGTACATGAAGCAAGCATATTAGTAGTGATTTTAAATGGTATGAGACTTCTTCGCTATAAATTGAGAAAATAAATAAAATTCTTGATGTAAATCAATTTATTAAAGATAATAATAGCATATAATACAATTAACATAAACTAAAGGAGAGATGAAAAATGCAAAAAGCAACAATTCAATTAGAAACATTAACATGTCCATCATGTATGCAAAAAATAGAAAATGGAGTTAAATCATTAGATGGAGTAGACGAAAAAAGTATAAAGGTTCTATTTAATTCAAGTAAAGTAAGAGTGGAATATGATGATGAAAAAGTATCTATAAAAGATATTGAAAACACCATAGATAAATTAGGGTATGAAGTTATAAAATCTCAAGTAAAGGCTTTATAAAAAAAGAGGGAATAAGTTTGGTTTTAATGATATCAGATGCTGGTTAATGTCATCTACGGCAAAGGACACAGTTACCAAGTTATTGTTTTGTTGATATCTTCCCACACACGAAAGCCCACAGTGGATATGTTCTCACAAAGAGAATTTCTGATAAAAATATTTTGGTTACTAGTATTTGACAGCTATAACTTCCGCTCAAGCCATGTCGAAGTAGTCGGTTTGTTGTCCAAACTTCAAGTCCACCAGACAATTGATGTAGATATTAATTTGGATGAAATTAATTTTTCTCTCAAACGAGAGAATATCTTTAAATAACCCCGGTTGAGAATGCTACCTGTCTATCATTTGTTTACTTGATGATACATGGCACTGAGATATCGCAGTGCCATGTTCTGTATGATGTTTGGGCACATCAGTGCTACCTCAAAACTTCAAAGGTCAAGTTGGTCATAAGATATGACTTCGTTAACAATATTAAGCCTAATGAGGAAAACTCAGTCAAAAAATTGACGGTATTGTGGCATTCATAATAGTACTGGACCCTTGTATTCGTCTTCAAATCGATAATGGAAGTATTTATGATGAACGTGGAATTTTGAGTTTTTAGTTGAATTTAGAAGGTAAGCATGATAGAATGTATTTACAAATCATCTTTACAATGAGGTAAGAACTATGGCAAGCACACAGCCCGTCAACTTTAGAGCGGATTCAACTTTTTATAAACAAACTAAAGAAATTTTAGCAGATGAAAAGCTGACTCTGTCTGATATCTTCAATGCTGCTCTTCGTAAAATTGCGACTGGAGCGGTTGATCCCAAAGAGTTCGTTAACAGTGATTTACAAGAGACGCAGTATCAAGTTGCTTTTGAAGACTTGAAAAAGGAAATTCTAATCGGCCATCAAGAAATTGAGCAAGGTAAACTAACATCTTTGGCTGATGTGAGAAAGGAATTTGGACTTGAATAATTATAAACGATACCATGTTTCCCTTACGGATCAAGCCAAAAGGGACTTAAAAGGGATTCATGACTATATTTTACATAATTACTACAGTCAACAATCTGCCGACAGCAAAATAGACCTAATCCTAACTGCACTTGAAATTCTAGAGACCTTCCCTGAAGCTTGTCCTTTGGTGTCTAGTCGTGGTTACGGGGAATTAACAGATGATGGCAAACGGTACCGATATATGCCAATTGAGAATTATCTAGCTTTTTATTATATTGATAACCATGAAGTTTATGTTGCAAGGATTTTGAACTCTAAGCAAAATTGGGCTAAATTATTCAATAAATAACGACCATTTTTCTATGCGAAAAATAAGGAAAAGGTATCCTCAGTAGTTATAAAAAATAATATTCCCATTAATAAATTTGATGATGGTCATAGTTTATTAGATATGGATTAAGATAAAATACCGAATGTAGAACAAACAACATTGGATGATGTTGCGACTTCAGTATTACCAGGTTATCTTGATGCATATAAAGAATTAGTAAAATGAGAATACTAACTGTTGAATAGGTTATTGAATGATACAGTAGGTTTCTTCAAGTAACTAGTAGTTAGATGCTTTAGGGAAATTAGTTTAATTGTATCTTATTTATCATATACTTTTAGTATATATTTTGATTTTGAAAACTATCCGAGTATTGAAAAAATGGTAGTTAGACTTAATGAAATTAGAGTACGACAGACTGTGGCTACAATGAAGTAATTTTGGAGCTTCAGTCTTGTTTTGCTTTTAAGAAAAATCAAAAATTGATTTGTTATTTGAATCCCTAAACATAGCTAAAATATATCAGCAAACACTGAGAGCATATCTTTGCTTGTAATGGCCTATCTATTATTGGACATAAGTGATAATAAATAGCTCTATCTTATTGATTTTTTAGAGTAATTGAAAACGAGTTTATATAAACAGAAAAGCACCGGTGCATCAGGAGTCATCATTTGGATTGTATATTGACAAAATCAGCCAAAATTATTGGAGATAATTCAGATTTATTTTATTTTGATAAATTCTGGATGATACTAGGATATGATATTGCTGAGGATGATGGAGAGAAATAAAGGAGGGATATTTTGGATTTAATAGGTATGAAAGCCTTATCGTATGAGGAACTGCGGGCTTTATATAAAAATTTTCTACTTCGTCAGAAAATTTCTAAAGCGACCATCAACACTGCTTATACTGATACATTTTACCTTTGGAGAAAAGGAAGCAAAGAGCTTTTTTGGAGAACAGTGACTGCTAGCGATTTTGAAAGTGAAGCAAGGAAGACCTTAATAACAGCTCTCTCTGAGAATTCTAAAGGGAATAGTAAATTGCGGGTAAGTGGTTATCTATCTCATCTTAGGAGATTTCGTATGTTTTTGTCCTCAGAAGAATTGATTAATCCTATTGAAACTAAACACCAGGACATATCGAAGCCAAAAACAGCATGTCGTGAAATCATTTTAAATAAAATGTATGTTGGAGGCTATTTGTCTGAGGGAACTAATATAGGTCATGAAATCATTAACCTTTATAAAGCAGATGATGGAAAAAATTATATCTACCTTAACTCACAAGGAACAATAGAGTTATCTCATGGTGAAAATAGTCTTACTATTTTGTTGGTTCGCAAATTTGCCTCGAAAATATATAAAGTACTAGCTAAAGCAGAGGGGATTACGATTCTTGATTTTGCGGACAACAAACTTTCTCGAAAAGAGAGATATGAAGGACAAGTTGCATTAGGATTGACCTATGGTGGAGTGAGGCTTGTTGATTTATTTAATGAAAATTCCTTTCGTGGCAGTCTGGATAATGAAAAAAATGTATATACTACATTTATTGCTGAAAGAGTTATTAAGCCCAAAAATCAGATTTATATTACTGACGATGAATCTGTTAGCGGAGATAATACTTTTTTCATTCGTACAAATAAAGGATTTGGCAAGCAAACGTTAAGGGAATTCTTCAACGAAAATGAAAAGCCAGAATCTTTCATTGATTTGAATCAAATAATTGAAAACGAAGATTTGTGGGAAGAATCCAATACGACGCAAGTAATGTCCGAAGTAGTCGAACCTCAAACCAACCCGTACTTTAATTTCCTGAAAATAATCAGGCAAGAAGATAGTGAACTCGCTTTTTCAAATATGTTTGCTTACTTTTTTAATATCAATAGAACTGCTTTTTCTAGGTTCGCAAAAAAAGTTTTATCTATCGATATACAAACTGATTTTACAATTGAGAGAGAGAAGAAAAATATTGACCTACTCATTTGTGATAAAAATAATGCTATCGTAATCGAGAATAAAATAAAATCAAGCATTAATGGTATTAATGATAGGCATAATATATACAGCAATCTAGTCCAGTCTCAACTAAAAACATACTATCAATTTGTTACAACTGATGCTGAGTATTCTAAGAAAACGGTTAGTTGCTTTATTTTTTCGCCCAATTATAACCACATTGATTTGAGCAAGTTTTCATGCGGTGAAAAATATACTGTGGTTTATTACAGAGAAATCTATCATTTCTTTCTTGAAAATAGAGACTTGTATGACAATATTCCTTATTTTGAAGATTTTATAAATGCCCTGCAAAAGCATACAATGGACTATGATAATGAGTTGGAGGAAGAAATGCAAAGAAGATTCCAAAATACTATTTACAAAGCCAAAAAAAGAGCATCAGATGGGATTAAATAATATGTATTAAATAAAAGAGGTTGATTGAAATTGAATGCAAAAATAAAAATATATCATTTAAACAGAAGAGAAAAAATGCTAAAATAAAGTAAGTTAAGGTGTTTCTCCATCATTTAGATGGGAGGTATCGTATACTTGAAACATGCGATTGATAGGGAGTGGGAAAGACATCCATGATGGCTCCGCCCTCACCCACAGAATAATGAAAACGAACATAAAGCCCTCACTAGGTGTATAATCATAGTGAGGGCTTTGTGGTTGACGAGTTAATGATGTTAAACATCGAGGGAAAAACTGATCCACTCTACTGACGAGCACCCCAAAATATGCGATAGGCATGAGTATAAAAATACGACTAAAATTCGGTAGATAAGCTCTCTAATTTTTAGAAGGAGGGAATTATCATGGATGTTCTCTATCAATCTTGTGCAGGTATTGATGTCCATCAAGCCAATATTGTCGTTTGTATCCTACACGGATCTCTCACCTCAACTCGTCCAAAGCGTGAGATGGCTACATTTGATACAACGACTAAAGGCCTACGTACTTGCCACGATTTTCTCAGTCAATTTCATGTGGAAGCTGTTGGTATGGAAAGCACAGGTGTCTATTGGCGACCTGTCTGGCATGCTCTCTGTGATGACTTCGAGTTGATACTCGCACAACCAGCCCACATGAAGGCAATTCCAGGTCAGAAAACTGACAAGAAAGATGCTCTCTGGATTGCCAAATTAACACGGATTGGTCTACTACCTCGGAGTTTCGTTCCCGATGAAACCATTCAAGAATTGAGGGAGTTGACCAGACAACGAAAACATTATGTGGAAAGTCGTAATAAGGAGACCAATCGTATCCATAAAATTCTTCAGTCAGGTGGTATCAAGCTAACGACCTATATCGAAGATATTATGGGTGCTTCAGGTCGTAATCTCCTTCAACTACTGATTGACAAGACGCCTATCACGCCTCGCATTGTTCATCAATCAGTTTATACAAGCTTGAAGAAGGAGGTACCTCAACTTCTTAATGCTATGGATGGTTATTTCTCTGACCATCATGGCTTCATGTTAAAGCAATCCTTAGAGCTTCATGATTTTTATCAGAAGCAGATTGAAATATTGGAGGACCGAATTAATGACTATCTATCACAATACGAGAAGCAGGTAGAAATTCTGGATTCTATCCCAGGTATTGATGTCATTACAGCCTCTGTCATTATCTCTGAAGTTGGAGCTGACATGAGTCAATTTCCAACTGCTGGACATCTAGCCTCTTGGGCAGGACTCTGTCCAGGTAACAATGAGAGTGCTGGTAAGAAACGAAGTACCAAGATTCGACATGGTAATTCATATCTAAAGAAATGTTTATGCCAGGCCGCTTTCGCTATCAAAAGACAAAAAGGAAGTCCTCTAGCTGAACGATTTTATCAGATTCAAAGTCGACGTGGTTCACAAAAAGCAACAATCGCCCTCGCACATCAATTATTAAAAATAGCTTATATTCTCTTAAAAGAGCAGATAACGTATCCTGAATTTTTAGCACAGAAAAAGACTACTAGGGACGAGCTAGTAGCCTAACATAAAAAATTTTTTCGCTTTGATTATATCATAGGGAGGGAGTTTTTGCATTCTTTTGAGTTTTCGTATAAGAACTCGACTAGTTAAAAAAGAGTTCGTCAACAAGTCTTTATTTCTAGTTGTTGAGCTGAAACAGTCTATCCCCAGACTGTTTCACTCCCACCCCCGCACAGCTCAAACTGTCTGGTAGACAGTTTGAGGTTGGAGATAAAGCGAACTTTGTTCGCAACAGTCGTAATGGTCAGATTTGGAGTGTAAAACACGAACTGCTGAGATTTGCTTCGCAAATCTTATCTCCAACCTCTAACAGTCCACTGGACTGTTAAACCCAATCAACCACTGCGCTGAGATGTTGACACGAACTCTGAAGAGTGGTGCTAGGCTTTTTGCCCAGCCTCAGTCTACTATGGAAATCAATCTGGCCTATCTGTCCTGAACGAAAAATGTTTTAAAATTTTCTTATTTCAATGAAATAACTGAATATGTTTATCTAGAGTCAGTTGATTGTAGGCATTTACTTTCAAAAACAGATACTAAGTATAAACGACAAGGAGGTATACTATGCTTTATTTGTATTTAATGACAAATAAGAATGAATTGACTGAACAGTTGATTAAGGACCATGTTGAACATTTGAAGCAACTGGATGCGGAAAATAAGCTTATTCTATGTGGACCTTTTCATGATTATCCTGGTGGAATGGTTGTTTTTAACGCTGACAGTTATGACCAGGCTTTTTTGATTGCTGAAAGTGACCCGTTTATCCATTCTGGTTGTAAAACCTATGAATTAAGAAGTTTAGAAGTTGCCAACAAAGATAATCATTATCTACTTTGAGGGTGTAAAGGTATCAATAGTCAGTTTTATGGGGGGGGGGGTCAAGCAAATGTCTAGCATTTTAATTACCTCTTTCATCCGTTATTGGTCGGTGTTCCAATGCTCTCCTCTATTAACTTTTGGCAATTTAAAATCTAATACTAAAAACAAAAACCAGATATGAGTTATTGCAATATTTATATACTAAGTGATATACTATAAGTATTGGAGAAAGTAAGTGATGGAAACTTGGTTCACTCCTCATTTGCTATCCAATTTATAATATATCCTTATATGTCATTGTTTTCAAAGGATTCCTATGATTATGAAAAAGATACGAATTATTCACCTCCTTATTTTAGTTTTTGTTTTTTCTAGTATTCCAGTCCATGCTAATCAAACGAATATTGATTACCCAAGCCTTAACTTGCTTACCTTTAAAAAGGAAAAACAGCTGGTTCTTGGAGAGTTTGATAGTCTAGGTAGAGCTACATCAGCTCACATTCAGTTACAAGATAAAGATGAGCCTAAAAAACGGAGAGAACCCAAAATAAAATACAATCCTGTCGGTTGGCATAACTATAAACTAGCTTATGGGAATCAAGGCAAGAAGTCATGGTTATTTAATAGGGGACACCTGATAGGATATCAGTTTAGTGGCCTGACAGATGAGGGAAAAAATCTGGTTCCGTTGACTGCTTGGACCAATAGCGGTCATTATAAGGGGACTGATGCCAATAATAGTGAAGGAATGCTCTACTATGAGAAACGACTGGACAGTTGGCTGGCGACTCATCCCAATTTTTGGTTAGACTATCAAGTGAAACCGATTTATACTGGAAATGAATTGATACCACGTCAAGTAGTTCTTCAGTATGTTGGTCTTGATGAGTCAGGGAATCTGATCAATATTCAACTCGGCGGTTCAAAAGAATCTGTAGATAGCAATGGAATTACTACGGTCGTTTTAGAGAATTACTCTAAAAATGCCACAATTGATTACTTGAAAGGAACTGCAACACCGTCCCTGGTTCCAACTGAGGAAAGTAGTCAGTCCTCTACTTCTAGCTCTGCGGTTGAATCGCAACCAAGTGAGAGTGTAGAAGCGTCTCAACCATCCCCTCAGCTGGCAGCTGTTGTGTATATTGCAAGGAACGGAAGTGCAGATGTCTATTGGTATTCAAAAGAGAACATGCCATCTAATACTAATTTTTCAAAAGTAATAGAAATGTCAGAAGAGCAAGCAATCAGTCTAGGAAAACGTCATACGACGAAAGAATAGTTAAACTCTTGTACTGGATAGAATTTGTAAAAAGAACTAAAGATATATATAAAACGCATAAAATTGATGTGATTGAAACATGATTTTATGCGTTTTATGATGTTGAGTGTTTTGTAGTCTTATACTCTATGAAAATCAAAATCAGAATAGGCGACGTCGATGCAAATAGAACTGAAGTACATCAAATCAAGTCAAAAACGTCTGATTTTGGTTTTCGAAGACTATTATTGATTCTCAATGAGTAAGAAGATATTTATTTAAGTCGTTCCTTACTATTCCTTGACCTACAGTTCCGTTTTAAATACACTGATCATCCAGTAGAAAGATATTTGGAAGGTTATTTGAGAGAGTGTGTTTCACTCGCAAGTATCGCAGTGAATGCTATTTTTCCAAGTTTATAGGAAGGGTTGTCGATGTAATAATTTTTAAGAAATATTTATTTTTCCTAACCATACTTGCCAATCCGTAAATGATACAATAGAATAGAGATGAATCAGTGTGGAGGAACAAATTTATGATTGAAAAACGTTTTGGTAACAACAACGAACTGAGCTGGATTATTATCCATTCTGGGAGAGAAATCATTGATAAAAAGTTAGTAGATGAATATGACTTAGATAATGAATTAATTTCGTACGCTCTTGATAAAAATGAACGGGCCCATTTAGAATACAATATCAAAACTGATCGCTTATTATTGATTTTTAATCTTCTTGATATAACCAAAGAGGATAATTATTATGAAACCACTCCGATGGCCTTTATCGTGCAACAAAATCAGTTTATTACGATTTTCAATGCGAGAAATGCTTACTTGCTGGAAAAATTAGAAAACTATTTGGCTAATAATACAGTTTTGACCTGTCAACAGTTCCTATTCGCCACCTTAACGATTGCTTCCAAAGAATATTTCCCTGTTTTGGATCAATTGGATCGTGATAAAGATACGCTCAATGCTAAGTTAAGAAAGAGGACGACCAAACAACTGCTATTAGAACTGTCTGACTTAGAAACTGGGTTAGTCTATTTACTAACCGCAGGAAATCAAAATGTGCTCGTGTTGGAACAATTGCGGAACCACCCACATATTCAAAAACTTGGTAGCATTGAATTGGAAGAGCTGGACGATGCATTAATTGAAGCTCGTCAGCTAGCTGCCATGACGCAGTTGGATTCTCAGATTCTTCAACAATTGTCAGGCGCCTACAATAATATCTTGAACAATAACTTGAATGACAACCTGACTATTTTAACGATAATATCCATTTTACTCGCAGTTCTTGCTGTAATCACTGGATTCTTTGGGATGAATGTTCAGTTGCCATGGCAAAACGAGCCACAAGCGTGGATTTGGATTGTCATTCTAGCACTTGTATTATGGCTGATTATTGCTCAAGTATTGAAACTCGTCATGCGTCGACAAGGTTGAAAAAAGATTATATAGAGAGATTTGAGGGGAGACTCTCAATTTTTTTTTGTACTAAATGGTAATTGATAGGCATCAACTGTCATTCATCTTTTTCTGAACAAGGAGTAAATTAATGTCATCAAGTTGATAAAGACTTGAAAGAATCATTCAGAAAGAGGTGCTAGAGGCTTATTTGCCATGGGACAAAATCATTAAGAAAGCTTGTAAATAGAAAAGGTTCCAGAGTCGACAGGACTTTGGAGCCTTTTTCAATATACTTTGTTATTGGGCACTTACGGTACTGCTCTTCATTATTACAACACTATTAAACCGGATAATGTCAAGAAAAAATTATCTTAACTAGATAAATATGCACATCAAAAATGGAATTTACCGATAATTCAAATATGAAAAGCAAAAAACAAAAAAGCGAACGATACAGAACTTTCGGAGTAGTTTGTCCTGTACCGGTCGCAATTTTCATTTTAAGTAATCTTGATCGTAATAACTTAACCAACAAATTCGTTGATTTCTTTTTCGATATTAGCGACTTTTTCTTCTGCTTCAGCCAGTGTTTCACCGACAGTCGCGATGTAGAATTTGATTTTTGGTTCTGTTCCAGAAGGACGTACTGCAAACCATGAATCATCAGCCAAGGTATATTTCAAAACATCAGATGGAGGAGTAGTGAGTTTTTCGACATTTCCATCTTTGTCAGTCTTGGTTTGAAGGGCAAAGTCTTCAAAGACTGCGACATCTGTTGCGTTAAATTGTTCTGGTGAGTTATCACGGAATTTAGCCATGATAGCCTTGATTTGTTCTGCACCATCTTTACCAGAAAGAGTAACAGAAATGGTTTTCTCAGCAAAGTAGCCATATTCTTTGAAGATTTCATCAATACCATCAGCTAATGTCATGCCACGAGAACGATAGTATGCAGCAATCTCAGCAACGATTAAAACGGCTTGGATAGCGTCTTTATCACGTACAAATGGCTTGATGAGGTAACCAAAGCTTTCTTCAAAACCAAACATGTAAGTGTAGTTGTGTTTTTCTTCAAATTCTTGAATTTTTTCAGCAATGAATTTGAAACCTGTCAAGACGTTGAACATGGTTGCGCCGTAGCTTTCAGCAATCTTAGTAACCAACTCTGTTGATACGATTGATTTAGCAAGGGCAGCATTTGCAGGAAGTGTGCCCGCTTGTTTGTGAGCTTCTAAAATATATTTGGCGATAATAGCACCGATTTGGTTACCAGAAAGGTTCCAGTAAGAACCATCTGCTTGGCGTACTTCAACACCAACACGGTCCGCATCAGGGTCTGTTGCAAGAAGAACGTCAGCATCTACTTCGCGACCTAATTCTTCTGCCAATGCAAAAGCAGCTTGGCTTTCTGGGTTTGGAGAAGCAACAGTTGAGAAATCAGGATCTGGTGTTGCTTGAGCTTCTACGACTTGCACAGATTCAAAACCAGCTTGTGCAAGAGCACGACGAGCCAACATTTCCCCAGTACCATGAAGAGGTGTGTAGACAATCTTCATATCTTTGCCATATTCAGCAATCAATTCAGGATTGATACTCAAATCTTTTAATTCTTCAAGGTATTTTACGTCTGTTTCTTCACCAAGTACGGTGATTAAGCCATTTTCTTTACTTGCTTCAAGATCAGCCAATTCAACAGCAAATGGATTCTCAATGGCACGGATATAGTCGGTCAAAGCAGCAGCGTCTGCTGGTGGCATTTGTCCGCCGTCTTCACCATATACTTTGTAACCATTGAATTCTTTCGGGTTGTGGCTGGCAGTCACCATGATACCTGCGATAGCATTATAATGACGAACTGCAAATGAGAGTTCAGGAGTTGGGCGAAGGCTTTCAAAGACGTATGATTTGATACCATGTGCTGCCAAAACTTGAGCCGATTCAAAGGCAAATTCTGGCGAGAAGTGACGTGAATCATAAGCAATTGCAACACCACGTTTTTTAGCTTCTTCGCCTTTGGATTCTACCAACTTGGCCAAACCTTCAGTAGCTTGACGAACAACAAATACGTTAATGCGGTTAGTACCAGCACCGATATAACCACGCATACCAGCAGTACCAAATTCAAGGTTTGTGTAAAATGCATCTTCCTTTGTCTTTTCATCCATTGCAACTAATTCTTCGCGCAAATAGTCTGGTAGATCAGCAAAGTCGAGCCAAGTTTGATAGGATTCTTGATAAGTCATTGTAGTGTCTCCTTAAAAATTTTTCTATTAAACGCTTTCATTATACCATTTTTGAAAGAAAAAATCACGCTTTCACGTGATTTTCTGATATTTATTTTTGAATTTTCTGTAAAGTTGGAACAAGCGCTGCAGTTAATACAGAAGAAATAATCATTTCTGCAATTGAATTAGTACCTAAAACAGTTGCTAACATTGCTTGAATATTACCATCAAAGACAGAGGAGAAGAGGAAGAAAATACCTCCAAGTACAAAAATAGTATTAGTCATTGAACCAATTGCACCAGCAATGAACAAACCTTTGCGATTTTTTATCCATTTGTATACGAAATAAGGTGTAATTCCGATTAATATACGAGGGACAACTGCAATGATGATTGAATAAACATTACCATTTTCAACAAATGGGGAGAAAAGATAGCTAGTTGGTAGTCTGATGATAGTATTATGGGTAATACTCATCAAGCCCATGAGAGCCCCTAAACAAGCCCCAACCCGTGGGCCGTATATAATAGAAGCAATAATGACTGGGATATGTACGATGGTGGGTTTTATTGGAACAGGCAATATATTAAAAATAATTGAACTCAATATATTGATGACAATCATGACAGCAAAGAAGATTGCAATTGTAGCAATTTGATTTGATTTATTTTTTTTCATCAAGGGTGTTACTCACTTTCTCTAAAATATCAGTTACCTCAGCCAAGGCCCCAGTTCCAAAATCTCCACAAGCTAGTAGTGCTTCCCGTGGTTTGATTTCTTCAAATCCATACTCTACTAGGGTATTCAAATTTTTCTGTGTTGCAGGATTGATATACATATTTGTATTCATAGCAGGGGCAATCAATTTTGGGGTTCCAATTGGCAAAGCCAATGCTGTGGCCGTAACAATATTGTCAGCCATACCGTGGGCCAATTTTGCAATGGTATTGGCTGAAGCTGGCGCAACTAGGAATAAATCCGTTTCTTTTGCAATATCAATATGTTTAATGAGACTTGGATCTTCTTCCACCATGACATCAGTATGGACAAGATTTTTGGACAGTGATTGAAGTGTAAGTGGAGTAATGAAGTCCATAGCAGAGCGACTCATGAGCACGGTCACCTTATGGCCAAGTTTTGTTAATTGACTGGTCAAATCAGCAGCCTTATAGGCTGAAATAGAGCCTGTCACGGCAAGTGTTATATTAGCCATTTTGTTCACCTTTTTCTAGGGTATCTAAAATCAGCTGGGCAATGTCTTCCTTTGTGTTTGCCTGCAATTCTGTAGTCGGACTCACTAAAAATCCAATATGCTGATTTTCGCTGATGTCGTTCAAATCATTCGCAAGGATAAAATCAGCACCATTACGAGCAATACTCTGACGTGCCACCGCAAATAATTCTTCCTTTGGAACACCAACTAAAAGCTTAAATCCTATCAGCGTGATAGTCGGATTCCATTCCTTAACATAGGATATAACCTTGGGTGTTTTTTTCAGAAAAAGAACTTGAAACTCATCGTTGGAGGAAATCTTGCTTTCTGTATTTTGTTTATCCAGCAAGCTAGCAATGTCATCCGTATTTTTAAGTTCATCTAATCCAGTCATGTAAACAGGTGTATAGTCAGAAACAGCCATACTATGGATGAGAGCCTGGTGTGTATTGACCAAAGGTTCTAATGTAGCTTTCAAACTCTCTACATTGGTAATCTGGACAATGGTTAATCGCTCGTGAGGCGCTGGCTTTACAGCCTGCTTCGTCGTAACCAGAGTAACCTCGTGCCCTGCATCCAAGGCTTTTTCAGCAATTAATTTTCCTAAATGACCAGAGGCGTGGTTTGTTATGGCTCGGACTTGATCGATGGCTTCACTAGTCCCGCCAGAAGTAATCAATAATTTCATGTTCATATTTTACTATAATTTCTATTTTTCGTAAAGTTTTAGAGACCGTTTTCAATTAGAAAATTGCCAAATATGTCATTTATATTGGAAATAAGACTAGTAAAATACGTACGTTTTAAACCAATGATATTGAAATAATACATGATTTATGAAATCTATGCTATACTATATCTATATAAAAGGAATATAGGAGATGTTATGAAGTCAGATATCGAAATTGCACAAAGTGTAACCTTGAAACCAATCACAGAAATCGTTGAAAAAGTTGGTATCAGCTTTGATGATATTGAACTTTACGGAAAATACAAGGCAAAATTGTCTTTCGATAAAATCAATGCAGTCAAGGAAAATGCGTCTGGAAAGTTGATTTTAGTAACAGCTATCAACCCAACGCCAGCTGGTGAAGGTAAGTCGACCATTACCATCGGTTTGGCTGATGCTCTTTCTAAAATTGGAAAGAAAACCATGATTGCCCTCCGTGAGCCTTCATTGGGTCCAGTGATGGGGATCAAGGGTGGCGCTGCAGGTGGAGGTTTTGCGCAAGTCTTGCCAATGGAAGACATCAACTTGCATTTTACTGGCGATATGCATGCCATTACGACAGCAAACAATGCTCTTTCAGCCTTGATTGATAACCATCTCCATCAGGGAAATGCATTAGGTATTGACCAACGCCGTATCATCTGGAAACGCGTTGTTGATTTAAATGACCGTGCTCTTCGTAAGGTAACTGTTGGCTTGGGCGGTCCGCTCAATGGTATTCCTCGTGAAGATGGATTTGATATTACCGTAGCTTCTGAAATCATGGCAATTTTGTGTTTGGCGACAGACATTAATGACTTGAAAGAACGGTTGGCAAATATTGTTATCGGATATCGTTTCGATCGTAGTCCTGTCTACGTGCGTGATTTGGCGGTGGAAGGTGCTTTGACCCTCATATTGAAAGACGCTATCAAGCCAAACCTTGTCCAAACCATCTATGGCACGCCAGCTTTTGTTCACGGTGGACCATTTGCGAATATTGCTCATGGCTGTAACTCAGTTCTTGCAACTACAACAGCTCTGCGCTTAGCAGACTATACTGTGACTGAGGCAGGCTTCGGTGCAGACCTAGGCGCAGAAAAATTCCTAGATATCAAAGTTCCAAATCTTCCAAAAGCACCAGATGCTGTGGTAATTGTAGCGACACTTCGTGCCCTTAAAATGCATGGTGGTGTAGCTAAGTCAGATCTTTCTATTGAAAACGTAGAGGCTGTGAAAGCTGGTTTTGCGAATTTGAAACGCCACGTTGAAAATATTAAGAAATTTGGTATTCCAGCAATTGTTGCCATTAATGAATTTGTATCAGATACTGCTGATGAGATTGCAACCTTGAAAGAACTGTGTGCTGAAATCGGTGTACCAGTCGAATTGGCAAGTGTTTGGGCAAATGGTGCTGATGGTGGTGTTGAGTTGGCTGAGACAGTTGTTGCAACAATTGAAAATCAGATTGCAAACTACCAACGCCTTTACAAATCAGAAGATAGTCTAGAAGAGAAAGTGACTAAGATTGTCACAGAAATCTATGGTGGTACAGGTGTTGTCTTTGAGAAGAAAGCACGAAATCAATTGGCTGAATTTGCCAAGAATGGATGGGATCAATTGCCAGTCTGCATGGCCAAGACCCAATACAGTTTTTCAGATAATCAATTTGCACTGGGTGCTCCAACTGGATTTGAAATCACCGTTCGTGAATTTGTTCCAAAATTGGGAGCTGGCTTCATTGTTGCCTTAACTGGTGACGTTATGACCATGCCAGGCTTACCAAAGGCACCTGCCGCACTTAATATGGATGTAGCAGAAGACGGCACTGCAATTGGATTGTTCTAAGATGAAACAAAAAATCCGCTTTTTTCGCGGATTTTTTTCTATATTCATACTTTTACTTCTATACTCGAATGAAGACAGTTCAGATAAGGAACTGATACTCATTTAGAATCATAATCAGACTCGCTCCAAAGGTTCGGGGAACCTTTGGAGGTTGTAAATTGAGCGAACATAGTTCGAATCGATATGATACAGATAGAACTGAAGTTCATCAAATCAAGTCAACAACGTTTACTTTTGAATTTTGAAGAGTATGAGTTGCAGAAGTACTAAAGTAGGCCAAGCCGAAAGTGCCAATGTTTCAAAGCTAATTCAAATCTCTATATTCAGGGAGTTTATCTACCATGTGATAGGCAAGCAAACCAAGTAAGATACTCATTACTGGGAACACTGTACTGAGGATACCTGTATTGAAGGGAGAATTAAACAGGAAGTGGAGTCCCATGCTAGCAAATAGCCAACCTGCTCCTTGTGCTTTTGACATACCTGAATCTTTAGTCAATAGGGCAACTAGACCAATTGCAAAGAGCATTGTAAATACCCAATGGGTCCAACCAGCTTGACCAACGCGCTCGATGATGGTTTCGAATCCATCTAATTTACCCATGAACATATCACGGAAGGTAAACATGCAGTCCTCTATGAGTTGGAAACCAAGTCCAGCAATGATTCCGCTGACTAAAGCATGTTTTAGGGTTAGTTTTCTACAAATCAGTAAGACAAGCAAAACAACCAAACCTTTAGCAAATTCTTCAGCAAATGGAGCAGCAACTGCGGCTCCCCAATTAGCTCTAAAGGAGTCACTTACTTTGACAATTTCTAGTAAAAAGTAGCCGATTGCTACATGACCAACTTCTGAGAATGCCATACCAGCAGTTAAACCAAGTAGCCAAGATAGATTTGTAACTTTTTTGGAAATATGATAACGTTTAGCCAAGTAGCGAGTGAGAAAGAGAAGAGGGAGAAGATAAATTGCAACTAATGATATCGTTAGGAAGAAGAGAGGGTATTTATCCTCCATACCATTGGGTTTTCCAAATTCTCCGAAGACAATTTTACATCCACTGACAAATCCAATCGCTGCCAGCAAGATAGGGAAGTAGGTTTTACAAGAATGAAGTAGTTGTTTCATGTTGTGTCCTTTCTGTATTAATAAACTAATGCATGAGTACATTGTAACAAAGAAAAAAAGTTTTGTCTAGTAATTATCGGTTTTTCCGAACATTTTTTTACTATGTTCTTTCATTTTTTCACAGCGTAGCAGTTTTATGCTAAATTGATTCATTTTTGATAGACTAAGAGTAAACAGAAAAAAAGGAGCATCCTATGGAACAATATGATTTAGTAGTCATTGGTTTTGGAAAGGCTGGTAAGACCTTGGCAGGTAAGCTGTCAGCAGCTGGGAAGAAGGTTGCCTTAGTAGAGGAAAATCCTGCTATGTTTGGCGGGACTTGTATCAATATTGGCTGTATTCCAACCAAGACTCTTTTAGTTGCAGCAGATAAAAACTGGACTTTCGAGCAGGTCATGGAACAAAAAGAAACAGTCACTACTCGCTTGCGAAACAAAAACGAGGCAGTCTTGAAAGGCAGTGGTGCTAGTTTGTATCAAGGACACGCGCGTTTTGTGGCGGATAAGGTTGTGGAAGTATCAGCAGGTGAGGAATCCATCCAACTGACTGCGGAAACTATTGTCATCAATACAGGTGCTAAGTCGCGCGTGCTTCCAATTCCAGGTTTGTTGGATACAGCTCACGTTTATGATAGTACAGGCATTCAGAACTTGGAAACTCGTCCTGATAGGTTGGCTATTATCGGCGGAGGCAACATTGGACTGGAATTTGCTGGACTCTACAGCAAACTCGGTAGTCAGGTGACGGTATATGAAGCCAGCTCTGCTATTTTACCAAGAGAAGAGGAAGTAGTCGCTCAGTTAGCCAAGGAGTATATGGAAGAAGCTGGCGTGACCTTCGTTTTGGGTGCTAAAATTGAGCAAGTCGCAGCTACGGGCGAGCAGGTTGCCCTGACGGTTAATGGAGAATCGGCAGTCTTTGATGCTGTCCTCTATGCGACAGGTCGTGTGCCGAACACTGCTGACTTGGGCTTGGGAAATACGGCGATTGAGCTTCTGGAAAATGGTGCTGTTAAGGTGGATGACTACTGTGAAACCACGGTTCCAGGTGTCTACGCAGTGGGCGATGTCAATGGCGGTCCACAATTCACTTACACATCCCTAGACGACTTCCGTATCGTCTTCGGCAAGTTGACTGGGACTGGAACTTATAGCTTGAGCCAACGCAAGTCTATTCCAACCAGCGTCTTTATTACGCCTGTGCTGTCTCGTGTTGGTCTGACCGAGAAGGAAGCCAAGGAAGCAGGTTACGACTACATTGCCAATGAATTGCCTGTTGCCAATATGCCACGTGCCCATGTCAATAATGACCTCAAAGGCATTTTCAAGGTCATCGTGGATAAGGAAAGCAAGCTTATTCTAGGTGCGACTCTCTTTGGTCGCAATTCTGAGGAGCTGATTAACTTGATTGCTATGGCAATCGACAATAAGATTCCTTATACCTACTTCAAAATGCAGATTTTCACCCATCCGACTATGGCTGAGAATTTGAATGATGTCTTTAATTTTTAAATAGTCGGGTCTATTAGATACTGAACAATAAAAAAACAGATGCTCGCTGCTTGGTGAACATCTGTTTTTGTGTTGAAAATTATCTAGCAAGTAAATTAAATTTTCAGCTATTATTTACATTATGTTGTAATACGCTTGGACCAACTGAACAAAATCGTCAACTTGCTAAAAGTGATAGTGCGATAATTCCCCATTTAAATGGGAATGATTTTTTTCGATTTTTTCTTTGGTATGACATGGTTAAAAGAATACCAATAGAACATTAAAAAAGTCTTAAAAATGAGTAGAAGATGGCCTGAAAGAACAGGTAGAGTGATAAGCAGGTGTATTCATATTTGTAGACACATGTGGGGGTAGGTGTGATATGATCATAATAAACTTACTCAGATTCCAATTTGTTCACTTATTTGTTTCCGAATGGGTTAGAAAGAAATATTTTTTTACTGATGATTGAACAAAATATAGTTGAATTTTTAGTACCACAGCCCTTTCCATGTTACAATAAGGTATCACACTTTGGAGGTGTTATATGAAATGGAATAAAAAACTAGCACTTAGTGCTATCTTAGTCGCAAGTTTGTTTACTTTGTCAGCCTGTCAATCGATTACGAACTGGTGGAAGAACACCAAGGAAGAATGGATTGGTCTAGAAATGACCGTTCGAACTTTTGATGAAAATTCTCAATTAATTGATGAAATGTCTGGGAAATCCTTGTCAATTTCTCGCAACCAAGAGTTTGACTCTGTGGATGCTGAAGGCTATTCAAATGCAGATTCGTCTGTTTTAAAAGTAACCTTAGGTCAATATGAGATTGATCATGTTGGTTCATCCTTGATTGCGGCGGAAGAGGGATTGGAAGACCTATATGCCAAATACCAAACAACGGTAGATATTGCCAATTATGACCGTTCGATCCCCTTGGTGAATCGCATGGTTTCAAGTTTGAAAAATGATTTTACTGGTAAGGCAAAGGTGGTGCTTATTCGGTCACAAAATGGTACACCTTTGGCAACCTATGTTGGAGATAAAGTTTCGCTATATGCTTCAGATGCACCAAAGACTTCTGAGCTTTTAGTTGATGGCAAACGGTTGATTATCTATCGTTGTGACTATACCATTTATGACAGAGAGCTATTGGAGAATTAAATGATAGAGATTCGGAATGCGCAGGTTGAAGATGCGGCAAATTTGGTGGCCATTTATGCCCCGTATGTTGAAAAAACTGCCATTACTTTTGAAACACAAGTACCTGCAGTAGAAGATTTTGCGAATAGAATTGAAAAAACATTGAAAAAATTCCCCTATCTGGTCGCAGTCGAAGAGGGACAGATAGTGGGATATGCCTATGCATCGACCTATTATGCACGTGCAGCCTATGATTGGACGGTAGAAATGTCGGTCTATGTTCAAAAAGAAGCGCGTGGAAAAGGGATTGGGAACTTGCTCTACACTGCTTTGGAGGAGGAATTGACTGCGCGTGGGTTCAAAAACTTTTTAGCCTGCATTGCCTTACCAAATCCTGCTTCCATTGCCTTGCATGAAAAGAGAGGATATCAGCAGGTGGCTCATTTTAAAAAAGTTGGATATAAATTTGGCACTTGGCATGATATCGTCTGGCTCCAAAAGTCTCTTGTAGGTGACTAAAATGGATATTGTAGAATTGGAAAAACGATTGTTGGCCCTGGCAGAAAAAGGGCAGGCACAGCCTATGAAGGCCTACATGAAAAACAATTTTGACTTTCTAGGTGTTCGGACACCTGACCGTCGAAAAGTTGCTAGGCAATTTTTCAAAGAATCTAAGGCTCAGGGAATTGACTGGGACTTTGTAGAGGCTTGCTGGGTCAAACCCTACCGTGAGTTTCAATATATCGCCATTGATTATCTGGTTACCAAGAAAAAAGACTTGGTTCTAGCTGATTTACCCCGTTTGAAAAAACTGGCTCAAAGTAAGTCTTGGTGGGATAGTATTGATGGATTAGATAAACTAGTCGGTAAGATTGTTTTGGACAATCCAGAGGCCAAGCAGACAATCTTGGAATGGAGTTTGGATGACGATTTCTGGTTGAGACGGATTGCCATTGACCACCAGCTTCTCCAAAAAGAAAAGACGAATACGGAACTGTTGGAACAAATCCTGATCAATAATCTCAATCAGACAGAATTTTTTATCAATAAGGCAATTGGCTGGAGTTTGCGGGATTATTCCAAGACCAATCCTGAATGGGTACGAGACTTTCTGGGAAAATACCAACATCAAATGGCAAGTTTATCGATTCGTGAAGCAAGTAAGTATTTATAGGTTGAATGATGACAAAAGTATATGAATTTGATGCAGTTATCCATCCTGTCCCGGATAAGGGTGGAGCATATATTATTTTCCCATATGATATCCGTCAGGAATTTGGGAAGGGGAGAGTAAAAGTACATGCGACTTTTGATGGGCATCCCTATGATGGCTCTATTGTCAATATGGGAATGAAGGATGAAGAGGGCAATATTTGTTATATCCTCGGTATCCAGAAGGCTATTAGAGCTACAATCGGTAAGCAACCTGGAGATACGGTGTTCGTAACCATTCGAGAGCGGTTTGAGTAGTTAGACTTGCAAAACTGTCAAATTATGATAGAATAGGTTCATGCGATGAGCCGAGTAGTGACTTAGTCACATTCGACGCTAGGGAGGTCTTCATTTAATTGAAACGCAGGAGCGGACCTTGAATAGTTGTTGTGAACCTGCTATTCTCATCAGCAATGATGCCCTTACCCACCATTTTTGGTGGGCTTTTTTTCATTTTTATACTTTTCATTTGTATAAAATGTGGTATAATTAAGAAATAATAAATTTTTTGAAAATTTTGAAGAATTGATCTAAAGGAGATACTTATGGCATATGTAGTGGCTGTCGTTGGTGCGACAGGTGCAGTTGGTGCGCAAATGATTAAAATGTTGGAAGAATCAACTCTTCCAATCGAAAAAGTACGTTTATTAGCTTCTGCTCGCTCTGCGGGAAAAACCCTTCAATTTAAAGGACAAGAGATTGTTATCGAAGAAACGACTGAAACTGCCTTTGAAGGTGTTGATATTGCACTTTTCTCAGCTGGTGGTTCTACATCTGCTAAGTTCGCTCCATACGCGGTTAAGGCGGGTGCAGTTGTTGTAGATAATACATCTTATTTCCGTCAAAATCCTGATGTTCCTTTGGTTGTTCCTGAGGTTAATGCACATGCTTTGGATGCACATAATGGAATTATCTCTTGTCCAAACTGTTCAACTATTCAAATGATGGTTGCTTTGGAACCAATTCGTCAGAAGTGGGGCTTGGAACGGATTATCGTTTCAACTTATCAAGCTGTATCTGGTGCAGGTATGGGTGCAATCCTAGAAACGCAGGCTCAACTTCGAGCTGTATTGAATGATGGTGTTGATCCAAAAGCTGTTGAAGCGAACATTCTTCCTTCTGGTGGTGATAAGAAACATTACCCAATTGGATTCAATGCACTTCCTCAAATTGACCTCTTCACTGAAAATGACTATACTTACGAAGAGATGAAAATGACGAAGGAAACGAAGAAAATCATGGAAGATGATAGTATTGCCGTTTCTGCAACCTGTGTTCGTATTCCAGTTTTGTCAGCTCACTCAGAATCTGTTTACATTGAGACAAAAGAGATTGCTCCGATTGATGAAGTCAAAGCAGCAATCGCTGATTTCCCAGGTGCTGTTCTCGAAGATGATGTTGCTAACCAAATTTATCCTCAAGCGGTCAATGCGGTTGGAAGTCGTGATACCTTTGTTGGTCGTATTCGTAAGGATTTGGACAAGGAAAATGGTATCCATATGTGGGTTGTTTCAGATAACTTGTTGAAAGGTGCTGCGTGGAACTCAGTTCAAATCGCAGAAACACTTCATGAACGTGGTCTTGTTCGTCCAACAACAGAGCTGAAATTTGAATTGAAATAAGAACTTATTAACAGAAGTACACAAAAGGCTGCGCTCAGCCTTTTTTAGCAACAAGAAGAGAGGAAGTACGATGTCTATTCAAGATTTACGTGATGTAAAAATTATCACAGCGATGATTACCCCTTTCAAAGAAGATGGTTCTATCAATTTTGACGTTTTACCAGAATTAATTGAGCATTTGTTGGCACATCATACGGAAGGTATTTTATTAGCAGGTACAACAGCCGAAAGTCCGACATTGACACACGAAGAAGAATTGGAGTTGTTTGGTGCAGTTCAAAAAATTGTCAATGGCCGTGTTCCTCTAATTGCTGGTATTGGTACTAACGATACCCGTGACTCAATTGAGTTTGCCAAAGAAGTCGCAGCTTTTGGCGGTTTTGCAGCTGGTTTGGCTATTGTTCCTTATTACAATAAGCCATCTCAAGAGGGAATGTATCAGCACTTTAAGGCCATTGCTGACGCTTCTGATTTACCAATAATCATTTACAATATTCCTGGACGTGTAGTGGTGGAAATGACTCCTGAAACCATGTTGCGTTTGGCTGAACATCCTAATATTATCGGCGTCAAGGAGTGTACTAGCCTTGCCAATATGGCTTATTTGATTGAGCACAAACCAGAAGATTTCTTAGTCTATACTGGTGAAGATGGTGATGCTTTCCATGCAATGAATCTGGGAGCTGATGGGGTCATCTCTGTCGCGTCCCATACCAATGGTGATGAGATGTACGAAATGATTTCCGCTATCGCCCAGCAAGATATCAAAACAGCGGCAGCCATTCAACGGAAATTTATTCCGAAAGTCAATGCCTTATTCTCATATCCAAGCCCTGCACCGGTGAAAGCAGTATTAAATTATCTAGGATTTGAAGTTGGACCGCTTCGCCTACCACTCGTACCATGTCCTGTTGAAGATGCAAAACGCATCATCAAGGTCGTTGTAGACGGCGATTACGAAGCAACAAAAGCCACCGTCACAGGAGTAGTCAGACCGGATTATTAAAAACGTCCAGTGGACGTTTTTAACCCGAGCCTAGAAATTCAAAAGCGAGGACAGTCAGGGGATACGAATAGTCCAGTGGAGTGAAACAGTTCGGGGAACTGTTTCAGCTGGTCACCAAGAAATACGAAAGTGACCAAAGAGACCTGAGCCTGAAAAATAAAAAAGCGAAGTATATTAGCTGGTCACCAAGAAATACGAAAGTGACCACAGAGACCTGAGCCTGAAAACCCAAAAGCGAAGTGTTTTAACGCGAGCCTAAAAACAAAAAATAAACAATGACTGTTTGTTTTCTGAAAATTATTAGAAAGAACACAGATTTTTAAATCAGTAATTTGAAAATCCGTGTTTTTATTTTTTTCTTAGATAAACAAATATTAGAAAGCACAACATTTCTAAAAATCATTTTTTATTCTCCATTTTCCAGTTGCAAGCCTTTCCATTCTTGTTGATTTCTTGTTATAATGACAAAAAAGGATGAAGGAGCAAGTATGAAAATTGTTATTATTGGAGCTTCATTTGCTGGATTGAGTGCAGCTTTGGAGTGTAGAAAATTGTATAAAGATGCTCAGATTACATTGATTGATCGAGAAACGGATGTTGCCTTTTTTCCAAATGCCTTAAACTGGAAATTGTCAAATCGCATGACCGAATGGGAGGAAGCAAGGATTTCTTTGTACAAGGAACTATTGCAGACTACCATTACCTGTCTCTTTGAAACTGAGTGTTTAGCCATTAATCCTGAAACGAGTCGGCTTAAATTGAGACAGCAAAATGTCATCAGTGAACTAAGCTATGATCGTCTGATCTTAGCTATGGGTGCCAGTCAAACGTGGGAATGGGGCCAGGAAGAACTTCAGGACTACTTGATTCGATCTAAGACCCTTACTCAAGCGCAAAGTAGTCTAGAAAAAATAAAGCAAGCAAAAACTATTGCAGTGATTGGAGCGGGTCAGATTGGCTTGGAAAGCTTAGATGCACTGAGTCAACGGAATTTGAAGTTACTTGTGTTTGAGGCGCAAGATTCCCTGTTGGCGAAGTATCTTGATGAGGAGATGGTTGAGCCCATTCGTCTGGAAATGGAACAAAGAGGAATTCAGGTACATTTATCTGAAACTGTGAATCAGATTGAGATAGATGAACAGGATAAGCAACTGATTTGCCAGACTGTAAATGGAAATTATCGAGCTGATTTTGTTCTTCCATCAACCAATTTGATACCCAATATTCAGTTGGTAAAAAGTCTCCTGAGAATAAATGTTGAAGGAACTGTTTGGGTAAATGAATTTCTTGAAACGAGCCAGAAAAATATTTTTGCTGTGGGAGATTTGATAAGTTTACCAGTAGAATATTTTGGTCAAGCTTATCTTCCAATGATTCATCATGCTATTCGAACTGGTAGACTAGCTGCTCAGAACCTAGTGATGCAAAGTATTCCATTGAAAAAAACTCAACGGATTGTATCGAGTCGCTTGTTTGGCTATTATGTGACTAGTATTGGGTTAACAGAAAGTGAAGCAAATTTATGGCTGAAGTGTAAGTCGATTCGGATGAGGAGCCCATACAGTCAATGGGAATCAGAAATGGCTGATTTAAAATTGATTGTAGATGAAAATGGACGGATCGTAGGAGGTCAACTCGTTTCTGTTGTCGATCATATTGAACAAATGGATGCCTTGTCACTTGCCATTTCAAATGGTTTAACAGTATTTGATTTAGTCCAACAATCTTGGTTATGTCTTCCAGGTAAGACTCCCTTGGTGCCAATGATGGTAGAAGCAGCTCAGGAATATATTCGGCAAGAAAACCTAGCACATATGGAGGTTGACTATGCAGATTGATTCCCTATTGGAAAAACGCGAACGAGCTATTTATCAGTTACTCCTGTTTGTGGAAAACAGAAAAGACGCTCCCTTGCTGAAAGATGTATGTCGCCATTTAGATCTGACAAAATCAACTTTATTGCGCTATATAGAATCATTTAATGAAGAGTCGCATGCTGCCGAATTGGGTCTTTTATTTCACCTTGAGGAAGAAAAGGTTTCTCTACAAAAAGATGCTCAACTAAGTCAAGAACAAATATTATCTTATCTTTTTCAACCAAGTATAAAGTATCAGATCATTGTATTTTTATTGGATAAAGAAGATGTTTCTTTACAGACATTGTCTCAAGAATTACTAATTAGTGAGGCAACGCTCAATCGCCATATCGCATCACTAAACCAATTACTGGCTGAATTCGGCATCGCCATTAAAAGCGGTCGGTTAAAAGGAAGCGAGCTTCAAATTCGGTATTTATTACACCAAATCCTCCTCTTGACAACTGTTAGCTCCAAATACCAAGAGGAATTTGCCAGACGCCATTTGGACGCCTTATTACCCTTATTTGAACGCTTTTATCAGTCAAAACTCAATCCTAAACAGGCCTATCGTCTTTTATTATGGTTGATGATTTCACAACAACGGTCTAAGTTACAACAGTTGGATTATAAGGCACTGTATAGCCTTATGAGACCTTATCAGGACCATAAATTTTATCGACAATTGCGGAAGATGTATCTGACAGTGGGACAACAACAATCTGCTTCCTTTCAGGAAGGTGAGATCATGGCATTATTTGCATTTTTGTTTAGTCATTTTATTTTAGAACCACATCAGTTGGAACAGGTTCTGGGCTTTGGTGGTCCAATTATGGAAGCAACGTCACTTGCTTTGCACGTTTTTCGTTCACACCTAGGAGAGTCCTTGTCGATTTCAGAAGAGGCCCTTTATCATTTGAATCAGACCATGAGTCAATTGTATTTCTTTCAATCTACGCTTGAACTTGAAGTGGTACAAGAACTTTCATTTGAAGACGAAGCAGCCCAATTATTAAAAAATGTCTTTAAAACAGCTTTTCATAGAAGTTTAGATGCTGATCAGGTAATGGCTGGCTATTATCCAAAAATCATAGCCTTATATGTATATTTTAGTCAGGTACAGCCGATACAGGTCAAAATTGGTTTCGCATCTTCTTTGCATGAGGTTTTATCCTATCCTTTATTAATGCAGTTGAGAGAAAAGCTTGAAGGCAATCGTCAGGTGCTTATAGACCCCTATCAGAATGGAGAATCTTATGATTTCATTATCACTGACTACCTAAACGAATCGCCATGCCCTATTTATTATTTAGGAACTCAATTAAAAATGCATGACGTTGTACAATTGAAATCTATTATACAAGACCTGTACAATCAAAAGGCAAGACAATCAGAAAAAATTGCAACTCAAACACCTTTTCCAATAGAACATCGGTAACTGATTGAAAAAATATCTTTAGCAGGAACAAAATAGTTGCTTGAAAAAATTTGATATATGTTGATTTGCTGGACTTTCTAGCTCACTTATATCAAATTTTTTTATTTTTTAAAAAAAATTGATAGGATACATTGCCGGGAATGGGTTAGAATAGAGTTACCAAGAAAACGGAAGCGTTTTCAAAAAAGATAAACAAACAGGAGGGAGACCTATGTCTACTGAAAAATACATCATGGCCATTGACCAAGGAACTACAAGTTCACGTGCCATTATCTTCAATAAAAAAGGTGAAAAAGTTGGCAGTTACCAAAAAGAGTTTACGCAAATTTTCCCTAAACCAGGTTGGGTTGAACATAACGCAAATGAAATTTGGAATTCTGTTCAGTCTGTGATTGCAGGTTCCTTTATTGAAAGCGGTGTTCGTCCTGATCAAATCGAAGGAATTGGTATTACCAACCAACGGGAAACAACGGTGGTCTGGGATAAGGAAACAGGCCTTCCGATTTACAATGCAATTGTCTGGCAATCTCGTCAAACAGCTCATATTGCTGACCAGCTGAAGGCGGATGGTTACGCAGATATGATTCATAAAAAAACAGGACTTGTAGTCGACGCCTACTTCTCAGCAACCAAAGTTCGTTGGATTTTAGACCAAGTCCCTGGAGCACAGGAACGTGCTGAAAAAGGTGAGATTCTGTTCGGAACCATTGATACTTGGTTAGTGTGGAAGTTAACAGATGGCAAACAGCATGTGACGGATTATTCAAACGCAGCTCGTACCATGCTCTACAACATTGAAGAGTTGAAATGGGATGATGAAATTTTATCTCTTCTCAATATTCCAAAAGCCATGTTGCCGGAAGTTCGTTCAAACTCTGAAGTTTACGGTACAACAGCTCCATTCCATTTCTATGGCGCAGAAGTGCCAATCTCAGGTATGGCAGGTGACCAACAGGCAGCTCTATTTGGACAATTGGCATTTGAGCCAGGTATGGTGAAAAATACTTACGGAACTGGTTCCTTCATCGTGATGAATACAGGTGAAGAGATGCAGTTGTCACAGAACAACCTTCTCACAACAATTGGCTATGGTATCGGCGGCAAAGTCTACTATGCTTTGGAAGGCTCTATCTTTATCGCTGGTTCTGCGGTTCAATGGCTCCGTGACAGCATGCGAATGGTGACTACATCACCTGAGTCAGAAGAGCTTGCTCGGAAGTCTACCAGCAATGATGAAGTCTATGTTGTTCCAGCCTTTACAGGACTTGGAGCTCCGTATTGGAACTCAGATGCGCGTGGATCAGTCTTTGGATTGACACGTGGTACAACAAAAGAAGACTTCGTCAAAGCAACGCTTCAATCCATTGCTTACCAGGTTCGTGATGTCATTGATACCATGCAAATAGACACAGATATTGATATTTCTGTCTTGAAGGTTGACGGTGGTGCAGCTATGAATAGCCTCCTCATGCAATTCCAAGCAGATATCTTGGGTATCGAAATCGCACGCGCACAAAACCTTGAAACTACAGCTCTTGGAGCAGCATTCCTAGCAGGTTTAGCAGTTGGTTTCTGGAAAGATTTGGATGAATTGAAAGAACTCAACGCTGTCGGCCAATCTTTCCAACCAACCATGAACGAAGCTCGTAAGGAACAACTTTACAAGGGATGGAAAAAAGCTGTTGCAGCAACTCAACTATTTGCAGAAGTGGATGAGGAGCAATAAAGGACTTGTTAGCTAGGGGAATGAAGGTTTTCCTCTTGCTAGACAGTCCTATTCGAAAGTTAGGAAGTGAATCGTATGGAATTTTCAAAAGAAACAAGACGCTTAGCCATTGAACGAATGCAGGATCGTCAACTAGATCTCCTCATTATCGGGGGAGGTATTACAGGTGCTGGTGTGGCTTTACAGGCAGCGGCAAGTGGCATGGAAACAGCCTTGATTGAGATGCAAGACTTTGCAGAAGGCACTTCAAGTCGCTCAACTAAATTGGTCCATGGTGGATTACGATATTTGAAACAATTTGACGTGGAAGTGGTATCCGATACTGTATCTGAACGCGCAGTAGTACAAAATATTGCCCCACATATTCCAAAGCCAGACCCAATGCTTTTACCAGTTTATGATGAGCCTGGTTCTACCTTCAGCCTCTTCCGTTTGAAAGTAGCCATGGACCTGTATGATCTCTTGGCTGGCGTCAACAATACTGCAATGGCCAATAAGGTCTTGACAAAAGAAGAAGTTCTTGAACGTGAACCAAACTTGAAGCAAGAAGGATTGATTGGTGGTGGTGTCTACCTCGACTTCCGCAATAATGATGCACGCTTGGTCATTGAGAACATCAAACGTGCAGCCAAAGATGGTGCCTTGATTGCCAGCCGTGTCAAAGCTGAGAAATTCATCAAAGATGAGGCTGGAAAAGTTATCGGAATTGTTGCTCGTGATTTGCTGACAGATAGCACCTTTGAAATTCATGCTCGTTTGGTCATCAATACAACAGGACCTTGGAGTGACGAAGTGCGTAACCTCGGTGGCGAAGGTTCAGGCGTTCTCCAGATGCGTCCAACCAAGGGTGTGCACCTAGTTGTCGACAGCTCTCGCTTGTCTGTGCCACAGCCGACTTATTTTGATACAGGTCACGCAGATGGTCGCATGGTCTTTGTACTTCCACGTGAAAATAAAACCTATTTTGGTACAACAGATACAGATTATACTGGTGATTTGGCGAATCCAATGGTAACCCAAGAAGACGTTGACTACCTGCTTGATATTGTCAACAATCGCTTTCCAGAAGCAAACTTGACCTTGGATGACATCGAGAGCGGCTGGGCAGGTCTTCGTCCCCTCTTGTCTGGAAATGGAGCTTCTGACTACAACGGTGGAAATAATGGTAAGCTCAGTGATGATAGCTTTAATAGCTTGATTGAAACGGTTAAAGGCTATTTGAACAATGAAAAGACACGAGACGATGTGGAACATGATTTGACGCATTTGGAAGGCAGTGTTTCTGAAAAACACTTGGATCCTTCAGCTGTATCACGCGGTTCTGCCCTTGATCGCGATGAAAATGGGTTGCTGACTCTTGCAGGTGGTAAAATTACAGACTTCCGTAAGATGGCTGAAGGAGCAATGGAAAAGGTTGCAGATATCCTCAAAGAAGAACATGGTCGCAGCTTCAAACTCATCAATTCTAAGACCTATCCAGTATCAGGTGGTGAATTGAACCCGGCAAACGTTGTAGAAGAAATCGAACATCTTGCTCAACTAGGTGTGAAGAAAGGTCTTGTCTATGATGATGCGCTTTACTTGGCAAACTTGTACGGCTCAAATGCTCCAAAAGTTTTTGCATTGAACCATAAAGTAGAAGCCGTCTCTGACTTGAACAAGCGTGACTTGCTTTCCCTTCACTATGCTATGAAGGAAGAGATGACCTTGACTGCAGTTGACTATCTTCTCCGTCGTACCAACTACATGCTCTTTATGCGTGAGCAGTTGGATGCAGTAGCACCAGACATTTTGAAAGAAATGGCAGCTTATTATGCATGGTCTGAGGAAGAAGTTGCTCAACAGGAACAATTGTTAGCAGAAACACTTGTTAAGAATGATTTGACCTATTTAAAAGAAAAATAGAAAGAGGTGCATGATGACAAATGAATTAATCGGTGAAGTATTGGGAACCGCCTTACTAGTCTTACTAGGTAATGGTGTGGTAGCAGGAGTAGTACTAGATAAGAGTAAGGCCAAGGATGCTGGTTGGATTGTAATCACAATTGGTTGGGGTCTAGCAGTAGCCATGGCAGCTTTTGTGAGTGGTTTATTGGGACCTGCCCACCTCAATCCAGCTGTATCAATTGCAATGGCCTTTGCAGGAAATCTCCCATGGGGGTCTGTAGTCCCTTATATCCTTGCTCAATTTATCGGAGCCTTTATCGGAAGTATCTTGGTTTACCTCATGTACAAAGACCACTACGACGCAACAGAGGACACTGGTGCTGTATTGGCAACTTTCTCTACTGGACCTGCCATCCGCAACTTAGTTTCTAATACAATTAGTGAAGCAATCGGAACCTTTGTTTTGGTCTTGGGATTACTGGCTTTCGGTCAGTATGATTTTCCAACAGGTCTTGGCACTTTAATCGTCGGCGGTTTGATTGTTTCCCTCGGTGTTTCTCTTGGTGGTCCAACAGGATATGCCCTAAACCCTGCGCGTGACCTTGGTCCTCGTATCATGCATGCCATTCTTCCATTGAAGCACAAGGGAGATTCAGATTGGGGTTATGCATGGGTACCAGTAGTTGGTCCAATCATCGGCGGCTTGCTGGCGGCTATCCTATATGGTCTCATATTTTAAGAAATATCCTTCTCTAATCAGCAATGGTTAGGGAAGTTTTTTTACTTGGCTGTCAATCGTGAGCAAAAGATTGTAATCTATCAATAATTAGTGATAAAATAACCTTATCATAATCAAAGAGGTATTCTTATGAACAATACAGGTATTCATCACATTTCAAGCTTGGTTGGAAATATTCATCAAGCCTATCATTTTTATCATCATATTCTCGGCTTAAAATTAACCTTAAAGACGGTAAATCAGGACGATTCTTCTATGTATCATTTGTTTTTTGGAGATGCCGAAGGCCGCTTTGGAACGGAATTCACCATTTTTGATATGCCGACACTACCTCGACAACGGGAGGGGGCAAATCGTTTGGAACGAACCATTTTTCTAGTCAAAGATTTTGCTGCCTTGGAATTTTGGCAGAAAAGATTGACAGAGTTTGAAGTGGAAAATGAAGGAATTCAGGCCTTTGGAAATGGGCATATCTTGAATTTCCAAGATGAGGATGGCCAGTTACTTGGATTAACCTATTATGAATCCACTGGTGACATGCTTCCAGTCGAGACCAAGGATATACCGGTTGATGTGGCAATTCTAGGTATAGCGGGCATACAGATGCGGGTTCGTGAAGAAAAAGCTCTAATTGACTTACTTGAGGACCGTTTTGGTTTTGTGGAAGAATATCGATTTGAATACCAAGGACAAGAAGTGATTTCACTAGTGTTTGATAACGAATTTCAACACCGAGTGCAGGTTATGGTTGATAAGGAATCAAAAATAAGTGTAATTGGTGTTGGTGGCATACATCATGTTGCTTTCGGCGTGCTTGATGAATCTGATTTAGAAGAAATGGTTGACCATTTGAACCATCAAAATCGTCCACATTCTGGTATTATCAATCGAGATTTCATGTATTCCTTGTACTTCCGAGCGCCAAATTATCTCATGTTTGAGGTTGCAACGATGACAGGTGAACGGGAAGCTCCTATGCCAACTCAAAAAGATCAACTGGATGAAGTCGAGTTATTCTTGCCAAGTTTCTTTGAAGAGGACAGACAGGAAATCGAAAAAAATCTCTCCCACCGTTATAGTCTTTCAGTTTGCATTTAGTACTCGCTCCAACTATCTGGGAGATAGTTGGAGGTTGGAAATAGAGCGAACAAAGTTCGCATCAACAGCTGCAGGCAGTACTGGAGTACGGCAAAGCGAGTTCAAATGGGAGTGGGAAAGAACTCGACCAAGATAAAAAGAGTTCGTCTTCCCACCCCCGCACAGTTGATTAGGCCAGATTTGGAGTGCAAAACACGAACAAATCTGCCAATCAACCACTGCGCTGAGATGTTGACACGAACTCTGAGTAGTGGTCCTGGGCTTTTTGCCCAGCCTCGTTTGAAGTTGGAAATAGGGAAACGAAGTTTCCTCGTACGTCGAAGTAATAAAAGATAAACTGAATGACGATATTAGGAGAAAAGAGATATGGATTATTGCTTTATCAAAGGGACCAGTCCCCGTCTCTTGGTCTTTTTCCATGGTACAGGTGGCAACAAGGAATCAATGCTCTTTCTTCGCCAACAGCTGGATCCAGAAGACTCTGTCCTTTCCTTGGATGGAAGTTGGGGCCAGGGTAGGGACAGGCGTTTCTTTGCTCCGCTGATTGACGGTCAGCTGGATCTTGTCGATTTTGAACTGCGCTTGTCGGCTTTTCTGGATTTTTGGCAGGACTTAGCTACTCAATCCTACCAGCAGATTACCTTCGTTGGCTTTTCAAATGGTGCTAACTTCATCATGGGCTTGTTAACCAAACAGTCAAATTTGGCGGATAATTATATCTTGCTCCACCCCTCGGCTTTAGATTATGCGTTTCCTATGGAAAATAGCAGAGCAGAGATTTTGTTTACACTGGGGCAGAATGACCATCTCGTCGACCAAGTTGCTCTTGAAAATTTTGTAGATGACTGGCAAGCGTCAGCCTTTCCCAAAGCCAACCTAGCTCGTTTTGACAAAGGGCACTTTCTAAGTCAAGACGAATTGACCTATGTGAGAAATTGGTACCAAGAAAGAATAAACGAAAAGGCCTGAACCAATATGTTCAAGCCTTTAAGAGTTATTAGATTAAGGATTCTAATTTGTCAACCAATGAACCAACATAGGCGATGGTTTCTTTAAGAGGTTGATCTGTTGAAACGTCAACACCAGCGTGTTTAGCAAGGTCTTGGGCAGAAAGACTTGCACCGAGTGACAAGGTTTCCAACCATTTTTCAACAACTTCTTCAGGATGTTCTTCCAATTGTTTCGCCATAGCCGTACCGATGGTCAAACCAGCTGAGTAGGTATATGGATACAAACCAATGTAGTAGTGTGGTTGACGCATCCAGATAAGACCTGCATCGTCACCGATTTCAAAGTCTTCACCCCAGAATTCCTTGATGATGTCTAGCTTGATTTGACAGAGAATGTCCCCATTTAGATATTCATCATTATCAAGGCGAGTGTAAACTTCACGTTGGAAGGCGGCTTCAAGCAAGTGAGTCACCATGTTGTGGAAGTAGGTACGACTAATTAATTCACTAATCAAATAGGCTTGGAAACCAGGATCTTGATTGTTTTTCAAGAGTGTATTACATGTCAAGACCTCATTTGCAGTAGATGGAGCTTCGATGAAGTATAGTGATGGTTCATAGCTCAGCACACTTTGTTTCTTAGCTAATTGGAAATGACCAGCGTGTCCCAATTCGTGAGCCAATACCAAGACCTCATTCATCAAACCTGTCCATGATAGTAGGATATATGATGGTCCATCGTAAAGAGTAGCACAGAAGCCACCTGTTGCCTTGCCTTCGTTTTGAGCAAAGTCAATCCAACGCTCATCAAAAGATTGTTCAATCATTTTTACATAATCTTCTCCAAGAATACCCAAGCAGTCAATCAAGAATTGTTTGGATTCTTCAGGTGTGATGCGTTGGTTATATTCAGAAGGAAGACTGATTTTCAAGTCAGCGTGTGTGATTTTGTCCAAACCATGAGCCTTAGCAACCAATTTCACATAGCGACGCATGTGAGGAGCCAATTCCTTCATGATGACATCAATCTGACGGTCGAAGAGATCGCGGGAGACATTTTGACTGTGCAAGAGGAAGTCGATCGTATTGTCAAAACCACGTAAGCGAGCTTCGATTTGTTCGTTTTTGATATGAGACAAATAAGTTGCAGCAGTTGTATTTTTGTATTTCTTCAAGGTTGAATAGAAGCCAGCAGCTGAATTGCGACGGATTTCGGTATCATGACTGAGTTCATAATCATTTTCAAAGAGAACATAGCTGTTTCCAAGTGTTTCACCATTGGCTTCAAAACTATCAAAGGTCATATCTTCAAACTTGGTCACACCGTAATTGTTATAAGGCTGACCAAATGTTGGTGCAAAGTTTGCAAGTAACTCTTCTTGTAAAGGATGAAGCTGGTATGGTTTTTGACGAATAATATTTTGGATGTATGATTCCCACTGAGGTTGGTCAGCAATCACACTTTCCAATACATCTTGATCTAATAAACTCAGTTCTGTAGGTAAGAAAGACAATTTTGGAATTGTGTAGGCAATTGTCAAGTCAAAGTCATTTGACAAACTGGCTAACTCGGTGTTCATTTTATCAACTTCAAGCGGTAGGAAAGCGTAGTGTGATAATTTACTCTCTAAAATAGCTAAGCCTTCGTATTCTTTTAGAGCAGAAACAATGGTTTCAAGTGTTGATAATTTTCCTTTGTAACTTGCTTCAAAATTCTCAACTTGTTTTTTATAGGTTACCAAGGCATCTTTATAGGCCTGATTATCTGGAAAAATCAGATTGGTATTCCAAGTAAGTTGAACGTCAATTTCATGACGCTTTGGCATTGCATTAGACATGGTATTCTCCTTTATGTTGTAATATTGACATTATATCACAGAATGAAAAAAGAAACTTGACAAAACCGTGAAAAACATAGATAATTATTAGTATGAAAGGGTTTACTGAAAACCAGAAAGGAGCTTTTATGCAAGTCATTAAACGTAGCGGAGAAATTGTTGAATTTGATCCAGAAAAAATTTATCAAGCTATTCTCAAGGCAGCCCAAACAGTTTATGTTATTGATGAAACTTGGCGGAAGAATCTTGCTCAGGTAACCAAAAAAGTTGTTCTTGACTTGGAAGAAGCTCATACAGAGCGACCAACGATTAGTATGGTTCAATCTCAGGTTGAACATCGTTTGCTTGATGCGGGTTATATCTCAATTGCAGAACATTATATTTCTTATCGTTTACAACGTGATTTGGAACGTAATGGTTATGCTGATAAGATTATTGTACATTTGCGTTTTGAACAAGTACGTTAAGCTGAGGAGGCTGGGCAAAAACTAGCCAGTAAATAAAAAACACAGATAGATTCAAGCTGATTTTGATGAAATTCAGCCGAACTGTCTGTGTTTTTCTTTTATCTCTATTATCTTGGACTATTTTCTTAGCCAATTTCGTTAGATTCATGCTCATTAGGAGAAATCCTATCTCTGTTTCAACCACTTTTTGTCCTCTGACATGAACTCTGCGCACGCCAAAAACACCCTTCATCCTACCAAATACAGGTTCGACATCCACCTTGCGTTTGGCATAAATGCGGGTTCCCACTTTACTTGTCAATTCATCTTTGACTAAGTTCTTGAAATAGTTCCACGTAGGATTATACTGAATTTGTTTGAGATTTCCTTTTTCCGTCCGTGCTAATTGGTCTAATTCCTCACTAGCTTGTACTGGATCAGCTTCGTAAATCTTAATATCTCTCTCAAATCCATACTTATCCGTTCTTCGTGAATAATTCTTGAATGAATACACAACCCCATCTGGCTTTATCCACTGATCAGAATCTTCTAGATAGGTCCAGTTTTCAGGATTGGCATCACTCTTCTTATAGCTTTTCTTCTGCTCTTTCTGATAAGTTCCGTAAGGAATCAGAGGTGTTTTCTCCAGGTCATCAACGATAAAGCTATAATTTTCTTCACTACCATAACCTGCATCCGCGACAATGTGTTGAAAGAGTTCTAAGGTTTGGATGGATTGAAGAAAAGGCTTGAGTGTACGAGTGTCAGTTGGATTCGGATACAATCCGTAAGCTAAGGCAAACTGGCTGTTTGTGCCAAGTTGTAGGTTGTAGCCTGGTTTGAGCTGACCGTTCTTCATATGATCTTCTTTCATTCGCATGAATGTTGCATCGTGATCCGTTTTAGAATAGGAATTTCGCTCTTGTAGAATCTGCTTATCTCGTTCGTACTTCTGTTTCCGAACAAGAAAATCCTCTTTCAACTTTCTCTTTAGTTTTTTAATTCTTCTTCGTTTCTGTTTGTTGGCAGAGCCACCTTTGATGACTTTAGGCTCTTGTGAGATAGCTTCTTCCACCTCGTCCAATACTTGTTCGGTTTCTTGTAGGAGTTGTTTGAGCCCCTCGCTAGTGAGGCATTCTTCCTTGGACAAGGCAGTATTCACCCCTTCTTGAACTAGTTTGTCATAAAGGGCAGAAATGTTTCCATTCAAGGCATCTTCATAGCGTTCAACGGCCTTTTTCCACGTGAAAGAATACTTGTTGGCATCAGCTTCTACCTTAGTCCCGTCAATGAAGAGAGCCTCATCTTCAATCAATCCATTCTCTCTGAGGAGGAGGGTGAAGTAGATGAAGGCAGTTTTGATGAGCTGATTGGCGTGTGTGCTAGCCCGAAAGCTATTTATGGTCCGATAACAGACATAGGTATCCTGACTCAGCCATTTCATAGGAATAACTTCTTCATTCATTTGAACGATTTTCCGACCAGAGAATACCTGACGAGCATAGGCGAACAGTGTCATTTTAAGCAACATAGCTGGATGAAAGGCTGGACGACCAGTATGGGAAGTTTCTTCCAATAGAATGGATTGAGGAATAGTATCCACAAACTGACTAATCAGACGAGCCTCATGCGTTGCAGGTAAGTCCCAAGCAATATTTAATTCCAAACTAAGCTGATTTGTGTTATACTGTTTATACATTTTCATGCCTTTCTAGTTGTTTTGTGGTTATTATAATTATAAAGCATGAAATGGAAAACGAGCAACTCCTAATTGGAATTGCTCGTTTTTTTATTGTGAGAAGCTAGTTTTTGCCCAGCCTCTTTTTGGCATATCAGCAAATATATATATTGGCAAATATCAATTGAATTTAAAAAATGTGATATTCTGAGCATATATTTTGTAATCGGTAACATTTTTGGTGTATAATGAATCTCGTAAAAATATATTTCGAAAGTGAGATTTTTCTATGTCTAAAATCGTTGTTGTCGGTGCGAACCATGCTGGTACTGCCGCAATCAAAACTATGTTAACAAATTATGGTCAAGAAAATGAAATCGTTGTATTTGACCAAAACTCAAATATTTCATTCTTGGGTTGTGGGATGGCTTTATGGATTGGTGAGCAAATTGCAGGTCCAGAAGGTCTATTCTATTCAAATAAAGAAGAGTTAGAAAGCTTGGGCGCAACAGTTTACATGGAGTCACCTGTTACAGCTATTGATTATGAAGCAAAAACAGTTACTGCGCTTGTAAACGGTCAAGACCATGTTGAATCATTTGACAAACTTCTTTTTGCAACTGGTTCACAACCAATCTTGCCACCAATCAAAGGAGCTGCCATCAAAGAAGGTTCTCTTGAATTTGAAGCAACTCTTGAAAACTTGCAATTTGTTAAATTGTACCAAAACTCAGCTGATGTTATCGAAAAATTGAAGAACAAAGACATCAACCGCGTTGCAGTTGTAGGTGCTGGTTATATCGGTGTTGAGCTTGCGGAAGCATTCCAACGTAAAGGTAAAGAAGTAGTCCTTATCGATGTTGTTGATACATGCTTGGCTGGTTACTATGACCGCGACTTGTCAGACCTTATGGCTAAAAACTTGGAAGACAATGGTATCAAACTTGCTTTCGGTGAAACTGTTAAAGAAGTTGCTGGTGATGGCAAAGTTGAAAAAATCATCACTGATAAAAACGAATATGATGTTGACATGGTTATCTTGGCAGTTGGTTTCCGTCCAAACACTGCATTTGCTGGTGAAGGAATTGAGCGTTTCCGCAATGGTGCCTTCCTTGTAAACAAGCGCCAAGAGACTTCAATCCCAGGCGTTTATGCTATTGGTGACTGTGCAACAATCTACGACAACGCTACTGGCGACACAAGCTACATCGCATTGGCTTCAAACGCTGTACGTACTGGTATCGTAGCAGCACACAACATTTGTGGTACTGACCTTGAAGGTATCGGTGTACAAGGGTCTAACGGTATCTCTATCTATGGATTAAACCTTGTATCAACTGGTTTGACTCTTGAAAAAGCTACTCGTCTTGGATTTAACGCAGCAGTTACAGAAGTGACAGACAACCAAAAACCAGAATTCATGGAGCATGGTAACTTCCCAGTTACAATCAAGATTGTTTACGATAAAGATTCACGTCGTGTTCTTGGTGCACAAATGGCTGCTCGTGAAGATATTTCATTGGGTATCCACCTCTTCTCATTGGCAATCCAAGAAGGTGTTACAATCGAAAAATTGGCATTGACAGACTTGTTCTTCTTGCCACACTTCAACAAACCTTACAACTACATCACAGTAGCTGCCTTGGGTGCTGAATAATTAATTGAATACAAAAGCTCAGAGATTGCTCTGGGCTTTTTTGCTTGCCATCTATCACATTGCAACTGCCTATTGAGAGTTTTTTTGGTATAATGGAGAGAATGATTTTTTAGAGAGTGTATGAGAAAATGAACCCATTATTAAACGGAATGAATGACAGACAGGCAGAAGCGGTGCAGACGACAGAAGGACCGCTTTTGATTATGGCAGGAGCTGGTTCGGGTAAGACGCGAGTCCTGACCCACCGTATCGCGTATTTGATTGATGAAAAAATGGTCAATCCTTGGAATATCTTAGCCATTACCTTTACCAATAAAGCGGCGCGTGAGATGAAGGAGCGGGCCTATGCCCTCAATCCTGCAACTCAAGATTGTTTGATAGCTACCTTCCACTCCATGTGTGTCCGCATTTTGCGTCGGGATGCTGACCATATTGGCTATAATCGCAATTTTACGATTGTCGATCCAGGTGAGCAACGCAGTCTCATGAAACGGATTTTGAAAAATCTCAATTTAGACCCGAAAAAATGGAGTGAACGTTCTATCCTGGGAACTATTTCCAATGCCAAAAACGATTTGATTGATGACAAGGCATTTGAAGCACAGGCAGGCGACCTATACACGCAGATTGTTGCTAAATGCTACACGGCTTATCAAAAGGAACTAAGACAGTCAGAGGCCGTTGACTTTGATGATTTGATCATGTTGACGCTCCGCCTTTTTGACCAAAATCCAGAGGTCCTGACCTATTACCAGCAGAAATTCCAGTACATACATGTCGATGAGTATCAGGATACCAACCATGCCCAGTACCAATTGGTCAAGCTCCTGGCATCTCGTTTCAAGAATATCTGCGTTGTCGGAGATGCGGACCAGTCTATCTATGGTTGGCGTGGTGCGGATATGCAAAATATCCTGGACTTTGAAAAGGATTATCCAGAGAGCAAGGTTGTGCTTTTGGAGGAAAACTATCGTTCGACCAAGAACGTCTTGCAGGCTGCCAATGAGGTTATCGAAAACAACCGCAATCGCCGTCCGAAAAAACTCTGGACACAGAATGCCCAAGGGGATTTGATTACCTATTATCGTGCTCGGGATGAAAATGACGAGGCGATATTTGTAGCGAGTCAGATTGACCAGTTGCACCGAGAAGGTAAGGCCTATAAGGATTTTGCAGTTCTCTACCGGACCAATGCTCAATCCCGTACCATTGAAGAAGCTTTGCTCAAGTCCAATATCCCTTATACCATGGTCGGCGGTACCAAGTTCTACAGCCGTAAGGAAATTCGGGATGTCATTTCCTACTTGAACCTCATTGCCAACCCATCAGACAATATTTCTTATGAACGCATTGTCAATGAGCCAAAGCGTGGTGTTGGCCCCGGAACGGTTGAAAAGATACGTGATTTTGCGACCAGTCATGGCATGTCCTTGCTGGAAGCATCACAAGATATTATTCTGTCACCAATCAAAGGGAAGGCAGCACAGGCAGTCTTTGACCTAGCCAATCTCCTCTACAATCTCCGTAATCAATTAGACAACTTGACGGTTACCCAGGTAGTCGAGGCAGTATTGAACCAAACAGGCTATATTGATGCCCTTGCAGCACAAAACACGTTGGAAGCCAATGCTCGCATTGAAAACATCCAGGAATTCCTTTCTGTTACCAAAAACTTTGACGAAAAGGATGCTGAGGAAGAAGAGACAGGTCTAGATAAATTAACACGCTTCCTGCTTGATTTGGCACTGATTGCTGACACAGATGATGGCGATAGCGAATCTTCAGAAGTGACCCTTATGACCCTCCACGCAGCTAAAGGTCTGGAATTTCCTGTTGTCTTCTTGATTGGTATGGAGGAGAATGTCTTCCCGCTCAGCCGTGCAGCAGAAGAAGAGGACGAATTGGAAGAAGAACGTCGTTTGGCTTACGTAGGTATCACACGGGCAGAACAGATTCTCTACCTGACAAATGCTAATTCACGCCTCCTTTTTGGTCGCAGTAATTACAACCAACCTAGCCGCTTTATACGTGAAATTTCCAGTGATCTCCTTGACTACCAAGGCCTCGCTCGTCCAGCCAATACTAGCTTTAAGGCTTCTTATGTCAATGGCAGAGCGACACAGTTTGGACAAGGCATGAGCTTGCAACAAGCCCTACAAAGTCGAAAAGCATCCGTACAACCATCTGCCAAGCTCGGAGGCAGTATGCCTTTCGCATCAAGCAACCAATCGTCAAGCTCAGGCACCAACTGGTCAGTTGGTGACATCGCAGTCCACAAGAAATGGGGACGCGGTACAGTCCTTGAAGTTTCAGGCTCAGGCAGCAATCAAGAACTCAAAATCAATTTCCCTGACATGGGACTCAAAAAAGTCTTGGCAAGCTTAGCGCCGATAAGTAAAGAAGATTAAATTTAGTTAAAAAACAATTGCAGTAAGCTCGAAAATATGATAAAGTATTTTTGTAAAATTGAATAGAACATTTGGGGTGCCAAGAGGCTGAGATTATACCCATCGAACCTGATGCAGTTAGGACTGCCGAAGGGAAATGTGTATCAACAAATTTTGTTGACAAGTATTATATTTGTATTTTAGTTTAGAATACTGTATTTACTGGTCATCAATCATCGTAGGTGTAACTCCATTTGATAAACCATCAGATGGAGTTTTTTCTATAGTCGAATGAAGACTTTCAGAAAAAGGAACTGGGAGCAGGTAGCTTGGCCAGCCTAGTGGCTGTTCTAGGTTGGAAATATGATATGCTCAACAAGTCACTTTCGTAGAGTTCGGCAAGGCGAGAGTGATGTTAAAGCTAATACAAATAACAATATTTTCAAAAATACCCTCAGCCCCTTCAATTTACATTTTCAACGAGAAAAAGAGAAAGGAGATATAGATGAACAAAATGGTCATTTGGTTTGACCTTGATGGAGTTATTTTTGATTCCTATGAGGTCTGGGATCAGGTGGTTCAAGGGATTTTGAAACATCACGGGGTTGCTTATACCCAGCAGATAAGGGAAGAACTTTGGCGGATTCCAATGGAAGATGTCAACGAGTATTTATTGCAACTTGTGGAAAATTCCTTAGAAGAGAATGAACTTGAAAGGCAAAAAATGAATCAACTGCAATCACTATATAGAGATATTTCCTTGATGGATGGTGTGCATGAACTCTTATCTACATTGAAGTCAAAAGGTGCAGTCATGTACGCAGTCACTTCAAACTATCTGGAGCTGGCTGAACTAGGTTTGTCATCCCACCATCTTTCTAACTATTTTGTGAAACTATTTAGCAGTTTGGATCTGTTTGGAAGCGATAAAAATAGGGAGTTTTACCAATTCATCCTACATCAGGAAGGGATGGATCCAGCCAATATTGTAATGGTCGAGGATAATATGAACAATCTTCGTATTGGACACGAGTTAGGAATAGCGGGAGTTTATATAGAACATCCAAATTCCCCTTTTTCTGATGAGAATACCGGAATAGTTAGCATCAAGCAATTAAGTGAATTGATACCAATTTTGGAGGATAGAAAATGACATCTTTACATGTAGCATTATCAATAGCAGGAACAGATCCGACAGGCGGAGCAGGTATTATGGCTGATTTGAAGAGCTTTCAGGCTAGATCAGTTTATGGTATGGCAGTCGTGACGAGTGTCGTTGCTCAAAATACCAAAGGGGTGCAACTAATTCGTCATCTTGATCAGGAAATTTTAGAAGAACAATTGAAAAGTGTCTTTCAGGACATTGTTCCAGATGCAATAAAAACGGGAATGTTAGCACAAGTCGAGACCATTGAGCTCGTCGCAAGCTATCTTACAAAACAGAAGTGTCCATATGTCTTGGATCCTGTTATGGTCGCAACGAGTGGAGACCGTTTGATTGAAGAGGATGCCATCCAAGCGCTGAAAACAAAATTACTGCCTCTTGCTACCATCATTACACCGAATCTACCAGAAGCAGAAGTTCTAGTCGGTAGAACACTGAAAAGTGAAAATGACATCATGAATGCGGGCCGTTGGATCCGGAAAGAACTTGGGGTAAAAAATGTGGTCATTAAGGGTGGTCATTTGGCAAAGGTGGCATCTGACTACTTATTTTTAGAAGATGATGAGATCAGTATCATCAGTGCAGCACGCATTTCTACGAACCATACCCATGGTACAGGTTGTACCTATGCGGCAGTCATTACTGCAGAGTTGGCGAAAGGTCGGACAGTAGCACAAGCAGTCGAAACCGCCAAACGATTTATTACAGAAGCAATTCAGACTGCTCCAGAACTGGGTCATGGAAATGGTCCTGTCAATCATACCACCTACAGAGGAGAGTAACTAGATGTATTTGGAAAAATTACGTAGCCAAAATCCCTTGACCATTTGTATTACGAATGATGTAGTCAAAAATTTTACAGCCAATGGCTTGCTTGCTCTCGGTGCCTCACCTGCAATGAGCGAGTATCCAGAAGATTTGGAGGATCTACTTCCCTATGCAAAGGGGTTATTGATTAATACAGGAACCTTGACCAATGAAACTTGGGAACTATACAAATCTGCATTGGATATTGCTGAGAAATATGGTGTACCTACCGTCTTAGATCCTGTTGCGGCAGGTGCAGGTAGTTATCGCAAGAAAGTTGCCTTGAATCTGTTACATCATCATTCTATTTCACTCGTTCGTGGGAATGCAGGAGAAATTGCAGCCTTGATTGGTGAAAGAATTGAAACGAAAGGGGTAGATTCTGCTCAGATAGACAATGTTGGTGAACTAGCCCTCAGAGCCAACCAACAATTAGGAATTCCTGTTGTGATAACTGGAAAAAAAGATGCTATCGCTGTGAATCATCAGGTTCGGATTTTGGAAAATGGCAGTGAGTTAATGCCACTAGTGACAGGGACAGGATGCCTACTGGGAGCAGTTCTGGCTGCCTCTATTCACCTAGCTGATGAGGATTCATTATTGGATTGTTTGGAAGAGGTCCTATCGGCTTATTCGATCGCTGGAGAAATGGCAGAGCAGAAAACCTCACTACCAGGAACCTTCCAGATTGAGTTTATAAATAGCCTCTATGCAATTCAGTCAGAAGAGGTTGAAGAAAATAAAAAAGGTCATTCATTATGAATAGAAAAATGCTTCAAGTTTACTTTATTTGTGGCACGACAGATTGTTCAAAAGGCAATTTTTTGGATGTCCTGGAAAAGGCATTGCAGGCAGGAATCACTTGCTTTCAATTTCGTGAAAAAGGTGAGCAGGCTTTAATAGGGTCTGAAAAACTATCGTTGGCAAAACAAGTTCAACACCTGTGTCACCGCTATCAGGTTCCATTAATCATCAATGATGATATTGAGTTAGCCCGTGCTATTGATGCTGATGGAATACACCTTGGACAGGAAGATTTATCAGTGGTAGAAGCGAGACAGCTCTTCCCAGAGAAAATAATTGGACTATCAGTTGGAACAGAGGAAGAATACCTCAATTCGCCTATTGAACTAGTAGATTATATCGGAAGTGGACCTGTTTTTCCCACTTTATCTAAAGATGATGCTAGTCCATCCATTGGAATGGATGGATTAAAGCATCTAAGGAAACTCAATTCCGATATTCCCATGGTTGCGATAGGAGGGTTATCTGCCAAAGATTGCAAGAATGTTTTCCAAGCAGGTGCAGATGGCATAGCAGTAATCTCCGCCATTTCCCGTGCTGAAGACGCATACAAAGCAACCAAGATATTGGTGGATGGGATCCAAGCAATGTCTGTCTAAATTATTGGAAAAATATATATTATAGGGCGGTGGGATTAAAATGAGGAGTTGAATCCTCTTTTTGTATTACTTGTGAACATGGACGAGTGATGTACAGTGTAAAGTTGCTAAATTTTTAGGCATAATATGGAACTGTTGAACAGTAGATATGAAGATATTCAAAAGTTAGGGAAAAACTTCATACACAACACAACTTATTAGTTAAAAAAAAGCTCTATAAACGCTGATTTTTCAGCATTTATAGAGCTTTTTATTTTTAAACTGATAAACTTGAGAAAATAAAATTCATCCATTATGTATAAGAATTTAACTAAATTGGCTAAGAAATTAGTTTTACATAACAAAAACGAAAGAAATATACAGATAGTTCAGTGCAAACTAATAAATAAGCATGAATCTGTCTTTTTATTATTGGCTTGGACTTGTCCAGTCTGCCATAGTTGTTGAAAACGCTACCCTAACCGATAATCTTGTGGTAAAATATTATGGAAAAGGAGATTTCGTGAAAAGATTTAGACAAGTATTTGGACTAGCACTTCTTATCATAACTGTGTTCCTATTCCTGTATGGGATAGGTGATTTGGAAAAGGCCGAAGAAGTACGTTTACAAAGAAAAAATATTGAACAAATATTTCAAAAAAACTCAGATGCCTATGCTTGGATTCGGGTGGAAGGAACGAAAATTAACTACCCTGTTCTGCAACATCCGACAGACGACGCCTACTATTTAACCCATGATGCAGAAGGAAATGAGACTCAGTATGGTGCTATTTTTACTGAAAGGGTAAATCAGACTAGTTTTGAGGATTCTGTGACGATTATCTATGGACATGCCATGCGTGATGATTCCATGTTTGGTAGCCTAGACTATTTAGCAGAGCCTTCTACATTTGAATCAATCCAGACAGTAACGATTACCAAAGACGGGAAAGACTTTCTATACCAGATTGTTGCAGCATATTCCTTTACTGATGATCACCTGTATCACACCTTTGGACTAGGCGATACGAAGCAGGTGGAGTCATATGTCTCTCTGTTAGAAGCCTGGGCAAATGAATATGGTGGATTCTATCGCTCGTTTGATTTTGATGTTACTCGGGATAAGTTATTGATTTTATCTACTTGTGACGTGGCAGGAAATGAGAGACGGTTTGTAGTTCATGCCGTCAGAAAAGGAGGAAGCTAACATGGTTATTTTTAAAGAGAATAGAAAATTTTTTGAGTTTGCGATTGGATATATTTTTGTGGGTATAGGGCAAAAATTGATAGGAGTCGGTCTATTGAAACCCTGGTCTGAAAATGCTCCGGTCCTTTTGTGGCTAGGGTTGGTAGGACTTTCCTTGTTTGGGATTGGATTATTTTTTATTGGAAAATTAGCCATTTGGTTTCTAAGGCAGTTCAATCAGGAGCAACGAGTAGCGAAAGTCGTTGGTCTAGCATTAGCAGTTAGCGTGCTTGGAGGCTTGCTGCTTGGAGGATTAGGGCAGCTAATCTATGATTACACTTCATTTGGCTATCAAGAAGTAAAAAATGCCATCTGGCTAGTGACGAGCCTATTTCAGACATTTATCAAAGTAACGGTTATCTTTAACCTTTACTGCTTTTATAAAGATAGTAACTTTTCTTGGAAGAAGGGGGACTTCCGAAGAATAATTGCCATTGTCTTACTGGGAATTCTTATAGCAGCCAGCATAGGATTGATATGGTCTGCCATATCAGACATCTTGTTGGGGCTTGCAGATATGATTGTTATTTTAGGGACAGTGTATTATTTACTTGAAAAATAATTAGGATGATATATATGAAAAAGAGAAGAAAAATTGTTAGTTGGCTGATGCTTTCGACTATTTTATTGGCCAATAGTCCCCTGGTCTATGCGCAGGAAATTCAAGAAATTGTTGAAACTTCGCAAAGTCAGGCCTATTATGAAGAAGCAGTGGAGGAAGCGCGTGAGACGACTGTCGGTGGTGATAATGCAAATACAACTAATGCATCAAACTCCGACCAGACAACCGCAGCAAGTGCCACTGATGGCGGAGATGCCATTCAGCAGCCTAAAATCACTGAAGAAGGGCAAAATCCAGAAGAGGCAGCTTTACGGGCGCAGTATGGAGAACCAGTTCTCGAAAGTGGTCAAGAACAACTTTACAAGGTGGACGAGACACGCTTTGTAACCTATATTGGTAGCCAGGCTAAGACCTATATTGACCACGAGGGACGGGAAGTTCCGATTGACCTTGATCTGTATTCCTATCATGCAGATGGTACGCATTATTATCTACCGAAAGAATCTCCTGTTGATGTAGTGCTTCCCGCTAAGGTGACCGAGACTACGCCGATTGATGTTATCAGTCAGGAAGATAAAATATCGCTCTATCCTTTGGATAAAACCTACGAGCATGCGACTGTAGAGGACAATGCTATCCTTTATAATAACGTTGACGGTGCGACAGATGTCCAATATACAGTACAGTCAAACGGCGTTAAAGAAGAAATCGTTCTGAGTAAATGGGAAGAAAAGAACCGTTTTACTTACGTTCTAGAGGCAGGAAATTATGATGTAAGTCTTGAAACCAATCAAATCTTGGTTCGCCAAAAAGGTAAAAAAGAAATACTTTTTGTCTTAAATGCTCCTCTTATGGTGGATGCTGCAGGAGAAACCAGTCAAGATATAAAATTGGAACTGGTTGAAAAAGATGGACACTACAATATTACTGTCGTAGCAGGGAAAGAATGGTTGTCTGATAAGACACGTCACTATCCTGTTCGTATCGATCCGACCATTACTGTCCCACGGGAAAATATTCTAGATTCTGTTACCAGTACTGTACATGGTCAATACCAAGGTATATCCTATGGTTATGTCGGTTATATCACAGTTGAACTGATGGGCTTGGCAGGTGTTCCTTATGTCAAGGACTTCGGTCGTAGCCGTATGTATTTTAAGGTCAACTATGACTTTAAGCAGAATATCCCTTCAGAAGCTAAAATTGATAGCGCAACACTCAATCTCTATGAGTACACAGCTCCTGGAAATCAGGGTACCCAGTTTGGAGCCTATCGCCTAACTGAAGATTTTGACATCAATAGTGTGACCTGGAACTCGTCTGCTAATCTCGGTCGTGAAATTGCTGGAGAAGGAGCGATTTCAACCAAAAAGGTAGGAATGCACAACTTTGATATTCGTGATGCGGTCAATGGCTGGGTGCAAGGAATCTATCCAAACTATGGTTTAGTTGTCGCTGCAACAGATGAGGGAGCAGATGGCGGTGCCTTTTATACGACTGAAGCCACAGCCTCCAATGCTGGTCAAATTGGCTTTACTCCTGAAAAAGCGCCAAGTATTACGATTAATTGGTCCGTCCCAGATCCAGTAGATATCAATTATGCTATCGGTGATACGACTATCAATCTCCGGACAATGGTGAAGACAGATAAGTCTGGTAAACTCCAATTCCAAGGAGTTTTTGCGGATGGTCTGACTAGCCCTGCTGCACAGGTTGGCTACCAGCTCAGTGACCCTGCTAAGAATTATACTGGTCAGAGTACAGCCAGCTTTTCATACAAATACCCTGACACGGCTTCCTTTATTTCAGCATTTGAAAAAGGAACAACACAATACAAAGATAAATTGTCTAACTGGCAAACGCTCGTTCCGTTTACAGAGCCGGAATTAAATACGCTCTATACCATTGATGCGGAAAGCCAGAAAGATGGTCAAACGAGTGGGAAGAAGAGTAGTGACTCTTTCATCATTTACAAGGTAACCCAATATGATACTCTTCCTAAGATAGCCAGCTACTATGGCGTACCGCTAAAACAGATTGCCTTTGACAACCGGATTCAAGATATGCTTCTGGTCAAAAACAACACACTCTTTATCCGCAATCCAAGTAAAAATGCGAACAAGCCTTATAACCCACCTGCTCTGACTGATAAGGTCAAAGCCGACGTGGATATGCTGTTGATGGGACGTGGCTTACACTGTGAATTTGGTTTTGAACCGATAAATCTTAATACAGGTAATTTCTACTTGGAACGGACAGATGTATCTATCTCAGACCTAGGTGGAGACTTTGCGATTGTCCGCAATTATAACTCCAAAGCAGCAGGTATCAATAGTCTATTTGGTCGAGGATGGTCTTTTGCCTTCAACGAACAACTTTCACTTGATGACGAGGGCAATATTAACTATATCCGTACAGATGGTTCTATTTTGACCTTTATCAAAGAAGGTGATACCTATAAGGCGCCAGAGGGCTATGATCTAAGCTTGACGGTAAAGGAAATAGAGACTAAAAAAGCTGATTTTGGGAATGGCGAAGAGGATTACGCTGTCAAGGAATACCACATTACCGATAGCAATCAGCAGGAAAAAATCTTCAATTTCCATGGGCTCTTGACCAGTCAAACAGATGAAAAAGGGAATAAAACTAGCCTTTCCTATAACGAACAGGCTCAACTGACTAAGATTACATCACCGACAGGTCTTGTATATGGTGTGACCCAAAATGATTCAGGCTATATCGGAGCAATCCAGTTACCGAATGGTTTGACACTAGCTTATGACTATGATGAAGCGGGAAATCTTATTTCTTACACGGACGCAGCAGGAGCTAAGACGCGTTACGACTATGACGAACAAGGGCGGATGATAGCTTGGTATGATGCCAATGGGACCAAGATTATCGAGAATGTCTATGATGAACAGCATCGTGTCATCCAGCAGACTGACGGAACAGGAGCAGTCTCCACTCTTTCCTATAGTGATGGACAGACAGTAACGACAGATGCTAATGGTCAAGTGACGACTTATACCTATGACAAACATTATCGTACAACAGCCATTACTTATCCTGATGGAAGCAGTATTCGTAAGGCTTATGACGATGATAACCGCTTAGTGAGTGAGACCAATGAATTGGGTCAAACGACTAGCTACACTCACGATAGTCAAGGAAATATTCTCACGGAAACTCGTTTTGACGGAGCGGTCAAAACCTCTACTTATGACCAAAACAACCATCTCCTTTCCGTAACAGATTTTGCAGGACAGACTACTAGCCATACTTATGATGCGAAAGGAAACCTTCTTTCTACAAGTTTGGCAGACGGTACTAGCATTACCCACACAGTTGATGAGCAAGGACGCATTCTTTCAACCACCGATGCTCTAGGAAACACAGTCCAGCTATCCTATGATGGGGCTAATTTGGTCAAAGTGACCAATGCAGCTGGTGGAGTGACCACTCTTACCTATAACGCTCATAATCAAGTCACCTCCATCACCAACCCTCGTGGTGGTGTGACAACGATGACCTATGATGCCGAAGGTCGTAAACTAAGTGAAAAAGATGCGGATGGTGTCGGTACAAGTCAGACATTTGACCCAGCAGGGCAAGTGATTGCAGTGACCGAAGGAAATGGGAATACTAGCAGCTTTACTTACGATGCCTTTGGACGCAAGATTGCGGCAAGTAACGGTGAAGGTGGTCAGTATAACTACGAGTATGATGGTGTTGGAAACCTCCTTCGTTTGACAGATGCCGAAGGCCGTACGACGAGCTATAGTTATGATAGCAGGGGTCGTCTTCTGACAGAGACGGATGCTGCTGGACAAAAGGTGCATTACAAACGTGACGCAATTGGTCGTGTCTTGGAACGGACCAATGAAGCTGGTCAGACAACATCATATACCTATGATGAGACAGTCAACCAAATCGCAAGCATTACAGATGCTTTAGGGCAGGTGACCAGCTATAGCTATGACAAGGCAGGGAATGTGACTCAAGTCACCTATCCAATTGGTACGAGTACGACCAGCACTTACGATGCTTTAGGTCGTCGTCTCAGCTACCAAGACCAAGCAGGCCGCACGGTTAGCTATACATACGATGCGCTAGGAAATAAACTGACCGAAAGCCTGGATGAACGTACGACCAGCTATAGCTACGATGTACTTGGTAATGTGACCAAGGTCATCTATCCAGATAAGACGAGCGTTTCCTACCGATATGATAGCATGGGAAATGTTCTCGAGCAGACAGATGCCAAGGGCATATCCACTCAGTATGACTATACTGCCGCTGGTCGTTTGAGCAGTACGACAAATGCTCTCGGTCAAATAACCACGATGACCTATGATGCGAACGGAAATCAAATCAGCTTGACCGATGCGGCAGGAAATACTGCCAGCACACGCTATACAGGGCAAAACCAAGTTGGTCAAGTCACCGATGCACTTGGTCATACAACTCACTTTAGCTACAACCAAATGGAGCAACTTCGTGAGGAAATTGATGCTCTAGGTGGAAAAACAAGCTATCAGTATAATGAACTTGGCTACCTGACCCAAGTGACCAATCCAAATGGTCATGCAACTCAGCTGAGCTATACCCCAACGGCTCAGGTTAAAGAAGTTATCCAGGCAGATGGCAGTAGTATTGTCAATGAATACGATGCTCTTGATCGCCTCATTAAGGAGACGCAGTCTAGCGGTCTCATTACTGAGTATAGCTATGATGCTGCCAATCGTCTGATAGCTGCGAAGGATAATCAATCTCTAAATGAAAGTTACACCTATGACGCTGCAGGCAATCGCCTGACGACAACCAACAGCCTTGGTCAGACCACAAGCATGACCTATGACAGCTACAATCAGTTGACCAAGGTCACTTATGCAGATGGAAGTAGTGAAAGCTACACCTATGATTTATCAGGTAATCTAGCGACTAAGACGGATGTAGAAGGATATGAGACTAGCTACCATTATGATGAAAATGGAAATTTACAGAAGAAGGTAGACCATCTTGGACGTGAAACCAGCTACAGTTATGACCAACTCAACCGTGTCGTGACAGAAACGGACCCTGAGGGGCATGAGACCAACTATGAGTACGATGTATTGGGGAATGTCGCAAGTGTCACAGATGCCAACGGACACCAATCTACCTACGGATATGATGCTAATGAACGCCTGGTTCTATACAAAGATCCAAAGGGACAGGAAACCGTCCTGAAATACGACCCACTCGGTCGCTTACTGGAGACAGTGGCTCCTACAGGTGCCAGCCAGACCTACACTTACGACGCAGTGGGCAATCGTCTGTCTGAAACAACAGGCGAGGGAAATACCACTAGCTATACCTACGATAGTCTCAACCGTCTGCTTAGCCTAACCAAGCCAACTGGCGGTAAGACAAGCTATACCTATGACCAAACTGGTAGTCTCTCGACAGAGACAGACCCGAGTGGGGATGTGACAAGCTATGTCAATGACCTCTACGGTCGTGCGACTAGTCGAACTCTTCCAAATCAGGCGACTTTCAGCTATAGTTATGACGCTCTTGGTCGTCTGGAGAAACAGACGGCGCCACAAGGCTTGTCCAAGACCTATACCTACGATGTAGCTGGTAATCTTATCAAGGAAGTAGACCAGTCGGATCGAGGGACTAGCTACAGCTACGATGTTGCCGGTCGTCTCTTGACGGAGAAGAATGCTCTGGATCTAGAAAAGACCTATGCCTACGATGAGATGGGCAATCTGACCAGCATCACCAGTCCGAGCGGTGCTAAGACCAATCTGTCCTATACGAAGCTGGATCAGCTTAAAACGATCACCAGTCCGACAGGTCGTGAGACAGAGCTGAGCTATGATCCTGTAGGGCAAGTGACCAAGCGAGTCATCAATGGTAAGCGGGAGACAACCTATGCCTATGACCCAAATGGCAACCTCCTAGAGGAAGTCAACCCACTTGGTCAGGTGACCAAGCGAACCTACGATGCAGGCAATCGTCTGACAGCCGAGACCAATACCGCAGGTCAGACCAGTCTCTATAGTTATGACAAGGATAACCGCCTAACCAAGGTGTCCAGTCCTACAGGCGCAAGCAGTAGCCTCACCTATGATGGCAATGGCAATCTAACCAGTGTTCTCTCAGGAAGCAAGCGCCTTTCCAGCTACACCTACGACCAAGAAGACCAACTACTGACCGCCACCAAGGGAAGTGGTGATGAAGCATCAACCAGCAGCTACACCTATGATAGTGTGGGCAATCTCACCTCCATCACCAATGGCAATGGTCAGGTGACGAAGTATAGCTATGACCAGCTAGGAAATGTCATCGAAAAGATGAATGCGCTGGGAGACAGCGAGACCTACACCTACGATGTCAATAACCAACTCTCCAAGATTACTAAGGCTGATGGTCAGACCATTAGCTACGACTACAACAAGCTGGACCAACTGCTGACCAAGAAGACTTCTACCGAGTCAGAAGGTCAGGTCCTCTACAGCTATGATGCGGATGGTCGCAGAGTGGCGATGAGTGACTTGACGGGTCAGACCCGCTACGCTTATAATGAAGAGGGTGAATTGACCGGTGTTCGTCAGGGTGATGGCAGTCTGATTACCTACACCTACGACGACTATGGCAATCTCACCAAGATGGTCTATCCAGATGGTAGCGAGGTAGCCTATAGCTATGACGAGCTCGATCGCCTGACCAAGGTGACCGACCGTGACGGCAAGGTGACCACCTACGCCTATGATAAGGCTGGTGACATGACCAAGATTGAGCGTGGAGATGGCACGACAAGTGCTCTGACCTACGACGCAGCCCATCGTGTGACAGAGATTGTTCATCGTGACAAGAAAGGCAAGCTGATTTCCAGCTATGCCTACGAGTACGACGATGGCAACTACATCGCCAAGGAGACCATCACGCAGAATGGGGAAACTCTGGTCCAAACTTACACCTACGATAGTCTAGGTCAAATCGTCCAGATGACCGTTTCAAGTAAGGATGGCAAGGAACTAAGTCAGTTTAGCTACACCTATGACCATGCAGGAAACAAGCTGACCAGCACGGAGACGGTGGATGGTAAGGAAAGCAAGACAGAGTTTAGCTATGATGCCGAGAATCGCCTGCTTGAAATGAAGTCTGGCGACAAGACCATCACCTACACCTATGATAAGAATGGCAACCGCACATCGTCTGGTGCTGGTGATGCCAAGCTGGACTATATCTATGACACGGAAAATCGCTTACTTGCGGTCAAGGATAAGGAAGGCCTGCTTTTCGCTGCCCTCTATGATGGGGATGATAACCGTGTCTTCACTGCCAGCAGGACCCAAGCGACCAACACCTACCAGCTCTTCAAACGCAAGCCAGCGGATAAGAAGCGCAAATCTCCGTATACTGCACCAGATGGCGAAGCCAACAGTCTCTTCTGGTATGGGTTCACGCAGAATGTCGTCCAGTTCTTCTCGAGCTTCACGACCAGTGAGGGCTATGACTGGATTGAAACCTTCGATACCGTCTCAACTGCCTATCATCAGAAGGTAGCCAAGGACCGAGCGACGGAAGAAGGGCTTGTGGTCAATCCGCCGAGCGAGGACAACCTACCGGGTGAAGACGAGGTGCTCTACAGGAGTCAAGTGCAGGATGTCCTCATCCCTTACACGACCAAGGAAGATACCTACAACTATTACGAAACCCGAAACTATGTCAACGATGTCAATCAGCAGCACACCCAAGTCCTGCAAACCTATGACGACCAGCTCCAGAAACAGGAGACCTATGTCTATGGCAATGGCAGAGCTACCTATACTAACGAGAGCACTGGCGACAGCTATCACTATCTGACCAGCCAGTCTGGCTCTGTGACAGGTCTGACTCAGAATGGCAATTCTGTTGCATCTAGCTCTTACAATCTCTACGGAGCGACCAAACAGACCACAGATACCACAGGCAATCCATTTGCCTACAATGGCGAAGCACGGGATGTGACAGGTTTGGACTACCTCCGTGCACGATACTATGACAACCAAGCAGGCACCTTCCTGACGGCTGACAGCTACCAAGGTAGTCAAACAGACCCGATCAGTCAAAATCTCTATGCCTATGTGCAGAACAACCCAGCCAACTATACCGATCCGAGCGGGCATATCTGGAAGGCTTTGACAAATGCATATAATACTGCTAAAAAAGCAGTGTCCAAGGTCAATAACGCCGCTAAGAAAGTAGTTGTCGATACCTATAATACTGTCAAAAAAGCAGTGGTAAACACCTATAACACCATTAAGAGCGCAGTCGGTCACGCAGTCAACTGGGCTGGCAATGCGGTAAGGCAGACTACTAATTGGATTGGGCAGCAATGGAATAATTTCCAAACCTCGGCTTACCAAGCGGGTAGAAGTATATATAACAGCGCTAGTCAATATGTCTCTCACCAATACCAGCAAGCAAAGCAAACCGTTTCAAATGCATGGGAACAGGCTAAAGCAATGGGGCAATCTGTTTATAACTGGGGAGTATCTAAGTCGAGAGAGGCAATGAATATTGCACGTAGTTGGACGAAATCATTGGAAGAAACTTTCCGACATAGTTGTGAAACTGCAAGCTTTGCGAATGGCGGAACTACTGTATATGCTAGTGAGATAGATTTTACGAGTGTAAAAAATACAGCTCAAGATCTCCGTCTTCAGAGTGAGATAGAAGATGCAAAAAACAGCAAGCTTTCCGATATAGAAAAGTCTGACTTGATTGTAAAAGCATACGAAGATTATCTCTACAATAAAAATAAAGAGGCGTTTGATGAATATTGGAGTGCTAGGAAAGGATACAAACAATGGAAACCTGAAAATGGAAACTATGCTGACACTGTGGAGAGACGACTTGGAAGAAAACTACAAAATTCAGGTATTAATATGAAAGAGCTCATGCAGGAAATGGGCGATGAAATCCTATCTGCCAACTCTAATGCTAGCTATATTCCATTCGTGGCGGGAAGTAAAGTATCGGCAAGTATTCAAGATAATTACCAGTTTTATAATTTAGTTAATACTGGACAGCCCTTGGATTTAAAGAGCAGGGCTTATCAATCCGATGGAGATAAAGGATATTCAATATGGAGTAGAGATTGGGGGGATGGAGTCAAGGATGATTATGCAGGAAATTATCTATATGGCTATGTTGGAAAAGGTTATCTAAATTCTTCGGATACTTATCTAAAAATTTCAGCAGGCGCTGCACAAGAAATGTCAGATATTAAAAAAATGGGACTTTTTGCAGCGGACTGGAAAGCATTTAAGAGTTTTATAACGGGTAATTATTTTGATAATTCTGGAGACTCGAAGATGATACAAGATGGAATAGATGATTATAAACTTAAAGGAGGTAGCGAATAGAAATGAAAAATAACTCGTTTTTTAAGTGGTGTTTTTTGTCTATTTTAATAGTATTTCTGATATTTTTGTACATTCAGATGAACAGTACAACCTATATTTTACAACCTAATTCAGAAAGAAAAGTGATAATTAAGGGAAATTCAGAGAGTTTAGATTCTGTCATTAGTGTTACTATAACAAGTAAGACTGATGATGGGAAGATTAAGTTAATATGTGGAGATAGTTGGGTTGACACTAAAGAGGATGTTCACTATAACATTATTACTTCTCAAATCGAAAAATGGAACTATGATTCATCTTCAGGAAAGAGAACGGTAATGATTTTACAAAATCCACTAAATGGTATTAAAGTGGATGAAGAAGGTATAAGCATAAATACTCCAAAAGATATTACATTTAGTTTTCAATCAAAAAAAGACTTTACTGTAAGAATCAAGAATTTATCAGATAAGAATGTATCAGTCGAAGTTAATGTAGTATATAGGTGAAAGAAATTCTTTGACCATATTTCAGCACTTGACCTTGAAAAGTTTGTAGCAAACTTGGAAGAAGTAACTGCTTAAACATCCGAAATCATCTTCATATTGAAATTAGAGGAGGGGGCGAAGTGATGAAACATATAATTAAAGTTCTAATCCTTGTTCTAGCTATTGTCGTAGTTTATCTAACATATAATTACTATCAATTTCGTAATCCAATAGATGAAATTATCTATTCAGAGATGACAAGTATAAAAGTTATTCCGATAAAATCGTATAGTCAGCTTATAAAAAGTGATACCAGTTATGATTTTTCTGATAATACAGGATTTGTGACTCTACACTATAAATTGCGCGAGTTACTCAAACCAGAAGAAACAGTAACAGTGTATATGGACGATACAAAAGGTTTCATTTTCTCGTACCAGCATGACTTCAAAAATGGTAGGAAATTACAGATAAATTATATATATGATGGCGTTGAGAATGTCACACAGTCTATTGTTGTAATTGAGAATGACGGTAGCGAAAAAAAGACTCGAGAAGAGATATTAGACTTGTTGAGAGATGATGACCTTGATAGTACATGGCTTAGTAGACAATCAACCTATGTCTGGAAGACATTGTTGCTGTCGGTTTGGTTTGAAAAAGGTAGCCACCGATATTCCTTTGATAATATAGGGAACATTCAGATTATCAAATCAAATATCCTTGGGTGAGGAAACCCTAGTTTGTCGTTTTAGCTACGATACTATCGCTCTGTCAAATATCTCTATACTCATGTAACGATTTACCTTGAGTTCTTTGAAGTGTTGAAGAAATATCAGTAAGGCAGATAAAATTTTCCTATTTGTAATCTCTGAAATCATCTAGACTTTTTCTAGGTGATTTCTTTTTTTGTGTTAAAATAAATGTGTAGACCTTTGATAACAAAATATCAGGTGGAAACTGTAATGAATTTAATAAAAAATAAGAAGAACTACTTTCTGTGTGTTCTTGCAATCTTTCTAGTACTATTTATTACTATTACTTGCTCAAGAGTTTTTTCAAATAATGTGTATTATTTAGATGCAGGAGGGAGAATTGAATTAAATATTAAGGGAAACTATGATAATCTTGATGCATATATGACGTTTGAGATTGCTAGTGAGTCGAAAAATGGAAAGATACGACTATCAGGTAGAAATATTTTGGCAGATATAGACTCCAATATTATTTATAATATTGAAAAACAGCAAATTGAAAAATGGATAGATACAGATAACGACGGGGTATCAGAATTAACTATTTTACCAAATGATACTTCGCAAAGTATATATATAGATTCAAAAGGACTTGTTATAAAGCTACCGAATCAATATCGTTTTTCAATAAATTCTCCTAAAGATTTTTCAATTGTAGTTGAGAATATATCAAATACTTCAGTATCGTTTTTTAAAAATGTAAAATATAACTAGTAGGTTAGGTTGTTGCGGATACCTACGATGCCTTCCTGTTTTACAATATACAATAATTATTTTACAGATTAAGTACTTATTGGCTTATGCTAAAGTATTGGTGAGGGGCAGTCGGATTAGTTTTAACATTTGAAACGCTATCAATAATTTTATCGACTTGAAATCATCTAGACTTTTCTAGGTGATTTCTTTTTGGTATGGTAGAATAAATTTGTAAATTTTTGATAACAAAATATCAGGTGGAAACTGTTAAGTCGCTCATCAATTTATTCAAGATTTGAGCCAATGATGTGGAGGTATATATGAAGCATAAATTTTCAAAATATTTTTTTATAATTGTCATAATTGTCACGAGCTCATTTCTGATTTTTAAAGTTTTTAATTACTATAGTCAGAAGATAAAATATAATTCCTTAGAGAATGTATTCTTAGAGATGAACTATGCCGAGGTATATAGTGGGGCACTGAAAGGCTTACCAGATTTGAGTACTGTTTTAGGAAGTCCGCAATCATTTAGAGAACCAGATAGAATAACAGAGTTGCCCGTTCTTGTTAATGCCCCAGATGGAGGGGAGGTATCTATATTTGTTGGTCTGGAACAAGCGTTCAGTATTGAGTATTCAAAAAAATTAGGGAATGATACTTATTTATATATAGACTATGAGTATAGGGATAAGAAATTACTAGGAAGCATTGAAATTTCCAATTCAGATGATTCATTGGCGTGGGGAGAATCAGGTTATTGGATAGATAAAAAAAGAGGTGAAACGGTCAATTTGCAAGAATATTTAGAGAGTACCTATTGGTTTTCTTCCTCCAAAGGTCTCCCTTCTTTGCAATTAACTGAAAAAGAAGAAGTATTAAATTATTTGAAAACGTATGGTATAGATGCTACTTGGTTAAGGGAAAAATCATCCTATATTTTGAATGATGTTGTTCTCAAGACTTGGTTTGAAAAGGGGAGTCAACGATATTCCTTTGACAATCTTGGGGATGTTAAAATTATAGAATCAAGTGTATTAAAATGAATTGTAAACTTATCTATTGTAGTACAGATTTCTTCATTTTAGAGTCTAAAATCTGACAGTTTCATTCAAAGTCCATGTTTCTCATTGATAAACCACAAATATAGAAAAAAACGGATAGCTCCAAGAGAAAATACTACTTGTATTGTTATACTGATAGTAGTTAAAAGTCTTTTATTTGCTAGAGACTCTCATCTTAGTAAGGAAGGGATAGCCTAGAAATGGGACGATTAGCTTGCCAATATTTTTGTAGCTAGCACAAAAATAGATCAAATAAAAGAAGGAGACTCTTATGAGCAAACGTAAAATTATATCAAGTTTATTTTTAAGTGCTACCGTATTGGGAGGATTGCTGTTTACACAGACACCAACCGTAAAAGCAATTGAGTTAGAGGATGCACAAACCATGAGTACTAGCAGTGCACAAGCACCGATTTTTTCACCCGGGGATCTTATTCAAGAAACTAATCATACTGCTCAGTTTAGAAATTCTGTATCTATTGCTGCAACTAATGGAACATCTGAAAAAGAAGTAATCTGGAAGGTGAAATTTGATTCGACCTATTGGAATTTTAAATATGATAAAGGAGGGTACTACTTTGTTGTTCCTTCAGGTATGAAATTGAAGCGAATTACTCTGGTTAACGGTCAAACGAGAGAGGAATTGCTTGATCGTTTTCCTAAAAATATAAATGATAATAATAGTTCAAATAGTTCTTATCGTTTATTTAAGAGAGGGGAAAATACCTACGATGATCGTGACTTCGATAGTCAGTGGGGATGGTCAGTTGGACGAGCAAGTAATGATAAGATAAATCAATGGAAAAATGAAAATGCTTTTTCTGATATCTATTATATCGATAGTCCTCGCCATGCAGGTCCAGTAACTTATGAATTGGAGGCAGAAGTAACTGATCAAACTAAAACTTCCTTCCCTCTGGTAGCGGTAATGAAAAACTTCTATGCTAGAACATCATACTTTAGCGAACCAACTTCGCTTGCAGGACTTGATGTGAAAGTTGAATGGCCGAAATAAGTGACTGACAATTTGCAGAACTATGCCAACCAGTGGCAATCGTGTGTAGTTAAGGCTACTACGATTGCCTTTTTCTGCGAGTCCTCATCTTTTCGCTTGAATAAACTAGTGCTTGTATAATATGATGAGGAAATGGGTGTATCCAGGGCTGCTGATACTCAATAAAAATCAAAAGTAGCCTAGGAAACGAAGCCGATGACAGAACTCTGTTGCTTTCTTATTTCAAGGCAACGGCTAAAAAGCCCCACAGGAGTTTTTCACTCATCGAGGCAAGTTGACAATGGATAATTTTGATTTGTAAAGAGTATGAAATCTGAAAAACAGTATAATAGAACCTAGGACACAGAGCTATTTTTTTAGAAACTGTGGTATACTTTAGACATACTGCCTGACATCGCTTCAGTAATTTCTGCTTAGAAAGGATTTATCATCTTGCAATACAAACACTTACTCTTTGATCTTGACCATACTCTTCTTGATTTTAGCCGTGGAGAAGAAGTAGCCTTAACCCAGTTTTTGACAGCTATGGAGGTTGAAGATATTCAAGCTTTTAAAGAAGTCTATCGACCGCTCAACCAGGCCATGTGGAAGGATTTGGAAAAAGGGAACATTACAAAGAAAGAGCTGATCAATACCCGCTTTTCACGGACCTTTGCCCACTTTGGTCGGCAAGTTGATGGAAGGGAGATGGCCTTGCGCTACCAAGAATTTATTGGGCGGCAGGGACAAATTTTTACAGGTGCAGATAAGCTTTTGCAGGAATTGACACACCGAGGCTACCAGATTTATGCGGCGACCAACGGCGTGACCTATATACAGGAAAATCGCTTGCTTCACTCACCGATTCAATCGTATTTTAAAGAAGTGTTTATTTCTGAGCAAATGGGGACGCAAAAGCCTGCGGCTGATTTTTATGAAAAAATAGCAGAGCAGATTTCAGGTTTTCAGTTTGACCAAGCCTTAATGATTGGAGATAGTTTGACAGCAGATATTCAAGGCGGCAATAATGCTGGCATGGATACTGTTTGGTATAATCCTTCTAACCTGATAAACAACAGCAAGGCCATTCCGACCTATACAATTCACAGTTATCAAGAATTACTAGAAATGTTATAAAATAGACTATTTCTATCTAAATGGTTGAGAAAAATGTAGCAAAGGAGAAAGTGTGAAGAGAATATTGAAAGCTTTTCGACCCCAAAAATCACTGAAAGAATTAAACTGGCTAGATGTGTTTGTCCTGACCGCAATCTTATTTGGCAATGCAATTTATACCTCGACCATGCAATGGATTGCATCTTTTTCTGCGACAGAAGTAGTGGAAAATGGAGTACAAACCTTTACCGCAGCAGACAATTGGTGGGCATTGACCAATCAAGGAAAACTGTTTTTGTTTGCCTTGGTTTATTTGCTGATTCGGAATTATGATTTCAAGCAACTAAAGGTAAAATTAGAATGGACCGTTTTACTCTGGGGACCACTGATTTTTATCGGTGCTGGTTTGATTAGTGACTTGGCATTTACAGCCTTTTCTTACCTTCCAGGGATTTCTGGAGGATATAACTATCTCGGATATCTCCCTTATTATAATTGGGATATCATGACGGTGATAAATCGCTTCTTAGCGGTTGATTATAGTACAGTTGTTTATGCTTTGTTTAATGGCTTTTACGAAGAATTCTTTTTCCTAGGTTTATTGTTGAGTACTGACACAAAGAAACGCTCTCTCGTATTGCTTTTTTCAACCATTGTCCGAACTTCATTCCATACCTATCAAGGATTGGTTTCAGCCTTAGTAATAGGTGTGCCGTTTGGCTTATTTTACTATTATATGTATAGAAAGAAAAATGATAATCTCATGCCTTACTTCCTAGGACATGCTCTGGCAGATATGGTTGGCACCAGCTTCTTGTCCCTATTTATTGGGTAGTATAGTCATTTGAATTAGCTTTGATACTTCGTCACTTTCGTCGTGCCGTACTCTACGAAAGTGACTTGTTTCTCAAGTCTTATTTCCAACCTAGAACAGCCTTTAGGCTGTTCTAGCAACCTGCGCCTCGGTTCCTTGTCTGAAAGCTAATTCATTCGACTATAAATAGCATTCTTCGAATAATGAAAATCCCATGGAATTCCTTGAACAGCTCCCTGTCAAGTGGACAATGAAATAATAAATGATTAGGCGACGGCCTTGTTCCTCATTTCAAGAGGGGCAAGGCCGTTGTTGCGTTCTTGAAATCGTTGATGATTATAAAAATAGATGTAGGCATCAATATCTGACACCAGCTCCTCAAAAGTCTTATACTTCTTCAAATCATAGCACTCCGTCTTAAAGTGCCCAAAGAAACTCTCAATTGGTGCATTGTCAATACACTTGCCAACACGAGACATGGAGCGGGTCATCTGATACTTGGTCGTTAAACGGTAATAATCTTTCGAAGTATATTGTGAACCTCGGTCGCTGTGAATCAATGGTGTCGCTTCAGGATTAGCTTTTCGGGCTTTACGAAGTGTTTCTAATACCAATTCATTATCATTCAACTGACCGACCACATAAGCGACAATTGAGCCGTCGTAGAGGTCCTTAATAGCACTCAAATAGGCCTTACAACTGAGACCGTACTTCAAGAAAGTCACATCTGTACACCATTTCTGATTGGGGGCAGTAGCTGTAAAATCACGGTTGAGAATGTTGTCTTCTACATTGACAAAGCTGGTCTTGGTACAGTAGCCCTTAGCTCTTCTGATAATGGAACGAATGCCTAAAATGTGCATCAATCGTCGAATCCGTTTCTTGTTGCAGCTTGTTCCAAGCTTGCTATTGACAAATAGCGTCATACGACGATAACCAAGAATACCATTATGTTGGATATGAAGTTCCTTGATGACATTCATCAATCCTAAATTTTCCTGTTCAGAAGCTGTTTCCTGATGTTGTAACCACTTATAGTAGCCTGAGCGAGATACCTTTAGAATACGGCACAAGTGGCTGATAGAAGCCTCTTCCTGTTCTTCCGCATATTCTTTAATCGCTTGGAAGGATTCCAAGTGGCGACCTAGTCTTACCATCGGTTTCGTCGCTTGATTTCTTCTAACTTTTTTAGCAGGCCGTTCTCCATTTCAAGATACTTAATCCGTTCTTCCTGTTGCTTGATTTTAAGGCGTAACTCTTCTTCCGAAGTTAGATTAGGCTTACTTTCCAAACCTTTTCCACGACGGTCGAGGAGGCCGTTAGAACCGTCCTTCTCAAACTTTCTGACCCACGAATAGACCTGTTGGTAGGAAACTCCATACTTCTCAACAGCCCCTTGATAATCTTTCTCGTGGGCAAGGGTAAAATTGACAATCTCAACCCGTTCGTCAAATGTTGTCTTGCGTCCTTGTTTCATGCGACTCATTCCTCTACTAGTAGCTTTCAGTTCTTTACCACTAGTATAACGTTTTATCCATGATCTGAGAACATGAGAGTCAGAAATTCCATGTTTTTTGGTCAGATCTTTGAGACTTCCCAAACCATTAAGATAGTCGGAAACAGCTTGTTCCTTTAGTTCCTTACTATACTTCATCCAGCGATGGCTTTCCTCTAGCCCCTCAATACCAGTTTCTTTGTACTTCCGAACCCAGTTCGATAGGGTGTCTTTAAACACACCATGGTGCCTAGCTAACCAGCTAAGTGATTTCCCAGCTTCCAAGTGGAGTAGAACAATTTCTAGTTTCTCAGAGACAGACTTTGGACTTCTTTTGGACATAATAAAACTCCCTTTATAGTTTCTAGTGAAAATTTTTGTTTTTTCACTGTCCACTATAAGGGGAGTATATCACCTCTTTGTTCCATGGGATTTTTATTATTCGTTCCAGAATTTGCTTGCAATATCTTGACCTTGTTTGATTTTAGCCCATTGTTGTGGAATGGCCAATTCATTACCAGAGTCACATGAAGCAAAACCGCATTGGTGAGAGAGGTAAAGACGTTCTTTAGGGATGATTTTACTAGCTTCTTCTAATAGTTTATAGACACGCTCTTCATCATCTAAATCGGTTGTCTTACTTGACAGAAGACCAAGAACAACTTCTGCATTTTTATCGCGTAAGCTTTCTAAGGCTTTCAAATCACCTGCACGCTCATCATCCCATTCAAGGAAGAAGCGGTCGTAGTGCTGATCACGCAAGAATTTTTCAGCGATTGCCTCATAAGTCCCACCAGCGGCATGACGACTTTCGTAGTTACCACGGCAGTTGTGAGTCCAGACAGTAAGACCAAGTGAATGTGCATAGTCAACGACTTCATTATTTATATTGACAAAGGCATCTGCTAAATCAGCTAGTCCTGCATTACCTTCAGCAAAGAAACTTGCAGGATTACTTTCATCAAAAAGTTCCCAGAGACAGTCGTCGAACTGAATAATGGTGCCACCAGCAGTTTTATAGTCATCAAGGAATTCTTTATAAGCTTGAATGAGACCGTTTTTTAAATCATCGGCAGTTGCATATACTTGACCTTCGCCATACAATCCATCAAAAACAGCAAGTTCTGTGTAGGCATGAGCTGGGCCCCATACAGTCAATTTTGTTTGCGTATCTTCAGCTAGCTCACTCACTTTTTTAAAGATTTCAATAAAGTGGTGGTTCTTACCAGATAATTCTTCAGTGATGCGGATACCTATGTCTTTTCTTGTTTCAAAGTGACCGCCATCATGGTCTTTAAAGGTATATCCATGATCAGCAATATACCGTTCAATACCTTTCAAGCCCCATACAAAGTCAAGGTGCCACATAGATTTAGAATATTCTCCGTCAGTTAGGATATCAATTCCTTTTTCTTTTTGTTCCTTTACGATTGATTCGATGGCTACTGTTTCAGTTTCTTGATATCCAGAGAAGTCACTATAAAAAGGATAATGGATATCATCTCTATGTTCGATTTGTGTCTTGTAGTCACGCAATTCTGCTGGACGTAGAAGGGAACCCACTAGTTGAAATCTTGATGTTGTCATTTGTAAATCTCTCTTTCAATTATTACTGAACTAATTCTACCCCAGTTTGCTTTATTTGAAAAATAGTTATTTTGAGTCAAAAGGTATAGTTGTTCGCTATATCTTATTATTAGATTTCTAAAATGCTTTTTCTGGGGGCAGAACTATGGTATAATTTTCTTTGCAGAAAACCGAACGTTTGGAAAAAGTTTAGGGGAGAAAAATGAAAAAACACTTTAGTTTTATTTTATTAGGGATTATGATGTTAGGTGTGGTAATGAGGGCACCCTTTACAGCCTTGCCAGCAGTCCTCACAGATATTGCCTCTGGGTTGGGTGTTGAAGTGAGTTCACTCGGCATTTTAACTTCGATTCCCTTGATCATGTTTGCACTATGTTCATCAATAGCGCCACGCATGGCGGCAAAATTTGGCTTGGAACGTTTAATGGCCATTGTACTTGTGGTTATGGTTATTGGTTCTGGATTGAGGGTGTTCAACCTCCAAACACTTTTCATCGGTACGATGATGATCGGAGCTAGTATCGCATTTATTAATGTCTTGTTGCCTAGCTTAGTTGCTGCTAATTTCCCGCATAAGATTGGGCTTTATACAACCATCTACATTACTCTGATGGGGATTGCCGGAACAGTCGCGTCAATGGTTGCAGTACCAATTGTTTCAGCTACTTCTTGGAAATTTTTTATTTATTTAATCACTGGAGTCATCCTCTTAGCTTTACTTATCTGGTTACCAAATGTGAAGAACAATCATATGTTTGTGACTGGCAACCAATCAGAGAAAACAAGTTCTCTATGGAAAAATAAGGCTGCCATTGCCTTTCTTATTTTTGGTGGGTTGCAATCCGTCTTGTTCTACACAGAAGTCACCTGGTTACCAACCATTTCGCAATCTATTGGATTTTCAAAAGCAGAAGCAGGATTGATGTCTGGAATTTATAACTTGGCTGCTATACCAATGTCTTCAATCATTACAACTCTACTTTCTCGTCAGACGAAAGAATCTCGCAGGAACATCATGCTCCTCATCTCTTTGATTACATTGGTGGGCTTGGCTCTTATGGTTATCACTCCAAAAAACTTTTTTGCTTGGACAATTATTCATATCGTCCTCAGTGTTTCCAATGCATCACTCTTCCCATATATGATGCTCAGCTTTACCATGAAAACCAGCAACAGCCAGGCAACGGCTCGCTTATCAGGTATGGTACAAACAGGTGGCTACTTGATTGCAGCGTTTGGTCCAGGTCTCTTAGGATATAGTTTTCCAATTTTTGGTAGTTGGTTACCCTTGATTCTATCATTGGCTACTGTAACCTTGGTGATGATGTGGACGATTGTACTGATTGAAAAAGAAGATATCATCATTTAGTCACAATTTCCCACAATACACTTATCCATTTTGGAATAGAATAAAAACAAAAAAAGCTGGATATTCACCAGCTTTTTAGTGTGCTACACGTTTACGAGCAGCTTTTTTACGATTTTCCTCAATGAAGGCTTCTTTCTTTTCTTCTGGTTCAATAATTGTTTTGTGAACGGTGAAGACTGCGCCCGCTGCAAGAGCAACTGTAGAAAGAACACCTGTCAAGAAACCTTTGCCAAAACTTTTAGCCATAGTGAATTCTCCTTTACTTGTGTTATAATAGATTTTAGCGAAAAAACAAAATATTTTCAAGGAAAAAGATGAAAACTAAAGTTATTGTGGTCATTGGACCGACAGCGGTAGGAAAAACTGCCCTTGGCATAGACTTGGCCCAGCGCTACAATGGAGAAATTATCAGTGGTGATAGCCAACAAGTCTATCGCAAACTAGATATCGGTACGGCAAAAGCTAGTCCTGAAGAGCAGGCTGCTGCGGTTCATCACTTGATTGATGTCCGGGATGTGAAAGCGGGCTATTCGGCTTATGAATTTGTAGCAGAAGCCAAGGCTTTGATTGCAGGCATTACCAGTCGTGGCAAGTTGCCTATTATCGTTGGAGGAACTGGGCTTTACATTCAAAGTCTGCTAGAAGGCTACCATCTGGGCGGGCAGGTTGATCAGGAGCAAGTTCTTGCTTATCGGGTAGAACTCGACTGCTTGTCTGACGAGGATTTGGAAGCAATGGCAGAGCAGGCAGGTTTGATGGTCGAAGGAAACAGCCGACGGAGAATCATTCGTGGGTTAGAGTTGAAAAAATTTGGAAAAAACTTAGAAAATACAGAGTCAGAATATGTGCCTCTTTACATCTGCCTGACGGATGACAGACAGGTTCTTTACGACCGCATCAATCAGCGAGTGGATAAGATGATGGCTTCGGGTTTACTAGATGAAGTTAGCTGGCTCTACCAAGAACACCCAGAAGCCCAAGCTGCTATGGGAATTGGCTACAAGGAGTTTTTCCCCTACTTAGCAGGTCAAATCAGCCTAGAAGAAGCAGTTGATAAGGTCAAGCAAAATAGTCGCCGCTTTGCCAAACGCCAATTGACCTGGTTTAAAAATCGGATGCAGGCCCCCTTTTACTCAGTAGGCGAGCCAGATTACAAGTCGCAGATTTTCACCGCCGTGGAGGAATTTTTAAATGATTGAAACGCAGAAAGAACAAGAACGTGCCCTCCTGGTTGGAGTGGAATTACAGCAGACGGACAATTTTGACATGTCCATGGAAGAGTTGGCAAGCCTTGCTAAGACGGCTGGGGCTCTGGTCAAGGGAGTCTACACTCAAAAACGTGAAAAATACGACAGCAAGACCTTTGTCGGCTCAGGGAAATTGGATGAAATTGCCCAGATGGTCGAAGCTGACGAGATTGATACCGTCATTGTCAATAACCGACTGACGCCCCGTCAAAATGTCAATTTGGAGGAGATTCTGGGGGTTAAGGTCATTGATCGTATGCAGTTGATCTTGGATATTTTTGCCATGCGAGCACGGAGTCACGAGGGGAAACTGCAGGTCCACCTGGCCCAGCTCAAGTATATGTTACCACGATTGGTTGGACAAGGTATCATGCTTAGCCGTCAGGCAGGTGGTATCGGCTCTCGTGGACCAGGTGAAAGCCAGTTGGAGCTCAACCGTCGAAGCATTCGCAATCAGATTCATGACATTGAGCGCCAACTCAAAACGGTGGAGAAGAACCGAGCGACTGTCCGTGAACGCCGTCTGCAATCAGGCGTGTTCAAAATTGGCTTGATTGGCTATACCAATGCTGGTAAGTCTACTATCATGAATGCCATGACGGATAAGCGACAGTACGAGGCAGATGAACTTTTTGCCACACTTGATGCCACGACCAAGCAGATTAACTTGGCAGACAAGTTCAACGTGACCTTGACCGATACGGTTGGTTTCATTCAGGACCTGCCGACTGAGTTGATTTCTGCCTTCAAATCCACCTTGGAGGAGTCCATGAACGTAGATCTCTTGCTCCATGTCATCGACGCCTCTGACCCTAATCACAGCGAGCAGGAGCAGGTGGTCTTGGACATTTTGAAGGACCTGGATATGCTGGACATTCCCCGTTTGGCTCTGTATAACAAGCTGGATAAGACCGATGACAGCTTTACCCCAAGTCAGTTTCCTCATGTCATGCTGTCCGCTAAGGATGAAAATGCCAAAGGCCATATTCAGATGATGGTCTTGGCCAAGATTAAGACCATGTTTGAACGATTTGAGGTCAGAGTGTCACTTGCTGAATCTTATAAATTGCATGATTTAGCAACACTTGCCCTGATAGAAAATCGGACCTATGAAGAAGATGTGGAAGTGATATCAGGCTATATCGCTTCCGCGAATAAATGGAAGTTGGAAGAATTTTATGACGGATTATCTTGATTTGGCAACCAAATACGGTGGCTTTACCAGTCTGGACAAGGTCTATCTGGCGAAGAAATTAGCTGATTTGACTGACCAACAAAAACTAGATTTTATCACTCCACCGCCTTCAGTTATCAACGCTTATTTTGCGGAAATCTACCAGAAACAAGGAGCAGAAGAGGCGACGGACTACTATCTGACACTTTCTCAGCAGCTCTGCCTTTTTCCAAAAGAACCCAGCTTTGAAGAAGACAAGCCTTTTGTCCGCCTGAATTTATCAGGCAAGTCTTTCGGATTTGCCTATGTGTCAGCAGACGGTCTGGCTCAAGTTTTTTCGGAAGAAGAAGAGGAGATCACTGAAGATCTGCTCTTTGAGATTGCTCAAGTCTTTCCCCACTATGTCGTTTTTGTAGAAGACGGCAAGATTTTCATGGAGACTAATGCGTTTGATGAGCGTCAGTTGCAAGTTGAGGAAACAGATTTTCTGCTAACAGAGGTGGCTAGCTCGGCTGACTTGGTCAAAATTTCGGGTCTCAATCAGGAGGAAGTTATAGAAGTAGCGGATGGTTATTCAGGTCAGCGCTATTTTGCCTGGTCGGGTCGCTCAGCTATAATATATCGATTAGAAAGTAAATAATGCAAATTCAATTTTTAGGTACAGGGGCTGGTCAGCCCTCCAAGGCCCGTAATGTGTCCAGTTTGGCCTTAAAACTGTTGGACGAAATCAATCAGATTTGGCTTTTTGATTGTGGCGAAGGAACTCAAAATCAGATTTTGGAAACCACTATTCGTCCTCGAAAAGTTGCTAAAATTTTCATAACACATTTACATGGTGATCACATTTTTGGTTTGCCAGGTTTTTTATCAAGCCGTTCGTTTCAATCGAGTGAGGAACAAACAGATATAGATATTTACGGTCCTATGGGTATTCGATCTTTTGTTTTGGCTAGTCTGAAAGCGTCTGGTTCACGCTTACCTTATCGCATTCATTTTCATGAGTTTGATGTTGAAACGGTTGGTCAGGTACTAGAAACAGACAAATTCACGGTATTCGCCGAAAAGCTGGACCATACCATTCCTTGTGTCGGCTACCGTGTCATCCAAAAGGATTTGGAAGGGACCTTGGATGCAGAGGCTCTGCGCGTGGCGGGTGTACCATTTGGCCCCCTCTTTGGAAAAATAAAAAATGGTCAGAATGTGACACTTGAGGATGGGACTGAAATTATCGCTAGTGACTATATTTCCCCTCCAAGGCCTGGTAAGGTAGTGACTATTTTAGGGGATACGCGTAAGTGCCATGCCAGTGTGCGTCTGGCTGTAAATGCTGATGTGCTGGTGCATGAGTCAACCTATGGTAAGGGTGATGAGCAGATTGCTCGTAAGCATGGGCATTCAACCAATATGGAAGCGGCTCAAGTAGCTAAGGATGCTGGTGTCAAACGACTCTTGCTCAATCATATCAGTCCGCGCTTTTTGTCCAAGGATATCAGCCAATTGCGTAATGATGCGAGAACTATATTTGAGCAGGTCCATATCGTTAAAGATTTAGAGGAAATTGAACTATGAGAACCATTTTAATAACTGGGGCATCTGGTGGTCTAGTACAGGAAATGATTCCTTTGCTAAAAGATGATTTCTTGATTTTGTTGGGGCGAGATGTAGAGAAGATAGAGCAACTCTATGCCTCTCATGAAAAAAAGGCAGTTTTTAATGTGGATCTTCGAGACGAAGCCGCGTTAATTGCATTTTTTGAAGGATTAGATAGCCAGTTTGGTCAAATCGATATTTTAGTCAATAATGCAGGCTATGCAATTTATGATGACTTTGAAAATTTTTCAAGTCAGCAGGTTCAAGCTATGTTTGACATCAATACTTTTGCTCTGATGACCATGTGCCGTTTAGTGGGTAAACGGATGAAGGCTAGACGGAGCGGGCAAATCATTAATATTGTTTCGATGTCAGGTCTGATCGCTTCAAGCAAGTCTTCCGTTTATTCTGCAACTAAGTTTGCGGCTATGGGTTTTTCAAATACTATTCGCTTGGAATTGGCCCAGTATGGTGTGACAGTAACAACTGTTAACCCAGGACCTATTGCGACTAGCTTTTTCGACCAAGCAGATCCTGATGGAAGCTATCAAGAAAGTGTCAAAGCCTTTCTCTTGCAGCCTGACTATGTAGCTAAGAAAATTGTGGCTGCCATGGGGACGAAGAAGCGTGATATCAATTTACCGTGGTCACTAGCTGCAGCTCATAAACTCTATACTCTCTTCCCAAGAGTATCAGACTACTTGGCCAGTACAGTATTTAATTTAAAATAGGCATGGAAAAAACGCTGAATTCTTGTTCGGCGTTTTAACCATCTCTCAAATAATGAAGTCATATTCTTTACATATTATACCTGGTAATGAGCACATAATAAAAGATTTCTTCTTTACTAAGCAAAATCTGTATAAAGTATCTGTTTTTTATTTTCAAAACCTAGATACAATAGGTAGGTGTAAATAAAAAAAGGTAAATAAAAAAACATAGATTATGTAGGAATGATGCATCATTTTAGTGGGATATTTGACTAAAATTTGATATAATAGTTGAAATTTGCAAGGGGGATGAAATGGAAAAGATTTGGAAGATTATTTATAGTCGAACATTTATTGTTCTTAGTTTGATTGCCTTAACAATTTTTGTTATTTTGTGGACAGTTGGTTCAGCGGCAACTTATTTTCCAGCGTTTTTAACGGTTATGCAACTTTTTTCACTAGTTGTAGCAGTTTCGATTATTAATCGGCCGATGAATGCTAGTTTTAAGTTAACCTGGATTGTCTTTGTTGTTGGAATCCCAGTATTTGGAGCACTGTTTTACTTTATTTTACAGTCAAATTTTGAAACCAGACGGTATCGCAAGACTTTTCAGCGTCAAGCTGAAATATTGAGATTGTATGGGAAGACTTCTGAAAAAGTAATGAGAGGTTTGGCTAAGGAAGACCGTGAGCAACTTAAGTTAGCTCATTATATGAGTGAATATGTGGGCTATCCTTTACATACCAACACAGACGCAGTCTATTTTCCATCTGGAGAAGCGAAATTTGAGGCGTTATTAGAAGAATTAAAAAAAGCTGAGAAATATATTTTTATGGAATACTTCATTGTCGATTTTGGCTATATGTGGGATTCTATTTTAGATATCTTAAAAGAAAAAGCTGCTCAAGGTGTAGAGGTTCGGTTTATGTATGATGGAATGAACTCGCTAAGCACTCTACCTTATAATTATTATAAATCCCTACGTCAATTTGGTATCAAGACAAAGGTTTTCTCTCAAATAATTCCTGCTCTGTCAACTATTCAGAATAATCGTGATCACAGAAAGATTGCAGTAATCGATGGAAAAGTTGCTTTTACAGGTGGTGTCAATATTGCTGATGAATACATCAATAAAAAGGAGCGATTTGGCTACTGGAAAGATGCAGCGATTATGATACGAGGTGAGGCCGTCTCAAACTTTACCTTGATGTTTTTGCAAATGTGGAATCATGATGAGAAAAAGTCAAATGATGATTTGAAATACTTGAAGGAAGCGCATGATGCTGAGACAGAGACTACAGATACAGAAGGCTATTTCTTAGCTTACGGTGAAAGTCCATTTGATGGCGATGAGGTTGCGAAACGGGTTTACTTGGATATGATCCAGTCTGCAACTGACTACATCTATATTATGACTCCTTATTTGGTTCTAGATGATGAAATGATTGATAATCTCACCTATGCAGCGAAACGTGGGGTCACTGTTCGTATCCTTCTTCCACATATTTACGATAAGCAGACGGCTTATCTGGCAGCACGAACAGATTTTAGAACCTATTTAGAATCCGGTATTGAAATCTATGAATTTACTCCTGGGTTTGTTCATTCGAAAGTGATTTTAGTTGATGATAAAAAGGCGACAGTTGGCACAGTAAACATGGATTTTCGATCTTTTTATCTCAATTTTGAATGTGGGCTTTATGTATATAACCATCGCCAAGTTTTAGAAGATATTCACAAAGATTTCATGCATTCTTTTGAACAATCTGAACGGATTACTTTCCTTGGTTTTGAAAATAATTACCCGTGGTATAAGCGTTTGGCAGGAGCGCTGTTAAATATCTTGTCACCTTTACTATAATAGTTGTTTCAAAGAAAGAAGCAGGGAGACTCAAATCAATCGTTGAGTTCCTCTGCTCCTTTTTTTCTTGGGAAATGGTATAATAGTAAGATAGTTTATACTCGAAAAAATCAATGTTTACCAGAGTGGACATTGTTGCAATTATTAGATATAGTCGAATGAATTAGCTTTCAGACAAGGAACTGAGACGCAGGCTGTACTAGAGTACGGCAAGGCGAAAGTGACGATGTATCAAAGCTAATTCAAATGACTATATTCTTCGAAAATCAAAATTGTCCCTTGTCAAGAGCTTTTAGCCTGTTACCTTGAAATGTGAATGTGACAGATTTCTACCTTCGGCTTTATGACGCGAACTCAGTTTTTTATTTTTCTAGTTTTCAACTTTCCCCAAGATTGTAAAAAGCTAGGTTACTTTTGGTTTTCATTGAGTATGAGTATTAAAGGAGTTAATAACGTGATCAAACCAAATTATGACTGGCAATTATTGACCGGTTTTTCTGATGAACACTTTATCAAATTAGCTAAAAAAGAAGGGCTGGATCCAGTAGCGGCCAAATTGTTGTATGAGCGGGGCATTCATTCGCAAGAAGAACTGCATTCCTTTATCCAACCAAGTTTAGAAGATCTCCATGATCCATACCTACTTCACGATATGGACAAGGCGGTAGAGCGGATTCGCCGTGCAATCGAAGATTACGAACAGATTTTGATTTATGGAGATTATGATGCTGATGGCATGACCTCGGCATCGATTTTGAAAGAAACTCTGGAGGAAATGGGGGCAGAAGTTCAAGTTTATCTTCCCAATCGTTTCACAGATGGCTATGGGCCGAATCAGTCAGTTTACAAGTATTTTATCGAGCAGCAGGGGATTTCTCTTATTGTGACGGTGGACAATGGCGTAGCGGGTCATGAAGCGATTGCCTATGCCCAGGAAATGGGGGTCGATGTTGTCGTGACAGACCACCATTCCATGCAGGAACCCCTTCCCAATGCCTATGCGATTGTACATCCAGAGCATCCAGAAGGAAATTATCCCTTCAAACATTTGGCGGGCTGCGGCGTGGCTTTTAAATTGGCCTGTGCTCTTCTTGAAACTGTTCATGCAGACTTGCTGGATTTGGTCGCAATTGGTACCATCGCTGATATGGTTAGCTTGACCGATGAGAATCGTATCATGGTCAAATATGGTCTCTCGCTTCTCAAACAGACCGAACGTGCAGGCCTCCAAGAATTGATGAAAATAGCTGGCATTGATATGAATAGCCTTGATGAAGAAACAGTTGGTTTCCAACTGGCTCCTAGGTTGAATGCCCTTGGTCGACTCGACGATCCTAATCCAGCCATCGAATTACTGACTGGTTTTGATGACGAAGAGGCCCATCAAATTGCTCTCATGATTGACAGTAAAAATGTAGAACGCAAAGACGTTGTCCAAGCAATTTATGATGAAGCAAAAACCATGTTGCGCCGAGATAGACCTGTTCAAGTTCTGGCTAAAGAAGGTTGGAACCCAGGTGTTTTAGGGATTGTAGCAGGACGCCTACTAGAAGAATTACACCAGCCTGTTATTGTCTTGTCGATTGAAGATGGTAAGGCAAAGGGTTCGGCTCGTTCGGTTGAAGCAGTTGACATTTTCAAGGCCCTTAAAGATCATCAGGACCTCTTTATCGCCTTTGGTGGTCATGCTGGTGCAGCAGGTATGACCTTGGAAGTTGACAAACTTGAAGAGCTTGCTCAAACCTTGGCTGACTACATTATCGAAAATAAATTGGATGTATCTAGCAAGTCTTCGCTGGTTTTGGATGAAGAATTGGATTTAGAGGAATTAACCTTAGATACCCTAAAATCCTTTGAAAAACTGGCGCCCTATGGTATGGACAATAAAAAGCCTGTCTTCTATCTCAAGGATTTTCAGGTGGAATCAGCAAGGACCATGGGGCAAAATAATGCTCACCTGAAAGTACGGATTACAAAAGGGGCTGCTGGATTTGATGTGGTTGCGTTTGGTAAAGGCAATCAAGCCTTGGAATTTTCACAGGCTAAGGAATTAGAACTAGCTGTTACCTTGTCTGTCAATCAATGGAATGGCAATACTAGTCTTCAGCTCATGTTGGTTGATGCTCGGGTCAATGGTGTTCAACTTTATAATATTCGTGGTAAGCAACATCCCATTCCTGCAGGAGTCCCAATTTTGGACATTAATCATCCTGTGACTAGTGAATCTGCTATTGTCCTTGCGACTTTGCCAGAAGATATCAGTAGTCTGCGTAGCTATTTTCAGGAAAGAGAATTTGAAGCCATTTATTTTAAAAATGAAATTGCCAAACCATACTATTTAGATGGGTATGGTAACCGAGAACAATTCGCTAAATTGTATAAGACCATTTACCAATTTGATGAGTTTGATGTTCGCTACAAACTGAAAGATTTGGCTGGTTACTTAAAAATTAAGGACAGTCTCTTGGTCAAAATGATTCAGATTTTCCAAGAATTAGAATTTGTTACCATTACGGATGGGGTCATGCGGGTCAACAAAGAGGCACAGAAACGGGAAATTTCAGAAAGTCAGATTTATCAAGACTTAAAACAAACCGTGATGCAGCAAGAGTTGATGGCGCTTGGTACTGTTCAGGAAATCTATGAGTGGCTATGTGGACAGAATTAATCACAATTTGGATTCTGTTGATCATCAATCTGATAGGGATACCGACTTTTGTTGCATGGAATAATAGGCGAAATCGCTTGTTACATCGTATAAAGCAATCAGAGCAAGTCCATGCTGGATTGATGGAATTGAGCGGAAGAGGGTGGTCGGAAAAGGCTTTGGCAACTGCTTTTTTAAAGCCCATCCTTCAGTTACCCCAAGCAGAAATTCCTGAATATGTTCAACAGTTCGTAACAGAATCGGCTCTCTTTGCTTCCAAAAGCTACTATAGGTTGTTGAGGGCTGAAAGTCACTCGTTGGACCGAGAGAGGGCAGTAAAGATTATTGCCCAGAGTGTAAGAATGCTAGACATTCCTGAGGAATTACACCAGAGCCATTTGTTAGTTCTGCTGGGAAAAATGGATTGTGATTGTCCTCCCCACCATCCCTTTTGGCAATACTTTGCTAGACTGGTTGACCGAGCTTTTCCAGGTCAACAGCTTTCGCGAACTGAGTTATTAAACAAGCAAGTTCATCAATTGCGCTATCTAATTTCCTATCAGCAGGCTAGTTGGGTTCGAAAGCATTTTGGACAGGGACATACGGATTGGCAGGCTATGGTGGCTTATTTGAATCATTTACCTCGCTGGTCGTATCGTCTAAATGAGTCTGCACGTTTGCATAATAAACGGGGCTTTGGCAACCATAAGGTGGAACCATTACCAGTCAACATAAAGGTACTCATTGGTTTTCACAGTGAGTTTATCCTCAGTCAGCAGGGGCAGTTCGCCTTGATTTTGGATAAGACATCTCATCGAAATGGCATAGTAAATGGGGCATCATTTAACTACGCCAATGCTAATAATAAGCGTCATACTCAGCTCGATATTGCACCAGTTGGTCCTCACGATCCACAGTTTCGGAAGAAAGTCCTACGCGCAAAGACAGCCAGCTATCTATCTCCCACCCGTTTTCGACATTATCAGCGAAGAAAGACACCTGCCGGCTGGGAAACATCTTATTTTAATCCAGATGGCGATTTTTCATTTGCTGGAAATAGCAGAGCGAGATTGGTGTCTCAGTTGAGTAGACAACTAAGGGCAGATATTCATAAGCTGGATTCCTAGTCTGTACTATTAACCGGATTAAAAGCCATTGACACTGAAAACAGTTTCTTAGAAAAACGAGTCTAGCTCAAAGAAAGATTCGCAATGAGTAAAGCAAAGGGTCTTTGTCAGGGCTGAAAATATACCAAATGACAATTTCATGGTATAATGAAGAGTAAAAATTATTTTTTTAAAGAGAGAAAGAAATGAACTTAAAAGATTACATTGCAACCATTCCTGATTATCCAAAAGAGGGGATTGAATTTCGTGATATTAGCCCATTGATGGCGGATGGAAATGCTTACAGCTATGCTGTACGTGAAATCGTTCAATACGCAACTGATAAACAAATTGATATGATTGTTGGTCCAGAGGCGCGTGGCTTTATTGTTGGTTGTCCAGTTGCCTTTGAATTGGGAATTGGTTTTGCACCGGTTCGTAAACCAGGTAAGTTACCACGCGAAGTTATCTCAGCTGATTATGAAAAAGAGTATGGTGTAGATACATTGACCATGCATGCTGATGCCATCAAACCAGGTCAACGCGTGTTGATCGTAGATGATTTGTTGGCCACTGGTGGTACTGTTAAAGCAACGATTGAAATGATTGAAAGACTTGGTGGGATTGTTGCTGGTTGTGCCTTCTTGATTGAACTTGATGATCTTAAAGGTCGTGAAGCCATCGGAAATTACGACTACAAGGTCTTGATGCACTATTAAGTCATTAACATAGATTGATTGAATATTTTTAAGACCTTATAGTTAAAACTTATAACTAAGCCTAGTTTTATTCTAATTGAAATGCTGTTCTTCCTGTTCTATAATATAATAGAGATAAGTTCGTTCAGGAGGTTAGAGTATGCCAATTAAAATCGAAAAATCATTACCGGCAGTAGATATTTTAAGGAAAGAGAATATTTTTGTAATGGATAGCGACCGTGCTAGCCATCAGGATATCCGTCCCATAAAGATATTGATTCTAAATCTCATGCCTCAGAAAATTGTGACGGAGACTCAGTTGCTCCGTCTTTTGGCTAATACGCCATTGCAATTGGAAGTTGAATTCCTCTACATGGCGAGTCATGAGTCGAAAAATACACATTCAGACCATTTAGAACAATTTTACAAAACGTTTGAGCAGGTCAAAGATTCCTATTTTGATGGCTTGATTGTAACTGGAGCACCAGTAGAAAATATGCCATTCGAAGCGGTTGATTATTGGTCTGAACTTGTATCTGTATTAGAATGGTCGAAAAATCATGTTTTTTCAACCTTGCATATCTGTTGGGGCGCGCAGGCTGGACTCTATGCTCGATACGGAGTACAAAAACATAGTATGAATCGCAAGCTTTCAGGGGTTTATAGACAGGATGTTATCAACAATACAAATCCATTGATGCGTGGATTTGACGATGATTTTCAATCGCCGCATTCGCGATACACAGAGGTGAAAGCTGCTGATATTTCTCATTTGAATGACCTTGAAATTCTTTCATGTGGTGAGGAAGTCGGCTTATCAATTTTGGCCAGTAAGAACTTGCGTGAAGTCTATAGTTTTGGTCATCTGGAATATGATCGCGATACCCTTGCAAAAGAATACCAGCGAGACTGTTTAGCTGGAAAAAATCCACATATCCCTGAGAATTATTTCAGAAATGATGACCCATCAACCAGACCTGCCCTTTCATGGAATTTGCCTGCTGCTCAATTTTTTACTAACTGGATAAACTACGCGGTCTATCAAGAAACACCGTATGACTGGAAACTATTTGAAGATTCTGCCCTTTCAGCGAGTCTATAAAGAGGATATATGAATTATTCACAGCAATTTCGACAAGGGAATGTAGTCATTCCTGCAGCTCTTTTATTACACTACAAAGAATTATTTTCATCAGCAGATGATTTTCTCATCTGGCAGTTTTTCTTTTATCAAAATACTTCACATTTGGAATCGTTAGCCCCTAGTGAAGTTGCTCAGGCCACAGGAAAAACAGTGGCACAAGTCAATCAAGCAATTGAAAACCTGCAAGAAGCTGGGCTATTAGAATTTAAAACGATCAGTATCGCAGGAGAAATCGAAATGATTTTTGATGCCCTACCTGCACTCGAGAAACTAGATGTGCTATCAGAATCAAAACAAGCTGTTGAAATAGTTCGGACTGAAAATGATTTGAAAACCTTGGTTGGAGATTTTGAAAGGGAGTTGGGTCGCTTCCTATCCCCATTTGAAATTGAAGATTTACAAAAGACGGTTGAAGATGACAAAACTTCTGTTGACTTGGTTCGAGCTGCTTTGAAAGAAGCTGTTTTTAACAATAAAACCAATTGGAAATATATCCAGGCTATTTTGCGAAACTGGCGCCGTGAAGGAATAACCACAGTGGCACAGGTAGAAGCTAAAAATATAGAAAGAGACATCCAGAATCCTAAGAATGTAACTGTCTCCAGTGATTTTCTTGATGCAATGAACCTCTGGAAAGAGTAATATGGAAACAAAATTATCAAAAAGACTAGAAACAGTCGCAGATTTTGTGCCACAAGGGGCACGATTAGTTGATGTGGGGAGTGACCATGCTTATCTCCCTCTTTTTTTGGTAGAGCAGAAGCGCATTGATTTTGCCATTGCTGGTGAGGTCGTTCAAGGTCCCTACCAGTCAGCGCTCCAGAATGTCGAGCTGGCAGGTCAATCTGATGCGATTCAGGTACGGCTGGCCAATGGACTTGCTGCAGTAGAGGAACAAGACCAGATTTCAGCGGTGACCATAGCTGGTATGGGAGGGCGTTTAATTGCCGATATTTTAGAAGCTGGAAAAGAAAAGTTGGGTTCGGTTGAACGGCTCATTTTACAACCGAACAATCGCGAAGATGATGTTCGGAATTGGTTGGTTCAGAATCAATTTAAGCTCATTGCTGAGGAGATTGTAGAAGAGAACGATAAGATTTATGAGATTCTGGTAGCAGAAAAAGGTTCAATGGACTTGACAGCTACTCAATTGCGTTTTGGTCCTTTCTTATCAATCAAACATTCCCCTGTTTTTCAGAAAAAGTGGCTTAAGGAGTTGGATAAGCTGAGTTTAGCTTTGGAACAAGTACCTCTTGAACGCCATAGTGATCGCTCCGCTATTTCCCAAAAAATGGATCAAATAAAGGAGGTTCTTTATGTTAGCTAAGCACGTCATTGAGCGTTACCAATCCTTTTGTCCGCCATCTTTGGCCATGGAGGGTGACGTAACTGGTTTGCAGATTGGAACATTGAACAAGGAAATCCAGCGAGTAATGGTCACCTTGGATATCCGTGAGACGACTGTGGCAGAGGCTATCGATAAACAGATAGACCTGATTATCGTCAAGCATGCTCCAATTTTTCGTCCAATAAAGGATTTAGTGGCTGACAATCCACAGACCAAGATGTATCTGGACTTGATTAAACACGATATTGCGGTCTATGTTAGCCACACTGATATTGATGTAGTGGATGGTGGGCTTAACGATTGGTTTTGCGAGTTGTTGGGTATCCATGATACAACATATTTACTGGAGACATCAGAGGGTCAAGGGCTTGGTCGTGTTGGAACAATAGCAGAGCAGACGCTAGGAGAGTTGGCCTTGAAAATAAAATCTGTCTTTGGTCTTGATGCTGTACGTCTAGTGACTTATGGCCATCAGTCACAACAATATGTCAGTCGAGTTGCAATCTGTGGTGGGAGCGGAGGCTCTTATTATCAGACAGCCCTTGAAAAGGGGGCTGAGGTCTACATCACCGGTGATATCTACTACCACACAGCTCAAGACATGTTAACAAAGGGGTTACTGGCTATTGATCCAGGGCATCATATCGAAGCCTTATTTATCAAGCGAGTTGCTGATTTATTGGAAACTTGGAAAAAGGAAGAAGGTTGGGAAGTGGAGATCTTTGCATCGACAGTTTCGACCAATCCATTCAGACATTTATAATCAGTGTCCTGACATTGGCTCACATCCAAAATAGACAGTCAAGCTACGTTTTTGCGTGGCTTTTTTTGAAAAAAAAACTTGTGTTTTTTTGAAAATTAGGGTATCCTAATTATTGTAATATGTCAGGTTAATTTAGAATGGAAGTCGTTATGAACTGGTTTACACACCAGCCTGTGGTTTTACAGGCTCTCTTGGCAGGTTTATTTACTTGGTTTTGCACCATTGTCGGCTCTGCAGTTGTCTTTTTCTTTAGAACGGTCAGTCGGCGTTTGTTGGATACCATGCTAGGCTTTGCAGCAGGTGTTATGATTGCTGCGTCATTTTGGTCTTTGCTTGCTCCCTCAATTAGTTATGCAGAGCAGTCTTATGGCAATCTTGCATGGATTCCTGCGGCAGTTGGATTTGCAGCAGGTGGAATCTTTTTACGTTTGGTTGATGCGGGTGTTCCGCATTTGCATTTAGGTAATGACAAAGAGGATGCTGAGGGTGGAGACGAGCGAGAGCGAAAAAAATTATCAAAGACAGCCCTCTTATTTTTGGCCATTACCATTCACAATATCCCAGAAGGCTTAGCAGTTGGTGTCACCTTTGGTGCCCTTGCTGCTAATAATAGCTCAGTAGCATTTATTGGAGCTTTGGGATTGGCTCTTGGTATTGGTATACAAAATATTCCGGAGGGAGCTGCCTTGGCTATTCCGATTCGTACAGACGGTGCATCGCGTTGGAAGGCCTTTTATTGGGGTTCAATGTCTGCAATTGTTGAACCAATCGCAGCTGTACTTGGCGCCTTTGCAGTTACCTTTATGACCCCTATTTTACCTTACGCCCTTTCCTTCGCAGCTGGTGCAATGATCTTCGTTGTCGTAGAGGAGCTCATTCCAGAATCACAGACAAATGGCAATACGGATATTGCTACTCTAGGACTCATGGCTGGTTTTATTATCATGATGATTCTAGATGTTGCGTTGGGGTGAATAAAATATATTTGAGAAGAGTCTGGCTATCAGGCTTTTTTCTTATGACATCATAGTGAAAAATATGGTATAATGAACTGATATTAATTGATGGAAGGTACTCTTATATGAAAGGTATTATTCTGGCAGGTGGGTCTGGGACTCGTCTCTACCCATTGACTCGCGCAGCTTCTAAGCAGCTGATGCCGATTTATGACAAACCAATGATTTATTACCCATTGTCAACACTCATGTTGGCTGGGATTAAAGAAATCCTAATTATTTCTACTCCTCAGGATCTACCTCGATTCAAGGATATGTTGGGTGATGGTTCTGAATTGGGAATTTCTCTCTCTTATGCAGAACAACCAAGTCCAGATGGACTTGCACAAGCCTTCATTATCGGTGAAGAATTCATCGGTGATGACCATGTAGCCCTTATATTAGGGGATAACATTTACCATGGAAATGGCTTGACTAAGATGTTGCAACGTGCTGCAAGCAAAGATAAAGGGGCAACTGTCTTCGGTTACCAAGTAAAAGACCCAGAACGCTTTGGTGTTGTTGAGTTTGACGCAGATATGAATGCTATCTCTATCGAAGAAAAACCAGAGAATCCAAAATCAAATTTTGCGGTTACAGGTTTGTATTTCTATGACAATGATGTCGTTGAGATTGCGAAAAATATCAAACCATCTCCTCGTGGTGAGCTGGAAATCACTGATGTAAACAAGGCTTACTTAGATCGCGGTGATTTATCAGTTGAATTGATGGGACGTGGTTTTGCATGGTTGGACACTGGTACACATGAGAGTCTCTTAGAAGCAGCTCAATACATCGAAACAGTTCAACGTTTGCAAAATGTTCAAGTAGCAAACTTGGAAGAAATTGCCTACCGCATGGGCTACATCACAAAAGAACAAGTGTACGAATTGGCACAGCCACTCAAGAAAAATGAATACGGACAATACTTGCTCCGTTTGATTGGAGAAGCCTAATGACAGAAAACTTTTTCGGTAAAACACTAGCAGCTCGTCCTGTTGAAGCCATTCCTGGAATGTTAGAATTTGACATTCCAGTTCATGGCGACAACCGTGGCTGGTTCAAGGAGAACTTCCAAAAGGAAAAAATGTTGCCACTCGGCTTCCCAGAAAGCTTCTTTGCAGAAGGAAAATTGCAAAATAATGTTTCCTTCTCTCGCAAAAACGTTCTTCGTGGTCTTCACGCAGAGCCTTGGGATAAATACATCTCAGTGGCGGATGGTGGAAAGGTCTTGGGAACTTGGGTCGATCTTCGTGAAGGAGAGACCTTCGGTAATACTTACCAAACCGTTATCGATGCTTCAAAAGGTATCTTCGTTCCGCGCGGAGTAGCCAATGGTTTCCAAGTCTTATCAGACTTTGTATCATACAGTTACTTGGTTAATGACTATTGGGCTTTGGAACTTAAGCCCAAGTATGCCTTTGTCAACTACGCAGACCCTAGTCTCGACATTAAATGGGAAAACTTAGAAGAAGCAGAAGTCTCAGAAGCAGATAAAAACCACCCACTCCTCAAGGACGTAAAGCCTTTGAGAAAAGAGGACCTCTAATGTTTCAAGCCTTTTTGGAAATAGCAGAGCAGTTAAACAAGCTAGGAATTACCCCCTTGTTAATGGGCTCAGTTGGTTTGGAAAGGCGCACAGGGAAGGACTGGCAGGCAGGAGATTTAGATATTCATGTTCCTAGTGATCCACGTGGCTGGGAAGCCCCAGATGACGAACGGATCCATCGTGCTGATGAGCTGATTGCTATGATGAACCAGTTGGGCTATGTCCTAGTTGATCGTCACGAACATGAATTTCATAAGGACGGCCTATCTGTTGAGTTCGGTGGACTTCATTCACTGCCTGAATTTGCAGGAGTAGAGTTAGAAGATTTGGAAGAACTAGAAACAGCAGGTGTTCGCTATTACCTACCGACACTTGACCAATACCTGAAAATCTACCTAGCCTCCTCCAAAGATTCCTACCGTGCAGAAAATAACAATCAAAAAGACTTTACCAAGATTGCTTACTTGAAGGAAATCTTGAGGTAAAAAAAAGCGAGCAGTTCTGTGTGTCATGGCCGTAGTGAGAAGCTCCTTTGCTTTGCTAAGGAGCGGGGGTAACCATGAGACCTTAGGCTCATGGTTTAGTAATGAAACACCTTGGTGGTTGCTTACGACCCCACTACCTAAGGAAACAATCAAAAAAGAAAAAAACTTTTCGGAGAAAAAAATGTCTCAATTTAAAAATATTATCGTAACTGGTGGAGCTGGTTTCATCGGTTCCAACTTCGTACACTATGTTTATAACAACCATCCAGACGTTCACGTAACTGTGTTGGATAAATTAACATATGCAGGAAACAAGGCTAATATTGAAGCTATCCTTGGTGACCGAGTTGAGCTTGTTGTTGGTGATATTGCTGATGCTGAATTGGTTGACAAATTAGCTGCTAAGGCAGATGCCATTGTTCACTATGCGGCAGAAAGCCATAACGACAATTCGCTCAATGATCCAAGTCCATTTATCCATACTAACTTTATCGGTACCTATACTCTTCTTGAAGCGGCTCGCAAATATGACATCCGTTTCCACCATGTATCTACAGATGAGGTTTATGGTGATCTTCCATTGCGCGAAGACTTACCAGGTCATGGGGAAGGTCCAGGTGAGAAATTCACATCTGAAACAAAATACAACCCATCATCACCTTACTCATCAACCAAGGCTGCTTCAGACTTGATTGTCAAAGCATGGGTTCGTTCATTTGGTGTTAAAGCAACGATTTCCAACTGTTCAAACAACTACGGTCCATACCAACACATCGAGAAGTTTATCCCACGCCAAATCACCAATATCTTGGCAGGTATCAAGCCAAAACTTTACGGTGAAGGTAAAAACGTCCGTGACTGGATTCATACCAACGACCACTCGACTGGTGTTTGGGCAATCTTGACAAAAGGCCGTATGGGTGAAACTTACCTAATTGGTGCTGACGGTGAGAAGAACAACAAAGAAGTGCTTGAATTGATTCTTGAAAAAATGGGTCAACCAAAAGACGCTTACGACCACGTGACTGACCGTGCAGGACACGATTTGCGCTATGCTATTGATGCAAGCAAACTTCGTGACGAGCTTGGCTGGACACCACAATTTACAGACTTCTCTCAAGGTTTGGAAGAAACGATCCAGTGGTATACTGACAACCAAGACTGGTGGAAGGCTGAAAAAGAGGCTGTAGAAGCTAACTACGCGAAGACACAAGAAGTGCTTAAATAAGAAATGGAAGGCTGGGCTTTTGTCCAAGCCTTTCTTAAAATAAGGAGTAGACATGATATTAATTACAGGTGCAAATGGTCAGTTGGGTACAGAATTGCGTTACTTATTAGATGAACGTGGTGTTGAGTATGTGGCTGCCGATGTAGCAGAAATGGACATCACGGATGCGGAAAAGGTTGATGCCTTCTTTGCAGAAGTAAAACCAAGTGTTGTTTACCACTGTGCAGCCTATACAGCTGTTGATATGGCTGAAGATGAAGGAAAGGAGCTTAACTACAAAATTAATGTAACAGGCTCAGAAAATGTTGCCAAGGCAGCAGCTAAATACGGTGCGACCCTTGTCTATATCTCAACAGACTATGTCTTCAACGGTGAGTTGCCAGTCGGTCAAGAATGGCAAGTAGATGACCAACCAGATCCGCAATCTGAATACGGTCGTACCAAGCGTTTGGGTGAAGAAGCGGTTGAAAAGTTCGCAGACAAGTTCTATACTGTTCGTACGGCGTGGGTCTTTGGTAACTATGGCAAAAACTTTGTCTTCACCATGCAAAATCTTGCGGAAACTCGAGACACATTAACAGTAGTCAATGACCAACACGGTCGTCCAACCTGGACACGTACACTTGCGGAATTCATGGTATACTTAGTGGATACTAAGCAAGCATTTGGCTACTACCATTTGTCAAACGATGCAGCAGAAGATACGACTTGGTTTGACTTTGCGACAGAGATCCTCAAGGATACCAACACTAAGGTATTACCAGTGGACTCTAGCCAGTTCCCGGCCAAGGCTAAGCGTCCTTTCAACTCAACCATGAGCTTGGATAAGGCAAAGGCGACAGGATTTGTCATCCCGACATGGCAAGAAGCCTTGGAAGAGTTTTATAAGCAAGGGAAGAAATAGAATAGAGGCTGGGCATAAAGCCCAGGGTCGCTTCTCAGAGTTCGTGTCAACATCTCAGCGCAGTGGTTGATTGGCTTTAACAGTCCAGTGGACTGTTAAAGGTTGGAGATAGGATTTGTGAAACAAATCTCTGAGGTTCGTGTTTTACACTCCAAATCTAACCATTACGGCTGTTGCGAACAAAGTTCGCTTTATCTCCAACCTCAAACTGTCTCCCAGACAGTTTGAGCTGTGCGGGGGTGGGAGTGAAACAGTCTGGGGATAGACTGTTTCAGCTCAACAACTTAAAACGAAAAATTGTTGACGAACTCTTTTTATCTTAGTCGAGTTCTTATACGAAAACTCAAAAGAATGCAAAAACTCCCTCCCTATGATATAATCAAAGCGAAAAAATTTTTTATGTTAGGCTACTAGCTCGTCCCTAGTAGTCTTTTTCTGTGCTAAAAATTCAGGATACGTTATCTGCTCTTTTAAGAGAATATAAGCTATTTTTAATAATTGATGTGCGAGGGCGATTGTTGCTTTTTGTGAACCACGTCGACTTTGAATCTGATAAAATCGTTCAGCTAGAGGACTTCCTTTTTGTCTTTTGATAGCGAAAGCGGCCTGGCATAAACATTTCTTTAGATATGAATTACCATGTCGAATCTTGGTACTTCGTTTCTTACCAGCACTCTCATTGTTACCTGGACAGAGTCCTGCCCAAGAGGCTAGATGTCCAGCAGTTGGAAATTGACTCATGTCAGCTCCAACTTCAGAGATAATGACAGAGGCTGTAATGACATCAATACCTGGGATAGAATCCAGAATTTCTACCTGCTTCTCGTATTGTGATAGATAGTCATTAATTCGGTCCTCCAATATTTCAATCTGCTTCTGATAAAAATCATGAAGCTCTAAGGATTGCTTTAACATGAAGCCATGATGGTCAGAGAAATAACCATCCATAGCATTAAGAAGTTGAGGTACCTCCTTCTTCAAGCTTGTATAAACTGATTGATGAACAATGCGAGGCGTGATAGGCGTCTTGTCAATCAGTAGTTGAAGGAGATTACGACCTGAAGCACCCATAATATCTTCGATATAGGTCGTTAGCTTGATACCACCTGACTGAAGAATTTTATGGATACGATTGGTCTCCTTATTACGACTTTCCACATAATGTTTTCGTTGTCTGGTCAACTCCCTCAATTCTTGAATGGTTTCATCGGGAACGAAACTCCGAGGTAGTAGACCAATCCGTGTTAATTTGGCAATCCAGAGAGCATCTTTCTTGTCAGTTTTCTGACCTGGAATTGCCTTCATGTGGGCTGGTTGTGCGAGTATCAACTCGAAGTCATCACAGAGAGCATGCCAGACAGGTCGCCAATAGACACCTGTGCTTTCCATACCAACAGCTTCCACATGAAATTGACTGAGAAAATCGTGGCAAGTACGTAGGCCTTTAGTCGTTGTATCAAATGTAGCCATCTCACGCTTTGGACGAGTTGAGGTGAGAGATCCGTGTAGGATACAAACGACAATATTGGCTTGATGGACATCAATACCTGCACAAGATTGATAGAGAACATCCATGATAATTCCCTCCTTCTAAAAATTAGAGAGCTTATCTACCGAATTTTAGTCGTATTTTTATACTCATGCCTATCGCATATTTTGGGGTGCTCGTCAGTAGAGTGGATCAGTTTTTCCCTCGATGTTTAACATCATTAACTCGTCAACCACAAAGCCCTCACTATGATTATACACCTAGTGAGGGCTTTATGTTCGTTTTCATTATTCTGTGGGTGAGGGCGGAGCCATCATGGATGTCTTTCCCACTCCCAACGAGACGATTTTCAAAAAGTCGTCTTCTTTTTTATTATTGGGCTAAAATGTCACAAAAATGAAAAATTGTAATATTGTTTTAATGCTCCAAATTGTGCTATAATTTATTTTGCAGATTTAGTATTTTTACGGTTTTCCTAATGATCCAGTTATCGTTTGGTTGTGTTTTGAATATAGATTTGAATATGGGATTTGAGGAGGAGAAAGTGAAAAAAAGGACATTATTTTTCTTATCCGTATGCGCGGTCGCTTTAAATGGATATGTTGTTCATGCAGACAGTTTGGAAGCTCCAAGTCAGCTTGTCACTGTACCTAATTTGCCTGGAACTGGTGGCCAATTAACTGTTGTTGAGGAAGCTGGCCAAATGAAGGCGATTCTTTCAAATATTACTGGAGAAATCGTTGGAGTAACTGGTCAGTTTAAGTCAGAAAAGAATACTGGAAAAACGATTGCTTTTACGATTGATGCTAGTGGTCAATATGTGGCCTATTTAGATAGATCAAGTTTTTCTGATGAAGATCGTACCTTTACTTTGGCTTTAACAGTCAACCTTATTGATGGTAGTGCTCATAATATAGATGATTATTCGTTCAACTGGGTTAAAGTAGCTGAAAATACTAATGATGACAGCGATTTGATTGAAAACACTAGCGCAACAGTAGCGTCAAAACCTGTTTCATCTGGGACAGTAGTCGATAGTGTTGAGAAAGATTCTTCATCTTCAGCAAGCGAGACACAAAGTTCTAGTACTGCAAGTTCTTCATTGGCGGCAACTGTAACTGATTCATCGAATGCAACGACCGCTTCTACACTGACTTCAACACAGACTACAAGTTCAGTTGGTAGCCAATTGCGTTCGGCTTCGTTGATGCGTATTGCAACAAATTCTAGTTCCCAAACTAGTGCTGTTACAAAAGCAAGTCAAATTGACCAGACGCTTGAACTGAAATATACTGGTTCTATCAATAGTGGTGAAGTCATTAAATTTGCGGTGTGGTCAGATGAGAATGGTCAAGATGATATTGTTTGGTATAATGCTGACCAAACTGGCGCTGCTTATGCAGATTTAAGAAAACATAGAGACTACGGCAAATATAACATTCATACATACGTAAACCGTAATGGCAAAATGGTTTATCTGAATGAAATTGTTGTAGATGTGAAGGCGAGCGGTACGGTTACAATTGAAAATGTCAATGATGCCAAAGGCACTTTTGATGTTCGTGTCACCAATATCTCTTCACCTAAGGATATAGCGAGTGTTATCTTGCCGACTTGGTCACAGTCAGATGATTTACGTTGGTATGAAGCAACTCGTCAGTCAGATGGAAGTTATAAGCTAACTGTCAATAAGAAGGATCATCAGTACCGCACTGGTACCTATACAGTTCATCTATATTATAAGGACTCAAGTGGTGGTTTAACGGGAGTTGGTGGAACAACAACGCGATTAACAGAAGTAAAACCTACCGGTACAATAACAATTGAAAATGTCAATGATGCCCAAGGCACTTTTGATGTTCGTGTCACCAATATCTCTTCACCTAAGGATATAGCGAGTGTTATCTTGCCGACCTGGTCACAGTCAGATGATTTACGTTGGTATGAAGCAACACGTCAGTCAGATGGAAGTTATAAGTTAACTGTCAATAAGAAGGATCATCAGTATCGCACTGGTACCTATACAGTTCATCTATATTATAAGGACTCAAGTGGTGGTTTAAAGGGAGTTGGTGGAACAACAACGCGTCTAACAGAAGTAAAACCTACCGGTACAATAACAATTGAAAATGTCAATGATGCCCAAGGCACTTTTGATGTTCGTGTCACCAATATCTCTTCACCTAAGGATATAGCGAGTGTTATCTTGCCGACCTGGTCACAGTCAGATGATTTACGTTGGTATGAAGCAACACGTCAGTCAGATGGAAGTTATAAGTTAACTGTCAATAAGAAGGATCATCAGTATCGCACTGGTACCTATACAGTTCATCTATATTATAAGGACTCAAGTGGTGGTTTAACGGGAGTTGGTGGAACAACAACGCGTCTAACAGAAGTAAAACCTACCGGTACAATAACAATTGAAAATGTCAATGATGCCAAAGGCACTTTTGATGTTTGTGTCACCAATATCTCTTCACCTAAGGATATAGCGAGTGTTATCTTGCCGACCTGGTCACAGTCAGATGATTTACGTTGGTATGAAGCAACACGTCAGTCAGATGGAAGTTATAAGTTAACTGTCAATAAGAAGGATCATCAGTACCGCACTGGTACCTATACAGTTCATCTATATTATAAGGACTCAAGTGGTGGTTTAACAGGGGCAGGTGGAACAACAACGCGTCTAACAGAAGTAAAACCTACCGGTACAATAACAATTGAAAATGTCAATGATGCCCAAGGCACTTTTGATGTTCGTGTCACCAATATCTCTTCACCTAAGGATATAGCGAGTGTTATCTTGCCGACCTGGTCACAGTCAGATGATTTACGTTGGTATGAAGCAACTCGTCAGTCAGATGGAAGTTATAAGTTAACTGTCAATAAGAAGGATCATCAGTATCGCACTGGTGCCTATACAGTTCATCTATATTATAAGGACTCAAGTGGTGGTTTAACGGGAGTTGGTGGAACAACAACGCGATTAACAGAAGTAAAACCTACCGGTACAATTACAATTGAAAATGTCAATGATGCCAAAGGCACTTTTGATGTTCGTGTCACCAATATCTCTTCACCTAAGGATATAGCAAGTGTTATCTTGCCGACCTGGTCACAGTCAGATGATTTACGTTGGTATGAAGCAACACGTCAGTCAGATGGAAGTTATAAGTTAACTGTCAATAAGAAGGATCATCAGTATCGCACTGGTACCTATACAGTTCATCTATATTATAAGGACTCAAGTGGTGGTTTAACAGGAGCAGGTGGAACAACAACAGTGTTATCCGAGGTTCCAGTGCAACGATCTTACACAGTCTACATCGATCCAGGTCATGGGGGAGTAGACTCCGGAGCCTCTTATGGTGGAGTTTATGAAAAGAATTTGGCCTTATCTGTTGCAAATAAATTGAAAGCAAATTTAATTCAGTTGGGATATCAGGTTCTGATGACTAGAACAGCTGATTATAATGTTGATTTCAAAACAGAGCGCTCAAAGATGGCCAATCAAAGTAATGCAGACTTATTTATCAGTATTCACTTTAATGCGACTGGCTTAGCATCTTCGAATGCCACTGGTATTGAAACCTATTGGTATCAATATGATCCAGAATATCAACCTAAAATTAATGCTGTGATGCATAACGATCCAACTCGATTAGCTGAAAGTAAAATCTTAGCCAATCAAGTTCAAGCAAGTCTTATAAGCGGAACTGGTGCAGTCAATAGAGGTGTACGACGTGAAACTTTTGCTGTATTGCGAGAAACTGCAATTCCAGCAATCCTTGTTGAACTTGGATTTATGGATAATCCATCTGATTTGCAGAAGATTAAACAGGATTCTTATCAAACGAAACTGGCTAATGCTCTAGCACAGGGTATTGATAACTGGTATGGTGCTGTTGGAGGTAAACCCACATCAGGAACTTCTACACAGAAAAAATCTACTGAGCAAAGTCAGATGACAGTTAGTCAACAATCATTTTTCAACAATATATTGCCGGCAATTCAGCAAGTTTCTCAAAAAAATAGTATTGTAACGAGTGTAATGTTAGCCCAATCCATTCTAGAAAGTGGTTGGGGTACTTCTCAACTGGCCACAAATGCTTATAACATATTCGGTATTAAGGCAGATTCGAGTTGGAAGGGGAATACATATACTGTTCAAACAAAAGAAGTCGTGAACGGAAAAACAATAACTGTTGAAAAACAATTCCGAGCTTACAAGTCTCTTTTAGAAAGTATTTCTGATTATGGTAGTTTCTTTACTTCAACTGCTTGGAGAATAAAGAACTATGCAAGTTTCTTGCAAGCAACAAATTATGAAACAGCATTAACTAGCTTATTAGCATCAGGTTATGCAACAGATCCAGCATATGCTGAAAAATTAAAGTCATTAATACAGCGATATGGATTGGATCAATATGATTTAAATTAGTGTGGATATAAAAGCGACATAATTTGGCTCCGTAATTTCTGTAGTGGGTAAATCCACTGTAGAGATTATGGGGTCTTTTTGAGTTTGGAAAAAATGTCTCAAATAGATTCATAATAAAATGTGACAAGAATATCTGTAAGCGCCCCATAACAAGGTACCTATCCAATCGTTCACTCCTCCAGTATACTGTAATTAAAAAACTGGAGGATTTTTTTATGTCACAACCCATCGTCCCATTGACTGTTCCCAAATCGCGACGCTCTGAAAAGAAAAGCAGAAATGAGATCCTGATGAAGATTCGTCTCGAAAAAGTAGAACTCACTTTCTTTCACTCTATCAACCAAGAGATATTGGAAACAATCTTGGATAAGGTACTGTTCTATGACCATCCGACTCAGTGATTTAGGTCAAGTCTACTTGGTTTGCGGGAAAACGGATATGCGTCAAGGGATTGATTCTCTCGCCTACCTTGTCAAAAGTCATTTCAATCTGGATCCCTTCTCCGGTCAGGTCTATCTCTTCTGCGGAGGTCGAAAAGATCGATTCAAAGCTCTTTATTGGGATGGACAGGGATTTTGGTTATTGTATAAACGTTTTGAAAATGGGAAATTGACCTGGCCAAACAATGAAGAGGAGGTTAAGGCGCTAACTTCCGAGCAGGTGGACTGGCTCATGAAAGGATTTTCTATCAGTCCAAAAATAAATGTTTCAAAAAGTCGTGATTTCTATTGAAATCATGGCTTTTCTTTGTGTATAATGAGATAAAAAGAAGGAGGTAAGTGCATGGAGTCACAAGATAAAGTGATTGAAAGTCTAACAAAAACCATTGAAATCATGACCAACGAATTGACCCTCCTTCGTGAACAGGTTGAGTATCTGAGACAGAAACTCTACGGAAAATCATCAGAGAAGGTTGTGTATCAACCCGGTCAGCTGAGCTTGTTTGGGGAGGAAAGCCTCCCTGAAGAAGAAGCTGACTTACCCAGTTGAAACAGAAACAATTACCTATAAACGTAAGAAAGCTAAGGGAGTTCGTCAGGCTATTTTTAGTCAGTTCACTCCAGAGATTATTCATCATGAATTGCAGGGCGAAGACTGCACTTGTCCAGACTGTCATGGACAGTTGAAAGAGATTGGTTCTACTGTTCAACGGCAAGAGTTGGTCTTCATTCCCGCACAATTAAAGCGGATTGACCATGTTCAACACGCATACAAGTGTCAGGCTTGTAGTCAGAAGAATCTGAGCGATAAGATTATCAAGGCTCCAGTTCCTAAGGCACCTTTGGCACACAGCTTGGGTTCAGCTTCTATCATCGCCCATACTATTCATCAGAAGTTCAATCTTAAGGTGCCCAATTACCGCCAGGAAGAGGACTGGCATAAGCTTGGTCTGCCAATCAGTCGGAAGGAAATAGCCAACTGGCACATCAAGTCTAGTCAGTATTATTTCGAACCGATTTATGACCTGTTGCACGAGAAATTGTTGGAGCAGCCTATTCTCCATGCGGATGAGACCTCCTACAAGGTCTTAGAAAATGATAGCCAGTTAACCTTCTACTGGACCTTCTTGTCTGGGAAACATGAGAAAAAGGGCATCACCCTCTATCATCATGACAAACGACGGAGCAGCTTAGTTGTGGAGAAATTTCTTGGAAATTATGCGGGCTACGTTCATTGTGACATGTGGAGTGCTTATCGTCAGTTAGACAAGGCACAGCTGGTTGGCTGTTGGGCTCATGTTAGACGAAAGTTCTTTGAAGCGACTCCTAAGAAGACAAACAAGACTTCTTTAGGAGCCAAGGGTTTAGCCTACTGCGACCGCCTGTTTGCCTTAGAGAATGACTGGGCAGACTTGTCTACTGAGGAACGGCTACATAAACGTCAGACAGAGTTGGCTCCTTTGATGGACGAATTCTTTGACTGGTGTCGCAATCAGGCCGTTTTGCCAGGCTCCAAATTGGGCACTGCAATAGAATATAGCCTCAACTACGAAACCACTTTCCGAACCGTTCTCTCGGACGGTGACTTAGTCCTGTCTAACAATATGGCTGAGAGAGCAATGAAGACCTTAGTGATGGGCAGAAAAAATTGGCTTTTTTCTCAGAGCTTTGAGGGAGCCAAGTCGACAGCTGTCATTCTGAGTCTTTTGGAAACTGCTAAACGACACGGCCTTGATGCAGAAAAATATATGAACTATCTTCTAGAACACTTACCTAACGAGGAGACGCTCGCAAAAAAAGAGGTGCTAGAGGCTTATTTGCCATGGAAGGAAAAAATTAAAAGAGCTTGTAAATAGAAAAAAAGCTCCAGGGTCAACATGACTTTGGAGCTTTTTTCAATATACTTTGTTATTAGGCGCTTACGAATATCTATTAGAATGATTAATATGGAATAAATTTAGTGTCAGCGAATCGGCCCTCGATTCCTGAGCCTAGAATTTGAAATTGAAGAACTAATCGCAAAAAAGAGAGAACGAATTTCGTCCTCTCTAGGTGTTAGATTTTCATCAACCCATTACAGTTTATAAAGATTCGGTTTTATCATTCAAATAAGTCCTCTAAAGGTCGTTTATCAACGGCACTGTTGTATTCGAGCTGTAAATATGTTTGGTAGAGCGGTAGGGTTGATAAGTCCTCAATTTGTTGGTCATTACCATCTAAATTACCCCAGCTAGTAATGATAGGTAGCTCGAGTTGCATATCACTCATAAACTGCTGATAAGGTGATCTAGGAAGTGCGTACTCGGATTCGGAAAGTATATTCATTAAATATGGAACGAGATAGTTTGGGCTAATCGTTATAGCTTCCCGTTCATTGATATCAAAATTCGCCCAAATCACAAACGGAGTAGAATATTTTGAGGCTGGGTCACTTTCATCCATAAACTGTGAATAAAATTCTTGACTTAAACTTGGTTGGTGATCACCGTACATAACGATGACAGTTGGTTCTTTATAAGAACTGAAATAAGTAATTAAATCTGCAAAAGCTTCATCTGTTTTCTTCAGACTTGTCAGGAATTCTGTTTCAGCTAAGTATTCGGATGTTGAACCATTAATGTTAACTTCACGAGGATAAATAGCTTCAGTACTTGGATATCCACCATGTCCTTGCATGGTAACTACGAAGCTAAATAGTGGATTATCTCCTTTTTGTTCATAGAGTTCTTTTATTCCGTTGAAAAGAAATTGATCAGATGGCCAGCCCCTATCAATTGTCAGTGGTGCGAGTTCACTAATTGCAGGTTCTGAATCTAAAAAATAGGATTTCGTAAACCCTAGTAAAGGATATACTTTTTGTCGATTGTAATTATTTCCAGATTGAGGATGAAGTGCCACAGTGTCATAATTTTTATCCTTTAAATAAGATGCAAAACTTGGCCGTTCTTGAGTAATAATCTGTTGGTAAGGGAATAGATTTGAAGACAAAAAACTGATAGCGTTGCTTGTTAGAACTTCGTATTCTGTATTTGCTGTACCACCACCGTAAACCGAGACGTTCAGCGTTCCATGTACAGTGTTATCTGATAAAGCATGTTGATTTAATAATGGATCCGGTGAGATACTTAAGTTTTGTAAAGTTGAAAAATCACTCTGAGATTCATTTTGAATAAATATAATATTTGGTTTGGATGTGCTTGTAATAGTATCTGTATCTGAGGAGTATGTCTCAAGTAGTTTCTCAAGATTTGATGTCGAGTATCCCTCTGGTTTTGATATTTTACTATCTTCGTAGAACGATACAAGCGAGAGTGGAAGTCCATATTGACCGTAGGTAATGTACATTCGCCAGTAATTTAATGAAATATTTGCATTAGAAACTACTGTTTGATTAATCAAAGGAAATACTGTTATTAAAGTTACGAAACTTAGTAAAATCCTACTTAAACGATATAACCATTTAAAATCATGTCTAGAATAAAAAGTTTGTGATGGTAATAGTCTTGGTAAAGATAATTTAGGAATGAAAAGAAAGCACGTAAACAAAATATAAGAGAATACTATGCTTTGTAACATCCTATTATTGATATTGACTGTTACACTTGAAGCTACGTTTAAACCATCTGTAATTTGAAAGAAATTATAAAACAGTATTGGTGCCCCTCTGTTGTCAATCAATATTTGATTGCTTAATCCAATAATAATTGAAGCAGAAAGAATTATGAGGCTTGCTAATCGTAGGGAAGTTGCTAATGCTACAATTAGATAAATTATTCCAATAATGATTAGATTGTTCCAAAGACTGTTTGGGGAAAGAGTAGAGAATTGTGAGTAGCTATTTTCAATAATAAATAATGAAAAAATGGGAACTAGAAGATAAATCACTGATAGGCTAATCGTTTTGAAGGCTTTAGAGATATGACCTCGGAGTTGTTTGTATCCTAAAAGACCAAAAAATATCAGGAAAGTTAGTGCAACTAATAGCTGTTGAGTTTCCATTTTATTAAAGTTCGAATTAAATAGCACTAATTCATTGCGATATAATCGTGGAAATGTAAAAGTAGTGAATATATATTGAACGATTAATAATATTGTTAAGATACGGATATCTCTTCTTTTGATTCTCCATGTTGCTCCATTTAAGATAAAGCATGTTAGACCTAAAGCAAGGACTATTAAGTGGAGGTACCAAAATTGATTATCTTTAGTTATCCGTAAAGTATAGGGAAGCTCAATAAAGGCTAAATTTTTATATTTATCTCCAGTTGATGTGTCAATGGATTCAACCAATTGTCCACCGACTTTAATTTTTACAATAGTCGGATTTTCACTAACAAAGTACTCAAAGGATATGGTTTTTACAGAAGAAGATTTAATTACGAGTGAATTATCTTCACTTAGAGAAGAAAAATTAGGAATTAACTCAGCATCATTGAATCCCCATTGGTTTTTGATAATTTCTGATGATTGAACATAGCGTCCATTAATTTGGATGCTGTCTATTACTTGGTTTGGTTGTTCTGCTATTATTTCTACAGTCCCATCATTTTTTGTGGAACCCAATTCGTTTTGAATTAGATGTGCATACAGGAAAAAACTTCCGAGCAATCCTATGGAGATTAGTGTGTGAATAAGCTGCTTGATTAATTTCATATTTACTAACAATTCTAAGTTTTATATTTTTATGTGAAAGCCAGTACACATTATAACAAATTTTTCTAATTTACTCAAAATTTGTTTTTTAAATTTAAAAGTTGAATAAGGAAAAAATAAGCATGTGTGTGAAGCCTAAATGATACTGAAACTATGGATATGAAACCAAAACTACTGATAGAATTAGGAAATTATTTCAAAAAATGGTATAATGAAAAGAACTGCTATTTGATGGAGAGGATTCATGAAACACGTTTTTATTATCGGTAGTCGTGGACTGCCTGCAAAATATGGTGGCTTTGAGACCTTTGTCCAACAATTGGTCAGCCATCAGGAATCTGAAGAGATTCATTACCATGTAGCGTGCTTGTCTGATACAAGTCATCATCAACATTCCACCTATCTGGGGGCAGATTGCTTTACCATTAATCCGCCAAAACTTGGACCGGCTCGTGTGATTGCTTATGATATGCTGGCAATTAGATATGCCCTTAAAATCATTAAGGAACAGCAGATAGAGCGACCGATTTTCTATATCTTGGGAAATACCATAGGTGGCTTCATAGTACCTTTTGCAAAAATGATTCACTCTGTTGGAGGTACCTTGTTTGTAAATCCAGATGGTTTGGAGTGGAAACGAGCAAAATGGGCTAAGCCAGTTCAATGGTATCTAAAATTTTCTGAGAAAATGATGGTTCGTTATGCGGATTTGATTGTCGCTGATAATGAAGGTATCGAGGATTACTTGCAGTCTGAATACTCAGCTACAAATACAACTTTTATAGCATATGGTACAGATTTAACACCGACAACTCTGACGAACGAATCAGAAAAGGTTCGTCACTATTTTGAAAAATGGAAAATAAAAGAGAAAGAATATTACCTGATAGTTGGTCGCTTTGTTCCAGAAAATAATTATGTAACAGCTATCAAGGAATTTATGGCCAGCAAGACAAAACGTGATTTGGTCATCGTTGCCAATCATGAAGGCTCTGCTTATTTCCAACAGCTCAAAGAAGAGACAGATTTTGCATCTGATCCACGTATTAAATTTGTTGGAACAGTGTACGATCAAGAACTACTAAAGTATCTTCGACAGGAGTGTCGTGCCTATATCCATGGTCATGAAGTTGGTGGAACAAATCCTGGTCTACTCGAGGCCTTGGCACAAACCAATGAAAATTTGGTTTTAGGTGTTGATTTTAATAAAAAAGTTGCCCTGCAAGGTGCTCGTTATTGGAGCAAAGATGGAGGAAATTTGGCTCATTTGATTGATCAAATTGATGGACAAGCAGAATCCATTGAGCTTGGAAAAGCTGCAAAAAAACACATGCAAGAAGCCTATACATGGGAAAAAATTGCACGTGAGTACGAGGAATTATTTTTACGATGAAAGTCAATATTTTGATGTCGACCTATAATGGTCAACAGTTCTTGTCTGAGCAAATTCGCTCGATCAAAGAACAGTCATACACAGACTGGACTCTCTTCATCCGTGATGATGGTTCCAGTGACAATACAAAAGAAATCCTTAAGGATTTTGAGCGTCAAGATAGTCGAATTCATATTATTGATAGTGATAAGAGTGACAATCTTGGAGTTATAAAAAGTTTTCACAAATTAGTGAACCATGATAGGGCTGACTTTTATTTTTTTAGTGATCAGGATGATGTTTGGTTGCCAAATAAATTGGAACTTAGTCTAAAGGAAGCTCAAAACTATCCAGCTGATCTTCCCTTAATGGTTTATATGGATTTGAAAGTCGTCAATCAAGATTTAGAGATTATGACTGAAAGCATGGTTAAATCTCAATCTCATCATGCTAATACTGAATTGGTTCAAGAGTTGACCGAAAACACGGTAACAGGTGGGGTTGCCATGATCAATCATACTCTCGCTGAAATGTGGCAAGAGACGGATGATATACTCATGCACGATTGGTACTTAGCCTTACTTGCCTCAGCTTTTGGAAATTTGGTGTTTATTGATCAACCAGGGGAACTTTACCGCCAGCATTCTGATAATGTTTTAGGGGCTCGAACACTCTCAAAACGCTTTAAAAAATGGGTTCGTCCTCACATTTTATTTGCGGTTTATTGGGATTTGATTAAAAATAGTCAAATACAAGCCCGTCATTTACTACAAATGCCTCTATCTCAGTCAAATAGAGAGTTAATTGAAGCATTTGTAACCATTATGGATAAACCAATGCTTGAACGATTCAGGATTTTGAGAAAATATGGATTGAGAAAAAACAAAGCCTTCCATACATTAGTATTCACAACACTGATTGTGACAAAATTTGCATATAAGGAATAGTTATGAATTTATTAAATAAAGAAAATCAAATACTCTTGAGAGAGATGATTAAAACAGATTTTAAATTACGTTACCAAGGTTCTCTCATTGGGCATCTTTGGTCGATTTTGAAGCCATTATTACTTTTTACAATTATGTATTTAGTATTTGTCCGCTTTTTGCGTTTTGATGACGGAACTCCTCATTATGCAGTAGGGTTATTATTAGGTATGGTAACCTGGAACTTTTTTACAGAAGCAACTAATATGGGGATGATGTCAATTGTTTCACGCGGAGATCTATTGCGGAAGTTGAACTTTTCGAAAGAAATTATTGTTTTTTCATCAGTAGCGGGAGCAGCTATTAACTACGCCATTAACTTAATGGTTGTGTTTGTATTTGCTGCTATTAACGGGGTTCCCTTTACTTGGTCCGTTTTAATTATAATCCCTTTGTTTTTTGAATTGGCATTACTAGCAACAGGTATAGCTTTCATTTTATCTTCATTATTTGTAAAATTTCGAGATATTGGTCCAATTTGGGAAGTGTTTTTACAAGCTGGAATGTATGCAACACCAATTATTTATTCATTAACGTTCATTTTACAGCGAGGACAAGTAACATTTGCTAAGTTGATGATGTTGAATCCTGTTGCACAAATTATTCAAGACTTGAGACATTTTATCGTTTATTCAGGGAATACTACAGTTAGTGAATTGATAGAAAATCCTTATATTGTGGCAATTCCGTACATTCTTCCAGTCGTTATTTACCTATTGGGTATAACTGTGTTTAGAAAAAATGCTAAAAAGTTTGCGGAGATTTTGTAATGGTAAAAAATAAGAATATTGCTGTAAAAGTAGAACATGTTAGCAAGAGTTTTAAACTTCCAACGGAGAGTAGTCAGAGTTTAAGAACTACATTAGTTAATCTATTTAAAGGAATTAAAGGCTACGTGGAGTATAATGTTTTGCAGGATATCAGTTTCGAAGTTGAAAAAGGGGACTTTTTTGGAATTGTTGGTCGCAATGGATCTGGTAAGTCAACACTGTTAAAAATTTTATCTCAAATATATGTTCCTGAAAGAGGAACTGTAGCTGTGGATGGTAAATTAGTTTCTTTTATTGAACTTGGTGTTGGTTTTAATCCTGAGCTAACTGGTAAGGAAAATGTATACCTAAATGGTGCGATGTTAGGATTCACTGCAGAAGAAATTGATGCAATGTATGATGATATTGTTGAATTTGCGGAATTAAGTGAATTTATGAATCAAAAGCTGAAAAATTATTCTAGTGGAATGCAGGTACGTTTAGCCTTTTCAGTTGCCATTAAAGCGCAGGGAGATATTCTGATACTTGACGAGGTTCTCGCAGTGGGCGATGAGGCCTTTCAGCGTAAATGTAATGATTATTTCCTAGAGCGTAAAAAAAGTGGAAAAACGACCATTCTTGTCACCCATGATATGGGAGCTGTGAAAAAGTATTGTAATAAAGCTCTTCTAATAGAGAAAGGATACGTCAAGGCATTAGGAGAACCTGATGATGTAGCTAATCAATACAGTTTTGATAATGTGCTTGCCTCAATAAGCGAAGTTACAGAAAACGAAGAACCACTGCATCAGAGTGATATTGTAAAAGATTTGCAGATTAACCTAGTCTCAAAAAATCAAATTGAACCTGATGAATCAATTGAAATCGAGTTTAAATATACGGTTTTAGAAGATATTGAAACACATATTGCATTTACATTTTTAGATTTAGAACGTCATTTTGATGTATATAACGACAATTCTATGGATTTAAAAACATTTGGCAAAGGTGAGAAGTTTATCCGAGTGAAATGTAAGCTACCTTCAATTAATCAGGCTAAATTAAAAATGGCGGTGTCAGTACGAAATAGTAATAAGCAGCCGTTATTATTTGCAAAGACTTCTGACACACCAGCTATTTTTATTAGTAGGAAGTTTAGCACTGATAATATTGCAGAGGAAGACGCAGCAACCGGGTTTATTCAGAGAAATAGCCAATGGGAGCTGCTAGATTAATAAAATATAACGGAGGCAGAATGTCGCGTTTGTTGGTATATGTTCACTATAATAAATATAATGTTGTCAGTGAATATATTTATTATCAATTAAAGTCGATACGAAGTATTTATTCAGACATAGTTTTTGTTTCTAACAGCCATGTTTCAAAGGACAAAGTACAATATTTACAGTCGGAACGACTGATTGATTTTTTTATCCAAAGAGATAATATTGGTTATGATTTTGCGGCATGGAAAGAAGGGCTGAATCAAGTAACATTTTATCAATATGATTCGGTAACTCTGATGAATGATACATGTTTCGGACCCCTCTGGAACCTAGAGGATTATTATAGTCAATTTGACAATGATGTTAATGTTGATTTTTGGGGGATGACCAATCACTTAGAGACAAAAATAGATAGTGTAGTTGTCCCTGAACATTTACAGTCATATTTTATGGTATTTAAAAAACGAATCTTGCAGAGTCAAGCATTCGTTGGTTTTTGGTCATCTGTAAGTAAGTTAACAGATATACAAGATGTTATAAAATTATATGAGAGCCAATTGACGAAAATACTTTTATCAGAGGGCTATAGCTATAAGTGTGTATTAGATACGTCCATTTGTTGTAAGACCCTTGAAAATAGTAACGTAACACTAGAATATCCAGAAGTTATACTTAAAAATAATGTTCCATTCATAAAAATAAAGAGTTTTACTGAATATCCAGATAGAATATACTCTTTAATACATCTTATTAGGATGAAAACGAAATACCCAGTTGAATTAATCGAGAGGCATTTGAGACAGATAATTATTCCGGGTACGAGTTTTATTCCTCAAATACGGGTTTCGCAAACGACGGAAACTGTTCTATCTTCGACGTCGGTACTTCTTCATATTCACATAGAATCAGTATCTATTTTTGAAGAGTATATTGAAGAGTTATGCAAAATAGCCGATAGGTGCCAGTTACTAATAACATTGCCAGAAGCTGATTTTTCAAATAAGTGTATTATAGTTGAGAGATATTTGTTCACCTACCAATTGAGAGGACAGATTATAAAAGTCACAGATGAATTGCATTTTTTTGAAACAGTAAAAAACTATATGGGAGATGCCAAATATCTTGCTCATATAACTGTCAAACAAACAAAGGAAATAAAATATTCTGTAGAGGATATTATTGACAGGTATCAGTTGAGGAAAATGTTTTTTACATCATTTGATACAGTGATTTCTAATTTTGAATCACAATCTAATTTGGCTGTAGTTATTCCAGACTTAACAACTAATCAAAGATATGATAGAAAAAGTCTTCGAGAGAACAATCCAGAACTTATTCGTCAATTAAACATACTTTATGAATCACTTGTGAGAACTAAGAAAGTTGATTTTTATAAAGTGCCTTATATAATTGGAGAAGAAGTAAGTTGGTATTGGATAAAAACAGAACACTTTAATAAGATTGAGGAACAATTTAGAAACATTGATTTTTCAAAAGAAGTTAGATCATTGCTAGTTCCAATATTATTTATTTATAGCGCGTGGGATTTATCAAATGATTATGCAGTGATCGAGAATACTGAAAATGTGAGTCCAATATTGGAAAAGATTAGTTTTTCCAGCGAAAGGGAATTGCGTTTAATTATTGAAGAAAAGGAATTTTTACAAATTGGACTGAGAAGGACACTAAAGATAATATCTGTTGGGATTGTAAGTGTGTTTAAGATGATAAAGAAATCTCTATTAAAAAATTAGGGTTAACGGATGACAAACAAGGGGAAGATAGTGTGAAGAGCAAAATAGTATCACCAAAAACAATATTTATTTGGAATTTATTAGGAAGTATTTCTTCAGCAGCAATATCAATATTTTTATTGTTACTAGTAACACGTTTGTTGACGGAATTAGAGGCTGATATTTTTAGTTTTGCTTATGCAGTAGCAAATCTTTTTGTAATCATTGCTAGTTTTCAGGTAAGAGATTATCAAGCGACTGATGTTTCGAAAAAGTTTTCGTTTAGCCAGTATCTTGCAACAAGACTTATAACAATAACTATTATGCTATTACTTGCTTTAAGCTATATTCTTCTGTCTAAATATGAATTTCAAAAATCTGCTTGTATTTTCCTAATATGTTTGTATCGTGGAAGTGATGCTCTATCGGATGTTTTTCAAGGATTGTTCCAACAAAATGCTCGGCTAGATATTGCAGGTAAATCACTTTTTTTGAGAAACTCTATTGTGATTTTGACATTTGGAATTGGTTTGTTTATGACCAATAACCTGCTACTCTCATTAATCTATCTAGTGATTAGCTCATATTTATTTGTTTTCTTTTTTGATGTTCCGAATTTGTTTCAATTTACGAGGATTATCAAAGAAGAAATTAATTTAAAAGCCATTAAAAATATATTATTAGAATGCTTGCCGTTATTTATTAATGCATTTTTACTTGTTACTATCTATAATCAACCTAAATATGCTCTCAATACTTTTTTTGAGAGAGGTGTTATAGGAACAGGTGTTCAAAGAGATTTTAACATTTTATTTATGCCTGTTTTTTCAATGAATATTTTATTGATTTTGTTTAGACCCATGATAACTCAGTTGGCAATATATAGAAGAGCTGGGGACTATAATCAGTTTAAACAGTATCAGAAGCGTATCGTTAAAATGGTTGTCGGGTTGGCTGTGTTAGTTTTGGTTGGGGGAATAGTATTGGGGATTCCGATATTAAATATTCTCTATGGAACGAATCTTAATAAATACTGGCTAAGCTTTATTATAACAATGCTTGGGGGAATTGCGAGTACCTTTGCAACCATTTGTGATAACATGCTTACCGTTTTGAGGAAGCAAAAGTATCTCGTAATTTCATTTGCAATTTCTTGTTTATTATCCATATTGATTTCTAATCCACTGGTAGAATATTATGGAATATTGGGGGCAGCTATTGCTTTTGTTAGTTCGATGTGGACTTGGTTTTTAATTTCTTTAGTAATATATCTAAAATTGCAAAAACATTTGAATTGGGAAGTACAAGAATGAAGATAGAAAAATTATTTTTAAGGTTAGCAATCCCCTTTTTGTTAATTTCAATATTTGTTATGCCTGTGACAAAGGTTCCTGATGAGGCTACACATGCTTTTATGTCGTGGAATATATTATTTGATTCTCCGACAAGTAGAGATACTGAGGCAATGAATGAATTACGGACAGCAGATTTTACGTATTCAGAACCGGAGATTCATGCAGTTGATTCTACAGAATATTCAAGCCTTTTTACCAAAATTCGTGATTTTTCAAAGGACAGATTATCTGTCGATTTTTCTCTGAAATCGTTAATGAGTACTCCTCAGCTAATAGGTTTAGTTGTAGGTAAATTGATTTATCCTTCATATGGTATGATGGTCACTATAGGGCGCCTTTTTAATACAATAGTCTATATTATAGGTATCTACTATTTGATAAAAAAAATAAAGTTTGGGAAGATGACGCTGTTTTTTGTCTCACTTTTACCTATGATGATTCAGCAGGCTGGCTCTCTGTCTTATGATGTGGTGAACTATCTGGCTGTTGTTGCATTTTTTGTTTTTTATGTTAACTTATTGGTAGACAAGGTACTGACCACCAGGAAATTTATTAATTTAATATTATTATCCTTGCTACTATATTTAACAAAAGCAAATAATATTTTACTTTTGGCACTATTGTTTTTTGTTGATTTTGAATTTGAAGGTGTCTTATCTAAGTTTAATTCGATTTTAAAATGGATTCAAAAGAGAAGATTACCAATTCTTATTTTGGGATTAGGACTAGTTTTACTTGTTAGCTATCTATTCCTACATAATAGAGGTGGTGTCGTGCACTTTGTTAAAGTGATGATAAACAGTTTATTTATCAATAATAGAAATGATCATCTTAATGGTATTTTAACGGTTGGTATTTTTGGTTATTTTGGCTGGTTTGTCACTCAACTACCTCTCTGGTTAATTTTCATAGATATTTTCATTTTTACGTTATTATTGTTTAATGATGGAAATTTAAAGATAAGTAAAACAGAAGGTCTTGCTTCGTTATTTGTACTCCCTGTTCAGGTAGCTATCATTGTAGCGGGCATGTATTTTGCATGGACACCGACAGCTATTGGACCAAATGCAATGATTTCTCAAGGAGCACAAGGAAGATACTTTACTCCGTTTTTAGTCTATCTATTTCCGGCATGTTTAATGTTAAAAGAGCAGGTAAGTGTATCGGTAAAACAGAAGTATTTGATACGGTTGCTCACTGGCACAGTAGTCATTAACTTTATCATGTATCTATTTTTGATAGTGGATTATTATTGGTTGTAATTAAGATAGTGGAAGAGGGAAACGTGAATATTTTATTTACATTGAATGATGCTTTTGTCCCACAAGTTGCTACTTGTATGGGTTCAATCATGCGAACTTTAAACGAAGACGATACATGCCATTTTTATCTTTTCTCAGATGGTATAAGTCAACAGAATAAAGAAAAACTTCATCAATTTGTTACCGACGAAGGTAATAAATTGACAATCGTTGAATTGGAAAACTTGGAATCATATTTTGATTTTCAAGTTGACACAAATGGTTGGGCTTCGGTTGTACTTGCAAGATTACTTGTAGATAAATTACTGCCAAAAGAAGTTGATAGAATCATCTATTTAGATGGAGATACTTTAGTTTTAGAAAATATTCGGGAGCTATGGGAAGTAGATTTGGAGGGGAAAGTCCTTGGAATGTGCCCAGAACCGACAGCTTCGTCTGAGAGAAGAGAAGGCTTAAATTTGGGTACGTATACATATCATAATGCGGGAGTTCTTCTAATCGATTTGAAACGGTGGCGTTCAAAAAGTATAGGAACAATTATTTTTGATTATTATAAAGAAAAAAATGGTGAGCTTTTTGCTAATGATCAAGATGCACTGAATGGAGCATTGAAAGAAGAGATAAAAACACTCTCAATCACTTATAATTATTTTAATATTTTTGATGTTTATCCATATCGTACATTGGAAAAATTAAGTAGGCCTTCAACGTTTATTTCAAAAGAAGAATTTGTAAAAATTCGTAAGCAACCACGTATTGTTCATTTTTTAGGCGAAGAACGTCCATGGAGAATCGGAAATAAACATCGATTTAGAGAGGACTATGTTTCTGCATTAAATCAGACGCCATGGAAAGGTACTCAATTTGAGAGTGGTTGGCAGCTTTACTTTTTCTGCTTTAATCTTTTTAACATGGTTATGAAGCCTTTTCCTATGTTGCGCTATAAAATTATTACAGTCTTAATTCCTGTATTCATGAAATATAGGAAAATTAGATTACAAAAAGGAGTCTAGGTGTGAAGTTTTCCGTTATTATCCCAGCGTACAATGTTGCTGATTATCTGGAAGAATGTGTGTATAGTGTACTGAATCAGACTTATGAAGAATTTGAAATATTGTTGGTAGATGACGGTTCTACAGATGGTAAAACCTCCAATATATGCGATAAATTGGCAGCTAAAGATGATAGGGTGAAGGTATTTCATCAGTCTAATGGGGGATTATCTGCAGCCAGAAATACAGGGATAAAGAACGCTAGTGGTGACTATATTTTATTTTTAGATGGAGATGATTTTTGGACCGATATATGCTTTTTAGATGAAATTAATAGAGAAATAATTTCACATGAGGAAGTTATTGATGCAGTTATCTATCCATTTTCCTACTTTTACGGTAAGGATGATGTAGCAGTTCGAAATTTTTCTAAAAAATTACCGATTCATCAGGTTATTACAGATACGTGCTTACTCGTTGAAACAGGAGCCCTAATCACTCCTGCTTGGAATAAATGTGTCAGAAGAGATAAATTTAACTCTGCTCTTAATTTCTTGAGTGGATATTTATATGAAGATGGTATTTGGTGTGCAAATCTCTTGAAAGAGTTGAATGTATTTATTGTTGTAGATAATACACAATGCATGTATCGTCAGAACCGACAAGGAAGTATTACAAATAATGTCACGCTTCGACATGTAGAACATGCCTTTAGAGGAATTGAAGAAAATTTAAAGAATTTTAAAAAACTATCGAATGAGAAACAAGAAGCACTTTTGATTTATTTATCAAATTCTTATATTTCCATCTTACCATTTGTATTTCCATATCTAAATAATTCTGATATAAAAATGTTTGTGAAAAAATTTAGATATTTGCTAAAATATTCACAGAGGGTAGAACTTGTTTCGTTTAGAATCTCAGGTTTAATGACCAGAGTTCTGGGGATATATGTATCAACATTTATTCAAAACAAACTTCTGAAAATTTATAAAAGTAGATAATAATAGAAAGTGATTGGTAATACTGTGAAAAGGTGGATTAGAAATTTCACAACGCGATTATTTATCTTATCAGGTAAATACAAGCTATTGTTTTATATATTAGAGCTTACCAAAAATATTGCAAAGTTTTTCTGGAGCATTCCAAAATATATAAAGCGAACTATACTAGCTTTGCAACGTGATAAGCAACGTAGAAATAATTATTCAGATATCAAAAATCGTTACTTGATTTACACAATTTATGAACATCAATCGTCTTTACAGGACTATAAAGTAATTTTTTTAGAGGCATTGGCTAAAATTTCTCGAGATGTTTTAATTGTTGTAAATGGTAAACTTCCACAGGCTGATATAAATCGTTTAGCACAATATGGTAAAGTTGTGGAAAGAGAAAATGAGGGGTATGATGTTGCGGCTTTCCGACACGGGATAATACATACTGGAAAAGAGGCGTTACAACAATATAATCAGCTCATCTTGGTTAATGATACGAATATTGGTCCTTTTAGAGATTTGGAAGAGGTTTTCTCTGAGTTTAATTCCGATCAGTTAGACTTTTGGGGAATTTCTATGGGTGAGGAGCAGCTAGACTTTACAGGTTATAACCCTTATGGTAAAATTCCAAAGCACTTACAATCATATTTTGTTGTTGTTGAAAATAGTTTACTAAGATATGAAGGATTTTATGATTATTGGGAAAAGCTCTCTGACACGGATTCTCGTAATAAGGCAATTGGAAAACATGAAACTGTGTTTGCAAAATATTTTTATGATCGAGGCTTTAAGTATGATGCATTGATTAAAGACACGAAAGATAGTGCATTGTATATTCATCCGCTTAAATTATTAAAGCAAGGTTGTCCATTAGTTAAGTATTCGGCCTTTAGAAATTATGACAGAGAACAATATTTTTGGCATGGTTTAGAAAGAGAATCTGAGATTCCAGATTTGATGGAGTATATTGCTAAGGAAACAGATTATCCGATTGAAGTGGTGTCTTCTATATTAGAAGATTTTAAAACTAGAGAAAATCAATCTTATATTTTGATTATTGATGGTGTCGAAAATATTATTCCACAATGTACACGTTATCGTGTGTTAAATAAGGCTGAGCAATTGCGAGAACTTGGTTATACAGTTCGAGTGATAAATAATTCTCTTGTACAACTTCAGGATGCACAGTTTGCTAGTCATATTATTATTTATCGTGCTCCATTCAATGATATGCTTAAAGAAATATGTAGAGCAGCACACATAAAGAACAGACCTGTTTATTTTGATATTGATGATTTGGTTTTTGATACAAAATTTACAGATGAACTTGAATTTACCCAAGGCTTGAGCAAGAGAGAGAAAAAAGGCTATGATACAAGTGTCTTAGCTTACAAAAAAATGCTTTCTCTCTGCGACTATGCTATCACATCGACTTCGAAATTGAAAGATGAGCTTGAACAATATAAAAACAAGGTTATCTTGAATCGCAACGTCATGTCTAAAGAATTAGTTGAGCGTAGTTTACAAGTTAAGAAAAATTCGAACGACAATAAAGTCAAAATAGGATATTTCTCAGGGTCAATTACACACAACGAAAATTTTGATTTAATTAGTCAAGCATTGCTACATCTGCTTCAAAAGTACCCGCAAGTGGAATTACATATAGTAGGATATTTAGACATTCCTAAACCATTCCAAAAATTCAAAAAACAGATTGTGAGTCATGAGTATGTTGATTGGAGAAAGCTTCCAAATTTAATTTCACAAGTTGATATTAACTTGGCGCCGCTTGTAACCACAACTTTTAATGAAGCAAAGTCGGAAATTAAATGGATAGAAGCGGCAGCAGTTAAAGTTGTGACAGTTGCAAGTAATCTTGGAGCATTTGAAGAAATGATTCAAGATGGAGTGACTGGAGTTCTAGCAGACGATAACGAATGGGAAAGTAAATTGGAGAGATTGATTCTTGAACAAGACTTGAGAGAACAAATAGCAGAAAATGCTTTTGAATTTGTAATGAATCATTGCACTACAGCAAATAGAATTAATGATTTTTTGAAAGAAGAGTTAGTCTAATGAAACGTATTTTGTTTATTTCTCCTACGACTAGTATGGATAATGGTGCGGAGAAGTCTATTTATTATCTAATGAAGTATCTTATTCAACTGGGACACACAGTTATAAATGTTACTCATGCAATAGGAGGGGAACCGCAAGATAAGCATGAGCAACTTTATAAAATGATAGGGGTTAAGAATTACTATTTGCCAACTGTCAAGTGGTGGTGGCCGGATGCACCAGGTGGAGAAATCCTTAATAGAGAAGAGGCTACAAGCTACTATCGCCAGAATGTTCAGGACATAGCTGAAATTATTGAGCAAAATGAGATAGACTTGGTTATTTCAAATACTGTTAATGTTTTTCAGGGAGCAATTGCTGCCTCATGTCAAAAGGTTCCCCATTTTTGGCTAATTCATGAATTCCCTAAAAATGAGTTTGCTTATTATGCTGATAAAATTGACTTCATAGAAGAGTATTCTTCAGAATTATTTAGTGTGACTGGAGAGTTAAATAATTTTTTAACACCACTATTTAATAAGAAAGTCCATCCGTTTATTTCTTATACTGAGCAAGAAACAAAAGATTTAAAAAAAGGCAACCAAGTTAGAATTGTTTCTGTTGGTCGATTAACAGAAGGAAAAAATCAATTAGAACTTATAAAAGCATATAAGACACTAAATAGATTAGATATTGAATTGGTTTTTATTGGAGGATGGGATAGTAAATACAAAGCTATTTGTGATGAATATATCCATGAAAATAAATTACAGAAAAATGTTAGATTTTTAGGTAACTTAGATAATCCTTGGGAAGAAGTAACTGATAGAGATATCTGTGTTTTCCCCTCATCTATGGAAACTTTTGGCTTAGTCTATGTTGAAGCAATCTTAAGAGGGCTTCCAGTAATTTTATCAGATAATTTAGGACATTTGACGGCATTTGAAATATTCTCAGCAGGTCAAATTTATAAATTGGGCGATATAGAAGAGTTGGTGACTAAGTTAGAGCAAGTGATTGAATCCTTTAGAAATTTTTCAGATAGGGCTCGGCTTGATGTGGAACGTTTACGTACTCTATATACACCGGAAGTTGCTTATAAAGAAATACTGAACGGCATCAATCACTTAGAATATACTGGACACCAAAATACAAATTTAAGTCACATAAAAGAGTTACTGACTTTAAATATGCATCCAACAAGATTGGAGCGTTATGCAAGATTGATCAGCAATATCACGACAAAAATCAGACATAAACTTCGACTTTAATGAATAATAGGATAGCTATGCTAAAATATGTATATTACAGTTTCTTCAAATGAGTAGTAGAATCTGAAAAATTATATAGAATTCTAGTTTTAGAGAGAAAAAATGAAAGTATTAATGATTATCCCTGCCTACAATGAAGAAGAAAGTATCCTTCAAACTGTTCAGGGAATTATAGATTATAGAAATAGTGCCAATTTTCAATTGGATTATGTCGTCATCAATGACGGTTCAACGGATAGCACTAAACAAATTTTGATTCAAAATAAATTAAATGCTGTTCACCTAGTACAAAACTTGGGGATTGGCGGAGCTGTTCAAACAGGATATAAATATGCCTTGGATAATGACTATGACGTAGCAGTTCAATTTGATGGTGATGGTCAACATGACATTCGTTCCTTAAATAGCTTAATTCAGCCAATCTTAGTTGGTCAAGCTGATATGGTGATTGGCTCACGCTTTGTTGGTGAAACCTTGTCAGAATTTCAAACCAGTTTTATGAGAAGATTTGGAATAGGCATTATTTCAAATATGATAAAACTAACAACTGGAAAACGCATTTGGGATACAACATCTGGTTATCGTTTGGGAAATAGAAAAGTAATTGCTCAATTCGCCAGACGATACCCTACTAAATATCCGGAACCAGAATCAACTGTTCATTTACTAAAGCAAAATTTCCAAGTAGTAGAAGCACCTGCTAATATGTTTGAGAGAGCAGGAGGGGTTTCTTCGATTACTCCATTTAAGTCCATCCGCTACATGGTAGAAGTTTGCTCATCTATTTTGATTGCATCGCTTATGAAGGAGGGGGAATAATGACTATACAAGCATTAGCTATGTTTCTTGCCTCACTAGGTTTTTTGTATTTTATTTTTAGGAATATTAATAAAAATAAGATTTTATTCGAACATGCCTTTATGTGGATTGTTATTGGCTTCGGACTGATTGTTTTTGCACTCTTTGATGTTATTCCTATTAAATTGGCTTATTTATTCGGGTTTGGTCTGACTTCCAATTTCTTGTTATCTGTGGCAATTTTTGTTCTCTTGGTGATTGGATTTTTGCATAGTATGGCTTTATCTCAACAAAAGCAGCAGATTAAAAATTTAATTCAAGAAGTATCAATGGCTAAAAAAAGAATCTCTGAGTTGGAGGAGCATCATGCAGAATAACCATACATTTGTTATCTGTGCTTATGGAGATAGTAAGTATTTAGAAGAATGCATCCATTCGTTAAAGCAGCAAACACTTCAATCACAACTCATCCTATACACTAGTACTCCGAGTGAATATATAGAACAAATTTGCCAAAAGAATGCAATCGTAATGCATACCGCGCAAGGAGGAGGTATTGGAAAAGATTGGAATTTAGCACTCTCTTTTGTAACAACCCCTTATGCTACAATTGCTCATCAAGATGATATTTATTTACCAGACTATTGTGAAAAAATAATGTCTCAGATGACAGAGGAAACGTTGATTGCTTATTCAGATTACCAGGAAGTTAAGGAAGGTGTGGCTATTCCCTTAACTTCAAACTTGAAAATCAAGCAACTCATGTTACGGACAATGGCCATGTTTCCCAAATGGAAGTTTTGGCGGAATAGGGTTTTAGCTTTTGGTAATCCAATTTCTTGTCCAGCTGTGACCTATAATTTGAAGAAACTGAATGATTTCAAGTTTAATGAAGCAATGAAAGTTTCTCTTGATTGGTTTGCTTGGTATCAGATTGCACAAAAAAATGGTAGCTTTACCTTTGTAGATGAGAGTTTGATGTATCATCGCATTCATGAAGAATCTGAGACGACAAATAGCATTGAAAACAATATTCGTACAAAAGAAGACTATGAAATGTATTTGTTGTTCTGGCCAAAGTTTATTGCTAGTCTTTTGTTGAAGTACTATAAGAAAAGCCAAGACACAAATGTTTGATTGAAATTCTAATCAGTAGCTTTTTTCAAAAGTATATGAAAGAAAAATTTTCAATTTGCATTTATTCCCCTCCCCACTTTAACATGATAGTAACCTACCTACCCCAAAAGAAGGCCACAAGGTCTTCTTTTTCTTACCATCCATTTTAGCAAACCTTAAGCAAAGGGACTTATAATGACTGTATGGTAAGAATATCATAGGAAAAGCGGAAGTGTGAGGAATGTTACCAAGAAATCAAAATGTGAGGAATTGTATGTCACTCTTATGTAAACTAAAAGAACAGCCACTAATTTTACTAGCGACCGTGGGGATTACTGCAGCAACCCTTGGCTTTGCTGGAGGAATGGGGGTAGGCAAATTATCCAATTCTACTTCTACCCAAAGTCAATCAACTACTGTACAAAATCAATCTCCTGAAGGTTTCGATAAATCACAAATGCCCAATGAACCTGGGCAAGGTGGCGGTCGAGGTGGTCAAGGTATGAATCCACCAGATGCAACTATCGGAGCATCACAATCGGATTCAACTACAAGTGAAAATTCTAGCTCATCGGATGAATTGAATGAGTTGAAGAAACGGAATGAAGAAATAAAAGCACAAATAGAAAACTAGGAAAGCTCAAGCGAGTAGAATCATAAATTATTTTGGTTTTTAAAATTCCGTGTTATAATGATGTTGATAATTTCCATGTGATAAATGGTCTTAGATAGAGTAAAGGAGTAGTATATGATTAAGATACTGTTGGTAGAAGACGATTTAAGCCTTTCTAATTCAGTCTTTGATTTTTTAGATGATTTTGCAGACGTTATGCAAGTTTTTGATGGTGAAGAAGGTATTTACGAAGCGGAAACAGGGGTTTATGACTTAATTCTCCTAGATTTAATGTTACCTGAGAAAGATGGTTTTCAAGTATTAAAAGAATTGCGTGAAAAAGGGGTCTCAACTCCTGTTCTGATTACGACAGCCAAGGAAGGCCTAGAGGATAAAGGACATGGGTTTGAATTGGGTGCAGATGACTATCTCACAAAACCATTCTATTTAGAAGAACTCAAAATGCGTATTCAAGCCTTGTTAAAACGAGCAGGGAAGTTCAATGAAAATACTCTAACATACGGAGATGTTACTGTCGACTTATCTACAAATACTACGACAGTCAATGGTCAAGAAGTAGAATTGTTAGGGAAAGAGTTCGATTTGTTGGTATATTTCTTACAAAACCAGAATGTGATTTTACCTAAAACACAGATTTTTGATCGTATTTGGGGATTTGATAGTGATACAACCATTTCAGTTGTTGAAGTTTACGTATCGAAAGTAAGGAAAAAAATGAAAGGAACCGCATTTGGAGAAAATCTTCAAACTCTTCGTAGTGTCGGTTACATTTTGAAAAATGTCTAAGCGATTTAAAAAAATCATTTCAACAGATAAATTTTCCTTTTTTATCAGATATTTTGCTGTTTTTACACTCATTTTCGGATTAATGACCGCCATTATCTTCCAGTTAATGCGCTCAACTATGTATCAGACTTCTGATTCAACACTGGCTCGTATCAAAGATGCCCCTGCTTTGGTGGTTGGTTTTGCCATTGCACGGACCTATGAACCAAATTCAGAATTCATTATTCAAGATGGAAATATTGCTGATGAAAGTGATTCTGCAGAATCTAATTCAGATACAACAAACTCCCCTAAAAATCAGAAAGACGATCAGTTGAAACTTGGTTACAATACACATGTATTACTCTATTCAAATGATGGTGTAGTCGTTAATCCAGATAACTTTACAGGACTTTCTGATTTATCCTTAGACAAGAAAAATTTAGGCGAAATAAAGGAAGCAACGGTTGATTCTACATTCGGGGGTTCAGAAGATTATCGTTATGTTACTATTGAATTGGCGCCAGATGACCTTGGCTATTATTCTTCCTATGATATTAAATACGCGACAATTTTCGTGAATGTGAGTCAGATAAAATCATCTATTGAGACGTATGAAACTGCTGTAGCTATTGTCATGGTATCTGCTTGGCTTATTTCCATCTTGGCTAGTATTTATCTGTCAAATTTGAGTATGCGACCTATCTTAATTAGCTATCAAAAACAAAAGGATTTCGTTGAGAATGCTAGTCATGAATTGAGAACGCCTTTAGCTGTGTTACAGAATCGTTTGGAAGGTCTTTTTAGACATCCAAATGCAACCATTTTGGAAAGTAGTGAGAGTATAGGATCAAGCCTAGAGGAAGTTCGTAATATGCGTATGTTAACTACGAATTTACTGAATTTAGCTCGTCGAGATGATGGTTTCAAATTAGATATCGCTGAAGTCCCACCTAGCTATTTTGATGAAATCTTTGAGAATTACATGATGATTGCAGATGAAAATGGTAAAACAGTCACGGTTAATAATTTGATTCATCAACCAATTCGGACGGATAAGGTGTTGGTAAAACAGCTTCTAACCATCCTATTTGATAATGCAATGAAGTATACCGAAGAAGATGGCGCTATCCAAGTGACAGCCAATATCAAAGATAAGTTAGTTTACTTTACGGTAGCAGACAATGGATTGGGTATCAGTGATAGCGATAAAAAGAAAATTTTTGATCGATTTTATCGTGTAGACAAGGCCCGTACTCGGAGCAAGGGTGGGTTTGGTCTCGGTTTATCCTTAGCCTTACAAATTTCCAATAGTTTAAAAGGCACAATCACTGTGCGGGATAATCAGCCTAAAGGAACTATTTTTGAGGTAAGATTACCGAGATAAAATAAGAAAAATGATAGGAATGTGGCCTATCATTTTTTTGTCGGTTCGAAAGTATGATATACTAGGATGGAGGAGAGGAGTAGGTCGTGAAAAAGAAGAGTTACTTAATTATATTAATCATATTGGCTTGCACGCAGTTGACAGGCTGTTCATACTTTCCTCAAATAGAGGATTTTAGCAAGGTAACCAGCGGAGAAGCATCACAAGAAGCTAAAGTCTTTGAAAATGAATTGCAACAGATGAGGGAGGAAGTTGCTGATTATTTTTATTATCAACAATTAGACACTGATGAGGAACGCCGTGTCTACCTCCAATTAGCTAATGGTTTGCGTACCTTCAAACAGCAGATTACAATTGACAGAGTAGACGATGAGACCTATACGCGTGCATTTTTCTCTGTAGCAAATGATTTCCCTGAGTATTACTGGATGACTGACGCAATGAGGGATGGCATTGATTATCAGGACCTTTCTGAGCCTGACTATCCGCTGCAGGTTGAAGAAGAAAGTGAAAAAATAGCAACTTTGGCACAATCCATCGTTAGTCAAGCTCCAAAGGGTCACGTATACGATACTGTGAAATTCTTCTATGAATACATTATTCAGCATACGGATTATAATCTTGCAGCTTTGAGTGATAGTCAGATTAGTTGGGACAATCAATCCATAAAATCAGTTTTGCTAGATAATAGCTCGGTATGTGCAGGTTATAGCCGAACCTTTCAATATTTATGTAAATTGGCTGGGATAGAATCTGTCTATGTATCTGGTAATGTGACTGGAACAAATGGTGAAACCATTGAACACGCTTGGAATTTAGTGAAGATTGATCAGCAATACTATGGTGTAGATTCAACCTGGGGTGAGCCAGTCTTTGAAGATGCTATGGGGAGTCAAGCGCAATCTACTATTAGCTATGACTATCTATGTGTTCCAGATTCCATCTTGTATAGAAATAGAGTTGCTGATGTGGACTTACTGAGTTATTGGGGAACAGAATATCCATATACGGAGAGACCACTTGCCTATCCTTCTTGTACTGACAATGCCTTAAATTATTACGTTCAGCAAGGCACTTATTTTGAGAATTTTGATGAGGAATTAGTCGTTCAAACTGTTTCTAATCTTTTTCAGGCAGGTCAGCGCCGGATTGCGTGTCAATTTTCTAATCAAGCAGCCTTGAATCAAATGGTGGAATATGCAGCTTCGGGTACCAATCGACTATTTGAAGTACTGGGCTGGATTGAAACTTACCAATATCTGTACAATGAACAGACCTTAACATTTGAATTGGTAGTAGACTAGAAAAAAAGAAGTCCTTGATAGACTTCTTTTTTATTATGCAAGTTTTGATGCAAGACGTGCTTTGTCGCGGCTTGCTTTGTTTTTGTGAATCAAACCTTTAGTTTCTGCTTTATCGATTGCTGAGCTAGCAAAGCGGAAAAGCTCTTCAGATGGGTTAGCTTCAAATGTTTTAATTGCAGTACGCATAGCTGATTTTTGTGCTGAGTTTTTTTCGTTTTGTTTAACGTTCAATTCAGCGCGTTTGATAGCTGACTTAATGTTTGCCAATGGTTTCACCTCCACCCTTTCTTGTACTAACTATACCATTATATATGAAAAGACTGCATTTGACAAGTGAAATTTATTTTTTTAAGTAAATTTCATCGATTTCGTGATTCAATCCTTTGTGTAGGATAATATCTGCTCGGTTTCGTGTCGGTTCAATATACTTTTCTAGGTTGGCCAAGTTAATTTTTTTCCAGATACTTTGAGCCATCTCAATGACTTCTGCAAATGGTAAATGTGTGAACCGATGGTAATAGTTTGTGGGATCTTTTTCAGCTAGTTTCAGCAATTTTTGGAATCGTTCAAAGTACCAGGTTTCAATATTATCCACGTCAGCATCTACATAAATCGAAACATCAAAATAGTCGCTCACATACAATCGTTGGTTTTGAGGATTTTGGAATACGTTGATACCTTCCACGATGAGGAAATCAGGTGCCTCGATGGTTTGATAAGAATCTGGAACGATATCGTAAATTTCGTGTGAATAAGTTGGAATGCTAAAAGATTCACCATTTTTTATAGTATCCACAAAATTCAGTAACAGCTCCATATTGTATGATTCAGGAAACCCTTTTTTGTCAAGAAGACCTTTTTCTTGAAGCTCTGCATTTGGATAAAGAAATCCATCTGTCGTAACCAACTCAACTTTTGCATGCCTAAATGTTTGGGAAAGTAATATTTGCAGAAGTCGACTGGTTGTAGATTTTCCGACAGCAACACTACCAGACACACCTATGATAAAGGGTTGTTCTTTGATTTTCTTTTGTAAAAACAAACTTTTTGAAAAGGTTAAATCCGTGCGAGCTTTACGATAAATGCGAATGAGATTGATCAATGGTAAATAGACGTCCGAAACTTCTTGGAGTTTTATATTATCATTGAAACTCTTTATGGAGTTTAGTTCTTCTTGTGTGAGTGGAGCTGTCGTATGGCGGTGAAGTTGTTGCCAGGTTTCTCTGCTAATGCGTTCAAAATTTATAAATTCATTTTTCATGGGCCTATTGTAGCACGAATTAGATTTTAAGTAAAACATCTTGTAAACGCTTTTTGGAAATGTTATAATGAAGACATGTCAAATATGTATTACGAGAAAAATCCAAGTACAGCACATGATATTCATGAACTTCGCGTTCTTTTACTGGACACCCCAATGACATTCCAAACAGACGCAGGGGTATTTAGTAAGAAAATGATAGATTATGGAAGTCAGGTGCTTTTAAAGTCTCTTCATTTAGAAGAAGGAAAGTCTTTGCTTGACGTAGGTTGTGGCTATGGTACGATTGGCTTAACACTTGCAAAGGTCTATCATGTTGACACTACAATGATAGATATCAATAACAGAGCCTTGGCATTGGCTGAAAAAAATGCTACACTAAACAATGTTGCTGTCGACATTTTCCAATCCGATATCTATGAAAATGTGACAAAACAATTTGATTATATTGTTTCAAACCCTCCAATTCGCGCTGGTAAGGCGGTTGTTCACCAAGTGATTTCAGGAGCTAAGAATCATCTATCCGAAAATGGCACGCTTACTATTGTAATTCAGAAAAAACAAGGTGCACCAAGTGCAAAGGCGAAGATGGAAGAGGTTTTTGGAAACTGTGAAATTATCAGGAAGGATAAAGGATATTATATCCTCGAAAGTGTGAACAAATGAGAGCAGTTGACTTAATTCAAAAAAAAAGAGATGGTTTAGAATTATCGTCAGATGAGATCAAATGGTTGATTGACGGTTACGTAGCTGGAACTGTTCCAGATTATCAGATGTCTGCTCTTGCGATGGCTATTTACTTTAAGGGCATGTCAACGCGTGAAATTTCAGATTTAACCATGTCTATGGTTGCAACGGGTGAACAGATTGATTTATCAGCCATTCCAGGTATAAAAGTGGATAAACATTCTACTGGTGGTGTTGGTGACAAGGTCACCCTGATTCTTGCCCCTCTAGTTGCAAGTTTTGGTGTTCCTGTGGCAAAAATGAGCGGTCGTGGTTTAGGCCATACTGGTGGTACACTAGACAAGTTAGAATCGATTAATGGTTTTCAAATTGAAGTTAGTCAAGAAGATTTTATTAAACAAGTCCAAGAAACTGGTGTTGCAGTAATTGGCCAATCTGACAATCTGGTAAAAGCAGACAAATTACTCTACGCCCTTCGAGATGTCACTGCCACAGTTGATATTATTCCTTTAATTGCAAGTTCTGTCATGTCTAAAAAAATTGCAGCAGGTGCAGATGCGATTCTTCTAGATGTTACTGTTGGTGAGGGTGCCTTCATGAAGACTGTGGAGGATGCGCGTGTTCTTGCACAAACTATGGTTGATTTAGGGAAAGCTGTTGGCCGTAAAACAGTCGCAGTTCTGACAGACATGTCACAACCAGTAGGGACTTCAATTGGTAATCGATTAGAAATTTTAGAAGCCCTTGAAATATTGCAAGGGAGAGGTCGCGAGGATGTAACCAATTTCATTTGCGAATTAGCACATATCATGTTAGGTCTTGCGAATATTGAAAAAAGCGTTGAAGAAGTTAAACAGCATATTGATAATGGCCTCGCATTGAAGAAGTTTGAGGAAATGGTGCTTGCACAGGGTGGTGATTTATCTGATCTCTACCGACCTGTAGAAGTGTCACACCAAGTTCCTGTTTATGCAGAGAAAGAAGGTTATATCGTTGCTCTACCAGCATTGGAGTTTGGCTTATTTGCCATGAAACTTGGTGCAGGTCGCGCTGTAAAATCGGATCAATTGGATTACGAAACGGGAATTGTTTTCCATAAAAAAGTAGGTGAATCTGTTGCAGAAGGTGAACAGATTGCGACAATATATGCCAATGAAAATATTTCGGAAGATATGCTTACAAATTTTCAAAAAAATGTTAAAATAGATAAAACAAGTGTAAAGACGAAAGAAATTATTGAAATAATTTATTAATGTACGGAGAAAACCATGAAATTGAATAAATATATTGATCATACAATCTTAAAACCAGAAACAACACAAGAACAGGTTGAAAAGATTCTATCTGAAGCAAAAGAATATGATTTTGCTAGTGTCTGTGTAAATCCAACATGGGTTTCATTGGCAGCAGAAAGCTTGAAAGACAGTGATGTTAAAGTTTGTACAGTAATTGGCTTCCCTTTGGGAGCAAATACTTCTGCAGTTAAAGCCTTTGAAACCAAAGATGCTATTGCAAATGGTGCTGATGAGATTGATATGGTGATCAATGTCGGTGCTTTAAAAGCTGGAAATGATGCCTTGGTTTTGGATGATATTAAAGCAGTTGTAGATGCTAGTGGTGATAAACTTGTTAAAGTAATCATCGAAGCTTGCTTATTAACAGATGATGAGAAAGTGAGAGCTTGTCAATTGTCAAAAGAAGCTGGAGCTGATTATGTGAAGACTTCTACCGGTTTTTCAACTGGTGGTGCTACAGTTGCTGACGTCGCATTGATGAGAAAAACTGTGGGTCCAGACATGGGCGTTAAAGCTTCTGGTGGTGCACGTTCTTATGAAGATGCTATTGCCTTCATCGAAGCTGGAGCATCTCGAATTGGTGCATCGTCAGGTGTAGCAATTATGAACGGAGCACAGGCGGATGGAGACTACTAATTTAATAGAACTAGTTGTAGACAATAGCAAATATGCCTATGTGCCCTATTCACATTTTCCAGTCAGTGCTATTCTTGTTACAAAGTCTGGGGAACTATATTCAGGTGTGAATATAGAAAATGCTAGTTTTGGGTTGACGAATTGTGCCGAGAGAACAGCGATTTTTAAAGCAATCTCCGAGGGAGTACGTGACTTCTCTGAAATTATTATTTATGGTGAAACAGAGAAGCCAATATCTCCTTGTGGAGCATGTCGCCAAGTTATGGCGGAATTTTTTGATAAGGATTTAAAAGTGACTCTTGTCGCTAAAGATAAATCGACAGTCGTGATGACAGTCGGGGAATTACTTCCATATTCCTTTACAGACTTATCTTAGTCTGTATGGCAGTCTAATGACTGTAGCAATTTCATTCTGCAACACAATAGTTGCAAAACGTTTTTTTAGGAGGGTTCAGAAATGAACAAGAAATTTATTGGCCTTGGGCTAGCTTCAGTTGCAGCTCTTTCTTTAGCAGCTTGCGGAAGCCGTACTGCAAAGAATGATTCGTCATCATCTGATAGTGCTTCAAGCATTAAAGCAGCAATTGTTACCGATATCGGTGGTGTTGATGACCGTTCATTTAACCAATCTGCGTGGGAAGGTCTTCAAGAGTGGGGCGATGCAGCGGGTCTTTCTAAAGGTAATGGTTATGACTATTTCCAATCTGCTAATGAATCAGACTACATTACTAACCTTGATTCAGCAGTTTCAGGTGGTTACAACCTAGTATTTGGTATTGGCTTTGCGTTGGAATCAGCGATTAAAGAAGTGGCTCCAAACAACCCAGATACACACTATGTTATCGTTGATAGTGTTGTAGCTGACGAAGATAACGTAGTTAGCGTTGGTTTCGCTGACCATGAAGCTTCTTACCTTGCTGGTGTTGCGGCTGCTAAATCAACTAAAACGAAACAAGTTGGTTTTGTCGGTGGTATGAAAGGTGAAGTTATCGACCGTTTTGAAGCTGGTTTCGTAGCTGGTGTTAAATCTGTCGATGAGTCAATCAAAATTGATATTCAGTACGCTGGTTCATTTGGTGATGCTGCTAAAGGTCAAACTATCGCTGCTGCTCAATACGCTGCAGGTGCAGATATTATTTTCCACGCTTCTGGTGGTACTGGTAATGGTGTGTTTGCCGCTGCTAAAGCTGAAAACGAAACTCGTAATGAAGCAGATAAAGTTTGGGTAATCGGTGTTGACCGTGACCAATCTGCAGAAGGTGCTTACACTTCTAAAGATGGTAAAGAATCTAACTTTGTATTGGCATCTACTTTGAAACAAGTTGGTGCAGCAGTAAAAGATATTGCTACAAAAGCTGAAAATGGTGAATTCCCTGGTGGTGAAATCGTTCGTTATACTCTTGCTGATAAAGGTGTAGAGTTGGCTGAAACTAACCTTTCAGATGATGCTGCGAAAGCTGTTGCTGACGCAAAACAAGCTATTCTTGATGGTAAAATAGAAGTACCAGAAAAACCATAAGTTTTATATTGATGAATTCCGAAAGGGCGTCCACTCGGTCGCCCTTTTAGAAGCTGAGATTTTTCTCAGTAAAGCCTATCATAATTGGTAGGTTTTACTGGTAAAAATGGTACAGTTAGCTGGAATGAACCTGCTAGTAACCCTACTTTCTTAAATGGGAATTAGTGGTTGGCAGTCGGCTCAATCTGTTTAACTGTAATCAGAAAGGAACTAGATTATGACTAAGGATTATGTCATTGAGATGCGTAATATCACCAAAATATTTGGTGAGTTTGTTGCCAACGACCATATTAATTTGAATGTCAGACGTGGAGAAATTCACGCCCTTTTGGGTGAAAATGGTGCGGGTAAATCGACACTTATGAATATGCTTGCAGGCTTATTGGAGCCTACAAGCGGTGAGATTGTCATTAATGGTAAGGAAGTGAAAATTGATTCCCCTTCCAAAGCTGCACACTTGGGTATCGGGATGGTTCATCAACACTTTATGTTAGTGGATGCCTTTACTGTTGCTGAAAATATTATTTTAGGTAGTGAAACTACTAAAGCCGGTGTTATTGACCTTAAGAAGGCTATTGCAGAAATTAAAGAACTCTCTGCTCGCTACGGTCTTGAAGTAGATCCGACTGCAAAAGTTGCGGATATTTCTGTAGGGGCACAACAACGTGTGGAAATTTTAAAAACACTGTATCGTGGTGCAGACTTACTAATCTTTGATGAACCAACTGCTGTACTTACTCCGGCAGAGATTGCAGAGCTATTGAAGATTATGAAGACCTTAGTCTCAGAAGGCAAATCAATTATTTTGATTACGCATAAATTGGATGAAATTCGTGCTGTTGCAGATAGTGTAACGGTTATTCGACGTGGTAAATCGATTCAAACTGTGGCAGTTGAAGGAGCAACTAACCAAGATTTGGCTGAATGGATGGTTGGGCGTTCTGTTTCTTTCAAAACAGAGAAAATTGAATCCCATCCAAAAGAAGTTGTTCTTTCTATTAAAGATTTGGTAGTCAATGAAAACCGCGGTATCCCAGCAGTGAAAGGTCTATCTCTTGACGTACGTGCAGGGGAAATAGTGGGTATTGCAGGTATTGATGGCAATGGACAAAGTGAATTGATTCAAGCAATTACTGGACTTCGCAAAGTGAAATCTGGTTCTATCACGATTAAAGGTGAGGAAGTGGTTGGTAAATCACCACGTAAGATTACTGAGATGCAGGTGAGTCACGTTCCTGAAGATCGTCACCGTGATGGTTTAGTGCTTCCGTTGACCGTTGCTGAAAATATTGCTCTACAAACTTACTATAAAGAACCAAATTCTAAAAATGGTATTTTGAATTACACAGCGATTAATGAAAAGGCCCGTCAATTGATGCAAGAATTTGATGTGCGTGGTGCAAGTGAATTAGTTCCAGCAAAAGCTCTTTCAGGTGGTAACCAACAAAAAGCGATCATTGCAAGGGAAATCGATCGCAATCCTGATTTATTGATTGTCAGTCAACCAACACGTGGTTTGGATGTTGGCGCCATTGAATATATTCGTAAACGTCTTATTGCTGAACGGGATAAGGGGAAAGCAGTATTGGTTGTCAGCTTCGAATTGGATGAAATTTTGGATGTATCAGACCGTATTGCTGTCATCCACGATGGTGTCATTCATGGTATTGTTGATCCTGCTAAGACAAACAAACAAGAATTGGGTGTCTTGATGGCTGGTGGTCATATCGAGGAGGGAGAAGTACATGCTTAAGAAATATCAAACAATACTATTCCCATTGCTAGCAGCAATCAGTGGCTTAGTGCTTGGGGCAATCATCATGTTCATTTTTGGCTATGATCCAATTTGGGGATATGAGGAATTATTCTACTCTGCTTTTGGGAACATCAAATCAATCGGTGAGATTTTCCGGGCAATGGCTCCTTTAATCTTTACTGCGTTAGGATTCGCAGTCGCAAGTCGAGCAGGTTTCTTCAACGTTGGTTTGTCTGGTCAAGCCTATGTCGGCTGGGTCTTTGCAGGTTGGTTTGCATTGTTAAATCCTGATTTACCACGACCAGTTTTGATTTTGGGAACGGTTGTGATAGCGATGGTAGCAGGTGGTATTGCTGGCGCAATTCCTGGTATCCTTCGTGCCTATCTCGGAACGAGTGAAGTTATTGTTACGATTATGATGAACTACATCATTCTCTATTCATGTAACTATATCATTCGTGATGTATTTTCAGAAAATTTGATGAAAAATACAGATTCTACAATTAACGTTTCTGCTAACGCCTCTTATCAAACAGAATGGTTGCGAGCTCTAACGAACAACTCACGGATGAATATTGGTATTTTCTTTGCCATTATTGCTGTCATAGTTATTTGGTTCTTAATGACAAAGACAACGCTTGGTTTTGAAATTCGTTCAGTAGGTCTTAACCCTACTGCATCTAACTACGCTGGTATGTCAGCTAAACAAACAATCATTCTATCAATGGTTATTTCCGGTGCTTTAGCTGGACTTGGTGGTGCAATCCAAGGGTTGGGAACTTTCCAAAACGTTTATATTCAAAGTGGTAATTTAGATATTGGATTCAATGGTATGTCAGTTGCCTTACTGGCTTCGAACTCACCACTGGGAATTCCTTTTGCAGCCTTCTTATTTGGTACACTTTCTGTAGGTGCACCTGGTATGGTTCGTGCACAAATTCCACCAGAATTGATAAACGTTGTTACAGCGTCCATTATTTTCTTCATTGGTGTGAAGTATATCTTTGAACTATTGTTGAATTCAAAAAAAGTAGCGAAAGGAGCTAAGTAAGATGAACTTATCTATTTTAACCCTACTCATTTCGCAAATGCTCATTTATTCAGCACCATTGATTTTCACAAGTCTTGGAGGCGTATTCTCTGAGCGAAGTGGTATCGTAAACGTTGGTTTGGAAGGAATCATGGTTATTGGTGCCTTTGCTGGTGTTGTTTTCAACATTGAATTTGCTGAAACTTTTGGTAAAGCTACACCATTTTTAGCGATCATCGTTGGTGGTTTGGCTGGTGTCGTCTTTGCTGCTATCCATGCGATGGCCACTATTAACTTTAGAGCGGATCACGTGGTTTCTGGTACCGTATTGAACTTACTAGCACCTGCACTCGGAGTTTTCCTTGTTAAGGTCTTATATAATAAAGGACAAACTGATAGTATTCGTGAGTCTTTTGGTAAGTTCTCTTTCCCAGTATTGGCAGATATTCCTGTTATTGGTGATTTATTCTTTAAAAATACAAGTTTGATGGGTTATGTCGCTATCCTGACAGCATTTGCTTCTTGGTTTGTTTTGTATAAAACAAAATTTGGTTTGCGCCTTCGCTCTGTTGGTGAACACCCTCAAGCAGCTGATACCCTTGGTATCAATGTATACGCAATGCGTTATGCAGGTGTACTGATTGCAGGTTTCCTAGGCGGTGTTGGTGGTGCTGTAAGTGCCCAATCTGTTAATATCAACTTCTCGGCGACTACGATTGTTGGTTCTGGTTTCATTGCCTTGGCGGCAGTGATCTTCGGTAAATGGAACCCAATTGGTGCAATGCTTGCTAGTCTATTCTTCGGACTATCACAAAGTCTTGCGGTTATTGGTAGCCAATTGCCTGGTTTGAAAGATATTCCATCAGTATATCTCCAAATCGCTCCTTACTTGATTACAGTCATTGCACTTTCTGCCTTCTTTGGACAAGCAGTAGCGCCAAAAGCAGATGGTGTTAACTACATAAAATCTAAATAAGCTAGTACACTCTCAATTTTGAGCTTGAGGATTGAGATAATCTAACAATAAAACGCATAAAATCAGTGTTTTTGAAACATAATTTTATGCGTTTTTTCTTTGTATTTTTCCTTATGTAAAATAGCGGAACTGAGGTGAACATTTCTGACTTGATTGGTTTTATTCTTGGTAATACTTTTTCTTCTTTTCCTAGCTTCTTGTGGTATAATAAATTTTCAATGAAAAGTAGAGATGAGGGAAACAAATGAGAAGATTAGTATTAAATATTGCGATGAGTCTGGATGGTTTTATTGCTAGAAAAGATGGAAGTTATAATTGGATTGAAGGACATGGTACAAATCAATATGATACCGCCTTGCAGTTTGACAATCCTTCATTTTTTCAGAAATGTGATACTGTTATTATGGGTCGTAAATCTTTAGATGATTGCCCCTTAGAGATGATTGAGGGCTATCAAGAGAAGCAATTTCTCGTGGCTAGCCATGCTGACAAATCAGACTATGAAAATGTTCGTTTTGTCAAAGACATTCTTTCCGAAATTGAGCGCTTACGAAATGATGAAGGGGGAGATATCTGGTTGTTTGGTGGTGCATCCCTTGTTCAAGAATGCTTGAAAGCTGGGGTCATTGATCATTTTATCATCGGCATCATCCCTACCATTTTAGGAGATGGAATTCCCTTATTCCAACAATTGCCTGAGGAACAAAAATTAACATTAGTTGAATCAACTGTAACTGATGGAATTGCGATGTTGAGATATGATCGAAGAAACTAAAATGAATTAGTTTTCAGACAAGGAACTGAGCTGCAGGTAGTTAGAACAGCTTAAAGGCTGTTCTAGGTTTGAAATTAGACTTACATAACAAGCCACTTTCGTTGTGTAAGGCATGCCGAAAGTGACGATATATCAAAGCTAATTCAAATGGATATAAAAAAGGTGGCCTAAGCGACTCACCTTTTTTGCTATTTTAAAATAGAATTAGTTTTTAACACCAGCAGCGATCTCTGGGTTAGCGAAAGCATCGTCAATGATGTCTTTCAATTGTGCAGCAGATGCTTGCATTTTTTGCAATTCAGCTTCGCTCAATGGAATGTTAACTGGACGAACGATACCATGTGCACCGATGATAGCTGGTTGACCGATGAAGACATCTTCAACACCTTCGTATTGACCAGCTTGGTAAACTGACAATGGAAGTACTGCATTTTCATCGTCAAAGATAGCTTTTGTGATACGTGCAAGTGCAGCACCGATACCATAATATGTAGCACCTTTTTTATTGATGATTGAGTAAGCTGCATCACGTACAGATACGAACAAGTCTACAAGACCTTGCTCATCAATATCGCGGTTATCTTGTAACCAGTCATACAATTTCACACCAGCAACGTTTGCATGTGACCAAACAGCAAATTCAGAGTCACCGTGTTCACCCATGATGTAAGCGTGAACTGAACGAGCGTCAATACCGATTTTTTCAGCCAATGCTTGACGGAAACGAGCTGAGTCAAGAGAAGTACCAGAACCGATGACACGTTCTTTAGGGAAACCAGAGAATTTCCAAGTTGAGTAAGTAAGAACGTCAACTGGGTTAGCAGCAACAAGGAAAATACCATTGAAGCCAGATTTAACAATTTCAGATACGATTTGTTGGTTGATACGAAGGTTTTTCTCAACCAATTCAAGACGAGTTTCACCTGGTTTTTGTGGCAAACCAGCTGTCAATACAACAAGATCTGCATCATGAGCATCAGAATAATCTGCTGAATAAATTTTCTTAGGTGAAGTGAAGGCCAAAGCGTGGCTCAAATCCTCTGCGTCACCTTGTGTACGGTCTTTATTGATATCTACGATACCCAATTCTTGACCAATACCTTGGTTTACAAGGGCATATGCATAAGCAGAACCTACGGCACCATCACCGACAAGGATCACTTTTTTGTGTTGTTTAGTTGCAGTCATTATCTAAACATCTCCTTAGTTTTATTTAGGGATAGCTATCCCAACCACTAACCATTCTAGCATTTTTTCAGACCTTTGTCACTAAAGAAAGATCGTTTGAAAATGTTTACATAGTGATTTCAAAAGAAGAAAACGTTTGAAAAATATGGTATAATAGTGGTATTAACGACAGTTGAAATGAGGCATATTAATGCAAGACAAAAATTTAGTTACGGTAAATCTGACTAATGAGATGAAGACCTCTTTCATCGATTATGCCATGAGTGTAATCGTTGCACGCGCTCTTCCTGATGTACGTGATGGTCTTAAGCCAGTACACCGACGCATTCTTTATGGAATGAACGAACTTGGTATTACTCCAGATAAGCCACATAAAAAATCTGCACGTATCACTGGTGATGTAATGGGTAAATACCACCCACATGGTGATAGTGCTATTTATGAGGCAATGGTCCGTATGGCTCAATGGTGGAGCTATCGTCACATGCTGGTTGATGGTCATGGTAACTTTGGTTCCATGGACGGTGATGGTGCTGCTGCCCAGCGGTATACTGAGGCGCGCATGAGCAAGATTGCTCTTGAAATGTTGCGTGATATCAATAAAAACACGGTTGATTTTGCGGATAACTATGACTCGAGCGAGCGTGAGCCAGAAGTTCTTCCAGCTCGTTTCCCTAATCTATTGGTGAACGGGACTACTGGTATTGCGGTTGGTATGGCAACAAACATTCCTCCGCACAACTTGGGTGAAACCATTGATGCTGTTAAGCTCTTGATGGATAATCCTGATGTAACAACGCGTGAAATTATGGAAGTCCTACCTGGGCCAGACTTTCCAACAGGAGCTCTGGTTATGGGAAAATCTGGAATTCACCGTGCTTATGAAACTGGTAAAGGCTCAATTGTTCTTCGTTCTCGTACTGAAATTGAAGAATATGGAAACGGACGTGAACGTATCGTTGTTACTGAATTTCCATATATGGTCAATAAGTCCAAGGTTCAAGAGCATATTGTTAAATTGGTTCAAGAAAAACGTATTGAAGGCATTACAGCTGTTCGAGACGAATCTAACCGTGAAGGGGTTCGCTTTGTAATTGAAGTGCGTCGAGATGCCTCAGCTAATGTTATTTTGAACAATCTCTTTAAACAAACGCAAATGCAAACCAACTTTAGTTTCAATATGTTGGCTATTCAAAATGGGGTACCGAAGATTCTTTCTGTACGTCAAATTTTAGAGTCTTATATTGAACACCAAAAAGAAGTTGTTACACGTCGCACTCAATTTGATAAGGAAAAAGCAGAAGCACGCGCTCATATTTTAGAAGGCTTGCTGATTGCTCTGGACCATATTGATGAAGTCATACGTATCATTCGTAATTCAGAAACGGATGCGCTTGCTCAAGCTGAATTAATGGAACGATTTGACTTGTCCGAACGACAAAGTCAGGCTATCTTGGATATGCGTCTTCGTCGTTTGACCGGATTGGAACGTGATAAAATCCAGTCAGAGTATGACGAATTGGTTGCTTTGATCGCTGATTTAACAGATATTTTGGCAAAACCTGAACGTGTTGTCTTGATCATCAAAGAAGAACTAGAAGAAGTAAAACGCAAGTATGCTGACCCACGTCGTACTGAATTGATGGTTGGGGAAGTCCTTTCCTTGGAAGATGAGGACCTTATTGAGGAAGCAGATGTATTGATTACCTTATCCAACCAAGGCTATATCAAACGGTTGGCACAAGATGAATTCCAAGCTCAAAAACGTGGTGGACGTGGAGTCCAAGGTACAGGTGTGAAAGATGATGACTTCGTTCGCGAACTCGTATCAACCAGTACCCATGATCACCTGCTTTTCTTCACCAATAAGGGGCGTGTATATCGTCTCAAGGGCTATGAAATTCCTGAATATGGTCGAACTGCTAAAGGTCTTCCAGTTGTCAACTTATTGAAACTGGAAGAAAATGAGTCTATTCAGACCATTATCAATGTGACAAAGGATCAGACAGCGGATCACTATCTTTTCTTTGCGACGCGTCAAGGGATTGTTAAACGTACAAATGTAAATGAATTCTCCAATATTCGACAAAACGGTCTTAAGGCCTTGAATTTGAAAGATGATGATGAACTAATCAATGTTTTCCTTACTGATGGTCAAGCTGATGTTATTATGGGGACAAAATTTGGCTATTCTGTTCGATTTGCAGAAACAGATGTTCGAAATATGGGCCGTACTGCAACAGGCGTACGTGGAATAAAACTCCGTGAAGGAGATCATTTAGTTGGTGCGACCATTGTATCTGATGATCAGGAGGTGTTAGTCCTTTCAGAAAATGGTTATGGAAAACGTACTCCAGCATCTGAATATCCAACGAAAGGCCGCGGTGGTAAAGGTATCATCACTCTGAAAGTTGCTGATAAAAATGGCCCTCTTGCTGGTTTAACAACAGTACAGGGCGATGAAGATATTATGGTTATTACGGATACAGGAGTTATCATCCGTACAAGTATAGCTAATATCTCACAAACCGGTCGTTCAACAATGGGTGTTAAAGTCATGCGACTAGATGAAGAAGCAAAAATTATGACCTTTGCCTTAGTTGATGCAGCAGATCAGAAAGAGCAAGAGGAGTAGGGAATGTCAAAACGTTCACCGAAAAAGAAGGGCAAGAACAGAACATGGATGAATTTACTTGCCTTGATACTCTTTTTGATTTCACTAGCCCTTATTTTCAATACTTCGATTAGAAACTTTATTATTGGTTGGAATACTAATAAGTATCAGATTACAAATATCAGTTCTGAAGATATTGAAAAGAATAAACAAGCGGACTCAACTTTTGATTTTGAACAAGTTGAAGCCGTTTCGACGGAGGCTATTCTGAAGGCGCAATGGGAAGCACAGAGACTGCCCGTTATTGGTGGAATTGCTGTGCCTGAATTGGGAATTAATTTGCCAATTTTCAAGGGTGTAGGGAATACGTCGCTTATGTATGGAGCTGGAACGATGAAAGAGACTCAAGAAATGGGGATAGGAAACTATGCCCTAGCCAGTCACCATATCTTCGGTGTTGCCGGGTCTGCGAATGTTCTTTTCTCTCCTTTGGATCGAGCTGAAAAAGGAATGAAGATTTACCTAACTGATAAAAATACAATCTATACCTATGTGATTGATAGTGTTGAAGTTGTAAGTCCAGAAAGCGTCTATGTTATTGACGATGTCGAAGGACGTACAGAAGTGACTTTGGTTACTTGTACGGACTACTATTCAACACAAAGGATTATTGTAAAAGGTATTCTTGAAATTTCTATTCCATATGCTGATGCATCAGAGGATATAAAAAAAGCTTTCTCTCACGGATACAATCAGTATGATTATGGTCAATAAGACAAGACGATTGCCAGCTTTTAAATCATTTTTATGTAACCTTCGAATTAATTTAGAAAGTTGAATGAATAGAGCACGTATTCTCTATATCTTTCAACTTTCTTTTTCCTTGTTTTACGAATAGATGTATGAGGAGGAAATTATGTATCAAATTGATTTTAAAGAAGAATCGCTTTTACCACGTGAGCGTTTAGTCGAAGTTGGGCCAGAACGCCTAAGTAATCAAGAGTTATTAGCTATTTTTATTCGAACGGGTACGAAAAACGAACCTGTCACCATTTTATCCAATAAATTATTGAATCAATTGGAGAATTTAGCAAATTTAAGAGATTTATCTATCGAAGAATTGCAGACTTTAACGGGTATTGGTCGTGTAAAAGCAATAGAGATTAAAGCCATGATTGAGCTCGGAAAACGGATCAATCAATCCCACTTGTTGCTAAATGAACAAGTACTAGGTAGTGAAAAATTGGGTCGCAAGATGATTCAAGAAATTGGAGATAAAAAACAAGAGCATCTGGTTGCGCTCTATCTCAATACACAAAATCAAATCATCAAACAGGAGACAATATTTATTGGAAGTGTGAATCGTAGTATTGCAGAACCACGGGAAATCCTGCATCATGCTATCAAATGCATGGCCACATCAGTAATTATTGTCCATAATCACCCTTCGGGGTCGGTTCACCCTAGTAAGAATGACTTACTTTTTACAGAAAATTTAAAACAGTCCTGCGATGTGCTAGGACTGGTCTTATTAGATCATTTAATTGTAGGTAATAAAAATTACTATTCCTTCCGAGAGGAAAGTGAGCTGTTTTAGAACTGATTGACGATGTAATCAAATAGCCTATTTTCCGTCTCTCGTTCGCCGTAAAGTAATTCAGGATGCCATTGAACACCCAAAAAGGTATGAGAGTCTCTTGTAGACTGTACCGCTTCAATGGTTTGTTTATCTGGGGATAGGGCAATAATTTCCAAAGAGGGAGCTAATTTGTTGATTGCTTGGCGATGGAATGAATTAACGGTTGGCTCCTGAGCATAGATCTGTGATAATTGGCTTTCAATTGGGAAATAGAGATCTTGGCTAGGTTGATTGCCGGTATTTTCCTGCCAATGCCCTAAAACCTCTTGATGGAGACTGCCACCTTGGGCGACGTTATAGAGCTGCAGGCCTCTACAAATGCCAAATATAGGTTTTTCTTGATGGTGAGCAGCTTCTATCAGTGCTAGTTCAAATCGATCTCGCTCAGGAAAATAATTGCTACTATCTATGAGTAATTTTTCCTGATAGTGAATAGGCTCAACATTTTGTCCACCAGTCAATACTAATTTATCAACTAGTTTCATATACTGCTCAGCAAGTTCTGGCCGAGTGACTGGTAAAATTAGTGGAATGCCACCAGCATCTTCAATAGCATTCACTAAGCAAGTTTGAGTATAAGAAAGCAGGGGTTCTGTATGATCCCCTGTTTTATAATGATTTCCAGAAATTCCAATGATTGGTTGACTCATTTTCTATCCTTTGCGCATGAAATAAAGTAGTGTCTGTAGTTCACTTGTCAAGTCTACATATTGGACAACAACATCTTTAGGAACGGTCAAGTTGATTGGTGAAAAGCTAAGAATACCTTTAACGCCAGCTTCAACCAATACATCAGTAACTTCTTGAGCTTTAACGCTTGGAACCGTTAAGATGGCAGTCTGAGAATTAGCTTCCTTGATGCGATCTTTTAACTCTGAAATCGCATGGATAGGAACATTTTCATCTATGGTTCCGACTGCAGGATTATCATCAGCTTCAAAAGCCATGATGATTTTCATTTTATTTCTTTCGTGAAACTTGTAGTGAAGAAGTGCACGACCCATATTCCCAACCCCGATTAACATAACATTGGTAATCGAGTTATCGTTTAGAATATCGGCAAAAAAGTCCATTAAATCCTTCACATTATAACCAAATCCACGGCGTCCAAGTTCACCAAAATATGAGAAATCTCGGCGGACAGTAGCAGAGTCGATTCCGATTGCCTCTGCAATCTCTTTTGAACTTGCTTTTTCGATTTTCTCCGCATAGAATCGTTTAAATACGCGATAGTAAATGGATAGTCGTTTAGCTGTGGCGCGTGGGATTTCAGTATTTTTATTGTTTTTCACATTTGTCTCCTTAATAATATTTTATATACATCATTAATTGGTACATACCAATACAACAGAAATAATAGATAGTCCTCTACTATTCTAGTGTAAGTTTGTGAAAAAATCAACAGATTGAATTGAAAAAGATTAAACAGTTTTCTGTCTAATCTATGGATTGTAAATACTGATAGAGGTCCCCAATTCTTCCTTGAAAATCCAAGGGAGTTCCATCTCTAAGAATTTGAGTGACGGGATAATAATCAGGAAGGGTCAAGCAACCTGCAAAGGCTAGCCTTGCTGCTTCGAGATTGTCAAACTCTTGTTGTCGCTCAACGTGATAGGCATCTTTATAGAAGATTGTTATCATTTTTTTCCTTCTTTCATAAATATATCACGATCTACCAAACTGTCCATCAAGAAATAGAATTTTTCCTGAATGACTTTGTTAGTGTCTTGTTTAAAAATATTCACTAAGTGGAGACCAGATTGATCCGTGATATTAATTTTAAAGCCTTTTAGATCTTGATTAATGATGATTTTTAGTAGAAATCCTTGATTTGAATTTGGGACCTCTTCTAATAAGCGACTGAGTTGGTAGTGACCAGCCTTTGTTACCTCAAAGGTATTGTCGCGTAGTGTATATTTTTTTACAGTTGGACTAATATGGTAAATATAATCGCAATCTTTCAATGCTACGGTTTGTTGGAATGCCATGCTAACCTCCAATAATTATTTTTAAAGCTGATAGTAAGATATCTATTTCTTTTTTGGTATTCAATTCTGAAAAGCTAATACGTACGGATTCTTTTAATCGAGGAGAGTCACTTCCATACATTGCCTCAAGTACATGACTATTTTCAACGACACCTGCTGTGCAAGCAGATCCAGTGGAAATAGCGATTCCTGCCAAATCTAATCGCATTAGCAGTTGTTCGTTGAGTCGTCCTGGAAAACCAATATTCAGTACATGAGGTAAATGAGCACCAGCTTGATTGACGTAAAAATCAAATTCACTTAAATTTTTGAGTGTATAGGATTTCAGATCATGGATATACTCAATATTTTGAATCATTTGTGTTGATTGATGGACGAGCGCTGCAGCCATCCCTGCAATTGCAGGGAGATTTTCTGTTCCTGCTCTGTGTTGATTTTCTTGCTTCCCACCGTGAATCAGTGAATCAAATTGGTGGATTGAAGAGTAGAGAAAACCAATCCCTTTCGGTCCATGGAATTTATGGGCAGAAGCGGACAGAAAATCAATACCAAGTTCTTGTGGTTTGATTGGAATTTTCCCAACCACTTGAACAGCATCGACATGGAATACAGCTTGATGTTGAGACAAGAGCGAACCGATTTCCCTTATAGGTAGGAGTTGCCCAGTCTCGTTATTGGCATACATGACACTAACAAGAATTGTATCAGGTCGTAAGGCTTCTTTAATCTGTTGAGCTGTGATTTCTTGATTTTCTGGCTTTATATATGTAATTTCAAAACCGAATCGTTGCTCTAAGTATTCCATAGTATGCAACACAGCATGGTGTTCAATGGCTGTGGTAATAAGGTGTTTTCCACGATGCATATTTGCTAAAGCGTAACCTTGAATAGCAAGATTATCTGCTTCAGATCCACCAGATGTGAAAATGATTGTATCAGGGTTTACAGAAAGTACTCTGGCGATGTCTGCTCGTGCTTTTCTGAGTACTTTATTAGCTTCTCGGCCAAATCCGTGGATGCTGGAAGGATTTCCATAGTGATGTTGAGCAACTTCAAACATGCTTGATATGGCTGCCTGTGAAAGAGCAGTAGTAGCAGCATTATCTAAATATATCAAAGAGTATACTCCTAGTTTTCTTTTTCTGGATTTGTAAATTTAAAGAGTGGGCTGAGTGGACGATGCTCTTGAATGCGGTGAATAGCATCAGCGATTAAGTCACTCGCAGTTAGGAATGCGATATTTTTTGGATGTTGTTCTTTACTTGCAACTGAGTCAGTCACTAAAATTTCTTTTATAGATGTTTCATCCAACAATTGCGCAGCAGTTCCAGCGAAAAGACCATGGCTGGCAACAGCGTAAATCTCAGTAGCTCCGCCATCTTCAACAATTTTTGAGGCTTGTGAGAATGTACGGCCAGTATTTAAAATGTCATCGACCAAGATTGCTTTTTTGCCAGCTACATCACCGATGATATAGCCTTCTGCACGGTCAGAATCGTCTTGAGCATAATCAATAATCGCAATCGGAGCATTCAAAAATTCTGCAATATTACGAGCACGCTTGATACCGGAATTTTTTGGACTGACAATGACGACATCCTCACCGCAGAGTCCTTTTTGCATGTAGTATGATGCGAACAATGGTTCGGTCAACAGGTTATCTACTGGAATATCAAAGAAACCTTGAATTTGAGAAGCGTGTAAATCAAGAGTCAATACACGATCGATTCCTGCTTTAACAAGCATATTTGCAACTAGTTTAGCTGTAATTGGTTCACGTGGTGCAGCAGTGCGGTCTTGACGAGCATAGCCGAAATATGGAATGACAGCAGTTACTGAGTTTGCACTTGCACGTTTACATGCATCAATCATGATAAGCAATTCCCAAAGGTGGTTGTTGACTGGAAAACTAGTTGATTGAATAATATAAACGTCAACGCCACGAACGCTCTCTTCAATATTTATTTGAATTTCTCCATCTGAGAATTGGCGAGAAGAAAGTTTTCCTAGAGGCAGTCCAGCAGCAGCTGCTATTTTTTCAGCGATATCACGGTTACTGTTTAGCGAGAATAGTTTAATGTTATGATCACCAGTTGGTTGAACCATTTTGAGAAACTCCTTTTTTAATGCTTTTTTATGAAAAATCATAAAAGTAATTTAACAACAGATAACTCTATTTTATCAAAAAATCCTATTTTTTTCAGTAGTAAAGTTAAAAAAATCAGCTTTATTGAGCTGATTTTATCTGAGCTGCAGTTCGAGCTACTTTGCTACTAGCGTATTTGAATTGGATGGATTTTTTCTTTAGGAATTCATCGAATAGTATTTTTCCTTCTTCAGCGTCTGATACTTCAACCTCTAGTTCATAATCCGTTTGCCCCAAATAGTCATTCTCATCAAGGGCCATCAATCCAATTGAGGTTTCTTTTTCCAATCGCTTGGTCTTTAAATGTCCCCAAACTGCTAGTTGATTTAATGGAATTGATGTTTTAGAAATAATATCGGCGATTGGACCGGATGGAAGTTCAAAATGGTCAATATAGCCCTGTGCAGTTTGAATGTCTAATAATTGATTGTATTCTTGATTCCCGATTTCTTGAGGAATTTTCAATGTTAGCTCTGCTATATCCGCAAACGTACGAATGCGAAGGGAAAAGCGGTGGTTTTTCATGTCAAGATTCGGAGTATCAATGTAGTAGTTAGTTTGATAGATGGGGGTAACATCAGAAAATTCAGAGAGGAGTCGATTGTATTCTGATTTTGTTAATAAGGTTTTATACTCAATTTCGAGATGGTTTTTCATACAGAAAACCCTTTCATATGTTATAATAGATTCGTCTTTGTGTTATTCTAATACATTTTATTAGTTTTTACAAGAAAGGGGACCTTATGGAATTTAATTGGGAAGAATTTTTAGATCCCTATATTCAGACAGTGGGAGAATTAAAGATTAAATTAAGGGGTATTCGGAAACAATACCGCAAAGCCAATCGTCATTCTCCAATTGAATTTGTTACTGGTCGAGTTAAGCCGATTGAGTCTATTCAAGAGAAAATGGCGCTTAGGCACATTAAGTTGGAACATTTGGCTCAAGATATGCAAGATATTGCTGGCGTCCGTATTATGGTTCAATTTGTTGATGACATTGAAGAAGTGCTCTCCATTCTTCGCAAGCGTAAGGATATGCAAATTATTCATGAACGCGATTATATCAACAATATGAAGGCTTCCGGTTATCGTTCCTATCATGTCGTAATTGCTTATCCAGTAGATACTATTAATGGGAACGAAACGGTTTTAGCGGAGATTCAAATTCGTACTCTTTCAATGAATTTTTGGGCAACAATCGAACATTCGCTCAATTATAAGTATAAAGGAAATTTTCCTGAAGAAATTAAAAAACGATTAGAAGTTACAGCAAAGATAGCATATCAATTAGATGAGGAGATGCGAAAAATCCGCGACGACATTCAAGAAGCTCAGGCTCTCTTTGATCCTGGATATAGAAAATTGAATGATGGCGTTGGAAATAGCGATGATACAGATGAAGAATACAGGTAGAAAAAAAGTCGCATTGCTTGCAAGTCGCAATCCGAAAAGTGAGGCTGTGTCTAGAGAACTCTGGACACGATTGAAAGAAGAAAATTTTATTTTAACACCTAAAAATCCAGATATTGTTATTTCAATTGGGGGCGATGGCATGCTTTTATCAGCCTTTCATAAATATGAGAAGTTGATAGATCGGGTGCGTTTTGTCGGTATTCATACTGGGCATTTAGGATTTTATACGGATTATCGGGACTTTGAAGTTGAAAATCTTGTTGAAAATTTAAAATTAGATACGGGAGCGCGTGTTTCTTATCCAATTTTAAATGTAAAAGTGAAAATGACGGATGGAAGAATCGTTGAAATGAAAGCTCTCAACGAGGCGACTATCAAGCGCTTGTCTAAGACGATGGTAGCAGATATTATTATCAATAATGTGCCATTTGAACGTTTTCGTGGCGATGGTATTTCAGTTTCAACACCAACTGGTTCAACCGCCTATAATAAGTCACTTGGTGGAGCAGTATTGCACCCTACAATTGAGGCCTTGCAAATAGCTGAAGTGGCTAGTTTAAACAATCGTGTTTACAGGACACTTGGGTCTTCCATTGTTGTGCCGAAAAAAGACAAGATTGTCATTGAACCAAAACACAGTGATCGCTACTCCATTGCGGTGGATAATAAAACGATTGTCTACGACAACATTGATTGTATTGAGTATCAGATTGACAATAGCAAAATCCATTTTGTTGCGACACCTAGCCACACTAGTTTTTGGAATCGTGTTAAGGATGCCTTTATTGGAGAGGTGGAGTAATGCGATTTGATTTTGTTGCTGATCAGCACACAAAGGTGAAAACTTTTTTAAAGGCCCAAGGTGTTTCCAAAGGACTTTTGGCTAAAATTAAATATACAGGTGGTAGCATTTTGGTCAATGGTAGTGAACAGAATGCTACTTACTTGCTTGAAATCGGAGATAGCGTTACAATAAACATACCTGCGGAAGAAGATATCACTGGAAGTTTGAAACCGATTTCTTTTCCTTTGGATATTGTCTATGAGGATGAACATTTTTTAGCAATCAACAAGCCTGTTGGTTATGCCTCTATTCCTTCGATTCTGCATTCTTCTACAATTGCTAATTTCGTTAAAGGTTATTTAGTCGAACAAAAATATGAAAACAAACAAGTTCACATTGTAACGCGATTGGATCGAGATACATCTGGGCTGATGTTGTTTGCTAAGCATGGCTATGCCCATGCCCGATTAGATAAACAATTACAAGCGAAGCAAATTAGTAAGAGATATTTCGCTTTGATTCGAGGGGATGGGGAGTTAGAGCAAGAAGGGGATATTATTGCCCCTATTGGTCGACCAGAGGATAGTATTATTACCCGCTGTGTAACACAGAATGGGAAGTATGCTCATACTTCTTATAAACTTGTCCAGTCTTGGGGCAATATTCATCTTGTAGATATTCAACTACATACAGGGCGCACTCATCAGATACGTGTCCATTTTTCCCATATTGGATTTCCACTACTTGGTGATGATTTATATGGCGGGAGTTTAGAGTGTGGTATTGAGCGTCAGGCTCTTCATTGCCACAATCTTGTGTTTACTAACCCTTTTTCAGCCGAAAGGGTTGATTTGGAAGCAGCGCTTCCGGAGGATTTTCAGGCTGTTATCAATCAGTTAAAAAGTTAATAAAATTTAAGGAGTTTGCTCATGAAAATTTTTGAACAGCTAGCTAGCAAGCTAGAGGGGAAAAAAGTGCGTATTGTTTTACCAGAAGGTGAAGAACCTCGTATCCTTCAAGCGACGAAGCGTTTGGTGAATGAATCAGATGTAGTGCCAGTCTTACTTGGTAACCCAGAACGTATCAAGATTTATTTGGATATCGAAGGTATTACTGAAGGGTTTGAAATCATTGATCCTGCTCATTATGATAAGTATGATGAGATGGTTGGAGCTTTGGTGGAACGCCGTAAAGGGAAGGTAACAGAAGAGCAAGCTCATGAATTATTGAAAGATGTCAATTACTTTGGTGTCATGTTGGTTTACATGGGCGTTGTAGAAGGAATGGTTTCTGGTGCTATTCACTCAACTGCCTCAACAGTTCGTCCTGCGCTTCAAATTATTAAGACTGAGCCAGGTGTTTCTAAAACATCCGGTGCCTTCTTGATGGTGAAAGGTGAAGAACGCTATATCTTTGGTGACTGTGCCATAAACATTGATCCAGATGCCCAAACATTGGCAGAAATTGCAATTAACTCTGCACGTACTGCAAGAATGTTTGGTATTGATCCAAAAGTTGCGATGCTCAGCTATTCTACAAAAGGCTCTGGTGCGGGTCCTAAAGTGGATAAGGTTGTTGAAGCTACAAAAATTGCTCAAAAATTGCGTCCAGAATTGGATTTGGATGGTGAATTACAATTTGATGCAGCCTTTGTTCCAACTACTGGTAAATTAAAAGCTCCAGGTTCAAAAGTAGCAGGCCAAGCGACTGTATTTATCTTCCCTGGTATTTCAGCAGGTAATATTGGTTACAAAATTGCTGAACGTATGGGTGGATTCGCGGCTGTCGGTCCGGTTTTACAAGGGTTGAACCAACCGGTGAACGACTTGTCTCGTGGTTGTAACCCAGACGATGTATATAATTTGACCTTGATTACGGCGGTTCAAGCTTTGGAGCACCGTTAATATGAGATTTTTATCACGGTATTTTAAGGACTATATCAAGGAATCCATTCTAGGTCCAGTTTTCAAGCTATTGGAAGCTAGCTTTGAACTTCTTGTTCCGTTGATAATCGCCTATATCGTAGATACAATTATTCCAAATGGCAACCGGGGAGACCTGGTTGCCATGCTTTTATTACTAGTTGGACTCGCTTGTATTGGAATTATTGTCTCGATTACAGCACAATATTTCTCAGCCAAAGCAGCAGTCGGAGTGACAAAAGCATTAACGAATGATTTGTATCAGAAAGTCCTTTCTCTTCCAAAATCAAGTCGAGACGTACTTTCATCCGCCAGTTTATTAACTAGATTGACGAGTGATACGTTGCAGGTTCAAACAGGTATCAATACTTTTTTACGTTTATTCCTACGGGCTCCGATTGTCGTATTTGGTTCACTGATAATGGCATTCTATATTAGCCCAAGTCTATCAATCTATTTTCTAGGAATGATTCTTCTGTTGCTGGTCATTGTAACAGGGATTTCAGTCCTGACCAGCCGTATTTATCAATCTATTCGAAAGGAATTAGATGGTTTGGTAGGACAGGTACAAGAAACGGTGACTGGCTGGAGAGTGATTCGAGCTTTTGGGCAGAGAGAGCGGGAAATCAAGACATTTCAAGGCATCAATCAAGGATATAGGAAGCAACAGCTACAGGCTGGTTTTTGGTCCAGTCTCTTATCGCCTTTGACGTTTTTGGTAGTTAATGGGACCTTGATTCTTCTCATCTGGCAGGGCAATAGTGCTATTTCCGATAATCGTTTGGAGCAAGGAATGCTGGTTGCTCTAATCAATTATCTTCTTCAAATTTTAGTTGAATTGGTGAAAATGATTATGGTTGTGACAACTCTTAATCAGACCTATATTTCAGCCCAGCGTATTCAAGAGGTTTTTGAGCAGAAATCTGAAGATGTGGATGCCAATTTGCCAGTAGTTTATAGTAGAGACAAGGAATTGATTTTTTCTGTGAATCATCTTTCCTTTTCTTATCCAAAATCTGCTGAGGAATCACTAATTGATATTGATTTTGAATTAGGTAAGGGACAGTTTATGGGTCTGATTGGTGGGACTGGTTCAGGGAAATCAACCTTAGTAGACCTTTTACAGGCACTTTATTCCATACCGACCAGCCAACTCTCTTTCTTTATTGATGGGAAAAGTCCTAGGAATTTGAAAGAGTGGCGGCAGCAATTAGCTATCGTTCCGCAACAGGCTCAGCTTTTTGCTGGGACTGTGCGTTCTAACCTGTCATTAGGCTTAGAAAGTGTATTGGACAGTGAGTTATGGGTAGCGCTGGAAATTGCACAGGCTAAGTCCTTTATTGAGGACAAGGGAGGCCTAGATAGTCCTGTCGAAGCCTTTGGGAAGAATTTTTCTGGTGGACAGCGTCAACGTTTGACTATTGCACGCGCTATTTTACAGAAAGCACCGATATTGGTTTTAGATGATGCGACCTCTGCTTTGGATTATCTGACAGAGAGTCGGTTATTGGCTGCGATTCGTCGTGAATTGCCTGAGCAAACCTTAATAATGGTATCTCAGAGAACCAATAGTTTACGAACAGCTGATCTGATTTTAGTCTTGGATCAAGGGCGTCAAGTGGGACTTGGCCGTCATGAAGACTTGCTGAGAAAATCTGCCATTTACCAAGAAATCGATCAATCACAACATAGGGAGGAGGACAGCCATGAAACAATCTAGTTTTAAGGAACTGGTCAGATTGGTTTTAGGCCAACCCTTTCGAATGTCCTTGATGTTGGTGGGAACTTTGGTGCAGGTGCTTCTGACAGTCTATCTACCTATCTTGATTGGTCAGGCAGTTGATGCAGTATTGATAGCGGATGGTCAGGTCTTGCTAGGGATAATTGGCAAAATGGTGATGGTTATCTTGCTTAATACGCTGGTGCAATGGTATCTCCCACTAGTAACCAATCGCTTGGTTTATGGAATGGTGTCCGACTTGCGTGAACAGGTTTATGTTAAGCTGCACCAGATGCCCCTATCTTATCTGGATCGTCATTCAGTTGGTGATTTGGTAGCTCGTTTTTCAAGTGATAGTGAGCAATTAACCAACGGACTCTTAATGGTTTTCAATCAATTTTTCATAGGTATCTTGACCATTTTCTTAACCATTTTCACTATGGCTAGGCTTGACTTGACGATGATGTTGGTTGTTGTTGCCCTGACTCCCGTGTCTCTGCTTGTTGCACGCTATATCGCTAAGAAATCCTATGGTTATTATAGAAAACAAACACAGGCACGTGGGAAGCAATCTCAACTTTTGGAAGAGTCCATCAGTCAATTGACACTGGTCCAATCTTTCAATGCTCAAGAGCAATTTACGAAGCATTTTCAAGTTGTGAATGAACAGTATGCGACCTATTCCCAACAGGCTATCTTTGCCTCTTCAACGGTCAATCCAAGTACGCGGTTTATCAATGCTATTATTTATGCCTTACTTGCAGGACTTGGAGCGCTGAGAATTATGGCAGGACAGTTTACAGTGGGTTCACTGACAACTTTTCTCAATTATGCTAGTCAGTACAGCAAGCCTTTTAATGATATTTCCTCGGTCCTATCGGAATTGCAGAGCGCTTTAGCTTGTGCAGACAGGCTGTTTGCTATTTTGGCTCTAGAGAGTATCGACGATCAGGCTGAGCGGAAAATCGATTCGGAGGAGTTGAAGGGAGCTATTTCCTTTGACAATGTGTCTTTCTCATACAGCGCTGACCGTTCTCTGATAGAACATCTGGACATTGATGTCAAAGCAGGACAAAAGGTAGCCATTGTTGGACCTACTGGTGCTGGTAAATCAACCATGATTAACCTGCTTATGCGCTTCTACGATGTAACAGCTGGTCAAATTGCTTTAGACGGGGTTCCGATTAGCCAGTACAGTCGTGAGGATCTTCGCAGACAGATTGGGATGGTTTTACAGGAGACATGGATCAAATCTGGTACCATTCATGATAATATTGCCTATGGCTATCCAAATGCCACGCGGGAATTGGTCATTGAGGCGGCTAAGGCAGCTAATGCAGACTTCTTTATTCGTCAGCTTCCGCAAGGTTATGATACAGTTTTGGCAGATGGAGGAGAAGCCTTATCTCAAGGACAACGTCAGCTCTTGTCAATTGCGCGTGTCTTTGTTAAAATACCTAAAATCCTGATTTTAGACGAGGCGACTTCCTCTATTGATACACGGACAGAAATTTTAGTACAGGAAGCATTTGCCAAATTGATGGAAGGACGGACCAGTTTTATTATTGCTCATCGCCTGTCAACCATTCAATCAGCTGACTTGATTTTAGTAATGGTGGATGGAAAAATTGTTGAACAAGGAAATCATAGAGAGTTGATGAAGAAGCAGGGCGTATATTACCAAATGCAAACGAGTCAGCAATCAGAGGAGAATGAATGTGTTAGATAAATTAGACTTACAACCGATTACAGTTTTAGATGACTATCAAGCTACAATGCTCAATGAGAAAGAGGTACTACTGACTACTAAGGTGACTGAAAAGTCTCTCAATCCATATGGTATGGCTCATGGAGGCTTCCTCTTTACATTAGCTGATTCAGTAGCAGGATTGACTACAGTAGCAGGGGGTTCTTATTCAGTCACCCTACAGTCCAATATCCATTATATGAAGGCGGCAAAACTTGGTGATAGCTTATCCGTCACTGGTTCTTGCACACATGATGGAAGTAGAACAAAGGTCGTCGAAGTGAAGATAGAAAATCAAGATAAACAGCTACTTGCTTCAGCAAGCTTTACCATGTTTGTAACAGGTAAAGTAGAATAATACTCAACGAACATCAAAAGCAGCCGGTCTTGGTTAGATTGAGAGAAACAAACTTCGTTCTCTTTATCTCAAACCTCCAAAGTTCCCCATCCATTGGAGGTTGTCTGGTTTTAATTGTCGTTGAGTTTGAATAAGAGTACCGCCAAAAGAAACCCGGTAAAATTAGTATTTCCAAGAAAATTTGCTTAGGAATTGGCAACACTTGATACTTATTTAGAAAACAAAATATCTTAGTAATGAATAAAAAAAAACTTACCGACTTTCAGAATGAAACCTGAATATCGGTAAGGCTTTTTGTTGTCTATTCCACAATACTCGTTTAAAAAGTATCCAAACAGTAGATTGTTTAATAATATTATATAATGTTGAATGCTATGATTCCGAAACATCATCTTCTAATCGAGCTCCACAATTATGACAAATACCTTGGGAAGACCATTTAAAATTTAATAATTTTTTGTATTGAGGACATCGTAAAAAGATAAATCTAAAAATTATATCAAGAATTATAAGAAATATAGATACATAAATCATTTCTTTGTGAATCGAATGAAAAAGAGGAATGTTTGAAACAAAAACAATTATTAGCACAAACAGTGCAACAGCATTAAGTATCTGTCTGCATTTCTTTAGATTCATTGTGTTAACCACCGTTCATTATGGTTTTTTATATAATACCCTACAAATGAAAAGATCTAATAGCGTGATTGTGTAAAAATGTGTAAAAAAACAAGTAAAATTATTTTTCATAAGTTAAATTAGTAGGATATTTTGGTGGCATATTGTCTATATATTGGTAATTGTGAAGTAGTTAACCTATATTATATGTAGAGCAGAGTTAAAATATCGGCCCAAAAGTCATAAAACTTACATTAAACTGTTTAAGAAGAATAATGATGAAGCTAAGTATAAACAAGATAAGGGAGTTGGCAAAAGCTGGCTCCCTTTCTTTGTGTTATACTAGATGTATGTTAGATTTGAAAGAATATGGAATTGAAATGTGGCCGGAGGAAAAGATTCAAGATTTTCGCAAGGCACTCTTAGATTGGTATGATGCCAATAAACGTGATTTGCCTTGGAGACGGACCAAGGATCCCTATGCTATATGGGTGTCGGAAATCATGCTTCAACAGACAAGAGTTGACACTGTCATTCCTTATTATGAACGGTTTCTCCATCACTTGCCTACGATTAGTGATTTAGCACAAGCACCAGAGGAGGTCATTCTCAAACTCTGGGAGGGATTGGGCTATTATTCGCGCGTGCGGAATATGCAAAAGGCAGCGCAGCAAATGGTAGAAGATTTTGATGGGCAATTTCCGACCACGCATGCTGCCATTTCAAGCCTAAAGGGCATTGGTCCTTATACTGCCGGAGCTATTTCCAGTATTGCTTTTGACTTGCCAGAACCAGCGGTAGATGGCAATGTGATGCGTGTTCTCAGCCGCTTGTTTGAGGTTGATTATGATATTGGTTTGCCTGCCAATCGCAAGATTTTCCAAGCGATGATGGAGCTATTGATTGATCCAGAGCGACCGGGTGATTTCAACCAAGCACTGATGGATCTGGGTTCGGATATTGAATCGCCAGGTAATCCACGTCCCCAGGACAGCCCAGTCAAAGCCTTTAGCGCAGCCTACTTAAATGGTACAATGGATAAGTATCCAATCAAAGCACCAAAGAAAAAGCCTATTCCCGTGGCCTACCAAGGATTTCTCATTAGAAATAAAGAAAATCAATTTTTATTAGAAACATATCACAAATTTCCAATTATCATTTTGAATATTCTTAAATGCTCGTAAAGCCTTGTTATGTAGGTTTTCGGGCATTTTTTCTTTAGGAAGATACTTCACGTTTCTTTGTGTAATTTGTTATGAATTGATTGTTAAAAGTGGTAAAAGGGTAGTAAATTCATTTCTTTTAAAGGACTAAACATCTTGCTTGTTGTTCTTTTTCCAAGCGTTTCATTTCCTCCATAGCCGAATTACAGGTCGCATGTGCATAATAGTTCAGTGTCATAGTTATGTTTGCGTGTCCCATAATATATTGCAGGGCTTTGGGATTCATACCGGCATTGGCACAGTTGGTGCAGAATGTATGCCTAAGTGTATGCGGTGTGATATGTGGCAATTTTTCCTCATGGCATTTGTTGTACTTTTTAATGAGGTTTCTTAGTATGCTGTTAAAATCACATGCCGTTTTAGGATAGCCATTTCTGTTGAGAAAAAGAAAGTTGCTATATCCATCAATCTCAACACATTCGTTTTGGTTTTGCACTGCCAATACTCTTTTCAATGCCTGACATGTAACTTCAACCATTGGTACTTGCCGCTCACTGCTTTTGGTTTTAGGTGTTTCAATGTAATACCCAAGCTCAGTGTTTCTTAGTAGCTGATGATTAACCAAGATAAGATGATTTTCAAAATCCAAATCTGTAACAGTCATACCGCATAGCTCTGAAATACGAAGTCCGGTTTTTAACAGTATCAGAATTTCGTCATAATTCTTGTGATAGACCGTATCAGACTTTGCGAAATCAAGCAGTCTTGCTTCCTGTTCCAGTGTCAATATCGTTTTAGGAACGGTATCATCATCAATAACGGTATTAAGCTGAAAATCAAATGGATTCTTTCTTACATAATCATCCTGTATCGCAATGTAAAAGGAAGCTCGCAGTGACCGCTTATAGTTATTGATGGTGGAATAGGCAAATCCGTTTTCACTCATTCTAATAGCCCATTCCTTAGCGTCAGACGGTTTAATGCTGTCTATGCTTCTTGCGCCCAGCTTATCGTTCTTCAAAATTTCCATCAGATATTTACGTCCGGTCTTTGTGTTTGCTTTTACATTAGGACGCTGAGCATTTTGCTTGGCGTAAAGCTGGCAAAGTGTCATCTTCTTGCCGATAACATCAATCCCATCTTGAACATCTTTTTGTATCTCTGCAATTTTTTCACGCAGTGCGATACAATCCCGCTTGCCTGCCGGTACTCTGTCCGTAGATACCAGCTTCCATGAGTAGATAAACTGTGTTTCTCCGAATGAATCTATATATTTGTATAAGTATCTTCCGTCTTTTCTCTGGCTCTCTCCAGTCCTCAAAATCCGACCTTTACGGTCACGTCTTTTTTCTGACATGGTATCTGCTCCTTTCCTGTATGGAAAGAGCCTTGATACGACTTGATACGATTATACCATATCTATTCAAGACCCTTATACCCTATATGACATCTAATGTATCTATCACTTTTTCAAATTGCTTTCGCTTGATCTGAATCCTGTTCCCGTTCATAATCAGCCAGCCTGCATTCTTGTTTTCTTCTGCTAAACGACGCAGCTTATTTTCACCGATACGGAAATATTTAGCAGCTTCTTCAATCGTCAGCGTGTAGCGTTCCCAGATAGGAACATAAGCCTGATTCATGTCATCAATCCTCCTTTCAAATTTTTGGCTTTACAAGCAGTCAGACAGCCTTGGCAAGGCTCACGGGAATCTCACCCCTGCATGGTTCTCATGCAGCCGTACTCATTGCCTGCGACGGCTCACACAGGTTCTCTGTGCTTCAACGCTCGGACTGTGACTGTACGGGAGTATCATTATGTCGATAAAAAAGTCATGGCAATCATCTTGCTGATGATGACTTATGGAGTTCCGGTATCAATCGCTCACTGTCATTTCTGACAGGTCATGGCGTACCAGTCCATCAGCTCGTTTCTTATCGCAACGTATCTGACCGCTTTATTCAGTTTTCAAAGAACATAGGGGCTTATTCGCCTGCAAAAACACATATGGGAATATATGCTTTTGCAGAATAACAAGCCTCTCCAATCGGGAAGCGTGGAAACGTCATCACGCTTCCACGAAAAGAGAGCGTGTGTCACTTGATTTCAAATGACAGAATCTTTGTAATCAGCCTTGTTTCCATTCGTCCACGCAAAACCTCATCAACAACCATGCTTTGGTTTCCGTATTCGTCTTTCATCAGACGCAGGGAGCGTTTTGTCATATATCCCCGATAGTGCCGGATAATCTGATTGATTGCTTCTGAATTGCCGTCAGCAGCTTTGACAATGAGAGGAAAGGGAACAAGAGGATAATTCTTCTTCATTCTTCAAATTCCTCCATAAACTTCTTCATCATGGCAAGTCCGCCGGTTCTGTGCCGGTAAACAGTGGAACGGTTTACTTTCAACATGTCTGCAATCTCCGAATCGCTCATATTCATAAAATAGAACAGAAGCAGAATCTCACGCTTGTTGCTCGGCAAGTTCCGCAGTGCTTCGCTTAGCAGGTCATTTTCAATGCTGATGGATATGCCGTTCAGCATAAAAATCTGAAAGTCCGTTACATAGCTGTCTGTTGTGGCAAACTGACTGACAAGATAATCGCCGATTTCCGAAAAGGACACTTCATGTTTTGCCAGTCTGGAAAGCTGTTTGAAATAGTCCTTTCGTTCATCTTCCATAGCCTGCTTGCAGATGTAGTCAAACTGGTTTTCTATCGTTGTCTGAAAAGATGACGGTTTCATGTTCTCACCCCCTTTCTCTGGATTGAAAGGAAGTGAGCCTTGCTCCTTTACCTCCTTTCACTCTTAGTCCCGACGTGAAAGGGGGATTTGTTGCATTACCAGTCAAAAAAATTTCGGATAAATAAAAAACACACAAACAGACCGTTCTCTGTTTATGTGTCCATGCAGTGTTGCTTATATTATTTGTGGAAGTGAAAAACCACGGAGGATTCTTTTGTATAGATAACTGTGTTTTATGTTTGTAAGCAAATGCCGTATAAAATCGGCTTGTAGTATATATTTTTCATGATAATTCTCCTAATAAAAATAGCCGATAACATAAGATTTTATATCTTACATCATCGGCTCTGCGTCTTTGCGTCCGGCTCTTTAATGATTGTGGTTTTAAACTCTTTTATACTAACTAAAGTTTCTAATTTACACTTAGGACAGTAAAGAGGAAAATTCCTTAATTCGGTATCTTTTCGTAGTTTTATCCTCGTTTTACTTTTACATATAGGACATAACAACCATTCTGTTAGCAACATCGTCATCACTCACCATTACATATAGAATTATCAGATACAATTTCTCTAAATTCTGATAATAGTTTAATATACTCTTTTGGCTTGAAAGTATGAATAACATGATTAGCGGAAACTTTTTTATATATTATTTGCGGAGCCAAGGAAATAGCATGATGAGCGTCATCATCATCAAATGCTCCTATAAGTCCGTAATTTTCGTAGCGTTTCCAATCGGCTTGAATAAGCAGTACGGGGCATTTGGTTTTTTCAAAAGCTTCTGCATGGTCAATACCATCATAAAACCTGCCATCTACAAAGGCTCTGGCAAAATCCGGGTCAAACATAGACAATGATTTAATTAGCAAACGTAAGCTATCTGGGAAGCCAATTTCAACCGGACTATCAGGGTATTTATCCTGAAACTTCTTTATCTTTCGTGATAACCAACTAACAAACCAATTTGGAATTCTTTTGATTCTCTTATCAGAAGCTGGTACTTCCATATTTTGAAAATAATTTGCTAAATCTCTATCTGGTATATTTCCGATTTGATTAACAAGGTGCTTTAGCCCGTTATATACGAATTTATCTTGTTCTTTAAATCGTGGCATTTCAGCAGAAAAAATGGGTGCGTCCTCAAGAATAATTCCGGAAATATATTCAGGAATATTAGCAGCACACCAAAGAGCGATAATGCCACCTGATGAATTTCCGCTAATAATAACTTTTTGTTTTATTACATTTTCTATAAATATTTTTATGTCCTCACCAATAATTTTCCATGAATAATGCCCCGGTGTCCAAGAAGACTTTCCATGACCTCTCACATCTATGGCATATACTTGGAAAATTTTTGATAGTGGCAAAAGTACTTTCTTATAACTTTCCCACATACCCATTTGAGCAGGAATCAATAATAAACTCGGTCCATTTTTAGGACCAACCACATAGTTCAGCTTAACGCTCCCTGTATCATAAGTTTTTTCTGAAAAACCAGCATTTACCAGTTTTCGATTATTTAGTTTTCCAGACAATTTTTCGTATGGATTTTTATAGTTCATTCAACATTCCTCCTAACTATAATTCTTGAATGTTTTACTCGATAACAATTCCGTAAATCATTAAATCAAGATATTCTTTAACATCTTTTTTAAATTCATGAAAATTATCAAATAACTCCATTGGCTTGTCTTGATACAAATGTAGATATTTCATTACAATTGCATCAATATACAAACTTAAACTCTCTATAATTTTTTGAGTATCTATGTCTTGTCTTAGTTTCAATTTTTTAACAGCACTTAAAATAATCTTACTTGATTTTTCTTTTGATTTTTTATGATATATGCTTAAAATATTTCTAATATCTTTACTAACTTCTTTGTGTGTTTCCTTTGAAACCATATTTAAAAATTTTGTTTCATTTGGATATTTTGTGATTAAATTATATTTCATATCCATCATATAAAAAATTATTTCATAAAAATTATCATAAGTTCCTTCGTATTCTAAATCTTGTGTCAATAGGTCGACTGTATGTTTAAACAGGTATAAGTAAAAATTCTTTTTATTGCCAAAATAATAAAATAATAAACCTTTAGAAATACCAGCTTCATGAGTGATTAAATCAGTCCGTGCTTCTACAAAGGAAAACTTTGAGAAAATTTCAATTCCCTTGGTTATTATTTGCTCCTTTTTTTCATCTGAAATTTTTTCAAAATTCTTAGTAACCATTAGACACCTCACTAAATTGACCAATCAGTCAGTACTCTTGATTAGAGTATATCATATTTTGACTGATTGGTCAATTTCGGATGGTAAAGAGTGAAATGGTAATATTTTCTTTGATTAGATTACTTCACAATCTTCCAATTCCCATCATTCTTTTCAAGTGTCAGACTGAACTGTGATACCTGCGTTGCTTTGGTCTGTGGGTCAAGATATTTAACCGATAAAGACACTGTAACCTGATTTTCTTTACGATTATAAATCGGATTGACCAGCTCCTGAAAAACATACTCTTTTCCAACCGGTTTTAGGATTCCATCTGTCACATAGTAGGACAGTTCCTTTTGCGTGGCAGTCGGGTAGAGCTTGAAGAAGGTGGTTAAAAAGTCATTGATTTCATTTGCAGTAACAGAATCCACCGTGCCGTCATTTTCTATTATCTTAGGCTGATAGGAAGACTTTGACGGTATGCTTGTAATGGTCGGATTCTTAATGATGACCATGTTTCCGGCACTGTCCACATAGACACTGACAGAATAAGCAGACTGCACGTTTTTCTTGCTTTCTCCCTCTGTAATAAGCTGTTCTACACTGTAGGTCATATCAAAGGTGTGATTCCCAGTATTTTTGACGCTCCATATCTGAAAGTTTTGAAGCGAGGAGGACACCGGTATATCCTTTCGTACCGTGTCGTTATTAAGAGCTTGAAGCTCCTCTGTCAGATAGTTTTTCAGTGCTTTGGTTCGGTTGTCAATCGAGGTGCTGTTTTGCTCCCATGTGTAATAGACTTTCGCAAATTTCTCTACAAAATTTTCTATATTATGCGTATCCATATATTCTTTTTCGATGACCTTCGTTTCATGAATGGTATGGGTATCTATTGCCGTAAAATGCTTAAATACCGCAAAGCTGAAGCTGACTGCTAAGAGTATCCACAGGGCAATCACTATCTTTCTTCGAGGATTTATCTTATGAATACGGGGTTTCTTCTCTTTTGGAAGCTGTTTTTTATTGTTGTTATGATTGATGAATTTCATATTTTATTCCTTTCTTATCGTTTGATTCGTCCTGCTCCTGCCAAATGCTGCTGCCAGTAGGAGCTTGTCAAGTCGGTATAACCGATCGGGTCGCCTGCATGGTACATACGGTTATTGCCGACATAGATTCCGACATGGGTAATGTATGTTCCGGAATTGTAAGTAGAATGGAAGAATATCAAATCTCCAGCCTTGGCTTCGGATAGAGAGATGTGTTGGGTAGCGTCATACTGTGCCTGTGCGGTTCTTGGCAAAGAGATACCGGCTTTCCCATAGCACCACTGCACCAGTCCCGAACAGTCAAAAGAGGTAGTGGGAGAAGAACCGCCAAATACATATTTCCAGCCCTCATATTTAAGCGCTTCATTCATAATTGCCTGTGCGGTTTCATCATCAAACTGCGATGTCACAAGATACTGTTTAACCAGAGCTACATAAAACATATTTCCATAGCTGTATCGCCAGCCCCCGTTCATAGAGATGGCAATAGAGTTGGGGTAGTCCACCTTTACACCGCCGGAATGCTCCTTTGCAAAGCTCTGCGCCAGTTCAAAGCTGTATTTTTTGCCATGACGGGCGACATAATCTAAAAATCCACCGCCATAGTTATAGGACTGTATGACACAATCGAAATCTACTTCCAGACGCTTACTGCCTGCCAGAAGCTCACTGAAATACTTTACGCCCTGTTTGATAGAGCTTTCCGTATCCAATGAGTTCGGAGGAAGCCCCAGCGATTCCGAAGACTGCATGACATCTTTTGCCGTACCGCCGGATTCCACCTGCATGATGGCAAGCAATACATTTACATATTCACTCACACCATATTCCTTGGCGTATTTTTCTACCATAGGCTTGTGTGCCAGAACCTCCATGGAAACGGTCGCACCGCCAAATTGACTGTTCCCAAATCCGCCATCCTGTTCATCAGAAGATAAAATTGTGATAAACAAAAGTAGCGAGAATACAACTACGAAAAAACAGGAAAAGCCGATGAGAAGATGTTTTAATTTCATGACGGCTTACCTTGGTCTTTTTTTATTCTGGCGGTTTGTAACGGTCTGCTTTTTGTGTTTACAGTCTGTGTTCTTGAAATAACAGGAGCTTGTCTTTTCGCTTTAAGCGGTGTTGAATTTTCTTTTAATCGGCTTGCTCTCTGGACAGACCATTCCTGTATATTTGCTGATTGAAATTCTCTTATCGTTTTTTGTGGTTCTTGTTTCTGAGCCGTTCGTTCCTGCCTAATTATCGGTCTTTCATGGACAGATGAAGCTACGCTGTTCTCTGATTTTGCCATTTCCATCCTCAAACGGCGTTCCGCAATCGTCTGTCGTCTTGCTTCCTGCTCCTGATTGCGTCTGTCTGCTCTGTATGTTCTTGCCTGAGTGATACCGCCGGTAAAATCATTCATATTTTCTCTGATTTTGTTTTTACCTTGAAAGACGGCATATCTTGCGTTTGTCGGCAGGTCAGTGACCTGTTCCCTGAATTGATTGACAGATGCTGCTATCGTGTCTTTTGTATCGGCTATCGTTCCGACACCTTGTCCGAGCTTTGCTCCCAGTGAAGCCGAATGCTCACTTTGTGGTCGGCTATGGTCGGCTTGTGTTTTCGGAGAATGTGTTAAGCCATCTCTTTTCTGATTTCTTTTTCCGGCAATCGCAGAACCTACTCCATAAGCAGTCATGGAACGACCTAATGTTCTTTGTAGGCGGTGCATTTGTGCGTGCATAAGCATACGGGGTCTTCTCATCATACGGCTTCCGACACCTTGTGAATCATTGCTTTGCAGAGAAAACAGGCTCATCAAGTCACCAAGCTTAAAATAAATGCCTGCAAAGGTCACGATCTGCAAGAAAGCAACCATAAAGAACGGATAACCGGCAGACAGACTGTAAAGCATGGTGGAAATGCTAAAGGCAACAGTGATAATCAATGTAATGCCTGCACGGGTCAGGATGGTATTAAAGAGCTTTGTAATGGCTCTTTTGCTCATGCCCTCAAAGGTCGGCAGCATGCTGAGCAGGAAGCTGACCGGCAGGAACATGGCATAGATGATAAAGAGTATCTGTGAGAAAATCATAATGCCGGTCAGAAGAAAGACAAAGATGGAAATACCAATATTAAAGAAGAACAGGAAAAATACCGTTCCTAACCTGCTGATTGTCTTTGTGATGGTCATATTGGCATTATCTTTATCCTCAATTTCCTCTTTGATGATGTTTTCCCTGTCTTCACCGTTATTGGAATCGGGACTTGTGGACAAAAGATTTTCCACACGGTCGGTGCCAAGACTGTCTATGTCGGTTGTTCCGTACTGGAGCAGCAGCCAGGGCTGTTTCACCTGTATGGAAAACAGGCTGTCCCGGATTAAATCCACACTGTCTTTTCCTTTGGCTTCGGAATCCGGCAAGGTGATTTTTGTGCCAAGCGATAAGCTGGCATTGCTGATGTCCGACGAAAAATCATTGATTTTCGCAATGTAATCCGGCGCATAGGCAATGAAGGAAGCGGACAGGATAAATACCAGTACGAAATTGACAATCGCATGAACCGCCTTTGTCGTTTCTCTTTTGATAAGTCCTGTATAGCTGACATAGATACCGAGTACCAGAATAAAAATCAAAAGAAAACCGACATAAAAGCCCTCTGATGACAGACCGTCTGAAGTAACACCGGCTAAGGTCTGCATGTTTTTTCCGATGGCATTCGCCGTGGAAGAAATGAAATCCAAGGAATACGCTTCTTTTACCAAGTAACCTGTGGCGTTTGAGATATACAGACTGATTATCCAGATGAAATTGGTAATCGCATAAAGTCCATACATGACCTGCTTTCCAATGCCATCTGTCCAGTTCCACGGCAGCCAGTCCCAAGAATTATCGACATAAAAATCAAGCTGGTAGTTTGACAGCGGATATTTGCTGTATTCATTGGCAGTATTGACCGTATCGTCAACCAGTCCTGCGGCGTGTACTACGGTTCCGACCACAGACAGAAATACTAAGGTGGCAATAAGAATCGCACCTGCTATCAGTATGACTTTCCCAATTCGCTTGACTACTTTTGCTATATTTTGCTGTTTCATGCTTACACCTCAATTCTTACCGGCGGTCTGGTATCAAAGGCATGGAGCAGTTCCTCAAACACAGGGTGAAACTGTATCACGCCGACACGCCCATATAAATCACTGATTAGACACTGCCCGTTTTCCAAGTTACGCAGACGCTTTTGGTTGTACTCATCTTCGGGGTCAACCCCAAAGAACGCCAAAGTCTTTTTTATCTCATTGATGTCCGTGGAGCGGAAAGCAAATTTCAGCCCCAGATTATTTTTGAGCTTTTCATCTAAGAGGTCGTCCGTATTTTGTGTCACGAAATAGACACCGGCATTCATGGCACGACCGGCACGCACTAATTTCATGGATAGGGTCTTGCCCTGCGCCACCTGTAAAAAGCTCCATGCTTCGTCCAAGTCCACAATCTTGAAAATGCTTCTGTCCGTATGGATAAAATCCAATGCAAAGGTGCTGATAACAATGAGCATTGCCACAGACAGCAGTTCCATAGTAGTATATTCTTCAAAATCGGTTTCCTTGTCCGGAAGCACCAAATCGGCAACCTGTATGATGTTTAGCTGTTTTTCCAAGCTGATGGACTGTTTTACCTCACCGTCACTAAAGAGAAGATGAGCAAAATCATAGTCGGTAAAACTTTCAATATGCTCTGCAATGCTTGTGGCGGTATCCGTTCCCTCAATTCTCAATTCTTCAATAACCTTTAATAAGCCCCTTACTTCACTGTTTGTTACGGCACGAATGGCTTTTCTAAGGACGGGGAAACGGTCGGAATCACGGGAAGAAATCCCTGTCAAAAAGGTCAATATATCAATCGCAAGAGATTCTGAATCCTTTGGATTTTTCATAATTACATAAGGGTCAAGTAATCCCATGTTTTTCTTTTCAGAGGTCAGATTGACAATATTTATTTCATGAGCGATTTCAGGCAGGGTTTCTTTCCAACTTCCACGTTCCGCTTTCGGGTCAACAATAAGAGCCTGTGCTCCGAAAAGCACCGCATAATAGACAATCAGATTATTGGCAAAGGATTTTCCACCGCCAAGAGAGCCGACAAAAGCGGAAGCCAAGGCATTCGTCACAGAGCCTTTTACTCCCTGTGAAGCAAGAGCCGGTTTCAGATAAACATTTCTTCCCGTATCCAGATTGTAACCGACATAGATTCCGTCTTTTTCCCCAAGCATTTGTGTTGCCCCAAAGCCAAGTCCGGCAAGAAAATCCGAAGTCACATACTGGATATAGTCATTCATATAGCGTTTGCTGGCTGGCAGAAATTCTCCCTGCAAGCCCAACATGTCGCCAAACGGTCGCACCAGCTTTACGCTTAAATCATCGTAAAAATCCTTCACCTCATCACAACGTCGTTTCAGCTCATCCATATCATCAGCGGATACACGCACTACATAGGAGAGCTTATACATGGATTCCTTGCTCTGGTCTAAACTGCTTTCCAGCTCACTGACACTTTCTAAAGCGTCGGCGACATTGGTGCTGGTTTCATTGTCATTCTGCCAAGCGTGGTTATCCAAATCTTTCAGTTCCTTTTTCTTATTTCTGACTGTCCCCAAAGCCTTTTTATTGGCTACAATTTCTACATTCATGGATGTATCAATCGGAAACGTGAATTGCTGTTGCTGATAGTAGAAAATTTCACTTGATGGGAAATCCAGTTCTCCGACAACGCTGTTAATCGTAAAGTAAGCAACGTACACGGTTCTATCTTCCTGTTCCAGTTTCAAATATCGCTGCTTTTCTTCAATCAGGCAACGGGTCGGCTTAATCAGGTCATAGTATTTTACCAGTGTTTCTCCATCCGTCTTTTTCTTTGAAAGATGGTAGGTATAATCTTCATAGGCTGTGCCGGTCTGTCCATAGATGTGTTCAATGAGATAACCGAAATCATCTTTATTTAATGGTCGGATTTTAAATCTTCTTGAAATCTTGTTCGAGAGCAGCTTTTCCATCTTTGAATAGCGTAAAATCTCATCATTGCTCATGCTGACAAAATCGCCCATCAGCTTATGGTTGACATCATAGATAAAATCCAAAGCCGCATTTTTGGCTTCTTTTGTAAATTCCCTGACGGATACATCCTGTTCGCCAAAAAGGAGCTTAAAGCCGATATAAAAGCGGTAATCGACCTGATTTTCTCCAATCATGGAAATCAAAGCCTCTGTCTGCTCATCAATTCTTTTTTCGGCAACTTCTTTTAATTTCCCGATGATTCCCTTTTTGGAATTTTCCTGAATGGAACGTATGCTGGATTCCGTACTGATTTGCAGAGCATGAATTTTCCCGTTACGGTTTTGTGCGATAAGCTGTCTGAAAGAATCATGCACCTGTAATTTTTGCTCAGGGCTTAGAAAAGAATAGTTATAGGGAAGAAGTTCATAGTAGGCAAAGCATTCCCCGTCATTGTTCCAGACCAGATTGTTTTCAATATATTTAATGGGATATTTCATCGTATTCACTCCTGACTGCTGTAATTGCTTCCTGCATATTGTTTTTTCTTAAATGTATGGTTTTGCCTGCATAAGTCAGCTTCGGTCTGAACCAAAAGGAAATTACCGACTTCAAAAATCCGTAAGGCTTTTTTCCGTCGAATGTTTTCTGGCTCATAAACCAAGTCAGGACGACCGGGATTCCAAAATATTTCAGGAATGCCCCATCAATAAAAGACAGTGGCGGAAGATTCCCAAGAAGTATGACTGCAAATACAGACACCACAAACCATGTCATTTGCGTAAAGGTGATAGGGAAAGGCAGCTTAAAGTCATTGATAGAGTAAAGCACCTTTTCCACCGACCAGATATTGGTATAGCTTCGTATTTTTTTCATTTTTATTTCTTTATCCTTTCATAAAAAGGGATAGTTTTTGGACTATCCCCTTAAGTCAAACCAATCTGTCTGTGTCATCAGACATCAGTAGATAATTTCAAAAATCCCACGGCTTGCATGGATAAAAGTTCCTGAAAGCTCTAAGTCACGCCCAAAGGATTCATAATCAATATAGTTTTGCAGACTTGCCGGAACTTCACCAAGCATACCCGTTTCCTCAATGTAGTAGCGTGCCACATCTGCCATATCATCACAGCCGGAATGCAGAATAATATCGTCCTGATGTTCGCTTAATTCTTCAATGCTGGGAAAGTGCGTAAGCAAGGCGGAAAGCTCTGACTGTAATTCTTCGGGCAGATCACATACCAGCTCATAAAGATGGTTCAGTTCTGCAAGGGAGGTGTATTCGTCAATGTCAAAGGGCAGCTCGTAATCATGAATGGCGTATTCCTCATACTCATCATTCAAGCCGATTTTTTCTTTGACTTCTTCAAAATCTACGGGGAGCTTAAACCAAGCTCCCACGAGTTCCCCCTCGTTATATTTGCCGAGGTTGGCAATATATACCTGCATATCGTCCATTCATTTTCCTCCTCTCTAAGCTCCAATAATTTTATTGAACAGCTCCAGTAAAATGTCCTTGACACCGGCTGCGTTGAATACCAGTCCTACTGCAATAATCGCAATGATAAGAAAGCCGATAAGTTTGGAAAATTCACGCTTAAAGCCAAGATATAAGCCAATCACAACAATAGCTAAAAGCACCAGTGATTGTGCGTTCGATAAAAACCAGTTATAAAGATTTTGTCCAAAGTTCATTGAAAAATATTCTCCTCTCTGTTAAAAATGAATTTGTGTCATACAATGACATTTTTGATATTTGCTGACTGTTGTTTGAGAATCTGCTTATGCTTGTCCGTCAGCTTTGCATGTGCAAGCAGAGTATTTACCGTCTGTGTCTGATTGATTTCGTCCAGCTTTAGTGCCACCTTTAAGGTAGGAGCGACCTGACGAGCCAGCCAGTTTAGCGTTCGCTCATAGGTATAGGGTTCCGGTTTTGTCGTGAGTTTTAAGCGGTCACGGTGATTGCCGATAAACCAAGCCCATTCATCATTCAATTTCCAGTCACAGCGAGGTCTGTTATCATCCCTGTCTACAAAACGGATATAGCGGTTGATAATCTTAAAGGCGGTCTGCTCCGGATTGTCAAAGATAAGCAGGTCACGAACGGCATAATAGGCACGCTCATTTTTCAGACGGATTTCAAAGCGGTTTTTCACTTCCGCTTCACGGATGGGAATATGATTCTTCCTGTACTGCTCATAGTCCTTTTCATAAATGCAAAAGTAAACTTCGCTTTGAAGAGAACCAATATAGAGAGTATTTCCCATACATTCCTTTTCATCTTTGCGTACCAGTTCACCGCTTCGGTAGCTTTTGAAACTGCGAAAGACGGAGATACATTCCTCATTCCTGCATTTTTCGGTAAGCATGGGAATATTCAAAATGCCGGTTCTGTCATTGATGGCTAAATCCAGTCGCTTCATCACACCGCCAGCCGATAAGGCGTCCATGAAAAATTCATACCAGCTTCGCTCCTGTGCCAGAAGATAGGCTTCAAACTGTCTGCACCCACGTCCCTTTAGTTCTACCAGCACACCCTTACTAAGCTCCGATGAACAGAGAACAAATATATCTCCTAAAGCGTAATGCTCCGAATAGGAGTAGAAGCCGTAATCCTCATGAAGAAAATAGGACAGCTTTAATCGCAGGATTTGTTCTACCACATATCTGACATCTGTTGTCGGAAAGCGAATCCTTACATAGTCAAAAATAAGCTCAAGCGGAGAGTTAGGATTGAACCGTTCCAAGGTTTCAAAGAGTACATGTTCCAGTTCCTTTGACGGTATGACTTTCCCTGTTTCAATATCACTTAAATACTGCCTTGTAATACCTGCTCCGGTTGCCAGACGGCTCTGTGAAATACCATAAGCCAATCGTGTTTCTTTTATCTTTTCGATATGATTTTCTTTCTCCAGTAAAATCCCTCCTGTCTAAAAAGGCAGATGTCAACTTTGAAAGCTCACTTGACACCTGCCGTAATTTCTATAATCCCTTGTCCTGTAAAGAATAAGAGATGATAAATAAATTGTTTTTTGTCGATTTGTACCCCCCTGTTAGATACGGGGGGTTGAATGGTTGGCGTGGCTGCCGCCACACCAACCGGCAAACCGTCCGCACGGCAAGGCTTACGCTTCGCACGCCTTTTGTGCGTCCTGCCTGCCGTCTGTGAGTTTCCGTATCTCCTCTAAAAAATCATGTCCTTTGGGAACAAGGGGCGTATAAAATTCAGATATGACGCTTGTTCCCACATCAACATAGCCACGCCCTTTGATTTGTTTTGAGAAGAAATCCTTTTGCACATCACTTCCAAACATCATGCCGTATCCCATTTCAGACATACGACCTAAAGCTACTCTGAAATGAAACTGGTCACGGATTCCGTCGCCAAGGTATTTTGCGTCCGGTCTTTGACAGGCTAATATTAGGAAAAATCCTGCCTGACGACCTAACATGACAATCTGCTTTAATTTATTTAAGACGGCAGTATTCTCCTTTGTTCCCAGCATTTCCATAAAAGCGACATATTCATCAAAAATCAGGAAATGAGCCGGAAGCCCCAAGTAGGAATAATTTTCGCCTGTTTTATAGTTTTCCATTTCTTTCATGGCGAGGCTTCGCTTCACCATTTCTTCATAGAATCTGTCAATGCAGGAAAGGATATCTTCCTTTTGAAAATACACCTTTTTCATAACAGAGCCTAAGTCGGCAAGATCGGCATTTTTCGGGTCAAGGATATACAGCTTTGCATTTGTACGGAGCAGGGCTTCAATCAGTGTCAGGATAAAATAGGTTTTACCGCCGCCTGTACCACCGGCAATTAACATATGAGGGAGCTTGTCATATTCCCACCATATATTTTTCATAAGGCGTAGCTTTCCGCTTTTTGCCTGTACCTCGTCAATGGAAATACGATTGGCAATCATGTCATAAAGCAGGGTATATTCCACATAGGAATCTTTCAGCTCCTTTTCGGTCAGCTCACAATATAAGCCGCTCTCCAGCTTTTTCTCCAAATGCAGGAGCTGTTCCTGATACTTGCCCAGCGTAATTTCTACACGTATCTGAATCAGACCGTTTTTCATGCGGTAATAGACTTTCGGGAAGTAGCTTATCTTTTCTCTTGTCCGGCTGGAAGAATCTTTAAAAATCCCCTCTGATTTTACCTGCTTTGCTTCATACCATTTGTTTTCCAGTATCATTCTGGCTAATTTCTGACGATGATAGAGCTGTTTTATCCAGTCATAGCGATAGCGTTTAATCACCAAAACAAGCAGCAGGCAGATAACACCGGAGCTAATACAGCTTATGGAAAGATAGGGAACATTGATTTCACCTGCTTTTGGTAAATGAAAATCCTGCCAGTTTATCTCTGAGATTGTCTTTGCATGAAACAGGGCAACAACAAGAATAAAAACCGGCAGGAATATTGATACGGCTGTATGAAAGACCAAATCCTTATCGCTTGGTCGAATCCGTTTACCGGAAAGAAGCCACTGTTTCATGTGCCTGTTTCTCCTTTCGATTTGCGTTCTTTACCTTACTTTTCAGATATGGGTTCTTTTTTAGGAGCTTCCCTCTTGAAATTTCCTGAATCCTTCGCCGGCACAATATCATCTGCCTTGATATACCAGTCCACCTCTGCTCCCTGAAAGGTTGCGGTCGCTACCGTATCGGCTACCGGATTGATAAGCTCTACATGTGCGTTATAGTCAAATTCTTTCAGCGGAACGCTTGCAGGAATGCTCACCTGAATCATTCGTCCCTGTCCTTTGGATTTGAGGTCATAGGTACGCTCCTTAATTTCTTCCGAAAGCGTGCCATCTTCCTTTTGAATGCGTACCTCACGGCGAAGTGCGGAGAATTTCAACTCTCCAAATGTCGCTTCCTTTTCTAAGACGATACCGTTTGCTAATCTCATTTCTTTTCCTCGCTTTCTATGCCTTTATCATGTCGTCGGCTTCCAGAATGTAATTGGTAAATCCTCGTGTGCCGATTTTATATCCCTCTGCTCTGATACGGGGATGGATGAGTTTTACTTTTTCCTCAAAGGCAAAGTTCTTTTCGCCTGCTTCTGCCGGAAGTATCACGATAATATCGTCTGCTCTCTGCACATTGGAATAGAGGTTGTAGCTTCTTGATAAGACCGTAAGCTGTCCGTTGATTCTTCTTTGTATGACTTTATCCTCACCGGCAAATTCTAAGTTTCCAAAAGTCTTTTCCATGTTGGGAATAACAAATTTTAGTTCCATATTTTTTCGCCCTTTCTGTGATCTATTGATTTTTATGTTTTCAGCGTATCTTTCGTAGGAGAACGACATTTCCTTTCCAAAGTTTTTCTTTCCATCATTATCACGACCTTTCAAATTAAATACAAAAATAGACACCTCATTGTTGAAGTGTCTACCTTTATGAATATTCAATTTGTGCTGGAGGTATCTATTAAATCTTCACCTTTCAAGGAAAATCGTCGTACCAAAGCTCATTCATACGTAGTAAATCAGTAGTAATTTAATTGGTTTTATCCTTGATAAGGTGCAGTGTCTCCAGTGTTTATGCAGATAATTGGGATTTTATGATGTTTTTTATGCAAAAAAATAATGAAGCAGGTCTTCTATCAGGTTTCTGGTCTTTTCCGCTTTTGGAAAAAGGAGCAATCGTTGACAAACAAGTCTCTCTCTTTGAAGTTGCAGAAGAAGTTGTTCAGCCAGATATTCGGCAGAGCTTTACGGAACTTTATGGTCTGACTGTTAATTGGCAAGAGCAAGAATTTGGCATCGTCCAGCACATTTTTAGTCACCGCAAATGGCAGATAGAAATGGTAGAAGGTGTGGCGGAAACACTTAACCTTCCAGAATCAAAAGAATTGAAATGGGTTTCTGTAGAAGATTTTCCTACCTACCCATTTGCTAAGCCGCAACAAAAAATGTGGGAATCTTTTGTAAAAGCAAAAGAAAGTTAAAAAAATTGAATTTGGAGCACATAATTATTTGAAAACGCTTTACAATAGTGGTATAATCTACTTGAAAAAAGGAAATAAGAAATTTAAAGATGCTGAGCGCCATCTGACCTAATGAAAGGAGTCTATTAGCGTTCATAGGTGTGTATATACTACTAGGATTCTGAATCTTTGGCAAAAAAGTTACAGATTCTAGTAGGGGAAAAGTCTTTCGTCGGTTTTCCAATGTTATTTGGAATGTAGTGTTTTATAATGCATAGCATTTGTACCTGACATTAGCCCAGTTACCCAGTTCAATCTAAATGAAGGCTAATATTTTCATACCATAACGATTCATTTTTCAGCATACAAGTTGAGAAATAGTAAAATCAAAACCTCTAAAAATTTTCAATAATAATAAGCAATCTCCACACTTTAAATAAAATAGTAGAGGACAATCAATCGACATAAGGGTAGCTAAATAATTAATTTACTTATTAAATCAACTCTATCAAGATTAAAAGTTGACACCGGTTCATTTTGGTTTTGAAAAGAGTATCAATTGTCAATAGTCATCAGATGAGAGACTTTTCCGTTAAAAGAAAAGGGAGGCGAGTAAGCCTCCTTTTTTTACTCATAAATTGCAACCACTTGACCAATTGGACGGATATCGTCATCTGCATTAAAATATATATCATCATAGTCTGGATTGAGTGACTGTAGGTAGTCGCCTTTAAATTTTTTAACAAAATTTTCCCCATTTACGGAAAAAATCCCAATGGCATTTAATGGAATATGTGGGGTTAATCGAATAAATAAATAATCTCCATCTTGAATCTGTGGAGCCATGGAATCACCAACTACTTGGGCGATTGTATCATATGTGTGGCTGTCTGGAATGTCATCACTGAAGAATGATACTAGGTTATTCAAATCAGTATCCTGCCAATAACCAGTACCAGCAGAGACTTTACCTGGAACGGCTAACTCAACCCGATCACGGTAATCATCCATTTGCAGAATGTTTGTCTGACTAGTTTCCCGCATAGCCAGTAACTGTTCTTGACCAAAGGCTAACCATTGACTGTGAAATGGTTCTTGTAACTCTTTATCCAAGAGCTGGACCTGAGGATGGATAGGCTGCTGAAAAAGCTTGAATTGCCCAGGAGTTATTGTCAAAGCAATGCCTTGATTGGTGTCTAACTGTTCAATCAATTCCCCAACAGATATGGACATTCCTTTTGCTACTTTTTCAAGTGTATCCATTGTCGGCAAAAGAGCTTTTTTGGTTTTGGGATGTTGGTTCTTTTCTAACATGGAAATATATCCCTTTGTTAAACCAGATAGCTCCGCAAATTTATCCATTGATAATGAATGTTTGCTTCGGTATTCTTTTAATATTTCGCCTAGTATCATGGTTGTCTCCTTGTTTGTTTAACCAATTATACCATTTTATATTTTTGTTTGCAAATATCGTTTAACATGTTTGACAAAATGGAAAATTGGTGTTAAAATTATCTCACATAAATGAAAAACGGAGGTAGGGTCGATTATGAAGATAGTTATTTCTTGGAATGATATCTATAAGGAATGGGAAACATATGCTAGCCATTTTGGGTTGACCTCTCCGTTAAACATGGAAGATTTTGAAGGCAGGTGGTCTGAGGATTTTGGAAAAGGTAGTGTGTTCACAGCTAACTTATTACGTACTTACCAATTCGATGTTGAAAAGACAGCTGCTGTGTGGATTGCATCATTTTGTCGGGATTTGATGCAGGATTATGCCTATTTGTTAAATGGCAAAGCCTATCTCATGGTCAATCACCTATATTTTTTGGCCATCAAACAACTTCAAGATGAACAAGTTATTTGGTCAAAACCTCTGACACGTTTACAGCCGAAGTTATTTTTATCTTACCGTTTGTTGGAGAATTTAGATTTAAGTCAATATCCTTGTATTGTCGAGCTGGCAATGCTACAAGCGAGTATGATTCGTTCACAACTATTGGAAAATAAATAAGGATTTAAGGGAGAATGAAGATGTTAAAGATGTTATCTATGCAAAATACTAAAATGGATTTATCAAAGATTGAAGACTACTGGATGGACACCTTGGTTGAGCGAGGGATTTTTGATGATACTCAAGTTCACAACGGTCTATGTTGGAGATGTAAAACTTCTCATGCTGTGGCTGCTTATCAAATTGTATCGCATAAATGGAAAACAGACATGACTAGTTTTGCGAATCAAATGGTACTCTGTCAATCGTGTCAGTATGAAAAACCAGATGTGGCAGATGCTGAAATTGTATGGCAGTGGTTAGAAGTCGAAAGTGACCACAGATATTGGGTGCTACAAGGTATGGCAGAGTATGAAAAGATGTATAATAAAACAGTACTTCAAGAATTGTGGGATATGGGCACTAGAGAAGGAGAAGAAGTGGAAAGGCTTGTTACTAAAGTGATGAATTCTTCTCGTGAAAATAGTGTCGTTTTAAATCGTGCAACAATAGCAGGCCTCTTTCGAACTGAGATTGAACGGATGCGTAGAAAGGCTTTCTTGAATTGGACAGGAATTTTTAAGTTGGTTAGCTAGTCGACATACTTGTAAGGATAGTGTCCATAAGGGTAAGAATAGTAGATAAATATAAAAACGCATTGGTTAGAATTCCAAGTAAAGGAATCTAAGCAATGCGTTTTAAGATAGAAGTTTCCTAATAAAAATAAGGTAGGGTTATTCGATGTTGGAGATAGAACGGTTTTCTTTTCTGGAAAAACGGTGACCACAGTATTGGCAGCGATAGTATGTTCTATCGGCTTCATAGAGCATTGCAAACATTGCTCCTTCAACACCGTTGATTGCATGACCGACCATTCCAGCTTTACGAGAATATTGTTTTCGACTTGGAGTATACGTTTGAAGCTTAATAGACTTACATTTTGGACACCTTGGTGGCTGCTTGGTATCCTTAGTATCAGGATGGAACCGCCGATAAATACTATAAGAAATTATCAAGATAAGAAGGATTATTGGTCCAATATATTCTAATAATGTATTCATAATATCATTGTATCTGTTCTTCTTATTTTATTCAAGTAATATGAGTAGTGGATTATATTGGTAGAATTATCTCATACATGGTTATAGGTGTTAACTATAGGGTTCCTTAACATTTAAATATTAGTCAAGATGGTAAAAATGAGGTAGAATACTGAAAAAGACCAAAGGAGTATCTTTATGGCTAGAGAATTTTCATTTGAAACCCTTCAACTTCATGCTGGACAGGAGGTTGATGCTGCTTCAAAATCGCGTGCGGTACCTATTTATCAGACAACTTCCTATGTATTTGAAGATGCTCAAGAAGCGGAGGATTTGTTTGCTTTACGTAAACCTGGTAATATCTACACTCGTATTACCAATCCAACGGTTGCTACTTTTGAGAATCGTATTGCTGCCTTAGAAGGTGGCGTTGGGGCGCTCGCAACTGCTTCTGGTATGGCAGCAGTTACCTATACTGTTTTAGCATTGGCACACGCTGGGGATCATATTGTAGCAGCGACCACTCTCTATGGTGGGACCTTTAATCTTTTCAAAGAAACCCTTCCTCGTTATGGTATTACAACAAGCTTTGTCGATATTGCTGACTTTGAAGCAGTAGAAGCTGCCATTCAAGATAATACAAAACTGGTATTTATTGAAACCTTGGGAAACCCTGTTATCAATATTCCTGATCTTGAAAAATTGGCAGAAATTGCGCACAACCACCATATCCCACTTGTTTCAGATAATACCTTTGCAACTCCATATTTGATTAATGTATTTTCTCATGGTGTTGATATCGCAGTTCATTCTGCAACCAAGTTTATCGGTGGGCATGGTACGACCATTGGCGGTGTGATTGTCGATAGTGGCAAGTTTGACTGGGCGGCATCTGGTAAGTTTCCGCAATTTGTTGAAGAAGATCCAAGTTATCACAATATTAGTTACACTCGTGATATTGGTGCTGCAGCATTTATTGTAGCAGTTCGTGTACAATTACTTCGCGATACAGGTGCAGCCCTTTCTCCATTTAACGCCTTCTTGCTTTTGCAAGGGTTAGAAACCTTGTCTCTCCGTGTAGAGCGTCATGTATCAAATGCCGAAAAGATAGTTGATTTCTTGCTCAATCACCCTAATGTTGAGTCGGTCAATTATCCATCACTTCCAGATAGTCCTTATAAGGCTTTGGCAGATAAATACCTGCCTAAAGGTGTTGGATCTATTTTCTCTTTCCAAGTAAAAGGCGGAGCAGAAGAAGCTCGTAAGGTTATTGATAGCTTGGAAATCTTTTCTAATTTAGCAAACGTTGCTGATGCGAAATCACTAGTAGTTCATCCAGCTACAACCACGCATGCTCAGTTAGCTCCTGAAGATTTACTTGCTGCTGGGGTCACACCAAATCAAATTCGCCTATCCATCGGACTTGAAAATGTCAATGATTTGATTGAGGACTTACAGCTTGCTCTTGATAAACTATAAGCTGTAAAGCGAATACATTCGAAATACTATTAGAAAAGGAAATTTGGCATGTGCGCCAATTTCCTTTTATTATTTATTGTGGTTCTTCCAGTCCAGTCTCAGTTAGTCGGTAGATTCTTTGACAAACTTCTTTCAAAAAACGTCTGTCGTGTGATACGCATACCAAGCCACCTGGATAATCGGCAAATAGTTGACGAATATATGGCTGAGAAGTAGGAGAGAAGTTTCGACTGGGTTCATCTAATAAGAGAAAATTGGCTTGTTCAAGAACCATTTTTAACAAGAGTAACTTGGCTTTTTGTCCCCCTGAAAGTTCACAGATCCTGTGTTGAACTTCTTGTCGTGTAAACTGCAGACTGGCTAGATGTGTTAAGATGAGTTGTTCCTGCTCACGATTGCCATTTTCAATTAAAAAATCAAGTGGAGTTTTAGACTCATCAAGGACTTCTGAATAGCGCTGGGGCATGTATCCCAAGTTTATATCTGCTCGTTGCCTGAGTTCTTGATAGATTAGCTTTAGAAAACTGGATTTACCAATTCCATTTTGTCCAATGATGCCAATTTTCTCTTGTCCATTTAAGTTGAAATGGATATTGCTAACTAATTGTCGTTCTTCAACATTCAATTGGAATTTTTCTAAGTGAAGCACTTGCTTTCTAGCTGGTAGTGGTGAAATGTCCGAGAAGAAGAGGGAAATGGCATCTTCATGAAAAGGTACTTCTGTGAGATTTTTCTTCATTCTTTCATAGCGTTTTTCACGTGATAAGACATTCTTCATCTTCTTGGCAATGAGGCGTCCCATAGTAGCATCATGCGTATTGAGCAAGGTATTGCGCACCTGTGATTTTTGTCGTAGATGCTTGTTCATGGCTTTGTCAAATTCTTTTTGGTCATTCCGAGCTTGTTGAACTTGTTTCTGATAGGCTTGTTGGCGCTTCTGTGCGTAATCCTGATAGTCCAATTCTTCAACTTTGGTTTGAGCAAGTGTTTTCTTCTTAACCGATTCAAGATGAATGATTTTTGTAGCTGTTCTGCTAAGAAAGTCTTCATCGTGAGAAACAAAAAGGATGGTCTTTGGACTCGTGATGATATAGTTTTCAAGCCAGAGTAAGGTATCTAAATCCAAGTCGTTAGACGGCTCATCCAGAAAAATCATATCAGAAGGAGTGGCTAGCTTTTTTATCAACTGAATTTTTAGTTTTTCACCACCTGACAGGCTTCCAATCAATTGTTGACTGGCAAATCGCTCACTGTCAAACTGGAGCTGGTCAGCATAGAGGTAGAGTAAGCCGTAATCAATGTCACTGTCCATGTCAGCGAAGAAGTAGTCGTTCAAGGTTAGCTCTGCTATTTCCAGTGGAAGACTTTGGGGAATATAGACTGGTGAGTGAAAATATCGGTGAATGCTGCCTGATTGAAGCAGGTAGTTGGTGACAAGTGTTGAATCCATCAAGGTGAGTAATAGACTGGATTTTCCATTTCCTTCTTCGCCGATGATGGCTATTTTATCGCCAGGGTTGACATTGAGATTCAGGTCGTGAACCAGATTTCGCAAATCTTTTTGATGGTCGAGGGATAGGTGATGAGTGGTTAGTAGCATAAGGCCTCCTTTACAAGAAAAAACACACTACCTATTTAGTAGTGTGTCAAAACCTGCTCAAAAAGACCCTATTCATGGAATAGAGGGAGCAGAAAAATGGACGCAAGAAAACTACTAAATAAGTATAGAACTTAAATTGAGTTTACTTGTTACTGTCCATTTCTCCTTACCTCGCAATTACAATTTTATAATAGCTTACCATATGTATTGAGATTTGTCAATTTTTCAAGAGATAGTCAATAAGACGAATGATTGGTCGTAGGTGACTATCTCTTGAAAAATAATGAAAATAATTCATAGATAGGGTGTTACTTTTTTCCCTAACCTGTGCTATAATACACACAATGTTAGGTTTCTTTTTGCTTAATCATGGTGGTTAGGTATGATGTAGAGCTGACAGATGATTCAAATCTTTGGTTTGAAAATAAATAGGGAAATGAAAAAAATTTATGGATATCTTTTTAAGTGTCTTACCCATTGTTGTCTTGATTTTTCTGATGATAAAATTGAGGGTAGCAGCGAATTATGCCTTGCCAGCGATAGCAGGTTTGGTTTATTTGATTTTGCTTGTCTATTTCAAAACTGACTTTGCTTTACTAAATTCAGGTCTGGTGACAGGTTTTTGGGCAACTCTGACGCCTATTACCGTCATTATGGGAGCCGTGTTATTTAATAATTTTCAACAGAAAACAGGAAATCAGTCGATTATCAATAGGTGGATGTCTGGTTTGACTCCGAATCCTGTTGCACAAATGATGATTATTGGCTATGCCTTTGCTTTTATGGTTGAAGGAGCTTCTGGTTTTGGAACTCCAGCTGCAATTGCTGCCCCCATTTTAATTGCCCTAGGATTTGAGCCAATAAAAGTTGTCATCGCAGTATTGATTTTTAACTCCATACCGGTTTCATTCGGTGCGGTTGGAACACCTACTTGGTTTGGTTTTGGAGCATTGGGGTTGACGAGTCAGCAGATAGGAGAACTTGGTTTTAAAGCTTCTCTTGTTCATTTAGCTGCTGGATTGGTTATTCCAATCATTGCTTTAAGGTATGTGTTCAGCTGGAAACAGATTAAAGAAAATCTTCTTTTTGTTTATTTGACAGTATTTTCATGTGCACTTCCAATGACACTTCTGGCAACTATAAACTATGAGTTTCCTTCCTTAATTGGGGGTGCAATTGGTTTTCTTATTTCCATTGTATTGGCTAAGAAAAAAATTGGATTAAGCAAATTTGATACGAGCATTTCTGAGCTCGAACCTGTGAATCTGAACGAATTATTTAGGGCTCTATTACCACTAATTAGTCTGGTGCTTATCTTAGTTGTGACACGGGTTCCTCAATTAGGAATTAAGGCCTTGATGAGGACAGATTCTATCTTGTTTAAGTCTAATCTTGGCTTTGCAGATTTGGAAGTAACAAAGGCTTTAAAAATCACTTTGACCAATGTGTTTGGTACGAGTTCCAACGAATCGTTTGAACTGCTGTATGCACCAGCATTTATCCCATTCTTCCTTATCGTTTTTATGTTATCTTGGTTGTATCCAAGTATGAAAGGGAATGTTTGGAGAACAATTGGACAAACAGCTCATCAAGTTGCAGAACCATTCTTTGCTTTGTTGGGAGGAGTGACCATGGTGAAATTTATGTTACTAAATGGTGACAATTCCATGGTCTCTATTATTGGTATGTCTCTTGCGGCAGCGACAGGACCATTCTGGGGCTTGTTTGCTTCTTATCTCGGTGCAATTGGTGCATTTTTCTCAGGATCCGCTACCATTTCCAACCTGATCTTTGGTGGGGTTCAGCAGTCAATTGCTACTCAGACGGGTCTAAATATGACTAGTATTTTAGCAATGCAGTCCGTTGGTGGGGCAATGGGCAATATGACTTGTATCAATAACATCATTGCAGCGTCTTCGGTATCTGGTGTTCGTCGCCAGGAGGGATATATTATGCAGAAGACAGCAATCCCAATGTTTGTTTATGGAATTATCGCTGCACTGATTGGACTACTTTTATAAAATTCTAAACCTCATGAAAATGAAGTTTTTATGTTTGTGAATTAATCCATCAATAAAATGATGTCGTTCGATAGCAGATTGTGATAAAATGGATAAAAAATATTACTTGCTAAGGGGAAAAATGTGGCTATAGAGGGAGTGGAACAACCGAAACTATTAGAAATCAACAAGTATCTTCGGTTAAGAAAATATGATGGATATCATGATTTTGCTTTGATATGGCATCAAGATTTGGAATTGGTCTGGCTCATTGATGGGAATGAGGAAGTTTATAGTGTGGACTTGCTTAATCGTATGTATGGCTATTTATCAAAAAATGGAGAGTGCTATTTTATTGAAATTTTTGAAGATGGGCAGTATCAACCGATAGGTGATGTGACTCTTTTTAAGGATGATTTTGCTATTGCCATTGGAGACAGGAGGTATTGGAAAAAAGGGATTGGGACTAAGGTGTTACATCGAATGATCGAGCGTGCAAAGGAAGTGGGGCTTGAGGAAATACTTGTCAAAGAAATCTATGACTGGAATACAGGTTCTCGTAAGCTATTTGAGAAATGTGGCTTTGAAGCTGTTGAAAAGACACAGAAAGGTTGGTCCTATAAAAAGAATTTGTAAAACATTTTGAGATGTAAAAAAACCTTGACGCAAGTCAAGGCTTTTCGTTTAGCTTACACGTTCAAGACCTTATCAAGGAAGTCTTTGAGACGTGGGTGTTGTGGGTTGTCAAAGATTTGCTCTGGAGTACCATCTTCAAGGAACTCACCGCCATCCGTAAAGATAACGCGGTTAGCAACCTTGCGGGCGAAGCCCATTTCGTGAGTAACAATCAACATGGTCATACCTTGCTCAGCCAAGTCTTTCATAACGTTAAGTACGTCTCCGACCATTTCAGGGTCAAGAGCAGAAGTTGGTTCATCAAAGAGCATGATATCTGGATTCATTGCAAGGGCACGGGCGATGGCTACACGTTGTTTTTGGCCACCAGATAAGCTATCTGGCATGGCATCACGTTTGTCAGATAAACCGACTTTCTCCAACAATTCCATTCCAACTTTTTCAGCTTCTGTTTTATCCAAAAGCTTGTGTTCAATAGGGGCAAATGTGATATTGTCCAGAACTGTCATGTGTGGGAAGAGGTTAAAGTGTTGGAATACCATTCCGACATTTGAACGAAAGGCATCAACATCCGTTTTAGGATCTGTTAAATCATAACCGTCAACTGTTACCTGGCCACTTGTGATGGTCTCCAGTAAGTTCATTGTGCGGAGGAAGGTTGATTTACCAGAACCAGAAGGGCCGATAATACACACAACGTCACCTTCATAGAATTTTGTGGTTATTCCCTTTAACACCTCATTTGATCCGTAAGATTTATGAAGATCGTGTACATTGATTTTTAACTGTGCCATTATTTACCTCCTTTTTCAAGTTTGCGAGCTAAGCGAGTTAAGAGTGTAATCACTACCAAATAGATGATGGCAAGAATTGCATACATACGGAAGGACTGATAGTTACGGGCAATAATGATTTTACCTGCTTGGAAGAGCTCAACTAGACCGATTGCTGAAATGATGGTCGTATCTTTCAAAGTAATAACAAACTGGTTGATAAAGTTTGGCAACATGATTTTACCTGCCTGTGGCAAGATAATTTTCCGCATGGTTGTTCCGTAAGAAATACCCAAACTGCGTGATGCCTCCATCTGACCAGCTGGGACTGCTTGAATACCACCGCGAACAATCTCTGCAATATAGGCACCAGAGTTGAGCGATAGGGCAATGGTACCAGCAACAAAGTCATTAATTGGTGACTGTTGACCAGTGATGGATTCGATTAAGTTTGGAATACCCCAGAAAATGAAAGCCGCGACAATCATCAAAGGAATACCACGAACAACATCAACAAATACAGATGCAATAACACGGAGTGCCTTAACTGGACTTACAGCAAACATACCGAAGATAATACCGATGACAATGGCAATTGCAAATGAAAGCAAGGCAAGTCCAACTGTGATACCTAAACCAGACAAGAGCTGACCATAGTTATTTTTCAAAAGTCCAATGATGGTTGTTTCATCGACTGTTGAAGTCGTAGCACTTGTTTCTTCTGTTGAGTTGAAGTATTTGTTTAGAATTTCATCATATTTGCCTGATTCAACCAAGGCAGCTAGTCCGTTGTTAAACATTTCAATCAATTCTGGGTTAGCCCCTCTTTTGACCGCAAATCCGTATTCACCAGATTTTTCACCTGGAATTGGTGTTGCAAAGTCGCGTCCTTGTTGGATGGCGTAGAGAAGAACGGCTTCATCATCCATAAGAGCGTCAATTGAACCAGAATTTAAACTATCATACATTCCAGAAGCTTCATCAAACGCTTTCAAAGTATAGCCATATTTGTCTTTGTTGCTCTCTAAGAATGTATACGAAGCTGTACCATTTTTAGCGCCGACAGTTTTTCCTTTTAGGTCTTCATAGGAAGCAATATCGCTTCCATTTTTTACAGCAAGCAAGATATTTGAAGTATAGTAGGCATCGGAGAAGTCAAAGATTTCTTTACGAGCATCTGTGATGGACATACCTGCAATTACTGCATCAGCTTGTCCAGCTTGGACAGCATTTAAGGCAGCATCGAAACCTGGGTTTTGAATGGTGATAGTAAATCCTTGTTGCTCAGCAATGGCTTTGATCAATTCCATATCAATCCCAACATATTTGCCGGATTCATCTTGGTATTCAAATGGTGCAAATGATGAATCAGCAACAATGGTATAGCTTGATTTTACAGGTGTAGCTTTTGCAGTTGCACTACCTGTTAGGCTGAGGCGTGATGCATAATCAGTGCTGTCAGTAGAAGTAGTAGATGAGCCAAACCATTTATTCATGATTGTCTCATAAGTACCATCTTCTTTCATTTCTGCTAAAGCCTTGTTGAAATCATCCACTAGGTACTCGTATTTGCTACCTTTTTTAACGGAGAAACCAAATGACCCAATTGGTTCACCAGGTATATCTAAACTTAGATCTTGACCTTGTTGGATAGCATATTGAATAACCGCTTCGTCATCCATTACAGCATTAACAGCGCCAGTCGCTAAGCTATTGTACATCAAATCGCCAGTATCAAAGGTTTTAATTGAAAAACCATACTTGTCTTTATTTTCTTCTAAGAATGTTTGTGCAGCTGTACCGTTTTTTACACCGACGGTTTTGCCTTTCAAATCTTCATAAGACGAAATTTTGTTTGCTTTTGTTGTTGCAACAATAATCTTTGTATCAAAATATGGATCTGAGAATGTAAAGACTTGTTTACGGGCTTCAGTGATGGTGGTTCCTGCCATCAAGGCGTCGGCAGAACCAGACTGAACAGCATTGACTGCAGCATCAAATCCTGGAAAACTTTGATTCATATTCCAGCCAGAACGTTTAGCAACTTCGTTGATGATATCAACGTCTAATCCTTTATAAACTTGATCTGAGTCTTTAAACTCGAATGGGGCATAAGCATTGTCAAATACGATATCAATAGTATCATCAGCTTTGACACCAGTAAAAACAAAGAATACTGGCAGAATACTTGCCAATAGCATGAGTAATTTTTTCTTCATTTTCATACTCCTTCTATATAAAATAACTTACCTAGTATATCATATTGTCAGAATTATTGCAAAATGAACGCCTTTTCTAATGTTACATCTTCTGACATGGGTGGTGGTTTTTCATTGAAAAAATAACTTGTTTTTCTTCGTTTCATTCAGATATCTTTTTTTATTTAATAGTAAGAACTTGTGATAGAATAAGGGTATGATAAATCGAAATACTGAAAACCAATTTAAACTTGTATCTAAATACTCACCGTCTGGTGACCAGCCCCAAGCCATTGAAACCTTGGTTGATAATATCGAGGGGGGCGAAAAAGCCCAGATTCTCATGGGAGCAACAGGTACTGGTAAGACCTACACCATGAGCCAGGTCATTGCCCGTGTCAATAAGCCAACTCTAGTCATCGCCCACAACAAGACTCTAGCTGGTCAGCTCTACAGCGAGTTCAAGGAATTCTTCCCAGAAAATGCGGTCGAGTACTTCGTATCTTACTATGATTACTACCAACCAGAAGCCTATGTACCCTCTAGCGATACCTATATCGAGAAGGACAGTTCGGTCAATGATGAAATCGACAAACTCCGTCACTCAGCGACGTCAGCTCTTCTCGAACGAAATGATGTCATCGTCGTGGCCTCCGTCTCCTGTATCTACGGTTTGGGATCGCCCAAGGAATATTCAGATAGCGTGGTTAGTCTGCGACCCGGCCAGGAGATTTCCCGTGACCAGTTGCTTAATTCTCTGGTCGATATTCAGTTTGAGCGCAACGACATCGATTTCCAACGGGGACGCTTCCGTGTACGTGGAGATGTGGTGGAGATTTTTCCAGCTTCTCGCGATGAGCATGCCTTTCGTGTGGAGTTTTTCGGGGATGAAATCGACCGCATTCGTGAGATTGAAAGCCTGACAGGTAAGGTCTTGGGCGATGTGGACCACTTGGCGATTTTCCCTGCCACCCACTTCGTGACCAACGATGACCACATGGAAACGGCTATTGCCAAGATTCAGGCGGAGCTGGAAGAGCAGCTCAAGGTCTTTGAGGCAGAAGGAAAACTCTTAGAAGCTCAGCGATTGAAACAACGGACCGACTACGACATCGAGATGCTTCGGGAAATGGGTTACACCAACGGGGTTGAGAACTATTCACGACACATGGACGGGCGAAGCGAGGGCGAGCCTCCATATACTCTGCTGGACTTTTTCCCTGAAGACTACCTGATTATGATTGACGAGAGCCACATGACCATGGGGCAGATTAAGGGGATGTACAATGGTGACCGCTCACGCAAGGAGATGTTGGTCAACTACGGTTTCCGCCTCCCGAGTGCACTAGACAACCGTCCGCTGCGCAGGGAAGAATTTGAGAGTCATGTCCACCAGATTGTCTATGTATCTGCGACACCGGGTGACTATGAAATGGAGCAGACCGACACCATTGTCGAGCAGATTATTCGGCCGACTGGGCTTTTGGATCCAGAAGTGGAAGTCCGTCCAACTATGGGCCAAATGGACGACCTCTTGGGTGAAATCAATGCCCGTGTTGAGAAAGGTGAGCGGACCTTTATTACTACTCTGACTAAGAAAATGGCAGAGGACTTGACTGACTACCTAAAAGAAATGGGCGTCAAGGTCAAGTATATGCACTCGGATATCAAGACCTTGGAGCGTACGGAGATTATTCGTGATTTGCGTTTGGGTGTCTTTGATGTCTTGATAGGGATTAACTTGCTTCGTGAGGGGATTGACGTGCCAGAAGTCAGTCTGGTGGCTATTCTAGATGCTGACAAGGAAGGCTTCCTCCGTAATGAACGGGGGCTCATCCAGACAATCGGTCGGGCAGCTCGTAACTCTGAGGGTCATGTGATTATGTATGCGGACAAGGTTACCGAGTCTATGCGCAAGGCAATGGAAGAAACAGCCCGCCGCCGTCAAATCCAGATGGCTTATAATGAAGAACATGGTATTATCCCACAAACTATCAAGAAGGAAATCCGTGACCTGATTAGTGTAACCAAAGCTGTTACTCAAGACAAGGAAGAAGTGGTGGACTTCAATGCCCTCAACAAAGATGAACGCAAGGCTCTGATCAAGAAACTGGAAGGTCAAATGCAGGAAGCAGCAGAAGTGCTTGACTTTGAACTGGCAGCCCAGATTCGTGATATGGTCATTGAATTGAAAAATTTATAGAGTTTGATTGGCTCTTTAAAACACAGCATCAATTGTTAAAAGCAAGAATGGTTGAATCATTCTGCTTTTTTATAGGTTGGAGCTATAGAATGTTCATACAAACGGCCATAGTATTCAAGAAGTATCATCACAGCTATCAAAGAGTGAAATTCTTACTTACGTGACTCAATTATATACTTCACAATCTCAAGGAATGTTTGTCATCCTTCGTAAAGGCAAAAGACAAGCTTTTCAAGGACGCATAACCGAATTAAGTTCAAAGGAAATTACGGTTAAAACAGTTGAGCGATATGTGTTGCTTCAAATTTCTGAAATCATTGAAATGAGTTTAGTGGAGGTACTAGATGAATAGGAAAACTATATATGAAGACTTGATTCAGTTCGATTATTTCTCTGATTCCTATCTTCAGTTCGAGAAGGACTTTAATAAATACTATAAAGGGGTAGATCCCCTCACATTTCTTATTGATGATATATTACTGACAATGGCGATGAAACAGAAAAATTATTTTCGTTTGCACAAAAGTAAGGCTACTGACGGTCGTGACCATTATTTTATTTTTAAAGTGAAAACCATGAAAGAGAACCCTCGCATTAGGTTATATGAGTATCAGGAAATGAGGTTTTCGATAGAAACAAAAAAGAATTAACCAGAAAAATTTCTAGTTAATTCTTTTTTAGAGGGATTTAGGGGGAATCAAACGAAGATTCGCCCTTTTTAGACTAGTTTGTTCCTGCTAAACTGCTGTAGAATCGCTATTTTGAAGGAAAATCAAGCCTCTCACGAACTCTTGACGCTTAGGCTAGGCGTCGGGTAAAACAGTCTTGATAGACTGGCTGATAGAGCCTCTCCCCAGGCTCTATCACTCCCACTCAACTGTTGCTGGTGGCTTACTTGTGATATCGTAGACAATGCGGTTGACGTGAGCTACTTCATTTACGATGCGGACAGAAATTTTCTGAAGAACTTCCCAAGGAAGTTTTGCGAAGTCAGCCGTCATTCCATCGACAGAAGTGATAGCGCGAATAGCAATCGTATAGTCGTAAGTACGACCGTCTCCCATAACACCCACTGAGCGTACGCCAGTATTGACCGTGAAATACTGCCAAACATCGCGGTCTAGACCAGCTTTGGCAATCTCTTCGCGCAAAATGGCATCTGAATCACGAACAGTTTGGAGTTTTTCTTCTGTAATTTCACCCATAACGCGAATAGCAAGACCTGGACCTGGGAATGGTTGGCGCCACACAACTTCGTCAGGCATGCCGAGAGCAGTACCTAGGGCACGAACTTCATCTTTAAATAATGTATTGAGTGGTTCGATTAATTTGAATTGCATATCTTCAGGCAAACCACCAACATTATGGTGAGATTTGATGGTTTCAGCTGTATCTGTACCGGACTCAATGATATCGGTATAAAGTGTTCCTTGAGCCAAGAATTCAACATCTGTTAACTTGCTCGCCTCATCGTCAAATACGTAAACAAATTCATTACCGATGATTTTACGTTTTTTCTCTGGATCAGATACGCCAGCAAGCAAATCTAAGAAGCGTTTAGCCGCATCAACACGGATAATATTCAGTCCAAATTTACCGCCTAGCATCTCCATGACTTGATCGCCTTCATTTTTACGAAGAAGACCGTGGTCAACAAAGATACAAGTCAATTGATCACCGATAGCACGTTGAAGAAGAACACCAACGACAGATGAGTCAACACCACCAGAGAGACCGAGTAAGACTTTCTTATCACCAACTGTTTGACGAATTTTTTCGATTTCAGTTTCTATGAAGTTTTCCATCGTCCAATCGCCACGTGCACCACAGATGCCAAATGCGAAGTTTTTCAAAATGTCATTACCATAAATAGAATGACGAACTTCTGGGTGGAATTGGATACCGTAGATACGGCGTTCTGTGTTTTCAATTGCTGCGTAAGGACAGTCAGATGAAAGACCAACAAGATGGAAATCTGCTGGGATTTCTGTGACAGCATCGCCGTGGCTCATAAGCACTAGTTGCTCTTCAGGTGTATTCGCAAATAAAGCTGACTCGGTTTTCAATTGTAGGTTAGATTGACCATATTCACGATTTCCAGCTTCACCAGCAGGCACAACCTTACCACCTAGCTTGTGAGTGATGAGTTGCATTCCGTAACAAATACCCAAGATTGGAATACCCAATTCAAATATTTCTGGATCAATATCGAAAGCATTCTCTGCGTAAACAGAGTTAGGACCACCTGAAAGTACAATACCAATTGGATTGATGGTGCGAACTTCATCGGCAGTTATTCTGTGATTTTTCAATTCTGAAAAGACACCAAATTCGCGAATACGACGCGAAATGAGCTGATTGTACTGGCTACCATAATCTAGTACAATGATTTTTTGGACATCTTGTTTTGTCATGTTTTACCCTTTCGTTTTGAAATAAATTCAAATACTAGTACATATTTTATCATAAAAGCGAACATTTTCCAAACTATATTTCATAAATATCTGTTTTGCAAACTATGAGTAATTTATAAAAACAAAGTGTTCGTATTTTTCTATTTTTTACATTGCTTATTTTAGGAAAAGCTTTCTTATTGTTTGCGGTATCATTTTTCCACATAAAAATCGGTCTATTTTTGTCAAATGAGAATATTTTTGGTACACTAGAAAGAAAAAGGTTGGTCGAGATGAAAGCAGCATATATTACGATTCATGATAAGATAAAAGAACAAATTGACCAGGGGATTTGGACCATCGGTCAGCGCTTGCCGAGTGAAAGAGATTTATCAGAAGAATTTGGAGTATCTCGCATGACCTTACGGCAAGGCATTACGCTATTAGTAGAAGAGGGAGTCTTGCAACGAAAAGTGGGTTCTGGCACCTATGTAGCCAGCACTCGAGTGCAAGAGAAGATGCGGGGAACAACTTCCTTTACTGAATTGGTACTGCTTCAAGGAAAAACACCTACGAGCAAGCTCTTGTCATACACTCGTACAAAACCAAACGAAAAAGAAATTGAAGAGCTTGGTTTGTCTCGAGGGGAATCAATCATTCGAATGGAACGGGTTCGCTATGCTGACAATGTACCGGTTGTTTATGAAGTAGCCAGCATTCCGGAGCGGTTGATTAAAAATGTTCCAAAAGAAGAAGTAACCAATCATTTTTTCAAAACACTAGTAGATAATGGTTATCGTATTGGAACAAGTAAGCAAACAATCTTTGCTCGTTTGGCGAATGAAAAAGTTGCTCAGTACTTAGAAATTACTAAGAATCAGGCTATACTTGCTTTAAAACAAGTTTCCTATTTGGAAGATGGTCAAGCATTTGAATTTGTTAATAGCCAGTACGTGGGCGAGCGCTTTGAGTTTTATTTAGAAAATAATTAACATACATTAAATTATGTAATATATTTAGAAAATCCGCTTGTTCTTTCAATAGATGACGGATTTTCTTATTTATAAAAGATAAAAATTTTGATATAATAAAGTTTATGGAAATTGAAAAAACCAACCGAATGAATGCTTTATTTGAATTCTACGCAGCCTTGCTGACGGATAAGCAAATGAACTATATTGAGCTGTATTATGCAGATGATTATAGTCTGGCAGAAATTGCTGAGGAATTCAATGTAAGTCGTCAAGCGGTGTATGATAACATTAAACGAACAGAAAAATTGCTGGAAGACTACGAGATGAAACTACATATGTACTCTGATTATGTAGTGCGTAGTCAAATTTTTGATGAAATTCTTTCTAGGTATCCGGGTGATAGTTACTTAGAGGAGAAAATCACTATTCTAACTAGTATCGATAATAGAGATTAAGAGGAGAAGTATATGGCTTTTGAAAGCTTAACAGAACGTTTGCAGAATGTCTTTAAAAATCTGCGTCGTAAAGGAAAAATTTCTGAGAGTGATATTCAGGAAGCAACCAAGGAAATTCGTTTGGCCTTACTTGAGGCTGACGTGGCCTTGCCAGTTGTAAAAGACTTTATCAAGAAAGTACGCGAACGTGCCATTGGTCATGAAGTGATTGAAACCTTGAATCCTGCTCAACAAATCATTAAAATCGTTGATGAAGAGTTAACAGCTGTATTGGGGTCTGAAACTTCCGAACTCATTAAGTCTCCGAAAATTCCAACTATCATTATGATGGCTGGTTTGCAAGGGGCTGGTAAAACGACTTTCACAGGAAAGTTGGCTAATAAACTCAAACAGGAAGAAAATGCTCGTCCACTCTTGATTGCTGCCGATATTTATCGTCCAGCTGCCATAGACCAGTTGAAGACACTTGGTCAACAGATTGATGTACCTGTGTTCGAGTTGGGCAATCAAGTTCCAGCTCTTGAGATTGTCCGTCAAGGTTTAGAACAAGCCAAAGCCAATCACAATGACTATGTCTTGATTGATACGGCTGGTCGTTTGCAAATTGACCAAGCCCTTATGGCCGAATTGAGAGAAATCAAAGAGTTTGCTCAACCAAACGAAATTCTCTTGGTAGTTGATGCCATGATTGGTCAGGAAGCTGCTAATGTTGCACGTGAGTTCAATGATCAATTGTCCATCACCGGTGTGATTTTGACCAAGATCGATGGTGATACTCGTGGTGGTGCAGCCTTGTCTGTCCGTCACATCACAGGTCAGCCAATCAAATTCACAGGTACAGGTGAAAAAATCACCGATATCGAAACCTTCCACCCAGATCGTATGTCTTCGCGTATTCTGGGTATGGGGGACATGCTGACCTTGATTGAGAAGGCGAGCAAGGAATATGATGAGAAGAAATCATTAGAACTCGCTGAAAAAATGCGTGAAAATACCTTTGATTTCAATGACTTCATTGACCAATTAGATCAAGTTCAAAATATGGGCCCGATGGAAGACCTTCTCAAAATGATTCCAGGTATGGCTGGAAATCCCGCTCTTTCCAATCTAAAAGTTGATGAAAAACAAATTGCCCGTAAACGTGCGATTGTGTCATCAATGACGCCAGAAGAGCGTGAAAATCCGGATTTATTGACTCCTAGTCGCCGTCGTCGTATCGCTGCTGGATCAGGAAATAGCTTTGTCGAAGTCAATAAATTCATCAAAGATTTCAACCAGGCTAAGTCAATGATGCAGGGAGTTATGTCTGGTGATATGAACAAAATGATGAAACAAATGGGTATCAACCCAAACAATCTTCCTAAAAACATGCCAAACATGAATGGTATGGATATGTCTGCTCTGGAAAATATGATGGGAGGAGCTGGTATGCCAGACATGAGCCAACTAATGGGTGGCGCAGGTATGCCAGATATTTCTCAAATGTTTGGTGGTGGTTTGAAAGGCAAAATCGGTGAATTTACCATGAAACAGGCCATGAAACGCCAAGCAAATAAAATTAAAAAAGCTAAAAAGAAGAGAAAATAATCTCTTCTTTTTTGTACATATAATCTGTTTTAGTAAAATGTAGTAGAAGAAGTTTTACATTTACATACTAAATTCATTAAAAATGTCCTTTAAAAGGGAAAAGATTTAAATTGTCCGTTTTTATGGACATGAATGAAAATGTCTGTTATAATGGACATAATAAGAAAAAGGAGGGAAATGGTATGCAATACATAGCAATTATTGGTGATATCATCAATTCAAAACAGGTATACAATCGTTCAAATATTCAAGAACGGTTAGCTCATGTTATCAAACGTGTCAATTATACTTTTTCAAGTGAATTTGCCTCTCCATTTACTATTACGAAAGGTGATGAATTCCAAGCGCTTTGCAAACCAAGCCCTCACATCTTTCTAATGATAGATCAGATAAAAATAGCTTTTAGAAATGAATTAGAAATTCGATTCGGAATAGGCTTGGGAGAAATCCTTACAGACATTAATCCACATCAAAGTATCGGAGCTGATGGTCCAGCTTATTGGGAAGCTCGGAAAGCAATTGACTATATTCATGATAATAACGACTACGGCACTAGTCAAATAGCCTTCTCATCTGAATACAAACAAATCAATCGCGTGATTAACTCTCTACTGAACTCAAGTGATTTTATCAGAGCTTCTTGGAATAATTCACAAACTGATTTATTTGAAATGTTAATTAGTAATAACATCTACAGTGAAGATTTTAAGCAAAAACCGATTGCTGAGAAAATGAAATTGACTCCAAGCGCGTTTACAAAACGTGTAAAATCTGGTGGGATAAAATTATATTTTCGGAATCGCCAAATGGTGATGAGTTTAATCCTACAACTTTGTCAGAAAGAGGGGTAGCAGCATGTACGCATCCGTATTATCACATTACCTGGTTCAAGAACCAGTCTTAACAGCCTTGTTGATTGCTCATTTCTTAAGTGATTTTACATTTCAAAGCCAACGATTAGCAACTGCCAAAAGAACGAATTTTTTAGCACTTGTCCTCCATCTAACAGTGGTTGGAATTCCACTATCTATTCTGGCTCTTTTACTGCCAATCAATAATGGGGATCTATTTCTTCAAGTTTGGCTAAGTCACCTCGCAATTGATTATTGTAAGTATTTCCTCAGTAAACATGGCTGGATAAAAGAAAAATGGGACGGAAATGCCTTCGTCATTGATCAGCTATTGCATATTTTCTGTATCATCATTTTATATCAAACACTTGGGGTAAATAGTTCTGCCTATTCATTTTGGAGTGAGCCGAATAGTCTATTATTGCAGTTGTTATTTATCATTTTGATTACTAAGCCGGTGAATATTGTTTTTAAACTCTTCTTCAGCAAATATCAGGTAACGGAAGGAGAGGAAGAGTTGACTGTGACAGGTGCAGGTGCCTTGATTGGCCAATTAGAACGCTTGATTATGGGGATTTTTCTACTCATGGGGCAATTTACAGCTATTGGTTTGGTATTTACCGCAAAATCCATCGCACGCTATGATAAAATATCCAAAAGCCAAGCCTTTGCTGAATACTATTTGATTGGTTCGCTGTTTAGTATCATCAGTGTCCTGCTTGCTTATATTTTATTAGTAATATAAATTTTTAAAACTTTACATACAATAAGTTATGTAAAGTTTTTTAGATAACTTATTAACTACATACTTGACTATGCAAACATTGCAAGTTTCAAGTGCTATATGAACCATTTTGTTCGTTTTTTTATGATAGTCTGTGATATAATGGTAAAATGGCCCAGAATTTTATCAGATATTTGTAGGTACAATTTTAAGCTAAACTATAAAAAATTACTCTTTACCAAGTGAAAAGAAATGAAAAATAGGAGCATCTAACATGACAAATTTTGCCATTCTTATTCCGGCATATCAACCCGATTCAAAGTTAAATAAGCTAATAAAGATATTACACTTGATTCATATTTTCAAAATGTTCAAATAGTTGTTGTAGATGACGGGAGTGGAAGAGAATATGATCCGATTTTTAATGCGATTAGCTCAAGTACTAGTCTCATTCGGTACGATAAAAATGAGGGAAAAGGTTTTGCTCTAAAAACAGGATTCAAATTTATTAAGGATCATCTGAAATCAGTAGAAGCAGTCGTAACGATTGATGCAGATGGCCAACACACTGTTGGTGATACAAAAAAATGTTTACAAGAATATGAACGAAACGCTCAAAGGGATCCCCTAATACTAGGTTCTAGAAATTTTGGAAAAAATATTCCACTAAGAAGTAAGATTGGAAATCTAATGACACGCGATGTCTTAAGTTTGTCCCTTGGATTAGATATTTCTGATACTCAAACAGGACTTCGGGTTATTCCAACGACCTACTTTGATAAGATGATTTTGTTGGAAGGGAATCGATATGAATTTGAAATGCAGATGCTCTTGTTTGCAAAAGAAAATAACGTACCCATTATCGAAGTTCCTATTGAAACCATTTATATCAACGAGAATGAATCTTCTCACTTTAATCCAATTATGGACTCGATAAAAATATATAAAACCTTTTTGAAGTTTATTCTATCGTCAGCAAGCTCGTTTATAGTTGATATTTCTGCCTTCAGTTTGATTGTATTCCTTATTGGAAATCAGCATACAGATACAATTTTTATTGCGTCATTCTTATCTCGTTTTTTATCATCTCTATTTAATTTTATGATGAATAAAGCATTTGTATTTCAAAAGGGAGATAAGACAAGTATTTTAAAATATTTTATGTTAGTAATTGGACAAATATCTGTATCTGCTCTGCTTGTTACCTTAGGAAATCATCTATTTCCTGGGGTACAATTATCACTTGTTAAAGTAGTGGTTGATACTATCTTATTTATGATTAGTTATAAAATTCAGAAAAAGTATATCTTTACCAAAAAAGCGGGGATATAAGGTGTTTAAAAGTAAAAAAATTAATCTGATAGTTTACATTTTAGCTTTCTTAACCAGTATTATCTATTTGGGTTGGCGAATTATCTATACCATTCCTTGGGAAGACTCACCTCTATCATATATTTTTGGGGTTATTCTGTGGCTCTGTGAATTAGTTTCATACTCTTCTGCCTTCGTTTTGATTGCCAATAAAAGCAAAACGTTTAATCTTGAAAAAGGTGAACTGACAGCAGAGAATATGCCTGACATTGATGTTTTTATTGCAACTCATAACGAAGACTACACCATCGTGTATAAAACCCTAAACGCCTGTGTACAAATGGATTATCCAGATAAAATAAAGTCCATATCTACATTGCAGATGATACAAATCGACCTGAAATAAAGGCGCTGGCAGAGGAGTTTAATGTTGGTTATTGTGGTCTGGAGAATAATAAACATGCTAAATCGGGAAATTTGAATAATGCACTTAGCCAAACAAACTCTCCTTATATCGCTACATTTGATGCAGATATGATTCCTTATAAAGAATTCTTGCTAGAGACAGTCCCATATTTTTTAGCAGATAGAGAAAATCAGAAACCAATCGGTCTGATTGAACAGCTCCCTGTCAAGTGGACAATGAAATAATAAATGATTAGGCGACGGCCTTGTTCCTCATTTCAAGAGGGGCAAGGCCGTTGTTGCGTTCTTGAAATCGTTGATGATTATAAAAATAGATGTAGGCATCAATATCTGACACCAGCTCCTCAAAAGTCTTATACTTCTTCAAATCATAGCACTCCGTCTTAAAGTGCCCAAAGAAGCTCTCAATTGGTGCGTTGTCAATACACTTACCAACACGAGACATGGAGCGGGTCATCTGATACTTGGTCGTTAAACGGTAATAATCTTTCGAAGTATATTGCGAACCTCGGTCGCTGTGAATCAATGGTGTCGCTTCAGGATTAGCTTTTCGGGCTTTACGAAGTGTTTCTAATACCAATTCATTATCATTCAACTGACCGACCACATAAGCGACAATTGAGCCGTCGTAGAGGTCCTTAATAGCACTCAAATAGGCCTTACAACTGAGACCGTACTTCAAGAAAGTCACATCTGTACACCATTTCTGATTGGGGGCAGTAGCTGTAAAATCACGGTTGAGAATGTTGTCTTCTACATTGACAAAGCTGGTCTTGGTACAGTAGCCCTTAGCTCTTCTGATAATGGAACGAATGCCTAAAATGTGCATCAATCGTCGAATCCGTTTCTTGTTGCAGCTTGTTCCAAGCTTGCGATTGACAAATAGCGTCATACGACGATAACCAAGAATACCATTATGTTGGCTATGAAGTTCCTTGATGACATTCATCAATCCTAAATTTTCCTGTTCAGAAGCTGTTTCCTGGTGTTGTAACCACTTATAGTAGCCTGAGCGAGATACCTTTAGAATACGGCACAAGTGGCTGATAGAAGCCTCTTCCTGTTCTTCCGCATATTCTTTAATCGCTTGGAAGGATTCCAAGTGGCGACCTAGTCTTACCGTCGGTTTCGTCGCTTGATTTCTTCTAACTTTTTTAGCAGGCCGTTCTCCATTTCAAGATACTTAATCCGTTCTTCCTGTTGCTTGATTTTTAGGCGTAACTCTTCTTCCGAAGTTAGATTAGGCTTACTTTCCAAACCTTTTCCACGACGGTCGAGGAGGCCGTTAGAACCGTCCTTCTCAAACTTTCTGACCCACGAATAGACCTGTTGGTAGGAAACCCCATACTTCTCAACAGCCCCTTGGTAATCTTTCTCGTGGGCAAGGGTAAAATTGACAATCTCAACCCGTTCGTCAAATGTTGTCTTGCGTCCTTGTTTCATGCGACTCATTCCTCTACTAGTAGCTTTCAATTCTTTACCACTAGTATAACTTTTTATCCATGATCTGAGAACACGAGGGTCAGAAATTCCATATTTTTTGGTCAGATCTTTGAGACTTCCCAAACCATCAAGATAGTCGGAAACAGCTTGTTCCTTTAGTTCCTTACTATACTTCATCCAGCGACGGCTTTCCTCTAGCCCCTCAACACCAGCTTCTTTGTATTTCCGAACCCAGTTTGATAGGGTGTCTTTAGAAATACCTTGGTTTCTAGTTAACCAACTAAGTGATTTCCCTTCTTCCGAGTGAAGTAGAACAAGTTCTAGTTTCTCAGAGACAGATTTTGGACTTCTTTTGGACATGATAAAACTCCCTTTATAGTTTCTAGTGAAAATTTTTGTTTTTTCACTGTCCACTATAAGGGGAGTATATCAGATTCAGACTCCCCAGAGTTTTTATAACCCAGATATTTTTCAATTTCATTTTTATTCAGAAGATAAACTTCCAAATGAACAAGATTTCTTTTCAAAGAGTGTCAATGTCTTGAATAATACCAGAGGAGCGGCAGTCTACACAGGATCTAATACTTTATTAAGTAGACAAGCGATAGAAGATGCAGGTGGATTTCCAGTTGGCACCATAACTGAAGATTTCGAATTAGGTGTTCGGATGAATATTGCTGGATATTTAAATTATTCGACTACTAAACCAATGGCTAGCGGATTAACTCCTACTGACTTACGTAGTGTTGTGAAGCAGCGCGTTCGGTGGGGAAGAGGGGTTATCAAAAGCAGTTATAATACAAATATTTTTTTCAATCCAAAACTATCTTTAGGACAGCGAGTTGTCTATGTTAATGGCTACCTTTATTGGAGTTCATTCTTCAGACGTTTGGTTTATATCCTTGCCCCGATACTTTATACGGTATTTCACATGCGAATTGTAAAGGCAAATGTTTGGTTATTGCTTATCTATTGGTTGCCATCTTATGTATTTTCAAAACTTGCTATGAGAGATGTAACAGATACCTATCGAACTCAGACATGGGGAGAAATTGTGGAAACTGTATTTGCACCTTATCTCGTATTGCCTTTGTTCTTTGAGTCAATCGGAATCAGTGAGAAAAAATTTAAAGTGACTTCAAAAGACATTAGCGACCGAAATTTTGATTATATGTTTGCCTTGCCCTATTTTATTCTTTGGGTGTTATCTGTTTATGGGTTAATCACTTTTAATATTGGAAAATATGGGTCCGAACTATTCTATGGCTCTGTCATTAGCTTTTGGTTGATTCATCACTTGATTAACTTGACTTTCGCGCTATTTGCTACACTTGGCCGACCAATCTATCGAACTGAGGAACGATTTTTAGTTGATGACGAAGCTGTTGTCGACATAAGTGGTTTAAAAGAGGACGTTACCCTAGTTGACGTTTCTGAACATGGCCTCTCATTTATAAGTAGACGGCCACTTTATATAAAGGAGCACGTGTCAATTTCGTTAAACAATGGGTTATATTCTTTTACAGTAAATGGAAGACTAGCACGTATTGTGGATCAAGACAATATGTGGCTATATGCGATTCGAATTGATGATAGCTTAGATGAAAAGAATAAAAAGTCTTACTATCACTATATTTTTGATCGAACAAATGATTATTTAACCAAAGAAAGGGATAGCTGGGTTACCATTTGGGATGACTTAAGTAACAATTTACTGCAGCGATTCTACTTACTAAAACAGCGTTCATCAACTCAAAAGAACATCAATAGTACAATGCCAAAAATACAAACAAAATACCCAATACTGATTCAAAATCAATCGTTTGACCTGATTAGCTTTGATGGTAACCAAGTTGAATTGTGGGGCGAAAATATCCAATCTCTTCCTGAAACATTTATTTATGAGACTGAAAAAATCAAATTACACTTTAATAAGCTGCACCACCAGTTATTCAGTCAAACAACAATTTATTCAATAGAACGTATGGAGGAAGTTTGCATGGGGGGGATACAACAATTTTATGATGAGCTATACAAGGAGAAGATAGATGTCAGTCATTAAATTTATTCTATTTCTTTGCTCGCTAATCGGATATACTTCGTATGTACGAACCCGAACAAGTATTTCTAAATACCTAGTATATATTGGAATAATCAGTTTTCAAGTTACTTTTTTGTATATTGCATCTCTTTTGAATCTTTTAGCGGGTGCTGCATGGCTACTCTATATACTTGGTTTTACGTTATTTCTTTTCACTAGTAAAGGGAGTATCCGCCATATTTTTGAGGCCATTATCAACAATCTTCATTTTGTTTCTTTATTCATGGCTATCTATGTGGTGCTTTATTGTCTAGCATTGTGGAATCAAACACTTGTCCATTATGATAATTTTACTCATTGGGCAACCATTGTAAAATTTCTACATCTGGAAAATAGACTTCCGAATATTAATGATACCATTATTTCCTATAACAATTACCCAATCGGAAGTTCATTATATCTTTATTACATTACAAAGTTTGTTAGTTTTAACGACGGTATCCTGTTAATCGGCCAATTTATCGTTATCGCAGCAGCTCAATATGCAATTTTTGATACAGTAAAAGATAAGCGAAGATTGTTACCTAATGCGCTGATTTTTGCAGGCATAGGAGTGATGACTTATCTTAATTTTTCCATCCGCTACAATAATCTTTTAGTTGATGCTCTTATTGCGGCCTTGTCTGTTGCTGCCGTTTCTGTACTATTTGAAATGAAGAAGGAGAATTTCCTAGGAAGTACAGTCGTGGTGACATTGATTTTAAATTTCCTAGTGATGGTCAAGGCTAGTGCTCTATTTTTTGTAATCTGTATCATCCTTGCCTATTTTGTAATTGGCATGAAAAGGCAACTATTTAAAGAAAGCCGAAAGCTCTCCATTTATTCGTTGCTGACACTGTTGCCAATCATAAGTAATAGAATCTGGTCATTCCATGTGAAAACAACCTTCGGTGATTCAATTATCAAGAAACATGAAGTTCATTCAGGATCAATAACTGATGTTTTACAACTACAGCTGACAGCTGATCAGACAAAAATACTACAAACTTATCTAGACACCGTCTTTTCATTTAAAACACTCTCTAGTGTTCAAATATTATTAATATTTTGTTTGGCATTGGGCTTGTTAATCTTTTATGGCATTAAGTACAAACAATGGAAGTCTAATCTTCAAATTTATTTGGTATGTGCATTAGTTACGGTCCTGTATTATGCTGGAAATTTAGTCATGTACCTAACAGCTATGCCGGTTGATGAGGCTTTAAGAGTTGCAGGTTTTGAACGATATATATTAACGATTATTCTAATCAATCTGTTTATTTTTATCATTCAACTTGTTCGTCAGATGGATGATGTTTTTTACGAAAAAAATTATTTAAAAAGAAATAATCGTTCGTATAAATCTTTTAGAAATAAGAAGTTATATGAATTAACGACGATAGCTGCTTTAATGCTATTTACAGGATTTATTATTTCAGATACAAATGGTATGTCTGAGCAAATGAATACCGTCTTAGAAGAACAAAGTGCGTTAAATGAAATTGCAAAAGAGAAACACCTAGAATCGGGAAATTATTTGGTAGTTTCGGCAAACCAAGAACAGGTAGATAATTATTTTCTACAATATTACGCCAGGTATGTTTTATGGAATCCACATGTTGATGCCCGATATGATTTTATTGTCACTGACAATGAGTTTGAAACTATTATCAAACAATATGATGGTGTATTACTGCTGGATAATCACTATACTTTCGTAGCAACTATGAAGAAATTAACTCAGCGCACACTATCACCTGGTTACTATCCTGTGGAACAATTTCATTTTGACAAGTAGGAAAACCAAGCTGGTAAAAGATGTCTCTATTTGTTATACTAATAACTAATTACTCCGATGAATGAATACATGTTGGGAGTGTATATTTACAATGGAAGCAGATACAAACAAATTCAGAAAGAAAACACGATTTCATATCTTATTAATCTATGGGTTCTTATTATTGTTATTTTTGTTTTTCTTTTATACAGAAATAAGAAATGATGATTTCAAGTCGGTTTTATTCATCTGTATCATAGCGTTAATCTTATTTGGTTTATTTTTTGAAATCGTACAATTTTCCAGATTATTAAAAGCATCCGAAAAACAAAATATCCTATTACAAAATAGTTTTGACGTATTAGAAAACATCAATCTCTATATTATTGATAGAGATTACAATTATCTTTATATGAACCAACCAGATGTCACCTTTATGGAAAAGAATTTTCATGTTAGTCCGAAGGTTGGGAAAAATGTTTCTGACTACTTATCAGCAGAACACTTTGATTCTTTAAAAGCAAATGTGAATGCAGCATTAGAAAATAATTTTCATACTTCTGAGGAAGTCTTTGATCATGAGGGAGAGAATTTTGTGCTCTATACCTCATATTCTCCAATTAAAAATAAGCGGGGAGAAGTAGTAGCCATATGTTGCATCACTACAAATGTTACAGACGTTGTCAATGAGAAGGAAAAAATGTTAAAATTAATTTATCAAGATCCTCTTACAGAAGTCTATAATCGTAGAAAACTCCACGAATATTACGCTGAAGTTATCCAAAAAGACAATTTAAGTATATGGGTTTTTGTTTTTGATTTAGATAATTTTAAATCCTCAAATGATGCGTTTGGACATGCTGTAGGAGATCAAATTCTTATTCAATTTAGTAATATTCTAATGAATGAGTTTCCATCAACTGCACTTGTTTCAAGGTTGGGAGGAGATGAATTCTGTGTTCTCTTGCCAGAAACAACACATTTCGATATTTTACGCATTCAATCGAATATTGTCCTCAAAATGCAAGAGTTTAATCTCTTTGGGGTATCCGTTTCAATTGGTAAGACATTTGCTAGAAATCCAAGATATCATGAATTGGATGAGTTTTTGGCAGAAGCAGACAGTAATATGTATGCGCAAAAAAAATCTCAAAAAATACAGTCTAAATAATGATGATAACTCTTACTGTCTTGGAAAAAACGTGTGACAGTATCCTCATAATAGAAAGAGGTTGAAAATATTTAGTGCGAACCGATGATTTTTATTTGCTATTTCAACCAATTGTTAATGTGGAAACTAGCAAAACGAATGTTGCAAAAGCTGACGAATATGAAGTATTGCTCCGTTCATACAAAACAGATACCTTCCCATCAGATGAATTTCACTTTATTCTATCTAATGAAGAATACTATATGATCTTCATGGACTGGTTTAGTGAAAAAATTGAAGAAAAATTAAAGCAGCATCCCGAGATTGTACTTTCTGTGAATTTTGATTTAGATCAATTTCAATATATTGGAACCATTCAATTTTTAGAACGATTTACCTCTTATTCTGAAAATATCTTAATTGAAATAACCGAACACTTTCCAACTAGGAACCCTGAATTATTAGATAGTTTGCATGAAATCCTAAAAAAAATAAAACAATATCACTATAAAATTGCAATTGATGATTTTACAGAAGGAATTAATACCTATTTTCTTTATAAAAAATATAGAAGCTATTATAACCGAATCAAGATTACCTATAGGAACAATGTTTTATCATGGCTTAATATTGTATTTTTAGCCAATTATGTGAGACTAATAAATAAAATTTACTCTAAAGAGATTAGCGTTGTAGTTGAGAAAATTGATACAGAGAATAAGGCAAAATGGATGAGAAAATTTGGTCTATATCGTCAGCAAGGGTATTATTGGGGAAAAGGCTCAGAAAAGATTGAACAATTAGATTAAATGAATATTTTAAAAAAAATACAGGAGTCTTGTCTAAATGACAGATCCTGTATTTTTAGTTTTAGTTTAATTGATTCTTATGAAGAGAAATATTGTTGTTTAAAATTCCAAAGGTAAACATTTCCTTTGGAATTTAACTTAAGGAGATATGAGGGCTATTCATTATAAAAAGATCATCAAAGACTCCATGCATCTTTCCGAAAAACTATAATTTTCTTGAAACTTATATAGGATTATGCTATACTACTCATATAGCTAAAATCAGGAGAAAATGATGAGACGCGAGTTATTATTGGAAAAAATTGATCAACTAAAAGAAATTATGCCTTGGTATGTCTTGGAATATTATCAGTCCAAGTTGTCTGTGCCCTACAGTTTTACAACCTTGTATGAATACTTGAAAGAATACCGTCGTTTTTTTGAGTGGTTACAGGATTCGGATTTGGTGTCTGTTGAACGGATTGCTGACATTCCATTAGATGTCTTGGAACATCTGACCAAAAAAGATATGGAGGCCTTTATTCTTTATCTGCGGGAGCGTCCTTTGCTGAACGCCAATACCACGCAGAATGGTGTGTCGCAGACCACCATTAACCGTACCCTCTCGGCCCTTTCTAGTCTCTTCAAGTATTTAACCGAAGAAGTGGAAAATGAGCAGGGCGAGCCCTACTTCTACCGCAATGTCATGAAGAAGGTGTCGACCAAAAAGAAGAAGGAAACCTTGGCAGCGCGGGCGGAGAACATCAAGCAAAAGCTCTTTTTGGGCGATGAAACCATGGAGTTTTTGGACTATGTAGACAATGAATACCAAGCCAAGCTATCCAAGCGGGCCCTCTCCTCTTTCCAGAAAAACAAGGAGCGGGATTTGGCGATTCTGGCCCTTCTCTTGGCTTCTGGCGTCCGTCTGTCAGAAGCGGTAAATTTGGATCTTCGAGATGTCAACCTCAATATGATGATGATCGAAGTAACCCGTAAGGGTGGTAAGCGGGACTCGGTTAATGTGGCTGGGTTTGCTAAGCCCTATCTGGAAGCCTATATGAGCATCCGTCAGCAACGCTACAAGGCTGAAAAAACGGATACGGCCTTCTTCCTATCCGAATACCGTGGTCTGCCCAATCGTATTGATGCTTCATCTATCGAAAAAATGGTTGCGAAATATTCTGCGGACTTCAAGATACGAGTGACACCCCACAAACTCCGTCACACGCTGGCAACACGGCTCTATGATGCCACCAAGTCGCAAGTTCTGGTCAGTCATCAGCTGGGTCACGCCAATACCCAGGTTACCGACCTCTATACCCATATCGTCAACGATGAGCAGAAAAATGCTCTGGATCAATTATGATGTTGCGTAAATTTAATTATGTAAATTAATAAAGGAGTAAGCTCAAACTTACTCCTTTTTCTACTAAATCTAAATCAATTCTTTCAATTTTTCCTGATTAACTGCTGGGTACTGGTCCAAAAAGACTGAGAGGGTTCGTAAAACTGCAGGAATATAGCCAATCTGGTCATTCTCCACCTGCAGGACTAAAAGTGGCTCGTGGAGGCTCATACGGAGCAAGAACCATCCGTCACCATAAGGCTCAGTCAGGTCAAACCGCACTCCTTCTTCGTTTTCTGGGTTAAAAGCAAAGCCTTCGATAGTGGTTTGACGGAGGTCAGCTATCACCTGTTCACCAAGGGCTCGATAGTCTGCCACTTCTAGTTTGAAACGCACTTCTTGGGTTTCAAGTGGTTGTTTGAGCTGGGCAATCAAGTCGTCCAAGGACTTGCCTTCCGCTTGCAGTTTTGGTAAGAGCATGAGAATCTTAGCCGCCACATAGGTGCCGTCATCAAGGAAGTAATTTTCCTTAAAGGCAGCGTGTCCAGAGGTTTCGATAGCCAACTGGCAATCAACTCCCTCTTGGTTGGCTAAAATAGCACGGTTGATCACATTACGGTAGCCTGAAATATAGCGAATTTGTTTGCCACCCAGGCTTTCTATAAAGAATTTCAGGTGTTCAGTTGTTGGGGAATTGGTCACAATGCTGGTTCCTGGGTGTTCCGCCAAAGTAATCTGGCTGAGAACGGCAATCAGGTTGTTACGATTGAGAATTTCTCCTGACTTGGTGACCAGGGCGGCACGGTCAACGTCGGTATCAAAGATAATGCCTAGGTCTGCACCTTGCTTCAAGACAGCCTGACGAATGCTTTCCATAGCTTCCTTGTTATCAGGGTTTGGAACGTGATTTGGGAAGGTTCCGTCTGGGTCTAGGAATTGTGAGCCTGTGGTATCTGCTCCCAATTCTGCCAACACTTTCTCAGCAAAGAATCCACCCGCACCGTTTCCAGCATCGACAATGATATTAAGACCTGTCAGTGGTTTTTCTTGTCCACCACAGGCGGTACGAATTTTACCAACCAAGTCATGGGCATAAGGCGTAATCAGGTCTGCACTGGTGACACTTCCAAGGGAAGAAGCTGGCAAGTCTTCACTATGCGAGAGGATGAAGTCGATATCTTCATGTTCTGCTCCGCCATTTTCCGAAAAAATCTTAATGCCGTTGAAGTAATAGGGCAGGTGGCTGGCAGTGATCATGACACCAGCGTGGCACTTGAACTGAGGGTACTGGGTGCTCATGAAAAGGGCTGGCGTGGTGGCCATGCCAAAGTCAATCAGCTGAACCCCCAGACGAACGGCTTCTTCTGTAAAGGCTGAAACCAAATCTGGACCGCTAAGACGGCTGTCTCGACCAATACCGATGGTCAATTGGCCTTTTTGATAGGCCTGCGCCAGTTCTGGCTTCTGAGTTAGCCAATGAATAAGTCCGCGAACCACTTCCTTGGTGGCTTGTGGAGTGAGATTGACAGCATATTCGTCTGTAGCAATGGCAATGCCACGAATATCTGATCCATTTTGCAAGATGTGATGATGGGACATAGTAACCTCCTAATCGCCGTTTAGTTTATCTTTTATTACGTCGTTAACTCGCATTGCCGTACTCCAGTACTGCCTGCAGCTCGTTGCCTAGTACTAAAAGCATACTAAATGACTTTATCAGTTATTCTAGTATAGCATAATTTCAAAACGCTTTCAAAATGAAAAAAGCACAGCTTTTACTGTACTTTAGTGATGCTTACAGTTGTACCAACTTCCAGTTGACTTTCCACGGAAATAGCTAGTTCCAACTGATTCAAGACTCGCTTGGTCAGATACAAGCCAAAACCTGTAGCTTTTTGGTGTTCACGGCCATTAAAACCTGTAAAACCTTCGTCAAACAGGCGTGGAATATCTTCTGCCAGAATCCCAATTCCTGTATCGGAAATGGAAATTCCACCATTCAATTCAATGGCTACCTTTCCACCAGTCTTATTGTACTTGAGGGCGTTGTCGATAATCTGTGACAAGGCAAAGCTGAGCCATTTTCTGTCGGTCTTCAGTAGCCAATTTCCATCGATGGTCACTGAAATGTCCTTTTGTAAGAACTGATTGCGGTATTTTTTGACCAAATCGACCACCACATCTCTGACTTCCACCTGCTCAAATCGAAAATCACTTGCATGGTTGGTCAGCTTGAGGTAGTTGAGGAGATTTGCCATATAATTGTCCAAGCGTAATAGCTGGTGATTGACATCCTGCTGGTTGAGATTGTCAGTCTGGCTCATCAAAGACAGGGCAGCCAAGGGCACCTTCATCTGGTGGGACCACATTTTGACCATGGCTTGTAGGTCTTCTTCACGTGACTTATAGACCAAAAGCTGTTCACGTGTCGCCTCCTTCTCTGCCTCAATCAAGTTGAGATAGGCAAGGTCCACAGGCTTATTGAGCAGGGGCAGAGCTTCTTCATGGACATAGTCTTCCAAGGCTCTCATGCGGTTGCGAAACTTCCAGAACAGGCCTACTGTCAGTAGGATGATAAGGGTTAGGGACAATAGCAGAGCGTTTTGCAGGAATTCGGTGGGCAGTTGATAGAGAAAGAAAAGCAAGATAAAACTAGTAGCCAGAACAATGTAGGAGAAGTAAAAACTCCGGTATTCACGGATAAATTTTGCTATCATTTGACCAAGTACCCCACGCCACGAACGGTATGAATTCGTTCAAACCCGACTTCGCTCACCTTCTTACGTAGTCTGGTCATGTTTACATTGAGTGTATTTTGGTCAATAAATTCCTCATTTTCCCAGAGTTTTTCCAAGAGTTCTTCCTTGCTAACAATCTGCCCTTGTCGTTCTAGTAAGGCGGACAAAATCTTGGTTTCCGTAGGAGATAATTGAACCTGTTCCGATTCATTTGAAAATCGCCCGTCCAAACTAAGCTGGAACTGGTCAATTGACAAATCAGTTGATTTGCTGAATTGATTGACTCGACGCAGGAAGGCACCGATTTTGGCATCCAAAATCCCCAGTGAAAAAGGCTTGGACACAAAATCATCACCACCCATGTTCATAGCCATGACCGCATTCATCTCGTCATCGCTAGAGGAGATAAAGATAATGGGCATGGTCATGGTTTTACGGATTTCTGTCGTCCAGTAAAAGCCGTTGTAATAGGGTAGGCTAATGTCCATCAGCACCAAGTCTGGTTTGATTTCTGCAACTTCCTGACTGACAGCTCGGAAATTCTGCACACTTTCTACCTGATAAGATTTTCCCAAATGTTGCTTCAAGAGTTGGACAATCATCTCATCATCTTCAACAATATAAATCTTTTCTTTTTTCATCATTTTCATTCTGCAAAAGCCAGGACACAGGTCTTGGCTTTCTTATATACTTCCATTTCTCATTTTTAGACTTGTCAAAATCAATTTGTCATCTTCAATGCTGACGATAACCCTGTAATTGCCGATACGGTAGCGCCATTGGCCAGAACGATTGGCAGTTAAGGCTTTTCCGTATTGCCTGGGGTTGTCAGTCACATGACTGGACAGGTAGTTGGTAATCTGCTTTTGAGTAAATTTATCCAGCTTTTTCAACTGTTTGATAAAACGACTGGTTGGTACGAGTTTATAACAAGTCTTCATTCGTCAATCCCAACTCTTCCAACATTTCCTCCCAGCTAATCGGCTCAATGCCGTTTGCCAAGTCTTCTTGGTATTCTGCCCAGGCTATGTCTGCCACGCGGGCATCGTATTCGTCCTCAAGAGCTTCAAGGGTTTTAGTCCGAATGAGTTCTGACAAACTGACACCTTCAAACTTTGCCATAGCCTGCATAAAGAGCTTGTCCTGCTCAGAAACTTTCAATGTAATAGCTGCCATTTTCTCACCTCTTCTAGTATTCCTTTGGTATTACCATTGTAACACCGTTTCCTAAAAAAAGCAAGAAATCCCGCATAAGCGAGACTTCTGCTACCGTTCAATAATACGATAATAGGTCCGACTGGTCCACTTGTAAATGATAAAGTAGATCAAGGCAACTGCAAGCAATGTAATACCACTAACCGTGTAAATCATGCTGGAAGAAACCACACCAAACATCATCAGCATTTGTTTGAGCATAACCAGGGCAACGACAAAGTGCAGAGTCGCCATAGCCAGTGGCATAAAGAAGACCAAGAGTGTTTGAGAGTTGATGGTTTTCTTAACAGCCTGCTGGCTCATACCCACTTCCTGTAAAATCTTGTAGGATTTCTTGTCCTCATGCCCTTCCGAGTACTGTTTGTAGTAGATAATCAAGGCGGCACCCAGCAAGAAACTAATGCCCAACAAGAAACCTGTGAAGAGGAAACCACCTGTGAAGCCCATGATCATATTATTAAAGTCTGTTTTTTGCATGACGTATCCAATAAATTCTCCATTAGCACCGCTGATATTATAGGCATCGCCTGCCTGCTCACCAAGAGTGGCCACTTCCTCATTGGTCATATCAGTAAAGACACGGTAGTCCAGACTAACCTGATAGCCTTGCGGATTATTTGCTTCAAAGTAACTACGAATGGTTTCAAGAACACTATCATCACTAACCACCATGACGGCAGCATTGAGCGTATTTGTGATGTCTGGGAAAATTGCTTTATCAAGATCGGCTACGTTCTCAAAGCTACTATCACCCAAAGTGACTTTCTCTAGCGAAGGCTTTTCACTCGGACGCATAAAGGCAACTTGATTGGCAGCCAGCTCTGGCAAGTCATTGCCCAACTTCCTGAAATCATCCTGGGTGATGAAGTAGGTAAAGGCCATCTTGCTAAAGTCTGGATTGGCAATAGTTTCTGGACTAATGACAATCTCACTGCCACCATCATAGACCAGACCAGCTTGATAGGTCAGGTAGGTCAGACTATCTTCCGCTTTTTCTGGAAAATGGCTGAGCACCGATTGCTGAAAGGCCATTTCACCCTGACTCCTATCCGCAACAGGATAGGTAATGGATGTTTCCTTTGGATATAGTCCACTTGACATACTGGCCATACCTGTATAGAGGGAGGTCGTTGTCGCAATAGTGACAAAGGCCATGACCGCAAGTAGTGTGATATTGGCCAAGCCTGTTGCGTGCTGCTTCATCCGAAAAATCATCTGCGATGTAGTAATAAAATGCTCTGGCGTGTAGAAATAGCGTTTGTTTTTCCGCCGAGCCTTCAAATACCAAGTCATAAAGCTTATGTAGAACAAGTAGGTCCCCGCAATGACAAAGAGCACAGCGATAAAGAAACGATAGATGACAGCCAACCCTGCTGCTTTCGATGAAAGCGATAGGTAGTAGCCAACGCCTAGGCTAATGACACCGAGAGCAGCCAAGAGGAGATTCCCACGTGGCTCCTTCTCACCCTTTTCACTAGCTCGGAATAAAATCAGCGGACTGGTCTTGCCAATAGTCCGAACGGCCAGTAATTCCAAGATAAAGAAGATACCCGCAAAGAGAAAAGCCGTGAGGACAAATGCCAGAGGTGAAATACTAAAGTGTAAGTCACTATAATTGGTCAGATTCACAAAAATCAAGTAGAGAACATTGGCAAATACACCAGCTAATGCAGAACCCAGCACAATGACCAAGAGGAAGATGAAAAACAGCTCAATACTAGCAACCAAGGCCACCTTCTTCTTGTTCATCCCCAGCATATTGTAAAGTCCAAACTCTCTAGTCCGTTGTTGCATAAGGAAATTAAAACTATATATTTCCATAATCAGCGAGAAAATGGTCAATACAACGACACCCAGTCCGATAGACACGGCACCTGTTCCCATGGATTTCATGACTGGACTGAGCATGAGCAAGAACATAGAACAAATCAAGGTAAAGAGGACCAGGCTGGCTAAAACAAAGGGAGAAAACACACCCATGGATTTCCGGATATTTTGCCCAGCAAGTTTGAGGTAAAACATCTACTCACCCCCTAAAAGTGCAGACATATTGAGCGAAATTTCCTTGGCAAAGTCCTGATTGCTCTTACCTGCCTTGTATAACTGATGGAAAATCCGACCATCTTTGATAAAGAGAACGCGTTTGGCATGGCTGGCTGCGTTGGCTGAGTGGGTCACCATGAGAATGGTTTGTCCATCTAAGTTGATGTCTTCAAACAAATTCAGCAAGTCTTCCGAATTGCGGTAATCTAGGGCAGCTGTCGGTTCGTCCGCTAGGACAATTTGTGGCTGGGTAATCAAACTACGGGCAATGGCCACGCGCTGCTTTTGTCCACCAGACAGTTCAAAAGGACGTTTTTTCAGCAAATCTTGAATCCGCAGTTTTGGTGCTAAAACCTTCAAACGTTTTTCCATTTCCTCATGGCTGGTACGGGCCAATACCAGAGGTAAAAAGATATTGTCTTGGATGGACAGGGTGTCCAAGAGATTAAAATCTTGGAAGACAAAACCTAGGTTACGCAAACGGAAATCTGCTAGCTTGCTTTCCTTGATTTTAGTAATATCCTGATTGTTTAAGATAACAGAGCCCCTCGTCGGCTTGTCCAGGGTTGCTAGAATGTTGAGCAAAGTCGTCTTACCTGAACCACTTTCACCCATGATGGCGATAAACTCGCCCTCTTCTACCTTAAAATCCACATCTTGCAAGGCACGAGTTTCCTCTTTTGAAAAGCGCGTGCGGTAAACTTTTTCTAAATGATTGATTTCTAATAACATACAAACTCCTAATTGTTTTCTTTGGATAAATCAACTGTATCAAGTAATGCTTGATAGTCGATTCGGTCTGATTCAGCAATATTATCTTCTAAATCCACCTTATAATAACCATCCTGGACACCGATGGCCCATTCCTTGCCAGTAGTTATAAAGAGATTATTCAAGGACACTGTTTTTTTCACTAACCCCTCTTCTTTGACAACAGGCCATTCCATAAACTTAACTTCTGTTCCTCGAATACTATCTTTGGCAACTTCCTGTTTGCTAACGGCATAGTCTTTTCCCTTGTAATGGAAAGTTTGATAGCCCTCATCAAAGCTAAGGCCTGCTGAAGAAGAAGAACAAGCGGTTAGCATTATACTGCCCAAAGCTAGCAAGCCAAATACTTTCTTTTTCATAGTTTCCTCCCTCTAGTATGCCATAAATCTTATACTTTGCAAATCATGGGCGAGCTCTTCTAAGAATACGGCTTGTTCCAAGAGTTCAGCTTTCTCTTTTTCTGAGAATGCAATTTCTTCGATTCTCTTTGCTTGTAAAAATTTGAATGACATATGATTTCCTTCTTTCTATTTCTTATGAGTCTATTATAGAAAATATTCCTCCTGCATTCTCTTACAGTTCTGATTAAAAAACTTACAGCTTTGTAAGGAAAGCAAAAAAAAGACACCATTCTGGCATCTTTCAATCTAGTCTATTTTGTTTCCCCGATAAAGGCAATCATGTCGTCTAATTCTTCCTTGCTTTTGGTTACAAGTAGATAGGCATCATTTCCCTGCAATTCTGCGAAGGCGTCAGGCATGCGTTTTACTGTTTTTAGCTTATCCGCATAACGATCACGAATAGCATCTGCAGAATGTACATAATCTGTTGCATCACGACGGGTTGCTACCAAACAATATTGTGGCTCAAAACGCCGTTCCTCAACTGAACCTCCAGAAACAACATTGGCATAATCACGGAAAAGATCAATTGAATGGGCATAGTTATATGATTCTACTGTAAAGCCACCGGCCATACGGTTATTGTATTCAATAGCAATATAATCTTTACCATCCTTGAAAAATTCAATATGGAAGAAACGCTCTTTCATGCCAAATGCTTTGATAATGGCACGTCCGTAGGATACCAATTTGGGGTCAAGCTCTTTTTCAATGTAATAGGCATTATCTTTTTTGCTTTGTACCAATTCAAAAGGTGTATGTACATAAGTTAATCCTGTTTCAAATACAACATTTCCCTTGCTGTCAATCAAGCCATCATAAGTTGTAATGATACTTGAATTGACAAATTTCTCAAAGAAATAAGCTGTACGACCATCCCAGGCTGTTTTAAAGTCTTCCAAATCGGCTTTCTTTGTCAGCTTAAAGGTTCCTGATGCTCCCACCCCATTGTCAGGTTTAGCAATCAGTGGGAAACCAATCTTTTTCACAGCTTTTTCAATATCTTTTTCAGTTTTTACAACCATACCTGGAACTACAGGAACACCTGCTTTAGTAAAGTATTTCTTCATTTCAGACTTAAACTTTGTCTTTTTAAGATTGCTTGGCTTAGCCCCAAAGATATTGAATTGTTCACGAAGAGCTGCATCTGTCTCTAACCAATGCTCATTATGAGATTCTACCCGATCCATTGGACCATGCTTGTAAATAAGAAAGGCTGCTGCACGCTTGACTTCATCCAAGTTTTCAAGGTTCTCAACACGGAAGTATTCTGTTAAGGCATTACGAAGTTCTTCAGGGAGCTGATCATAAGGCTCTTGTCCAATACCAAGAACAGTAAAGCCTTCTTTTTTTGCCAATTCAATAGTAAATGGCTGGAAATTTTCAGGATAAAAAGGGGAAATGACGAGATAATTCATAAAAGGTCCTTTCTAGCTTATAATCCAATCGAATGAAGGAAAAATGGCATCTGTTTTCTCCACCATACCCAGTCATGGGCTACATCTGTACCCCATGTATCAAACCAAGCAGGAATATTTTTTTCTTCAAATGCGCGTTTTAGGTTGTAGAATGAATCCAGACCATCTTGTTCCCAATCGCCTAGACCGGTACATACAATAATATCCGCTTGGCGGTATTTATCAATAAACCAGCCATCATGTTGATTCCAAATATAGTCTGCTGGAGAGTTTTGATAAACAACTTCATCATTTCCATAATCTTGATGATGATTGAAATATCGTGCATCGTAAATCCCAGAAAGTGCAATGACTTTTGTAAAAACATCTGGATGTTGTAAGAAGAAATTCAGTGCATGATAAGCTCCCATTGAGCAACCTGTTGCCATCATACCATCAAACCAGCCAGTTTTATGTTTAATAAATGGAATCGCTTCTTCAATCACATAGCGTTCATAGGCACGGTGAGCCTCTGCCTTATCATGAATGGATTTCCAATCGGCCAACCAACTTTCATTATCAAAGCTGGTAAGGGTGAAAAATTGTACATGACCTGCTTCGATAGACCCGCGGCAAGCCTCAATCATACCAAAATCAGCATATTCATTGTAGGAACCACCTGATGAAGCAAAGACGAGCACCGGAATACCTGCGTGACCATAACGATTCAAGTTCATTTCACGACCAAGGTTTCCTGACCAATGACTTAAAAATTCGACATGCATAATGACGTCCTCCTTTGATATTTATTGATTTATGACCAATGTTCACTTAAAAAACGTAGACAATCTGGTAAGTATAAAGCCCAAGCCTCCTCGTTGTGTACCGCACCTGAAATCACTTCTAACTCTAAATTGTCCAAATGAACTCCACCAGAGATCAATTGACGATAGTAAGTCAATGATGAATTGATATAAGCTTGCTTGATATTGCCTGCCATCAATGTTTTGTCAGTATCATCAGCTTCTTCAGTACCCACATAAATGTAAACTCGTTGATTTGGGTCTAGTTTTTTACGCTCAATCAAACGATCAAATGCATCTTGATGAAGCCAGTTAGCAGATGAAAAGACGCCTAAACAGCCAATTTGATCTTGGTAGGCTAATCCCATAAACTGTGTGATATTGCCACCCAATGACGAACCAATCATAGCCGTATGTGCCTTGTCGGATTTGGTCCGATACTCTTTATCAATAAAGGGTTTTACCACATCCATGACAAATTCGGCGTACAAGGTCCCTTTCCCGCCAAATTGAACACCTGGTATGCTTGTTTCACTGTACTTCCAAGCTGCATACTCATGCATCCGTTCCATTCCATCATTATCAATCGCCACCACAATCATTTTACTAATATCTGGATTGCGCTTGATCGTTGGAATAACTTTCCAAGAATGACCTGAAAATGCTTCTTTGCTATAGAGAACATTTTGTCCATCATGGAAATAGACAACAGGATAGGCCGTTTCTGTATCTTCAGCATATCCCTTAGGTAACAATACGCGGACACGACGGTTCCTCCCTGTGAAGGGAACTTCTAATTCATGTGTTTTCATGTCCAAATAAAAGTAAGACTTATTCATAGTAATCTCTTTCATAGGTATTTTAAGTATTATATCATAGTTTTTATGAAATATTCAGAAAATTTAGTTATTTATTTACAACTTTCGTATTTACCGAACATAAACCAGCTATTGCTTCAGGACTTCCTCGTACATTTGGCGGTAATCTTCCAATTCTTTCTTTTCTTGTTGGCTGATGTCTTCAAAGATGTCAAGTAAAATAGTGCCTTTATCACGTTTCCAAGTTGCCACAAATCGCCCTTTATAAAAAACTACAGGTTTGACAATACCTGTCAACGTATAAATGTTACGGATGTATTTTGGAGCGAAAAATGGGTTGTTTTTCTTTTCATACCCCAAAAGTAATTGATCAAACCCAGCAACGAAAAGACACTGAGGTAAATTTGCCTCATCAAGCGTCCCAAGGTAAAACCGTTCCTCTCCATCTACTTGAATTGTTTTTAAATCTAATTGAGCCATCCACTCTAGAATGGTTGACTTATTTTCTTTAAAATAATAACGAGCATCTGCCAAACTGACAGGACCAAAGCCTGAAAAATACCGACGTGCTATTTCCAGCTCAGCTTCTTTCTTTGGTAGTGGTTGAAAGTCACGTAACCGATGAAACCTTTTTACCTCATACTCTTGGTAAATTTCTCCTCGTTCAACCATATAACGAAGGAGCCCGCCCCATGCATTGAAAACTTGTTTTTCTTCTTCCACTCCAATATTCTCAGCTCGGCAAAGAATCTTCAACTCTTCACGAGTCATAGGGCCAGTTTCTAAGGCTTCCAAAATAACTTGATGAAATTTTTTCTTAACCTGTGGTAGAGCACCATCCCAACTTACTGTTTCAAGATAATCAACGCTTGCCATTCTCCCTTCATGAATATAGAGAGGAATTTCCGATTTGAGGTAGGCATGAACTGTCCGTCGAAGTGACCATTGGCGTGTCAGTGAGGCTTGCCAGTCCTGATTTTGAAATGCTTCATTGGTCATTCGATTTCGAAAACCGATATGTACATAGGGCTGAAATTGTGCCTGCAAACCATTGAGGTTTTGGCAGATTTGCTGAACAGACTGGGGTTTCAACAGACCTTGTTTCTGCAGAATAATTCCCTTCCAAGTCTCCTGATTCATAACTTCCCTCTTTCAACTTTACTAAGTCCAGTATATCATAAAAGACACCCGAAGGTGTCCTGTACATTATGCTTTCACAATGGGAATCCAGAGTTCCATTTGGTAGTCTGGGGAACTCATGTCTCCTTCAAAATAGTACTCAAAATCTGGTGCACCTGAATGGCGATAGCCGTGTTCAGGAAAAAAAGTTTCTAGCGCATAACGCCATCCTGCATGAATAGATTGAGGAACAGGGCCTGTTAGGGTAAAAATAGCATAGTCAGCTTCGTGAACATCAAGAAGTTCTAAGCCTAACTTAGTCGCTTTTTCACTATCTGTGACATCATAAGCAGCCATATAATTAATCGTCTCATCCGCTTGAGCTAATGTACAAACTCCAAAGGACTGCCCACTTCCTAGAGCAGCTAACTCTTCATAAGTATGGTTCTTGAACAAGTCTTCCCATACCTGCGGACACACTTCGTTACTGATTGCTGTGCGAAGAAGTCCAGCAACTGTAAAACCAGCCTTCTTTTCAATACGAACATCCATTTCTTTACCTCCTTGGATGGTTAATGATAGTTGCAAGGGTAAGAGGACCTTAAAAGGCAACCCCTTACGCACTTGACTAGGAGAAATCTGATGAAATTGTTTGAAGGCAAAGGCAAAAGAATCCGAAGATTCATACCCATATTTAAGGGCTATATCTATAATCTTTGCCTGTCCTTCACGAATGTCCATAGCAGCTCGCGTCAACTTTCGTAACCGAACGTATTCTGACAAGGACATATCTGTCAGAATCGAAAAGAGACGACTAAACATGGGAACGGAATATCCTGATATGCGCAAAAATTCCCGTTCATCGATTTCGCTTTCTAAAACGGACTCTAGGTAACGTACGGTTGCATTGAACTCTTTTATCATCAACTTCCCCTTTCCCTATCAGTTTACCATCTACCATCCAAGTTTTCCCGATACTTTTCGTCGGAAAACTATCGGCTTAAACCGTCAAAAACTCTTCCAAGTCCTTGAGGGAACGCTCTGCTATTGCTTCATAACGCTCCTTCTTATCGCGGATACGTGGCCCATCCAGCTCCTTGATGATACCAAAATTGACATTCATAGGCTGGAAGTGCTTGCTTTCGGTGTGGGTGATGTAAAATGGCAGAGCTCCGATGGCTGTGGTCTGTGGGAAGATGACTGGCTCTTCGCCATGGAAACGGCGAACAGCATTGATACCGGCTACTAAGCCAGAGGCGGCAGACTCGACATAGCCTTCTACTCCTGTCATTTGACCTGCAAAGAAAAGATTGGGATTTTTCTTGGTCGCAAAGGTCTGTTCCAATAAGTTTGGCGAATCCATGTAGGAATTGCGGTGCATAACACCATAGCGGACAAACTCAGCATTTTCAAGCCCTGGAATCATCTGGAAGACCCGCTTCTGCTCACCCCACTTAAGGTGGGTCTGGAAGCCAACAATGTTGTAAAGACTACCTGCTGCATTGTCCTGACGGAGTTGGACAACAGCATAGGGGGTCTTGTATTCACCATCACGTGGTCCCTTGTAATCTTCAGGGTATTCCAGACCGACTGGCTTCATTGGGCCATATAGCATGGTTTTGATTCCACGTTTGGCCATGACTTCAATAGGCATACAGCCTTCAAAGTATTTTTCTTTTTCAAAGGAATTGAGCGGCGCCTCCTCGGCTGAAATCAAGGCTTCATAGAAAAAGGTGAACTGCTCCTTGTTCATCGGAGCATTGAGATAGGCAGCTTCTCCCTTGTCGTAACGGGACTTAAGATAAACTAAGTCCATGTTAATGGTCGAACTGTCGACAATCGGTGCTGCCGCATCGTAGAAGTAAAAACCGTCGCCACCATTAAGCGCGTGAATCTTCTCCGCCAAGGCGTCAGATGTCAAAGGTCCCGTCGCGATAACTGTAATAGCATCTTCTGGAATCTCTGTAATCTCCTCACGAATAACCTCAATCAGTGGGTGATTGTAAATCTCATCAGTTACCGCTTGGGAAAAATTCTCACGATCCATGGCCATGGCACCGCCTGCAGGCACACGGTGGGCTTCACCAGCTCGCATGATAATGGAATCCAAACGACGCATTTCTTCCTTGAGAAGGCCGACAGCGTTGGTCAAACTATCGCCACGGAATGAATTGGAACAAACCAACTCAGCAAACTTGTCTGTCTTGTGCTGAGGAGTCGGCTTGACACCACGCATCTCGTAGAGTTTGACAGGGATGCCGCGTTTGGCAATCTGATAAGCAGCTTCTGAGCCAGCCAAGCCAGCTCCGATAACATTAATATGGGTTTGAGACATGAAACTAATACCTCTAGCCAGAATATCTGACTACTGTTTGGGAATACCCCAAAACAGAACCTTTCTAATTTATAATACTACTCCAGTATATCAGATAATGAATAGAAATGGCAAAAACGAACCTTTACGGTAATAATAAATTATATATTTACATAATATAATTTACGAAAACAAACTGGTATTTTCTCACCCGAAGGTCTGTTATACCTCTCTTCGACATAGAAGCAATGATAGAAAAAAGAACTACTTTCATGTATGAATGTAGTTCTTTGATTAGTTAACGAATCAGTTCGATAATATCATCGATAATCGTAAAGTCCCAACCTTTTTCTTGGTAAGCAAAAATCTCATCAGGACTATAAGGGAAAGTATTCAGTAAGACACCATCAATTCCAACAGCTTGAGCAATAGCAATGTCTGAAGTCAAGTCATTACCGACAAAGACTGTTTCAGCTGGATCTAACTGATTTTCACCCATTAAACCTAGCAGAAATTCGGGTTCAGGTTTCTTAATGCGATAATCTGAGGAAATATAAATTTTCTCCATAAAGGTTGCGCACCCTGTTAGTTCAATCTCAGCTTGGGTAAATATTCGCTGAGCATTGGATAAGATAAACAATCGTGCACCCCTATTTTGTAGTTCCTCTAGGGTAGCTAAGGTATGCTGATAAGCTTCTAATTTTTCGCGAGAAAGGACCCGGAATACGGTAGCTACCATTTGTCCGAAAGTCTTTAAATCAGCAGGTTTATTTTGGGTTTCCCGTCCATATTTGGTATCAGTCAGTAATTGAACAAATACTTTCTCTAAGTCAATTTCGACATCGTGGTAAGGACTGATCCGGATCAAATCAAGCTCTGCTTCATTCGCAGTTTCTTGGAATGCACTTCTCAGCTGTCTAGAACCATAAGAACATCCAAAAGAATTATAGATAGCAGCCATCTTTTCCCATAATTCCAACTTGTTTTCATCCGTTACAATATCTACTAGAGTACCATAAAAATCAAAGATGTAATTCTTATATTGTTTCACTAAGTTCTCCTATCTATGAGATATATAAGATATTATAACGCAATACGCAAGCGTTTGCAACAAAAGTTTGAAAATTAGTCTGGAAGTTTTCGAAAAAATTCCGAAGAAGTAAAACTATGTAGGAATGGAAAACATTAACTGATTTTTTCCCGCAGTTTTTCAACAAAGAGATAAGCTGCTGGGCAAATCAAGGTGTTTTTTATGGTTAAATTGTTGATTTGATAGATTTTTTTACGATCGGTATGTGGAAATTCTCGGCAAGCTTTTGGTCTCGCATCATAGATGCTGCAAAGATTATCTCCACCTAGGAATGGGCAGGGCATTGCCTGAAATACCTTATCTCCATCTTCGTCTATTCTCAAATACATCTCTTCGAAAACAGGTAGTTTCATTCGAAGATACTTGGCTATGCGAGTTATATCAGCTTCGGTAAAAAGTGGCCCCAATGTTTTGCAACAGTTTGCACATTCTGTACAATCAATTTCAGAAAAGACTTCTGCGTGTATGTCCTGTACGATTCTGTCTAAATTCTTAGGCGCTCTTTTCTTGAGATTTGCTAGAAATTTTCTGTGTTCTCCTTGCTTCTGCAGGGCCAATTGCTTGTATTTTTCAATGTCGACACTCATAAACTCTCCTTTTCGTCCTCCATTATACCACAAACCAGACTGCCAGCTCTGCTATTTTTCAAAATCGCTGTCGTCAAATATCCTGCGAGATACTTCCGCTACTGGAAGACCGATAATGGTATGAACATCCCCGTAAATACTCGCCACAAATCGTGGATCCAGCTCCTGAATACCATAGGCACCTGCCTTATCAAGTGGTTGCTTTTCAAAAATATAGGACTGAATTAGCTCCTCTAGTGCGGGATAATAGTCAACAAAATCAATCTGTGCCAGCGTATAGAAAACATCCAGTGATTCCGACGTTCGTAGACAAACTGAGGTCACCACATAATGACTCTTGCCAAAATAGGATCGAAACATCTCTTCAGCCTCGGTCAAATCTTTTGGTTTATTAAAAATCTGTTCGTCTGCGATTACAATTGTATCTGCCGAAATATAGAGATGACCTGGGGTCAACTTGATCTCAGACTTGGCCTTGGAAATCTCACAACACGATTTAGCTGCCCGAGTGAGAAAATCATCGGAAGCAAATTGGTTCATAAAATATTCTTCAATTCCTCGTTCATCCACTTCAACAGAGGTAATGTGTGGTTTCAAGAACTTTAATAACTCCTTACGACGTGGTGAATTACTGAGCAAGACATAGGATGAAATCGGTTCACGTTTGCCTTCTCTTTGATATTGAAATACAGTTTTCATAGTTCCTCCATTAAAAAACAGAGTCCGAAGACCCTGTTTCAAAAAAATTGCTTACATTTCTTCTTTACGACGTAGAGCCATTGCCAGTCCCGCGAGACCTAAACCAAACAGGCTGAGCGTCAGATTCATCTGGTCACCAGTATTTGGCAAGACTCCTGCTTTTGTAGTTTTTACTGGACTTGCTACTTCTGGTTTTTTATCTCCTACTTTCGGAGAATCAACTGGGGCCTTCTTGTCCGTTGCTGAAGTATTTTGTACTTGATTAGATGGTGAATCCGTATTTTCGGCTGGAACAGTTTCTGGATTTGAGGCTGGATTTTCTGGATCAGTATCCAATAAAATTTTGATAAAGTCTGGGTAGCCATCTTCATCCGTATCAATACTTGAATTTACAGGAATGATACGTGAATATGGGTTGATATCTGCATAGGCTGATAGGTCTGCAGTTTTTAAGTAATCTGCAAATACACTATCCATTGACGGGCCTTCTTCGCGAGCACCACCAAGCATTGTGTAGCCATCACCACCAGCAGCAAGGAAGTCATTTGTTGCTAAATAGTACGTTTTTTCAAGATCCAAGGCGTCATATTCGCCAGTCTCTGGATTAAGAATACCGATAAGAAGAACACGTTCTTCTACAGGAAGAGTTGGATCGTAGAATACATTTGCTCCTGAAATGTGTAGGAATCCACCACTAGCTTCAAAGAGTGGCATGCCATTTTCATCTAAAAGCATCTCGCCAGTTTCTGGATTCACTTGCAATGTAGATGATAAAGACTTGGTAAACATATCATAAATTTGCTGACCAGTCACTGTAATTTGTGAAATGATATTACCGAATGGTAAAACTGCAATAATATCACCTTTTGTAACCGGTTGATCTTTAGCAATAGTTGCGCGAAGACCACCACCGTTAGTCACAGCAAGGCTAGTTTTATTTGAGAAACCTGTTTGACCATAAGCATAGATCGCATCTGTTACTGCATTACCTAAGTTTGTTTCACGTACACGAACATTTGAACGCTCACCATTCAATTCAACTGGGTTGTTTTCAATCACTACTTGTGCATTTTCAGCTTCATATTTTGCTTTGATTTCATTCACAAGCTCAGTAATTGCAGAATCTGGTGTCACAGAGGCCGTATCTGCAGCAGAAATAAGACTTGCTTCGCCCAATAATTGTTCAGATTTTAAGGTAACTTTACCAATATTATTCAAATAGGAACCTGTCTGGTTATAGGTTACATTGTCACCATATGTAGCAGATTGAACAGTATGGGAATGGCCATCAATAACAATCACACGTTTGCCAGCAAGTTTGCTATTTTGTGATAAGGCTTCTGCAAGCGTTGAACCTCTCCACTCTACTGGAGTAGTCGCATCAACACCTAAGTGCGCAAGAATGATGTAGTTGTTATAGACACGATTATCAGCAAGTGCACGTGCTTCTACTTCATCAATGACCTTATTTACTTCGGTAATAGGATCTGCAAATGTAACACCTTCAATATTTTTTGGGTGTGTCTTTGTAGCAGTTTCTGGTGTAGTGACACCGATAACTACAAATTCATCACCGACAACAGTTGGCGTTTTATCAACGATAGTTGAAGCTTCAAAAACTCGAGCGCCATTAACGTATTTGTTTGCACTCAATAGTGGAAAGTTCAAGGTCTCTTTGTATTTGATTGCTTGATCCATCCCAAAGTCAAATTCATGGTTACCAACAGCCATGGCATCATAGCCGACTTGGTTCATGATATTAGCTCTGTCTTCACCTTTTGTAGAGTTGGAAATTGGCAGTCCTTGGAAGGCATCACCAGCATCCACCACAATTGTATTTTCAACTTTGCTACGTTCTTCTTCAATGACTGCAGCAGCCTTGGCATCACCGATTACGCCTTTTTCTTCAAGAATTCGACCATGAACATCGTTTGTGTGAATGATAACTGCATCAATCGAATCAGTGGCTGTATTAGAGGCAGTAATTTCAGTCGGGGTACTAGCTTCGATAGCCACTACATCAGCAGTTGCCCCATCTGTAGTTGAACCAGATGATCCTGTCTCTGTAGTATTTAAAGCTGAATTAGAAACACTTGCACTTGTCCCTGTAGTTTCAGTCTGTTGGACAATAGTTGATGAGGTATCTACAGTCTGTACTTCATCAGCTTGAACTTGTTGAGCCAAAATCACCGGCGACAACAACAGGGTAGACAACACAGGCAACAATAAATCTTTCTTTTTCATAAATCGACCTTTCTTAAGTGAGTTATATAGTTATTATACACTTTTTCATCTAAAAACAAAAACATTGAATTCGTTATCATAGTTAAAATGTTCGTAAAATATTTGTATTAGAATGGCATTGGGGATTCAAAAATGAATTTTGGAACGAATTCCTTATTGTTATACAGATATTTGAAATGACACCGTTGAAAATTTCATTGGAATACCTGATAATATTTTGAACACTTCCACAATCATTTCCATCTCAACAAGACTTGACTTCCTATATGATGCATCTAAATGTGGCTTTAACGATTAAAAAACTGCAACCAAGTTGGCTACAGTTCCATATGCTTTTATTTTTTATGATAAACGATGCTTCCATCTGAAATTGTAAAGTAGACATCGCCTTTCAAACTATCACCGATAAATGGAGAATTTGCGGATTTTGATGCAAAATTCGCTGTGACTGTTCGATTTGCATCTGGATTGAAAATAACAAGGTCTGCAGGACCGTTTTCCGCAAGATAGCCAGCATCAAGGCCATAGAGCTTGGCAGGATTAATAGTCATTTTTTCCAGCAATTGCAAGAGTGTCAAGTGTCCTTCATCTACCAAGTGAGTCAGGCCAAGCGAAAGCGATGTTTCCAAGCCTGTCATTCCTGATGGGGCTTTTGTGAGATCTTCAACATTTTTTTCATCCGCGTGATGAGGAGCATGATCCGTTGCAATCACAGAGATAACACCAGATTTCAATCCTTCAATCACTGCCAACCGATCGCTCTCCAAGCGTAACGGCGGATTCATCTTGGCATTGGCACCTTTTGTTAGAAGTAAGTCTTCTGTCCGTGAAAAATGTTGTGGTGCTACTTCTGCTGTAACATTTGCTCCGAGACCTTGAACAAATTCAACCACCTTGACCGACTCGGCTTTGGATAGATGCTGAATATGAACACGCGCACCCGTTTCATAGGCAATCATGACATCGCGAGCGACCATACTGTATTCTGCTACGCCAGTTGCACCACAAACATGAAAATGTTTTTCAGCCACTTGCTCGTTGAGTCCCAAGACACCATTCAGGTCAGGATCTTCTTCATGCAAACTGATGAGACAGCCCTGCTCTTTGGCTAATTTCATAGCCTTTCTCACCACGCCAGCATTTGTCAAAGGAATACCGTCGTCCGAAAAGGCGACCGCTCCCGCCTCTTGCAAAGCAGGAAAATCGGTCAGATTTTGGCCATCAAATTGATTGGTAATGGTTGCCACACTATAAATATGGATGGCTTCTTTTTTAGCAGATTCCAGAACTTCAGTTAGAGTTTCTACTGTAGAAATCGTCGGATTTGTGTTAGCCATCATGACAACAGAAGTAAAGCCACCAGCTGCGGCTGCTAAGGCTCCTGTGTGAATATCTTCTTTATGGGTCTGACCAGGTTCACGAAAATGGACATGAACATCAACCAAACCAGGAGCAACGACTAATCCTGTTGCATCAAGAACCTGTTCAACGTCAGCAGAAATCGACTCCGCAATTTTTACAATTCTCTTTCCATCTATTAAGATGTCGCAAGTTTTGTCTAGTCCAGTTTGAGGATCTAAAACACGACCATTTTTTACTAATAACATTCTTATTCTCCTTATATGACCAAGTAACAATTATTGGAGCCAATTAATTCCCGTACTTCCATGAGATGTTAAAAAAGCATTTGCTTGTGAGAAGGGCTTGCTTCCAAAGAAACCTCGATAGGCTGAAAGAGGGCTTGGATGGGCAGATTCGATAACCATATGTTTTTGATTGGTTATCAACACCTTTTTCTTGCGAGCATAAGCACCCCAAAGAATGTAGACGACAGGCTGGTCTAAGCTATTGACCACCTTAATAACAGCATCCGTAAAAGGCTCCCAGATTTGCCCTGCATGCCCATTTGCCTGACCTGCTGGAACAGTTAAACAAGCATTGAGCAAAAGCACACCTTGTTCCGCCCATGCTGTCAAATCATGATCTTGTTTGACGCCAATATCATCCGTCAATTCTTTTAAGATGTTTTGAAGAGATGGCGGAGCTGGTACCGAGTTCGGAACAGAAAATGACAAGCCCTGTGCCTGACCAGGTCCGTGATAGGGATCCTGTCCCAAAATAACTACTTTAACCTCTTCCAAATCCGTTGTTTGAATAGCAGCAAATACCTTATCTCGAGGCGGATAAATGGTACCACTGGCATAAACTTGATCTAAGAATTGATTAATTTTGTTAAAATAATGATCCGGCAACTGTGCCTTTATCGATTCGTGCCAAGCCGAATGTTCCATACATCACTCCTAGTTTGAACTTCTCTCTTTAACAATGTAAATCGGACGTTTCTTCGTTTCCAAGAAAACTTTTGCCAAATATTTACCGAGTATACCAATAGTCATCAACTGCAGGCCACCTAAAAATAAGATAATACAGATAGTCGATGGCCAGCCAATTGTCGGATCTCCGAATACCAAGGTTTTGATGACTACGAAAACCATTAAAACCAGAGACAACAAGAATGTAAAGAATCCTGTGTAGGATGCAATATTTAAAGGTGTATCCGAAAAGTTGATAATTCCTTCAATGGAGTAAGACAGTAACTTCCAAAAAGACCAACTAGTTTCACCAGCAACACGCTCAACATTTTTATAGGGCAGGTATTCTGTTTTAAAACCTACCCAAGCAAATAAGCCTTTGGAAAAACGGTTATATTCAGAAACTGAAAGAATGGCATCAACCATATGACGCCGCATGAGACGGAAATCACGGGCACCGTCAACGACCTCGACCTGGCTGATTTTATTCATCAATTTGTAGAATAATGTTGCAAAAAAACTACGAATCGGTGGCTCACCGTCTCGACTAACACGACGAGTTCCCACACAATCCAAGTCTGAATTATCGTCAAGCATTTGTTTCATTTCCATCAACATTTCAGGTGGGTCTTGTAAGTCAGCATCCATGACTGTTACTAAATGACCATTGGCCGCCTCGAGACCCGCAAAAAGGGCAGCTTCTTTGCCGAAATTACGAGAAAATGAAAGATAACGCACAGATCGATTTTGCACAGACAATGAACGTAAAATGGATAAAGTACTATCTTTAGAACCATCATTGACAAAAATATATTCAAACTCCTCATTCATTTTTATTCGAACCTTTTCCATCGCCTGATAAAAATAATGAATCGTTTCTTCCTCATTAAAACACGGTACAATAACTGAAATCATTTTAACTCCCTCAAAGAATCTTTCTGTGTATCTTCACTTCTCTTAGAAGTCCATTATACCACTTTGAAAGTTGAGTTCCCAAAAAACAGTCAATTCCTTAACATCCTACTTTTCTTGCCAAGTTTCTTGATTTTGACGAAACTTTTTAAGTAAGTCTAAACCATCCGCACTAATGTAACCTTGCACTTTTGCAACCTTGATTAACTCTGAATAATTGCTGAGTGTCACCAATTTCACGCCAGCATTGTCAAAATTTCGTTCTGCCTTTGGCAACTCATATGTGAAAATAGCTACCACACCAATCACTTCAGCACCTTCACGCTCAGCTGCTGCTACGGCATCTAGTACAGAACCACCGGTTGAAATCAAGTCTTCAACAACCACCATTTTTTGTCCCTTGATGATGCGACCTTCTAATTGATTCCCTGCACCATGATCTTTTGGTTTGCTACGGATATAAGCAAATGGCAAATTCATCCGATCAGCAATGATAGCACCATGGGGGATACCGGCTGTGGCAGTTCCGGCAATCACCTCAACCTCAGGAAATTCCTCTTCAATTCGTTGAACAAAGCCATCTTCAATCAGATTTCGAGTTTCAGGATAAGATAGTGTAATACGATTATCTGTATAGATAGGGGATTTGATACCTGATGCCCATGTAAATGGCTTTTCAGGACGCAGATGAACTGCCTTAATATCCAATAAGTGTGATGCGATTTCTGTTGCTAATGTCATAATAGACCTCCTTTTAAATGCGTGCCTTCTCTACATGACCATCCCGCCGAATAGCCTGTCACTCCTAAAGTATTGGTTCAATCTATGAACCCTACAAAAAACTATATTTATCCCCTGTTGAATTCTTACAGATTTCTCCTAGTCCACCATTTCAATCCATGAATCAAAATACTGTTCAATGAAATTAGTTTTCTCTTTTATTTCTGTCACGGTAAGTTTTTCATCAAGGCCTGTCAGAACCCACTTATCCTCAACATCATCTCTACGATGGATAATTGCAACCAATTTCCCCTCGAAAGCTGTCAAGGGCTGCCGAACAGCTTTGGAAATGATGTAGACATCTTGCTCTTCACCATCTCCAGCCAATAGATTTGGAACATAGCCGTAATTAATAGGGTACTGGTTGCCAAATTTATCAATATACCCGATAGGTCTATCGATGATAACCTGATAAACCTTATCCACGATTCCACTCCTCTTTAATAGCCAGATAGGCCTGATAAGGATCTTTTGCTTTGGTAATGGGACGACCAACCACAATATAATCACTACCGATTCGAGCGGCATCTGCTGGTGTCATGACTCGTTTTTGATCACCGATTTCTCCACCACTTGGCCGAATTCCAGGTGTCAGACAAACAAATTCGGGATTTGTAGCTTCTTTTATGAGTTTCACTTCATGAGCGGAACAGACAACTCCGTCTAAACCTGCTTCTTGAGCCTTTTGGGCATAATGTACTACCGCATCCTGTAAGCTGGTTTGAATATTCTGGTCCTTTCTCATCTGCTCTTCAGAAGTTGAGGTCAACTGAGTAACAGCGATTAAAATCGCATCCTCCCCCAATCCTCTACGAGCCGCCTGCATCATCTCCACACCACCAGCAGCGTGAACGTTAGTCATATCCACACCGAGTTTTGCCAAGACTCGCATCGCAGACTCAACGGTATTGGGAATATCATGGAGTTTCAAGTCTAAGAAAATACTGTGACCGCAGCCTTTCAAATAATTGATAATACCTGGTCCCTCCGCATAATACAACTCCATTCCAACCTTTACATAGAGTTTCTCATCTGGTGGGAACTGTTCCAGAAAAGACTGAACTTCTTCTTTACCTGCAAAGTCAAGGGCAATAATAGGTCTTGTTTCTTTCATAAAATCCTTTCAAATATGCATAAAAACCCTGCCAATTGAGACAGGGTTGTACACGAAGTCAGCCTGAAAAATACATTTTCAAGCAATTTACATGACACCTTCCCAGCCTCTCTGGACATAGTTAAAGGAGTTAGTTTCTTTAATATTACTCTTTTATATGAAGCTTGTCAATCTTGATTCAAGCTTGTACGAATCTCTTTCCGTAACTGTTCCAAACATTCAACGCCATAAATTTCCATGCATTTTGGCAAGTCTTGAATAATCTTTGGACAAGCAAATGGGTCTGTAAAGTTGGCTGTTCCTACCCCTACGGCTGAAGCTCCTGCAATCATCATCTCAAGGGCTTTATCTGCCGAATCTACACCGCCCATTCCTATGATAGGAAGATTCGTCATCTGAGTGACTTGACGGATGAGCTTGAGTGCAACTGGAAACACAGCTGGCCCAGACATACCACCCGTACCATTTGCCAGAATCGGTTGTCGAGTTTTCAAATTAAATCGCATACCAACTAGGGTATTAATCATCGTTAAGCCACTTGCACCTGCATCCTCAGCCGCTTTAGCCAAGAGGGTAATATCGGCTACACTGGGTGTGAGTTTGACATAGACTGGCACGGATGATGCTGTAACTGCTGCTTTTACAGCTTCATAAGCTAATTCTGGTACCTGTCCTATTAGAAGACCATTGTTGCCATGGTCCACATTGGGACAAGAAATGTTTAGTTCAATCGCCTTCACATTAGGAGCCTTTGAAATTTTTCCTGAAACGTAGGCATATTCTTCATTTGAAAAACCAGCTACATTGGCAATGATAGGCAAATCTGGAAAATGCTGTTGCAACCAGGGGAGTTTTTCGGACAAGACGGCATCAACACCAGGATTTTGAAGACCAATGGCATTGAGCATACCTGCTGGAGTTTCCGCAACACGGGGAGTCGCATTGCCATAGCGAGGATGACGAGTGGTCGCCTTAATCATAATGGATCCAAGCTGGTTAAGGTCATAATAATCTGCATACTCTTGACCAAAACCAAAACAACCAGATGCAGGAATAATGGGATTTTTTAATTCTAAACCTGGTAAGGAAATCGCTAAACGTTTCTCCATGTTGTCCTCCTATAAAACCAGACTTCCAGTCTCAAACACTGGACCTTCTTTGCAGACGCGCTTGTTCTCGTGCTCTTGTCCTCCCTTGGGTTTGACAACACAGGCATAGCAGGCGCCCATCCCACAAGCCATGCGGGCTTCAAGCGAGAGGTAAGCATGTGGATGATCTTGGAACCGTTGGTCAACATACTTCATCATGCCAGGCGCTCCACAGGAATAGATGGCAGAAAAGTCATTTGTCAGCTGCTCCACTACTGTTGCCACAGACCCTTTAATTCCATAGGAACCATCATCTGTTGTGACATGAACAGAGCCATACTGCGCCAACTCCTCCTCCAAAATCACAGCTTCTTTAGTGGCAAAGCCAATGACTGACGTGACCTTAGCACCACGCTTCGCAGCTTGTTTTGCTACCTCCACCAGAGGAGGAACACCGATGCCACCACCAATAATAAGTATCGGGTCGCCATCTTTTAGAAAATCAATCTCAAAACCATTTCCGAGTGGCCCCATGACATCCAAATAATCTCCTGCAACCATGTTTGAGAAAACATCTGTCCCAAGACCCTCCACACGGTAAATAATCCGACATTGGGACCTACCATAATCAATTTCAGAAATGGAAATCGGTCTGCGCAAGAGCATTGCATCATTTGGAACCCGAATATGGATAAATTGTCCAATCCTCATCTCGGAAACCATCTTTCCTTGCAAAATCATTGAAAAAATTCGCGGTGCAAGTTGTACTTGTTCAACAAGTAACATTTGTTCTTTTAAAATCATTTTTCCCCTATTCTATGATTCTCAGAATACAAGAAAGTCGGTGCAGAGAAAAAACCTTGCTGGCTAGCAAGGTTACACGAAAAGAAGACAGAATCTGTCCTTTTTATCACGTTCCCTTCTTCGCCTCTCTGGACTCAGTTAAAGGTTATATTCTCAGCATTATACATTTTTTCATATCATTTGTCAATTTTCATGTTAAAATAGATTTATGAGAATTCAACAATTATTTTACATTATCAAAATCGCTGAAACAGGCAGTATGAATGAAGCTGCCAAACAATTATTTATCACACAACCAAGTCTTTCAAATGCTGTGCGAGATCTTGAAAAAGAAATGAATATCAAAATATTCTACCGAAACCCCAAAGGAATTACCTTAACAAAGGACGGGATGGAATTTCTTTCTTACGCACGGCAGATTGTTGAACAGACTGAATTATTGGAAGACCGCTATAAAAATCCGAATGCCAAACGACAATTATTCAGTGTCTCTTCTCAGCACTATGCATTTGTCGTAAATGCTTTCGTTTCCTTGTTAAAGGAAACAGAGATGGAAGACTATGAACTATTCTTAAGGGAAACGCGGACTTGGGAAATTATCGATGACGTGAAGAATTTCCGTTCTGAGATAGGAGTACTTTTTTTGAATAACTATAACCGTGAGGTTCTTCTCAAATTACTAGATGATTATCGCTTGTCTCATACGTATCTTTTTACAGCAAGTCCTCATATTTTTGTTAGTAAAACCAATCCCCTTGCCTCTAAGAAATCAATTAAACTGTCTGACTTAGTTGATTTCCCTTATCTCAGCTACGAACAAGGGATTCATAACTCCTTCTACTTCTCAGAAGAAATTTTATCTCAAGAACACCATAAAAAGTCAATCGTTGTCTCTGACCGTGCAACTCTTTTTAATTTATTAATTGGACTTGATGGCTACACTATTGCAACAGGTATTCTTAACTCCAATTTGAACGGAGATAATATCGTTTCAATCCCTCTAGAATATGATGACGAAATTGAATTGGTCTATATCAAGCATGAGAAAGCCGTTCTTTCTGATATGGGTGAAAAATTTATAGAGTTTCTTCTTGAGGAAGTAAAATTCGATAAAATTTAAATTTTTTATGCTTATGAATTTAATATAATATATTTGTGAAAGTGTTTCGTAAAATTATTGAAAATTTTTCAATTTTGACCTAGGAAACGCTTTCATTTTTTTCCATTCTGTGCTATAATACATGTATCAAATATAAAGGAGTGGTTAGATGGCTCAAAATAAAATGTTAGCTATGATCCTTGCTGGTGGACGGGGAACCCGTCTAGAAGGGTTGACTAAAAAAGTCGCTAAACCAGCAGTCGCATTTGGGGGAAAATATCGTATCATCGATTTTCCACTTAGTAACTGTGCCAACTCAGGTATTGATATTGTTGGTGTTTTAACCCAGTATGAGCCTGTTCTCTTGAATTCATATGTTGCTCAATCACAACGTTGGGGACTTGATGTACAAGGATCTGGTGTCTTTGTATTGCCACCGAGTGAAAAAATCGAAGGTTTTGGATTATATAAAGGAACAGCTGATGCGATTACGCAAAACATTGACTTTATTGATCTCCATGATCCTGAGTATGTACTTATTCTATCTGGTGACCATATCTACAAGATGAACTATGATAAACTCCTTGATACGCACATTCATAAGAAAGCGGATGCTACTATCGCCGTTATTGAAGTCCCTATCAAAGAGGCTTCACGTTTTGGTATCATGAATACCGACGAAGAATACCGCATCCAAGAATTTGAAGAGAAACCATCGAATCCAAAGAGCAATCTGGCTTCGATGGGGATTTACATTTTCACCTGGAAAACCCTTAAAAAATATCTACAAGAAGATGATAAATCAGAAACTTCTACACACGACTTTGGTCACGATATTATTCCAAAATATCTTTCAGATGGCCGTACCCTTATTGCCCATCCATTCCAAGGTTATTGGAAAGATGTTGGTACAGTGAATAGCCTATGGGAGTCAAATATGGACTTAATTGACCATTCTGGTGATTTAGATTTGTCCGATAGAACTTGGAGAATTTACTCTGAAGACAAAGGTTCACCTGCCCAAGTTATTAGTGCTTCTGCAACTGTTAAATCTGCCTATATTGATAAAGGGGCAGTTATTGATGGTTATGTTGAACATTCTGTTATTTCAAACGATGTTCAGGTAAATAAGGATGCGGTTGTTAAAAACTCTGTTCTGTTACCGGGATCAGTGATTGGTGAAGGCGCAGAGCTTGACTATGTCATTGTTGCTGAGGATGTGAAAATTGCTGATAATGTCAAACTTTCAGGAACACTTGATAAAATTCTTTTGGTTGACAAAAATGTAAGTAAGTAAGAAAGGAATGCTATGCTAAGAAATACACTCGGAATTGTAAATATTGAAGGAAACAATGTGCATTTTGGTGACGTTATGAGTCACCGTGGTGTTCAAGCTTTTAGCTTCCTAGGTCGCTACCGTCTAATCGACTTTGTGCTATCAAATATGTCTAACTCAGGCATTACAGAATTTCAAGTTTATATGCCTGCAAGAATGCGTTCTACCATTCAGCACGTTGGTACCGGTAAACACTACAACATCAACAGTAAACGTGGCTCATTACGCTTGCTGAACAGTGTGACAGATCCAAACTCAGTTTATCAGCATGATGTTAACGCATTTTCTGAAAATATCCATTATATCGAAAGCTCAACAAAGGAATATGTCTTAATCGCTCCTTCCTACTTTATCTATAGTCAAGATTTTTCAAAAGTAATGGAGGAACATATCGCAAACGAAGCTGACATCACTGTACTCTATAAAAATGTTTCAGATGCGAAGGAAAATTTCATCGGCTGCCAAACCTTGAAATTCGGTGATGACCGTCGAGTGATTGCATTTGAAGAAAATCATGGCAAATACAAGAATCGTCCCGTTTCATTAGAGGCTTACTTCATGAAACGTACGACCTTTATCGAATTGATTCAACGTGCGAATAAGGTTTCTTCTTTATACTGGCTTAAAGATATTCTAAGAGATGTTGTGGATCAATACAAAATCATGGGATATGCTCATCGAGATTTTGTTGCTTGTATCAACAGCGTGGAAGCCTATTTTACAACTCAGCTGGAGTTGCTTCAACGGGATACCCGTAAATTGCTCTTCAAACATGACTGGCCTATCCATACACAGACGAGTGACTCTTCTCCTACCTTGTATGGTCCGTTAGCTGAAGTAAAAGGTTGTATTATTGCAAATGGAGCGAATATCAATGGTCAAGTTGAAAATTCTGTCATTGACCGTGATGTTGTCATCGAAGAGGGTGTTGTGATAAAGAACTCAATCATTCTCAATGGTGTGACCATTAAGACCGGCGCAAATATTGAAAATGCCATTGTTGATAAAGCCACCAAAATTATCCACCCAATTGACATCAAAGGAAGTCAAACTTCCCCTTCATACCTGAAACCTCATCAAATCATTTAGGAGTTGATATGACTAAAAAATCTGTTCTTTTTGTTGCATCAGAAGGTCTCCCATTTATCAAAACTGGTGGCTTAGCTGATGTTATCGGTTCACTTCCTAAAGAACTTGTTAAGCAAGGTCTGGATGTACGGGTAGTACTTCCTCTCTATAAAAAGATTGCAATACACAATCATTCTGATTTTGACTATGTATCAAGTTTTGATGTGCGAGCAGGGGATATTCAATCCATGGCCAATGTATACAGTCAAGTTATTGACGGGGTAACCTTTTATTTCATAGAGCATCGTGATTTCTTTGAACGGGATGAATTATATGGATATGATGATGACGCTATGCGATTTGGTTATTTCCAACATGCCACTTGTCGCCTCTTAGAAGCCTTGAACTACTTCCCAGATGTCATGCACACACACGATTGGCATACTGCTGCACTTCCTTTCCTATGCCGTACATTCTATAGCTACCGTGAAGAATTCCGTAACATCAAACATGTCTTTACCATTCATAATTTAGCCTTCCAAGGTATTTTTCATAAGCAGGCACTTTGGTCCGCACTTGGCATGGACTATAGCTACTACTTGGATGGTATTGCACGTTTTCATGATGAATGCATCAGTTTCATGAAATTAGGAATTTTGTATGCTGATAAGGTAACAACTGTTTCAGAAACCTACGCGCAAGAAATTCTGACAGAAGAATTTGGTGAAAATATGCAACACGTTTTAGAGTTGCGTAAACATGATCTTGTCGGTATTGTCAATGGTATAGACTATGATAGTTGGGATAGCCAAACAGATCACTATTTAGTAAAGAATTACAGCTTGGAAAATATAGCTGAGAAAAAAGCAAACAAATTGGCATTACAAGCCCAATTTGCACTGCCACAAGATGAGAATGTCATTCTGGTAGGAATTGTATCACGTTTAACCTGGCAGAAAGGCTTCTATCTTTTGACAGAGGTACTCGGACATCTTCTACAAGCTCATGTTCAATTTGTAATATTAGGCAATGGTGAAACTGATATTGAAAATGCCTTTAATCATTTCAAACAGGTATATCCTGATAAATTCGCCTTCTATCGTGGGTACAATGAGCCACTCGCCCACCAAATTTACGCAGCAAGTGACCTCTTCCTAATGCCGTCTATGTTTGAACCATGCGGTATTAGCCAGCTGATTTCTATGCACTATGGAACACTCCCTTTGGTTCGTGAAACAGGTGGGCTTGTTGATACCGTCACACCTTATAACATGGAAACAAAAGAAGGTACTGGTTTTAGTTTTGGAGGACGTGATGCCTACAGTATGCGTCAAGTCTACGATTTAGCCCTTCAAACTTACTATGACCGGCCAGAAGATTGGTTTAGGATGGTTGACCAAGCGATGAAGCGAGACTTTAGCTGGACTGTTTCGGCTGAAAAATACATCTGGCTCTATCGTGAAATAAGTGGTTAGAATACAAATAAAGATTGATTTGGAGTGAGACCCCCCGTCCACTCCTTTTGCACAATGGAGATTGCTATGAAAGAATTTACTGATTTAGACCTATATTATATGAATTCCGGTGAACATACCACCCTTTACGAAAAGATGGGGGCACACATGGTAAAAGAGAGAAACAAGATACTCGGTACCCATTTTCGTGTCTATGCTCCTAATGCTAAGGAGGTATTTGTGATTGGTGATTTTAATGCGTGGCAAAGAAGTCATCAAATGCAGTGGGAAATTGATGGTGTTTTTCAACTCTATGTTGAAGGATTAAAGTCACTTGAGAATTATAAATATTTGATTATTACCCATGACGGTCGGGAATTGTATAAGGCTGATCCATACGCGTTTTTCAGTCAAGTTCGCCCAGAGACTGCTTCTACCACCTACAACTCGCGCTATAAATTCAAAGATCAAGCTTGGATGAATGAGAGAGTGGAATATGACTTCAAAGAACAACCTGTCTCCATCTATGAAGTGCATTTGGGATCTTGGAAGCAAAAATTCGTCAATAGAAATGAAGGTGGGGCTCCGGTAGAGGCCTTCAATAGTTATAAGGATATCACCCCGCTTTTGATCGAGCATCTCAAAGAAAACAACTATACGCATGTCGAGTTGCTTCCGATTACTGAGCACCCATTAGACGCTTCATGGGGCTATCAAGTCACAGGTTATTATAGTCCCACCAGTCGGTTTGGTAAGCCAGACGAATTAAAATATTTAGTTGATCAGCTTCATCAAGCTGGGATTGGCGTTATCTTAGACTGGGTTCCATTACATTTTTGTAAAGATGCACATGGTCTATACCAGTTTGATGGTAGTTGGTTGTATGAATACCCTTATGAGCATGATCGAGAAAATCATCAGTGGGGAACTGCCAATTTTGACCTTGGTAAGGGGATGACACGGTCTTTCTTACTTTCAAATTTGAAATATTGGCTAGAATATTTCCATTTCGATGGCATCCGCGTTGACGCTCTATCCTATCTCCTTTATTGGCGAGGGGAAACGACTGAAGACAAAATAAACCATGCTGCCATCGATTTTATCAAGCGTGTCAATGCAATGGTTCATACGGACTATAAAGGTGTTCTAATGATTGCAGAAGATTCTTCTAGCTTTCCAAAAGTAACCCATTCCTTAGAAGATGGCGGTATCGGATTCGATATGAAATGGGATTTGGGCTGGATGAACGATACGCTTAAATACATGGGGCGCCCATCTGTCTATCGCAAATACCATTCAAACGAAATAACGTTCGGAATGTATTACAACCAAAACGAGCATTTCCTCCTTCCGCTTTCACATGATGAAGTTGTGCATGGAAAACACTCTATCATAGAGAAAATGGATGGAAATTACGAAGATCAATTTAATTTGGCGCGTGCCTACTATAGCTTCTATTTTGCGCATCCTGGTAAAAAATTACTCTTTATGGGCAATGAATGGGGACATGTTCGTGAATGGCATGAATATACTGAAATGGATTGGAATTTACTACAATTTCCAATTCACCAATCCTTCTATCAAATGATGAAAACCTTATCTACTTTCTATAAAGAAAATGATGCCTTTTGGAAGTATGATTATCAAGCCTACGAAAAAGGGTTTAATTGGGTAAAAATTGATGGTGATAGTAATCTCTTTGCATTTTCACGTATGAGTGATGACCAAGAAATTCTAACGATCCATAATTTTAATGACCAAGAACTCTTCGACGTACATTTAGATCTGCCTGCAGAATCCGAATACAAGCTAGTCTTCTCATCTAGTACCATCCCAATGGAATCATTTAGTATTTATCCAAATGAGAATGGTGTTACGATAACAATGCCACGCTTAACTAGTTTCTATTTAGAGAGAATGAAGTAAAAAAAAACTTGTAAGTCTAAAAGTAGAGACTTACAAGTTTTTTTATTCTATTCAACAGCCGTATAAGTGGCTGCTTTTTCTAAGAAGGTATCAAATTCACCACTTGACTTAACTTCGTTAATAACCTTATCAATGCTTGTTTTTAAGTCATCACTTCCTTTTGGAAGAGCAATAACTTTTGAATTTTCATCAATAGTTGGGAATTCAATTGAAGCAATGGCTAAATCTGAATTTTGTGAAACATATCCAGCTGCGACAGGTGAATCCATCAAAACAGCATCAACTTTACCAGCTTTAAGTTCATTTACTGCTTCTCCCATTAATGTCAATGAAACAATTTTAGCCTGACTTATTTCTGATTTAGCATATGTTTCCTGAGTAGAACCTTTTTGGACAGCCAGGTTTTTACCTGACATTGCATCAATTGAAGTTAAGGTACTTGCATCATCTTTTTTGACAAGCAAAACATCAGCAATTTGGTAATAGCTTTCTGAGAAGTCAAAAACTTTCGCACGTTCATCTGAGTAAGATAGACCAGCAATAGCAATGTCGGCTTTCCCGTTTTGTACACTAGATAAGACATTATCGAAACTCATTGCTGAAACTTCAAGTTTTACTCCCAATTCATCAGCAATCTTTTGTGCAAGCATAATATCTGCACCAACGACTTCATTTTTGCCATCAACAAGGGCTTGAAACTCAAATGGTGCATAGTCTGGACTAGTAGCAACAACCAACGTACCTTTTTCTTTAATCTTTTCTAATGTGGATTGGCTGGAATCTGAACTAGAGCTTGCTGAACAAGCAGCTAGAGATAGGGTAGCGACAAATGTCGTAGCTAGGGTAAGCATTTTTTTCAATTTCATTAATAAACAGTTCCTTTTCATTCATTTCCAAATCAATCTTTTTTGATTCGATAGTGAATATTCTATCGTATTTTTATTCAGTTGTCAACCAATCGAATTGAATATTTATTCTCAAAAACAATTAATTATTACTGATGGATTGCTGGTAGGCTTCCTCAACAAATTGATCCATTTTACCAGAGTCAACTAACTCAGTAATGACTTTGTCAATTTTTTCCTTTAATTCGGTACTACCCTTTGGCATTGCAACCGCGTAAGAATCCGAAATAGAAGATTCAATATCCATATCAACTATTTGCAAGTCACTATTGACCCCCACGTAGGCTTTGGCAATTGGCTCTTCAAAGATGACACCATCAAGCTGACCAGCCTTTAATTGTTGAATCAAATCGCCATTTTTATCTAAACTAATCATTGTGGCCCCAGTGAATTCTTCTTTTCCGACACTTTCTTGAATGGTACCCTTCTGCGTTCCAATTGATGTACCAACGAAATCCTCGATGCTTGTTAAGCGAGTTGCGTCAGATTTCTTAATGATCATTTTGTTTACCGATTGATAATAGGCCTCAGAAAAATCATAGATTTTTGCACGCTCTTCGGTTGCAGAAATACCCGAAATGGCAATATCAGACTTACCGCTCTGTACACTCGCTAATACATTTGAAAAGCTCATGCTAGAGAATTCAACTTCAACTCCTAACTCCTCCCCGATAGCTTTCGCTAGCTCAATATCCGCACCGACAATTGTATCTTTCCCATCTACAATTGTTTTGTATTCAAATGGAGGAAATTCTGGATTTAAAGCAACAACAATTTTTCCTTTGTCTTCAATTTTTTGCAAAGTATTTGAAGTTGAGCTTGAGTTACAAGCTACAAGGATAGTAGAGGCAAAACAAACAGTCGCAAACCTATAAATTGACTTAAATTTCATAATAATCTCCTGTATAAAAAATCATAATATCAAACATACCAGCGGTTGTTTTTGTATGTTTATGCTATTCTAAATCATATTTATACATTTGTCAACTGTTTTTTGTATTTTTATTCGTTTTAATTATAAATTTATAGTCTATATGAATGTAATGTTATAACAATCTTTCTAATTCAGTGATATCTTCTTCAGTTGTTGACCAGCTTGTTGCTAAGCGAATTACCGTACTACGTTCATCATATTTTTCCCAAAAACTATAACCAATTCCTAATTCGTCAAAATGTTTTAGGTCTGTATTCGAAACAATGATAAACTGTTGATTAGTAGGTGATTGCAGATAAAATTGATATCCTTTTTCAGTCAAGATTCTTTTTAAACGCTCTGCCATTTCAATCGCATGACGTCCAATCTCCAAATATAGATTTTCTGTAAAAAATCGATCGAATTGAACACCGACTACACGTCCTTTTGCAAGTAATGCTCCATGTTGTTTTACAATTGTTGAAAAGTGCTTTGGCTGATTATTTTTAGTGAAGACAACTGCTTCACCAAGTAAGGCTCCCATTTTAGTTCCACCGATGTAGAAGACATCTGTTAAGGCAGCGATTGCTTTCAAATCGAGATCTGTGTCCCTTGCACCTAGTCCATATCCCAAACGAGCTCCATCTAAATACAAAGGAATTTGAAAGTGTCTACAAACACTAGCAAGGTCACTCAATTCTTGTTCTGTATACAAGGTTCCATATTCTGTAGGATGTGAGATATAGACCATACCAGGAAATACCATATGTTCGTGATTGGCATCAGCATAAAAGTCAGTAATATATTGTTCAACGATTGATGCTACTAGCTTACCTTGTGAATGCGGTAAGGCCAACACTTTATGGCCTGAAAATTCAATAGCACCTGCCTCATGAGTTGTCACATGCCCTGTTTCTGCAGCAATTACTCCCTCATATGATGCAAGCATTGAATTTATGACCAATTGGTTTGTTTGTGTCCCACCAGCTAAGAAAGTAACTTGAGCATGCGTACAATCTGTTGCTTCACGGATTTTCTCTACAGCACGGACAGTATAAAGATCAGTCCCATATCCAGACAACCCTTCATTGTTTGTTTCAATGATAGCTTCTAGAAGCGCAGGATGAACCCCTTTATTATAATCATTTTCAAAATGTAACATAGATACCTCCAGTAAAAAATGGCTCTATAATTTCTGTAGTGGGTAAAACCACCGTGGAGATTATGGAGCCTTTTTAAGTATATACAAAAAGTCCCATATGACCTATAATGAAAAGTGCTCAAACTATCATTTTAGAAAGACTCATATGGAACAACTAAATCTTATCACAAATTTTCTCAGAATTAAAGACAAAAATATCACTATCACTGATGAATATGATATGGAAACTCACTTAGAACTCCACGGTTACTTGGATTACATGGCTCCTAAATGTCAAGAATGCAAGGGACAAATGGCTAAGTACGACTACCAGAAAGCATCAAAAATCCCTTACCTAGAAACTGCTGGTTATCCACTCCTTATCCGCCTTAAAAAGCGTCGTTTCAAGTGTAAAGAATGTGGGAAAATGGCTGTTGCTGAAACTCCTCTTGTCAAGAAGAACCACCAAATCTCCGTCGCTGTTAGTCAGAAGATTGCTCAATTACTCATCGAAAATCAAGCAATGACACATATTGCACACAGGCTATCTATCTCAACATCATCAGTTATGAGAAAGCTCAATGAGTTCAAGTTTGAAACGGATTGGAATACCCTACCTGAGGTGATGAGTTGGGACGAGTATGCCTTCAAGAAGGGGAAAATGAGCTTCATCGCTCAAGATTTCGACTCCCTAAACGTCATCGCCATTCTCGACGGAAGAACTCAAGCAACCATCCGAAACCACTTTCTACGCTATCCTAGAAAGGTTAGAAATCAGGTCAAAGTGATTACCATGGATATGTTTAGTCCCTATTATCAACTTGCTAAACAGCTTTTTCCGAATGCAAAAATCGTACTAGACCGCTTTCATATTGTTCAACTCCTTAGCCGTGCTATGAACCGTGTCCGTATTCAAATCATGAATCAATTTGATAGAAAATCGCAGGAATACCGAGCCTTGAAACGCTACTGGAAATTGATACAACAAGATAGCCGTAAAATCAATGATAAACGATTTTATCGCCCTATGTTTCGAATGCATTTGACTAACAAGGAAATCCTGGAAAAACTCTTGTCTTTCTCTGAGGAACTACGACAGCACTATGAACTCTATCAGCTTCTCTTATTCCATTTCCAAGAGAAGAACTCAGACCATTTCTTTGACCTCGTCGAACAGGAAATAGCCACTGTTAATCCTATTTTCCAGACGGTATTTAAGACATTGCTAAAGGATAAAGACAAGGTTTTGAATGCCCTAGAATTGCATTATTCCAACGCCAAACTGGAAGCTACTAATAATCTCATCAAAGTCATTAAGAGAAATGCCTTTGGTTTCAGGAACTTTGAAAACTTTAAAAAACGCATTTTGATTGCTTTGAACATAAAGAAAGAGAGAACGAAGTTCGTCCTCTCTAGGTGTTAGCTTTTCATCTACCCACTACAGTTGACAAAGAGCCTAAAAAATAAACTCCACCTATAATTTTGGACAGTTGATACGACAAAAACCCTTGTAAATCAAGGGTTTTTAAGTATATTTAGTCCACCCTGAGGGAATCGAACCCCCATCTCAAGAACCGGAATCTTACGTGATATCCATTACACTAAGGGTGGAAAGGAAAAACTTGCCGAGGCAAGTTTTTAAGTGAATTACAATTCAATGTCACCGAAAAGGTCAGCCATTGAGAAACCTGATTGAGTTTCTGGTAATTCGTAATCACGTTTTTCTTCACGTTTTTGGCGACGTGGACGTGGAGCACGTTTTTCAGCTTTTTCTTCGCCTTCAGCTGCTGCTGGACGTTCTTCCAAAGCCTTGATAGAAAGTGACACACGTTCATCTGCTGCGTTCACTTCAAGAACTTTAACAGTTACGTCTTGACCTACTGTTAAAGCATCTTTAGGATTTTCAACACGTTTGTGTGAAATTTGTGAGATGTGAACCAAACCGTCGATACCAGGTAATACTTCAACGAATGCACCAAAATCAGTCAAACGTTTTACTTTACCTTCGATTACATCGCCAGCTGCCAATTTTTGCTCAACGCCATCCCATGGGCCAGGCTGTGTAGCTTTCAATGACAATGATACACGGCCTTCAACTTCGTCGATAGCAAGAACTTTAACTTCTACTTCTTCACCAACAGTTACAGCTGATTTAGGAGATACGTTACGCTCATGTGACAACTCAGTCAAGTGAACCAAACCATCAACACCACCTAAGTCGATGAAAGCACCAAAGCTTGTAATGCGAGCAACTTTACCAGTTACAACATCACCAACAGCCAATTTACCGAATACTTCAGCACGTGCTGAAGCAGCTGCTTCTTCAACTACATCACGACGTGACAAGATGAAACGATTTTCTGCTGGATCAACTTCTTTGATTTTAGCGTCAAATTCTTGACCTACAAAACGCTCAGTGTTACGAGTGAAACGGCTATCAATCATTGAAGCAGGAATGAAACCACGCAAGCCTTCAAATTCAACTGCCAATCCACCTTTAACTGCACGAGTAACTTTGACAGTTACAACTTCACCTTCGCGACCAACAAGCTTGTCCCATGCTTTACGAGCTTCCAAACGTTTTTTAGATACAAGATATGTAACAGTGTCTGTATCTTTACCAACAACTTGGCGAAGAACAAGTAATTCAAGTGTTTCACCAACTTTTACAAGGTCGTTGATGTCAGCATTACGATCGTTTGTCAACTCACGAAGCGTTAACACACCTTCAACACCAGTACCTGAGATAGCAACATTAGCTTGTCCAGCATCAACTGTCAATACCTCAGCTGTTACTACATCACCTGGTGTAACTTCACTTACACTGTTCAACAAATCTTCAAATTCGTTCATTATTAATAAACCTCCGACAATCGGGTTTCTACACCCAACATAAAATATATTTTATTAAGGCACACGCAAGGACAACTTATGGACATCTTTGACGAATTAGGACTTGCCTAATACCTTTACTGGGGTAGCTGGATTCGAACCAACGCATGAGGGAGTCAAAGTCCCTTGCCTTACCGCTTGGCGATACCCCAATATACACCACTAAGATAACGTTCTGAAATGAACTCGGGCTAAACGCTGTGTAAAAAAGATAAGTTGCCTAGCAAATCAGGATTTGCTGTCAACTTCCTATTTTTACTGTGCGTTTGACGCCCTTAGTATCTTAGATATGGAGAGAGAGGGATTCGAACCCCCGAACCCGAAGGAGCGGATTTACAGTCCGCCGCGTTTAGCCTCTTCGCTATCTCTCCGTGCACTAACAGACACTATTCTACCATAAAATAGTACCAATTACAATACTTTTAGTTGCTTAAATTATAATTTTCAATAATATTTCCGACTGCTTTTTCCAATGTTTTATAAAAGCCTTCGGCATTTCCGTTTTTTACAATTGTAAAATTATTTTCAGCTAATTCTGCGATCTCACCAATAACTTTTTTTCCAATGACGAGACGGTAACCATCATATTTTTCATTGTTCACAACAACAGTTGCATCTTCAATCTGGATTTCAATTTTTTTATCTTTTTTACTCATTTTTAAAACCTCACTGTTTCTATTCTACAAAAAATGAGAAAAGCTTGCAAGTGCAAGCCTTCCGAAATTATTCAACCTCTACAATCCAACCTTCTGGCGCTTCAATATCACCAAACTGAATTCCTGTCAATTCTTCATAAAGTTTGCGGGTCACAGGACCAACCTCTGTTTCACTATGGAACACATGGAATGTATCACCAATTTGAATACCACCAATCGGGGAAATAACAGCGGCGGTTCCACAGGCTCCTGCTTCAACAAAATCATCTAGTTCATCCACAAAGACTTCCCTTTCAATTGCTTTTAATCCCAATCGTTTTTCTGCTAAGTAAAGAAGAGAATACTTGGTAATTGAAGGTAGGATAGATGGTGAAACTGGCGTAACAAATTCATTTTCAGCTGTGATACCAAAGAAGTTAGCTGACCCAACTTCTTCAATTTTCGTGTGAGTAGCTGGGTCCAGGTAGATAACATCTGAAAATCCTTGATTTTTTGCATACTTCCCTGGCAGTAATGAAGCCGCATAGTTCCCACCAACTTTTGCCGCTCCTGTACCATTCGGCGCAGCTCGGTCATATTCATCTTGAATAAGGAAATTAGTTGGTGCTAAACCACCTTTGAAGTAGTTTCCTACCGGCATAGCAAAGACAGTAAAGATATAATCGTCAGCTGGCTTAACCCCAATAATGTCACCAACACCAATCAAAAGCGGTCTTAGATAAAGTGTACCACCTGTTCCATATGGAGGTACATAATCAGCGTTAGCTTTTACTACTTGCTTACAAGCTTCGATAAATAATTCTGTTGGAACTTGAGGCATAAGAAGTCGGTCAGCGGTTCGTTGCAAACGCTCAGCATTTTGATCTGGACGGAAAAGCTGCAACTTCCCTTCCTTAGTTCGATAGGCTTTAAGACCTTCAAATGCTTGTTGACCATAGTGTAGAGCAGGTGAACTTTCGGAAATATGTAATTCTGCATCCTCAGTCAATTCACCATTATTCCAATGACCGTCCTTGTAATAAGCAATAAAACGATAAGGTAATTTCATATAGGAAAATCCTAAATTCTCCCAGTCAATAGTTACTGTCATAAGTTTTCTCCAAATTTTTTTTTTATTATTTTACTACTTTTGAAAATGATTTTCAATTAAAAATTCAGAAAATTTTGTATGTTCGTTTTTTTCTTATAACTTTTTCTCTATTTTAGCTTTTCAAGAGAAAGGGCGACAACTCGGTCCATAGATGTAACAGTAGGATTGATTCGATATTTTAAGGATGAAGATTCAAAAAGTAAGTAAAGGAATTGATCCTCCACAAGGATTTGTTGCAAATATGGAGGAGCGACTAATTCCTTCTTTGGTATAGACATATCTGTCAAGGTATCATACCCAGTAAAATCAAACCAAAGAATTTTTGAATCCTTATTACCATATGATTGAGAGAATAGAATTTGGTCTTCGTATACCACAATACCTTGTACCTGATCAGGAGTTTTAACGACAGTTAAAGGTTGATATAGCTCCGTCTCCTCGTCCTTATCGGCAGGAAAACCTGCTGGATCGAGTTGGTAAATTCCCAGATGACCGTGTTCGTCCTTATCAAAATAACCCACCAATAGCTTTTCCTGGTCGTAGGCCATATAAGAAGAACGCTCAACCTGATCCAGATTGAACTGATAGTCGAATGTAACCGGATCGTTAGTAGAAACAAAGTCATCCTCTTCAATGGTCTGCAAATCCAGTGCTGATACCTGTGCTGAACTCTCCTCATCAGTTGTCGTTACCCAAAGCCGTTCATTTTTTGAATCATAGGCCATACCACCAACATGACTAGTCGAAGGTAAGACAATGGTTTTGATATAGTCGCCGCTTTCCTTATCCAATACCCAGATGACTGAATTAACTTCTCCACCCTTACTGTAAGCTGATATTAGGACATACTTTTCCAGAAAGCTCAAACCTTGTGGCGTCATGTCCTCTGTCTGCTCTGTGTCTCCCCTGTCCTCACCTTTAGCTTGAATAGATTCCGATTGCACCAGACCAGGAATAACAAAGGTTGACTGACTTTCTCTTGGAATCTTCTTGTAAAAATCTGGATAATAGGCCTCTAGCTCTGCATAAAAATCTTCCAAATCCTTACTAGCTGAATTTATATTTGTACCATTTTCCTCCTCATATTTGGTTCCATTATATAATGAGTAACCATACAGCATTAGCCCACAAACGCCAATACATGCTAATAAAATAAAAAAATATTTTTTCACTTAAACTCTCCTCAAAGAACAATAGATATTAGTATATCAAAAAAGATTGTCAAATGACAATCTTTCCAACTGTGATTACTAAATAATAATTTGACAAAATATGATGGAATGATATTTAAGTAAAATGATCTCCAATACATGCTTTAAAACCATAAAATAAGGATGTCAGATATTCAATACCTAGCCCTTTTTATCAATCCAAGCATTAAATACTTCTTCATCAGAAATAGTATCCGAAATAAAGCTACCATTGCTAGTCCGCTCGGAGAAGCTAAGCTGAGTCACATCAACCTCATAATTCTTGCCTGTTTTAGACAAGACATGGAGCAGTTGACCAGTAGTTTGCTCCTCGACCTGACTAGTAAACAAATCAAAATCACCTTGGTCTGTCAAGACTGGACCCGCCGCAAAGACACGGTGAGGCTTAGCCTTGAGTTCGCGAAGTACCTGCAAACCACGCTTGGCACGACTTGTCACAGGGATTTCCTCCACCGCCATCCGCTTCAAACTACCACGCTGAGTAAGGAGATAGACGGAGCTGGTATTACAGATGAAAGCCGCGGCCACCACATCCTCATCCTTGAGGTTGACCGCCTTGACACCAGCTGCCTTGGCACCGATGATTGGCACTTCTTCGATGTTAAATCGCAGAGCGTAGCCCTTTTCTGTCATGAGCATGATGTCATCCAAGACTACAGGCGATACAGTAATAACTATATCTTCTTCATCTTTGAGTTTGGCATACTTGGTTGACTTAGACTTGTAAGTCCGCCAAGGAGCAAACTCCTTCCGCTCCACACGTTTAATTTGGCCAAATTTAGTCACCGCGAAATAAGTTCCCTCATCAAAATTCTCGACCAGTTCAGCGAAGATAATCTCTTCATTGGTATCAAAGTTCATCAAGGTCTGGCTCAGGTGTTCACCAATGTCCTTCCAGCGAATATCTATCAGTTCATGGACAGGTCGGTAGATGACATTTCCAAGATTGGTAAAGAGCAAGAGGTGCTGGGTTGTCTTGGCATTCTGCAAGAAAATCAGCTGATCATCATCTCGCTTGCCCATTTCTTCTAGCGTTGAGGCATTGAAAGAACGAGGACTTGTACGTTTGATATAGCCTGCCTTAGTCACGCTGACAAAGGTTTCTTCTTCGACAATCAAGCTGGCGGTGTCAATTTCAATCGTTTCTGCCTGATCTTGCAATTCGCTCAAACGAGGATTACCAAACTGCTTCTTGACCTCACGCAATTCCTTCTTCATAAGATTAAACATGGTCCGCTCATCGCCGATAATAGCTGCCAAGGTCTGAATCTGCTCGCGAAGGGCAGCTTCTTCATTTTCCAATATCACAATGTCGGTATTGGTCAAGCGGTAAAGTTGCAAGGTTACAATTGCCTCTGCCTGTTCCTCGCTGAAATCATAGCTGATTTTCAGATTTTCCTTGGCATCAGCCTTGTTTTCAGATGCACGGATAAGAGCAATGACTTCATCTAAGATGGAAATGACACGGATTAAACCCTCAACGATGTGAAGACGTTTCTCTGCCTTTTCCTTGTCGAACTTAGAACGAGCAATGATAATCTCACGACGGTGGGCAATATAGCTAGACAGAATCTTCTGTAAGCCGACCTGACGCGGTGTGAAATTATCAATCGCCACCATATTGAAGTTGTAATTGATTTGTAAATCGGTGTACTTGTAAAGGTAGTTGAGAATGGTTTGCTCGTCGCTGTCTTTTTTCAGCTCAATGGCAATCCGCAGACCTGTACGGTCTGATTCATCACGCACCTCAGCAATACCAGGCACCTTGTTGTTGACACGGACATCATCAATCTTTTTAACCAGAACAGCCTTATTTACTTCGTACGGAATCTCCGTCACAATGATCTGTTTCTTTCCACCCTTCAGTTGTTCAATGTCACAACGGCTACGGACTGCGACACGGCCCTTTCCAGTTTCATAGGCTTTCTTGATTTCGTCAGCCCCTTGGATAATGGCACCTGTTGGGAAGTCAGGTCCAGGCAAGAACTCCATTAGCTTTTCTAACTTAGCAGTCGGATGATCAATCATGTAAACAACGGCATCGATGACCTCCGCCAGATTATGCGGCGGGATGTCAGTCGCGTATCCTGCTGAAATTCCTGTCGCTCCATTAACCAAGAGATTAGGGAAGGCAGCTGGTAGCACAGTGGGTTCTTTTTCCGTATCGTCAAAGTTCCAGGCAAATGGTACTGTCTTTTTCTCGATGTCAGCCAGCAAATAACCTGCCATTTCCGACAGACGAGCCTCGGTGTAACGCATGGCCGCAGGCGGATCGCCGTCCATAGAACCGTTGTTACCGTGCATCTCCACCAAAATCTCGCGGTTTTTCCAGTCCTGACTCATGCGGACCATGGCATCATAAATAGAGGAATCACCGTGCGGGTGGAAATTCCCCATGATATTCCCGACAGACTTGGCAGACTTGCGGTAGCCCTTGTCAAACGTGTTGCCGTCCTTATTCATGGAATAAAGAATCCGACGTTGCACGGGCTTTAGACCGTCACGAATGTCCGGCAGAGCCCGCTCCTGAATAATGTATTTGGAGTAGCGACCAAAGCGCTCTCCCATGATGTCCTCAAGGGACATATTTTGAATGTTAGACATAAATTAAGATACAAAGGGACGATTCAGTCCCGTGTTCAGTTAGACAGACTAGCTGAACATTCCTTTCTTTGTTTCTTGGTGAGTAGTTAAATTTTCTTTCTTTTTTATTTTTTTTGATAATCGCCTTAAGTAGTGAGAACGGAAGAGACCTTATATAGCAATTTCTATTGCTATATCCTTAGCTAAACATTAGTTCTTTACCTAAGTTCTCTGATAAAAGAAAGCAATCATATCCCCTACTCTATCATAAAGATTATCATCAACATATGCTAATTTCTCAATTTCTAGTTCCTCATCATCAATCAAATTTTCTTGATAAGCTTGAGCATATTCACCACACGATTTTAGATAATCCATTATTAAAACTAACTCTTGCTTCTGTTGAGAAGAAAGGACTTTTCCTTTATAGAGAGTCTCCTTTATGAATCGACAGTAGTTTGAGTGCTCTTCACACCAATTGACATTGCCATTTGCTTGAGCTTCCCAGCGAAGTTTTTCTAATTGTCGAAGTAATTCACCTTGTAAAGTAGAAGAAATCCCGTATTTAGGCACATCTGCTCGCCAAATTGAACGTAGAACCTCTGTATGCTGAGAAGCATACGGAACTTTCTTAAGTTGCTCGATAGTTGGCTTTTTTCTTAAAAACTTTAGCATAGCTACTCTTCTGCCTTCCGTTGACTTGCTTGCCAGTTTCTAAAATCATCAACATCTGACTTAACTAGTTTCAAACAAGCATTTAAGACAAAAGCATCATCTAAGAGTCCAGGTCCAAATAGAAAATCCGGAAGGACATCTAGCGGACTAAAGAAATAAATCAAGGCTCCAGTAATCGCTAGTAAGGTACTTTTTGGAATTGCAGTATATTCACGCTTTATAAAACTACGTAATAAAGAAATGAAACCTGGAATTGCTGCAAATTTGTCCCCACTAAAAGGTAAACGAGCCAATTTTCGTTCAGTGTTTTGTAAGAAATGTTCTAATTTTCCCTCATCCGAGAGTAAATTCTCTGCTCGTTGTTTTGTTTTAGATGACTTCCAACTTTCTAAAGCCTGATCAAATTTTTCTTCCAGTTCTTTTTTATTCTTAAAAGGCTTGTGTATCATGGACCATTGCTGCAAACGGTCAGTTAATTGTTTTTTTATTGTTACTCGTAATGGCATAAGTCACCTCACTTTATTTATCGTTACATTTTACAAATCCTCAGTACGATAAAGGTTATAACCCTCATAGTAATAAGAATGGCCGGTGCCTTCGAAATAAGTAGCTTGACCAAGATCATCAGTCAAAGAATGTAGCAAGAGGTATTTGAGTTCACCTGTTGATACATGACTTCTAATCATCGCATTGAAACATTCATCTTTATCAATACTATTCCAATCAACCACCTTGCCCAAACTATCCCTTAGCATACAATCCAACCAGATACGCATACTGCGTCCATTTCCTTCTCAGAATGGATGTGCAATGTTCATATCCGCATATTTTTCAACGATTTCGTCAAAGGTTTCATGAGGTAGCTTGTCAATATAGGCCAAAGACTGATCCAGAAAGATTCGTGGAGCGAATTGAAAATTATCTTTGGCAATGTTGACATCACGAATTTTCCCTGCAAAGTCGTAAATATCATTAAATAAAGCCTGATGAATGTGTACCAAACCTGCAAATGTCCCAACATCTATTTTGAATAACTGACCTGTTTCGAACAGTTGAGCTGCTTTTTTCTTACTGATTTGTTCTTGAAGACGGGCTAATTCAGCCGAATTTTCAATCCCCAATTTATTTTCTAAAACCATATGGCATCTCAACATCCATAGATTATTTGGTAAATACAGTTGCTTCTTCCAAAGTAAATGTTACATTATCCTCTATCCACTTACGGCGTGGCTCGACCTTGTCCCCCATAAGGACAGATACACGGCGTTCCGCACGCGCCAAATCTTCAATCGTCACACGAATCAGGGTTCTAGTCTCAGGGTTCATGGTCGTTTCCCAGAGCTGATCAGCATTCATTTCACCAAGACCTTTATAGCGTTGGAGGGTTGAGCCTTTGCCAAAATCCTTGCGGAGATCTTCTAGCTCTCCATCAGACCAAGCGTAGGCAATCTTTTCTGTCTTCCCTTTTCCTTTAGACATCTTATATAAAGGAGGCAATGCAATATAAACTCGCCCTGCTTCTACTAAGGGTCTCATATAGCGATAAAAGAATGTTAACAATAGCGTCTGAATATGGGCACCATCTGTATCCGCATCGGTCATGATAATAATCTTGTCATAGTTGACATCTTCCAGCGTAAAGTCTGATCCAACACCTGCACCAATTGTATAAATCATGGTGTTGATTTCTTCGTTTTTGAGGATGTCCGCCATTTTTGCCTTGGCTGTGTTGATAACCTTACCGCGCAAAGGTAAAATGGCTTGGAACTTGCGGTCACGGCCTTGTTTGGCAGAGCCTCCGGCTGAATCTCCCTCGACCAGATAGAGTTCGTTTTTGGCTGGATTTTTAGACTGGGCTGGAGTTAGCTTACCTGACAGAAGCCCCTTATCCTTCTTGTTTTTCTTACCGTTTCGGGATTCGTCTCGGGCTTTACGTGCCGCTTCACGCGCGTCACGCGCCTTAATGGCTTTACGAACTAGATTTGAAGCTAATTCCCCATTTTCCAAAAGGAAGAACGTTAATTTCTCTGAAACGATTCCATCTACAATCGGACGGGCAAGTGGGCTTCCAAGTTTATCTTTAGTTTGACCTTCAAATTGAAGATGTTCTTCCGGAACGAGAACTGACAAGACAGCTGACAAGCCTTCACGGTAGTCAGAGCCTTCCAAGTTCTTGTCCTTTTCCTTGAGCAAGTTGGTCTTGCGGGCATAGTCGTTCATAGCCTTGGTAATAGCAAGTTTCAATCCTGTCTCATGAGTACCACCATCCTTGGTACGAACATTGTTTACAAATGAGAGTATGTTATCTGAATAGCCATCATTGTACTGCATGGCTACTTGTACTTGAAAACCAGATTCTTCACCTTCAAAATAGAGGACTGGTGTCAGAGTTTCCTTGTCTTCATTTAAATAAGATACAAAATCCTGAACACCATTTTCGTAGTGATACTCTTCTTGTTCACCAGTTCGCTCATCTTTCAAGGTCATCGTCACTTGCTTGAGCAAGAAGGCAGATTCCTTCAACCGCTCTGCAATGGTATTAAATTTAAAATCAATTGTTGAGAAAATGGTATCGTCAGGCATAAAGGTAACTTTGGTACCTGTTTTTGATTTTGGTGCACTACCAATTTTTTTCAAGGTAGTAACAGGCTTACCTCCCTGCTCAAAGCGTTGTTTATAAACTGCACCATCACGGGTAATTTCCACTTCTAACCAACTAGATAGGGCATTAACCACCGAAGAACCAACCCCATGCAGACCACCTGACGTTTTATACCCACCTTGGCCAAACTTACCACCTGCATGGAGAACGGTGAAGATGACTTCAACTGTTGGCTTGCCTGTAGCATGCATACCAACTGGCATACCGCGACCACAGTCTGTTACGGATAAACTCCCATCTTTATGAATCGTTACTTCAATTCTATTCCCGAATCCAGACAATGCTTCATCTACCGCATTATCGACAATCTCCCAAACCATATGGTGTAGACCGTTGCCGTCTGTTGATCCGATATACATGCCGGGACGTTTACGAACAGCATCTAACCCTTCCAAGACCTGAATGGCATCATCGTTATAATTATTAATATCAATCTCTTTCTTAGCCAAATTTGACCTCCATACTTATCATCTTTTCTATATTACAAGTTTTTTTGTATTTTTGCAAAATATTTCTGTTCTTTTCCGGTGCAACAAGATAATTAGTGTCCAATTCAAAATTCTTGATAAAAAATATGCTATAATGAAACTATGTTAAAGATTGTATTACTATTCATTACTGCCTACTTATTAGGCTCAATACCTTCTGGTCTTTGGATTGGTCAAGCGTTTTTTAATATCAATATTCGTGACCATGGATCTGGCAATACGGGAACAACTAATACATTTCGGATTCTGGGACCAAAAGCAGGGACAGTTGTATTTATTGTTGATTTCTTAAAAGGAACCTTAGCAGCCCTTTTACCTATTCTCTTCCATGTGCAAGACATTTCACCAATCGTTTTCGGTCTTCTAGCTGTTCTAGGACATACCTTCCCAATTTTTGCTCAATTTAAGGGTGGGAAGGCTGTTGCTACGTCTGCAGGAATGCTTTTGGGAGTTGCACCTGCATTTTGCCTTTATCTAGTAATCATTTTCGCAGTATCCCTTTATTTGACGTCTATGGTCTCTTTCTCCAGTGTCTTTTCAGCCGGCTTAGCCATTTTGGGAGTCTTAGTGTTTCCAGCGTTTGACTTCCTATTTATTGAATATGATTGGTTATTTACACTGATTATTGTCTTTCTCGGACTCTTTGTGATTATCCGTCATAAAGAAAATATCAAACGATTTCTTCGCAAAGAAGAAAATTTGGTTCCCTTTGGATTGAACCTAACGAAACAAAAGAAAAAATAGTTTAATCAAATACCTCTTACACCCTTATTTGGACCCTCGGCCTAGTAAGGGTTTTATTATGGAAAAACATAGTCATCTGAATTAATACTCTACGAGAGTGACTTGTTTCGCAAGTCATATTTCTAACCTAGAAAAGCCTCAAGGTTGCTCTAGCTACCTGTACCAAAGTCCAGGTCTGAAAGCATTTCATCCGACTAAACAACAATTGAAACCAGCCTCACACTTCCCAAGTAACGGAAATCTAACATCCCAAAATACTGGTAGAATCTTGAACACCACACCTAGGTTTAACGTATTAAACTTTTTGGTAGATTTGAAAATTCATTTTTGTTATACTAATTGTATGAAAACATTAACGCTTGGAAAACTATTAGGATTACCAAATTTTCATCATTTTTATTTGGTTCCTGTGAAGAGACTTGAGCAAACCACAGACAATTATATACTTGTTTTTAAACAGGATAAAGAACTTGTTTTTGTCGACTTAGAAAGTGAGACCGGAAAGACTCAGGAAGCTAGATTTGCTAGTCATTTTCAGAATGATCATCTGTTAATCGGTTTGGGAGCAATTCCTGTTTCTGCATGGTCTACCTGTCAAGTCATTGAAGTAAGGAAAAATACTAATCAACGAGGAGTCAGTCTCTCACATTTGATGGAAAGCCACGGACAATTACCTATTTTTAAGTCAATAGCAGAGCAATATCGAGCACGTGAACAAGCAACAGTTTATGATCCCTACCGTTACTCCTACACTGTTGATGAGAAATCTGCTATTAAAGACAATCAATTAAAAGTCATTCCTAGAAAAGAATATGAAAAAATAAAAGATTTTCATCCCTTTTTGAAAACAAGACATGGAAATGTTTATGCTGTTCCCTGCCTCTATCAAGACATAAAACGAAAACAAGTGACTAAGATTTATATCATGGGATGGTATTTTTACGAAAAACAACTAAAAATATCCTGGAAACCCTCCCACTCTCGAAAAAGTCGCTGGCGTTCCTCACTTGTTTCTGTTGATAAACTGTCAGACCGCTACTTCTTCCAAGGTGAATTATACAAGAAAGGCTCATATCCAGTTTTTCTAGACCAGCTAACAATAAAAAATAAGGCTTACCAACAACGTCTAGACGACGAGTTTGCAGCCTTTATAAGTATCATTGAAATTCAAAAACAAAAAGCGCAGCTCCGTTTGAGATAAGGTATCGATGGACACCTCTTATTTCCGACGATTGTCTTTTAATTTCACAACTACGCGAAATTGGCGATCTGGATGGTTCTCTGTGTTAGACATTTGAATACGAGCCTCAAGAATTTCTCCATGTCCAAAGTAAATCAATCGGCTAATTAGAGAATTCTTATCAGAAGGGATGTAGCCTAATTTTGTTCCTTGATAAAAGATAGCTACCGCTTCTGAATCATGTGGATTAGAGGGCTCTCCTACTAGTTCTACTGGCGTTCCTGGTTTTAGTTGATCGATGACATCCAATCCGTCATAATATGCAAATGCAGCTAAATGAAAATCTTGAACATTGCGGGTTGGTCCAAATGAAGCAAATGACATTGGTAATCTCCCTAAAAATCTTATGGTTGGTAGACAATTTGATAGTCAGCATTGACAATTACACCGTTTTGATAAATAGTATATAGACTGTCGTCATCCCCTTCTATAGTGTTATAAGGGATAGATTCTGTACGAGTATAATTTCCTTCAATGACCTGCCAATTATTCTCACCTAAAATAGCGTTTGCGTATTCAATTGTTTTAGGACCACTTTCCAGCTGAACACCTGTTTCAGTGTTTTTTAGAGGGTCAATACCACTATCAGCTGATTGAGATAGACGATAATAGACTTCCATTGAATCTGCGGAAGCCGGGCTAATCACTATCATTCTATCACGTGTGGAGTCAGATGTATCTGTACCAGTTGTTTGGTAGGTTGCACTCAATTGAGTTCCTCCCGGAACCATCAGTAATGTTACATCTCCAATTTTTGCATCTACATAGCCTGTTTCAAATACCCCATCCATAATTTTTCCGCGTCCAAGCAAAGCACGATCCTCTGTGACCAAGCCCTTGCTATTAAATATCAAGGAATCTCCTTGGGCATTCTGCCAAGTACCAAGAATACTGTCGTAATTTCCCTGCATCAAAGCATCTATATCCATTAAAATTGGAAGAATGCCTTTCTGACTGGTAGATGAGGTACTCGTGCTTGAGGATTGACTTGTTGATGAAGCAGTGTTTGACGATGTCGTAGACGTCTTACTGGCATAACAAGCTGGAAGTAGAAAAACTGTAATCATACCCAGAATAATACATAAAATTCTCTTTGACATGCCGTTCTCCTATTCTCTATGAATAGTAAATCCAGTTGCCTGTTTGGTTGCCATAATAGTCATATCAGAAATCTGAACGTGTGCAGGTTGATTTGCAACGAAAAGAGTACATTGTGCAATATCGCTAGCTTGCAAAGCATCAATCCCTTGATAAACTGTCGCTGCTCTCTCCTTATCTCCATGAAAACGAACTTGACTAAAATCAGTCTCAACAATACCTGGTTGTAAGGTAGTTACCTTGATATTTTTTTCAATCGTATCAATACGAATACCGTCCGAAAGCACCTTAACAGCAGATTTGGTTGCAGCGTAGACAGCAGCTCCTGCATAAGCGTAAATACCGGCCGTTGATCCAATATTGATAATATGGCCTTCATTGTAGCTAACCATCTGTGGCAATAATTGTCGAGTGACGGTTAAAAGGCCTTTAATGTTGGTATCAATCATCGTCATCATATCTGTCAAATCATAATCTTGAAATTTGTCTAACCCCAAAGCCAGGCCAGCATTGTTTACCAAAATATGAATTTGTCCAACTTCTTCTATGATTTTTTGACAATTTATGATTGTTTGCTCCATATTCGTAATATCAAATGAATAAATGGATACGTGAACTTGGTATTGCTTTTCAATATCTTTTTTAATTTCTTCTAGTTTGTCAAATCTACGACCCGTAATAACGAGATTATCACCATTTTCTGCAAAGGCGTAAGCAATTGCTTTACCGATTCCGCTACTTGCACCTGTAATCAATACATTTCGTTTCATCATTCTTTCTCCTATTTCTATATTATACTACTTTTTTGAATAGAATGGAAAAACACAGAGCACAAAATAAGATCCCCTATCGACAGGGGACCTTATTTTTTAGGAAGGAAACACACTTATTTTAGACCATCTTTGGTATAATGGCCATCTACTTTAAAATCAAAACCAACTGAGACTGGGAATTGAATAGTAGAATTTGGTTTATTAAATAATATTTTTACATTAGAATTTGCATATTCTTCTGGTAAATCGATATAGAAATGTCCTTTGCTATCTTTCAGCATAGCTTGACCAGGCCAAGCTCCCAAAGGCATTTGAATTGGATTACCATAATAGGCATAGACATTTGCAGCACTCCATCCACCAGGATTTTCGAAGGTAATACGAGTAAAGCCTTCGGCAACTGGTTCTGGTAAAACGGCTCTATGGCTACCGTCTATTTCATAGACTTGTCCAAGTTCCAAATCATAGCCAGGTTTATTTTGTGCTGGGAATTGAACTTTCGTATCAGGATTATTGAAAATTACTTTACCACCTGCAAATTCTTCACCAAGCTCAATATAATATCCGTACTCATCTTGACTCATTTCTTTACCTGGCCAATTTCCAACGAGTGGTACACCTTTATTATCATAAACATAGGCGTAGACCTTAGACCAACCTTGTGAGTTGTTGAAGTAAACACGGTTGGCAATTTGTTGCTCAATGTTTGGGACTTTTGTACCGACTTCAACCACTTGTGTAACCGGTTCTTTGCTAACAGTTTCACTGATCTTTGTCTTAGAGACAAGTTGACTACCAATGTACTCTGAACGGTAAGTTATTGTCTTCACTCCGTCTTGACCTTCAAGGCGAGTTACTTTCTGTCCTTTTTCAAGTTCAGGATTGTCTACATACTGTGTTTCAAATGGGATTGGAAGCTCTTCACTTTCTTCTTTGAACTCGCTAGAAGGTTGTTCGGCAACTAAACCATCTTTAGAATATGTTCCGCCTGATTTAAATTCAAAACCAATGGATTGTGGATACTGCGCTCCTTTGTTGTTAGAAAAGAGTACTTTTACGCCATCAGTCTCGTATGATGTTGGAAGAGTGACGGCGAAAAGACCTGTACCATCTTTTTCCATCTTAGTTCCTGGCCATGCGCCTAACAATTTTTCACCTTTGGCATTATACATATAAACAAAGACATCTGTCCATTTATCTGGATTTTCAAAGCGAATAGTTGTTTGGGTGGCTGGTTCTTCTACTTTCTTCGTGATAGAATATACTTTCGTCACTAATTCACCAGCTGAATCTTTTGCTGATAGCGTCAATCTCAACGATTCACCATTTTTCAGATCTTGTCCTAGTGTCAATTTGTCCCCATCATTAAAGGAAACTGCATCACCATCATTCATCTGATAGGTCGCATCCGTTACGTGACTAGCTTGTAAAATCAACTCAATAGCATCTGTAATAGTAATCTCAGTTGTTGTTTGACCTTTTAATCCAAGCACTGCAGGTACTGTAATTTGTTTCTCGACAACTTTTACAAAGCCATCACGAGAATATAGACCATTTGAATTTACTTCAAATCCCACATTCTGAGGATACTGAGCACCTTGATTGTTAGTGAACAATACCTTAGCACCTTTGCTGATAAATGAATTTGGAACAGTAATAGTGTAATAGCCCGTTGCACTATCTTTACTCATAGCAGTTCCAGGCCATTTGTTCAGGAGAACGGTATCTGTACCGCTATACATATAGGCATATACTTGATTCCAATTTTCAGGATTGTCAAAATAGATGGTTGTATTGGCATTCGGATCCTCTTTTGTAAAGCGATAAACGGATTGAACTGTCTGACCTTTAGAGTTTTTAGCCGATAATGTAACCGTTACTGTTTCACCAAATTGCACTTGACTTCCGATTGTAATGACTTTTCCATTTTCAAATTTAATTGGAGCGCCATTATTGACAGAATAGGTAGCCTCACTCGTATTAGAAGTTTGTAATGTAAGATTTAATGTATCTGTCAAGAAAGTATGGCTGCCTTCTTGATATCCTTGAACTGACAAGGATGCTAGATTATCAAAACTTTCACCATTTGTTAATACTAATACTGATCGTCTCGCAATGGAACCACTTAATCGTCCGTTCGAAACAGTGTAGGTTTTACCAGAAATTTGGTCTTTATAGGTTCCATTCGCCAATTTTGTCTCAGTATTTAAGCTTTTCTCACTGTCGGAAAGGTTTGCAATTACTGCGCCTTGAGTGCCTCGTTCAATCATGGCAACGGTTGTATCACCATTCGGGTTCCGAATATATTCTGATTGACCAACCATGGCATTATGGAATTTGTTTACTGCTACAATCGTAGGGTCTTTATAAAGATTGCTACCCGCATCACCCATTTTAGATTGTTCAGGGAAACGGACACCATTACCGCCACCAACTGGACGTGAGAAGAATAGAGGTGTACCTTTGGCGCGTGCAGTAATCATTGCCCAGCCTAGTTTCAAATCTTCATCGCTCATCCAAGCTGATTCGGATTCACTATCCGTTTTTCCGTTTGCATATGTATCGTGAGATTCGACCCAAAGTACGAGTTTAGATGGATCTACTCCTGCTTGGTAGTTGCCAAGATTTCCAGCATGGACATTTCGATTGCGGAGCATGTCTCGGATAGAGTGTCCATATTGGGATGCAGTAATGCTCATCAAGTTCGCATAATCTGCATCGCGTGAAATATTGTCTTGTAACACTTCACCATATTGGAACTCAGTACCATTATTTAATATAACATTCCAGAAATTACTACCAAATTCGTTTGGATATTCTCCTGGTAATTCGATATGTTTTGCAGCATCATAACGGAAACCATCAGCCCCATCAGCAACTGCATTTTTTAAGAATTTCAACAAATACTGTTGTACTTCTGGATTTTGTGTATTCCATTCCCAGAGCCCAAGCAGAGACTTTTGAGTTACTTCCCAACGACTCTTCCAGTTTTCAATTTCATTATTTCCACGATTCCATTTTGTAATGGATGTAATTTCTGAAGAGACCTTTTTATAATCAGAAGTAGTATGATTCAGTACTGCATCAACTATGATTTTAATGCCATACTGCTCTGCGACACGATTCATCTCGATAAATTCAGCTTCAGTACCAAGCTGATAGTTACCAATCGTATAGGCGGTTGGTTGATAATGATAATACCATTGCTCTGTAAATTTCTTATCTCCTCCATTCCCAACAACTACAGCATTAATTGGGGATGTTTGAACACTTGTATAGCCTGCTTCTTTAATGGCTGCCATATTTTCTTTGATAGCATTAAACGACCAACACCAAGCATGCAAAATAGTCCCATCTTTCATTGAAACCTGCTGGTTGGAGCTGGCAACGATTGTTTCACCATTTACTGAAGTGATTGCGAATGCCTGTTCAATTCCAGCAAACATGGATAAAATCAGGGAAATACTAACCCCTTTTTTTACCAATTTGGATAGTTTTCTCTTACTCTGACTTTGATAAGCCATATAAACCTCCTAAAAAATAATAAGAAAACGTTTGCATTTCCTTGAAAAATATATCTACAGTTGATGACCTCGAAACCAGCAATCAACTGTAGAGGAATAAGTACTCTCCTTTCTTTCAAAATTAAATCATTTTGCTAAATGCAAACGGTTGCAAAATGATAATATCATATTTGTTGGTTAATTTCAAACAGCTAAAAAATCATGAAAAACCGCTCTGTATAAGGTTTTTCTGTCAATTTATGCTACTTTAGGGAAAATTTTGTTACCGATAACATTTTTTGACAAACAAAAAGCTCATTGAACGTCAACGAGTTTTTGTATATCATCAGAAAAAATTAAAGAATTGCATGAGTCGCATATTGAACTGAACCTGTCTAGCATAGTAGATATTTCCACCATTTACATATAACTTACCACCATTCAGCAAAGCCAAAGGATGAAAATAGGTATACGTTTCTTCTGTAGTATTCCCTAAGCTTGGTGCTACTACTGTTCTGGAGTATTCTTTCGCTAAAGAGAGCGTATGTTCTCCACCATGTTCTGCGATATAGTCAATATAGGCCGGCCCAAAATTATAGGCTTGAACTGCTGTCCAAACTTCTACCCCTTTTTCTTCCGCCAGTCGCAAATTTTCAGTAAGATAGATTACACCTTGGCGAATACTTTCTTTACTATCTGTAATAGTATTCGTATAACCAGTTGCGGACTCACTAGATTGCATGACATCAGCTTCTAATCCTTTAGTTTCTGTATAAATCATGGCCAAAACCAATTCTTCATTGGCAGGTGTATCATTTTCAGCTAGTACTTCTTGTACCATTGATTGATAGGCCATTACTTGCTTGACAGCGTGATAGGTCTGGTAACCTTTATAGCCAAGAAAAATCAATAAAAGCAACACTAGAATGCGTCTCAGTTTTTTCATTTACTTACTCTTTATATCTTCAATATTTTTGATGAGAATCGAATAGGTTCCGTTATCATTTTGAATAAATTCAACAGATTCAGCATCCTCATAGATTGCGTTAGGTACAATCAATTCAATGCCATTTGATAAAGAAAGCTTTTGGTTTTCAAATTTCTTGAGTTGACGACTACTATCAATCTCATCAAATGAAATCTTATCAGGTATGACCTCTTTCAGTTGATCGACGAAATTTAAACGTGCGGTCAGGTTGTTATCGAATAACTGATCAGCTAATTTTTCAGGTGAAAGCTCATTATCTTCTTCCAAATTGTTGAAAATAGCTGACTTGACTTTCGATTGAAATTGAAAATCGCCTTGATGGAAATTGTCAGCAATTTTCTGTGCAGTTTGCTCTACTGCTTTGATTGATTTTTTTGCAGAAATAGCTGGTGTAACTTGCAGAAGATTATCTGAGAAATAATTGAGGAAGGCTCCATTGTGTTTGATTCTTTTCTCAATCAAATGATACTTCCACGTTTGAAGATTGACAATCAAAGCTTCATCAGGTGCTGAACCTGCTCCAGGTAAATTATTCTGGGTGATTTTTAAAGGACTTCCACTTTCCAAACCAACGTGGGCGAGATTTTCACGCAGTGAGATTCTCAAAAAGGCAAAATGTTCAACACCATTTCGCTCAAACTCGATGAAAATGAGGTCATTGGTTTTTAAATTCTCAGAAATTGAAAATTCTTCTTTCCAGAGATTAGCAATCTTTACTGAATTCGACAACAAATCACCCTTTAGATGATCTAGAAAGGGATTCTCAGAATTGAATTGACCTGTTTTAGCCTCATCAGAAAAAACACGTTCAATTTTTTTGCGCAAATATTCTTCTATTTTGGGACTAACAGTCAAAAGCTGGTCGGCAAGGACCAGCTCTGTATCATCAGGACTAAATTGATGTATGATGGCTTTTTTTACAAATATATCCATTATAAACCTTCGTAAAGTGGGAATTGATCTGTCAAAGCACGCACTTCTTGACGGACTTCCTCAAGAGCTTTTTCATTTTCTGCATTTTCAAGTGCTTTGATAGTTAGTTGTGCAACCTTGCGAGCTTCCTCTACTCCAAAACCGCGAGCAGTAATGGCCGCAGAGCCAATACGGATACCGCTTGTTTTGAATGGTGAGAGTTTTTCATAAGGAATTGAATTTTTATTAAGTGTTATATTTACTTCATCTAGGAGATGCTGAGCTACCTTACCGTTTTCAACGACTTTGGTCACGTCAACTAGGAAGAGATGGTTGTCTGTTCCTCCTGTGATGACTTTAAAGTTAGGGTTTGCAAGGAAGACCTCAGCCATGGCCTTGCTGTTTTCAATCACTTTTTGAGCATAGTCTTTGAAAGCTGGATCCAAAACTTCTTTGAAAGACACAGCTTTGGCAGCGATGACATGTTCTAGTGGACCACCTTGAATTCCAGGGAAAATGGCTGAGTTGATTTTCTTGATGAGCTCTTCATCATTGGTCAAAATCAAACCACCACGTGGGCCACGAAGCGTTTTATGCGTTGTTGTAGTAGTGATATGAGCATGCGGAACTGGGTTTGGATGGAGGCCAGCAGCTACTAGTCCAGCAATATGTGCCATATCCACCATCAATTTTGCACCAACTGCATCAGCAATCTCACGGAATTTAGCAAAGTCAATTGTACGGGCATAGGCTGAAGCACCTGCTACAATCAATTTTGGTTGTACTTCTTTTGCTTGCTCTAAAATCGCATCGTAATCAAGCAAGCCAGTTTCTTCGTCGACATTGTAAGCGACAAAGTTGTAAGTTTGTCCTGAGAAGCTAACGGATGCACCGTGAGTCAAGTGACCACCTGCTGCTAAGTCCATCCCCATAACAGTGTCTCCTGGCTCAATCAAGGCCATGTAGGCAGCACAATTGGCCTGGCTTCCTGAGTGTGGCTGAACGTTCGCAAATTTTGCACCGAATATTTCTTTAGCACGTTCAATAGCTAAACTTTCAACTACGTCAACGCATTCCGTACCGCCATAGTAACGACGGCCTGGATAGCCTTCAGCATACTTATTGGTCAAAATAGAACCTTGAGCTGCCATAACAGCTTTAGAAACAACGTTTTCAGACGCGATCAATTCGATATTATTTTGTTGGCGTTTTTCTTCAGCTTGAATAGCATCCCAAACCTCTTTATCGAAGTCTTTAAAGTCAACTTTATCAAAAATCATATGCGTTACTCCTTTATTAGTGCTTGATGTAATGGTTATGCGACTTGTCAGATAGGCATCCCTAGTATTAGCAAAAAACTTATATTTGAATTTCTTAGAGATAAATGATGGTTTAAATATGTGAATGGACCCATTCATCTACTCGAATCATTCTTCAATCCTCGAATTCAATTTCAGGTATTTCTTTTTGAATGAGCTCACGACTTATTGCACCTTGACGCAAAATCCGCGCTTTCTGTCCAGAAAGGTCTAAAATCGTTGAATCAATGCCTGTCAAGGCTTGGTCGTCCTCAACGCCAGACAAATCAACTGAAAATTGTGCCTGGATGTCCGAAAACTTCTTGCCACTTTCATTTCCTGAAATATTGGCGGACGGTCCAATAAGCGGGCCAGTCTCAGAAATCAATTGTAAGGTTTTTACGTGATTAGGTACACGGAATCCAACAGTATCCAGTCCAGAATTAACCCAAAAAGGAACATTGTGATTCGCTTTCAGGATAATCGTTAGCGGTCCTGGCATAAACCTATTATACAGTTTTTCCAGAAAAAAGGGAGTATTTTGACTGAAAAAATGAATATCGTTCAGATTTGAGACATTTAAGTTCATTGCCTTGTCCCTAGGGCGCTGTTTCAACTGATAGACACGATTGACCGCCTCTTCATTTAAGGCTTGGGCAAAGAGTCCGTAGACCGTCTCGGTCGGCAAAACCACAGCTCCACCATTTTCAAGGATTGTTCGGAGTTTATCCATTGTCATCCGCTACGACCTTTCTATCCAGTCCAAATTGGTCTTTGAGGACTCGAATTCGCTTTTTGGGGAAATGCAGAGCAAGTAAGTCGGTTAGGTCTTGCCCTTGTTTATAGCCAATTTCAAAGTAGAGTTTTCCATTTTTCTTCAAAAATGCACCTGCTTGCTCCGCAATTTGTCTATAGATAGCCATACCATTTTCTTCCGCAAATAAGGCCAGATGTGGCTCAGAAGTCAATACATTGAGTCCAACTTCGTCTGTGTCATCTGGTGAGATGTAGGGCGGATTGGAAACAATGATGTCAAATTGCCCTGTCACAGCTTGCAAGACATCCGATTCTAGAAAGTGAACAGAGACTTGGTTGGTTCTTGCATTTTCCTGAGCCACTGCTAAGGCGTCCTCTGAAATATCCACTGCTACCACTTCCCAGTCAGGTCTAGCTTTTGCAAGGGAAATAGCTATGGCACCGCTTCCTGTACCGATGTCTAAAATACGCAAATCTGCTCCGCTATTTTCCTGCAAAATCAAATCAACTAATTCTTCCGTTTCAGGTCTTGGAATCAAGACTCGCTCATCCACCGCAAACTCCAAGCCATGAAAATCAGCCTTGCCGATAATGTACTGGGCGGGTCGGTGCTGGGAAAGTTGCTGAAAAATCGCATCAATCTCTTCTTTGTCAGTCGGTGTGACTTCCTGACGGAGCAGGAGGAGAAATTCCGTAAAGTTCAATCCCTTTAAGCCACGAAAGGTGAAGGACAGGGATTCTGCCTCTTCACCGATTGCGACTAATTGTTCTTCATATGCTGCAAATAATTGAGCGTAATTCATTATTTGTTAAGCTCTTCTAGTTTTTGCGTCTGATCGTAAAGTACAAGAGCATCTACGACTTCGTCCATCTTACCTGACAAGATGGTATCGAGCTTTTGCAAGGTCAAGCCGATACGATGGTCGGTCACACGGTTTTGTGGGAAGTTATAAGTACGGATACGCTCTGAACGGTCACCTGTACCGATAGTTGATTTACGCTCAGCATCCTGCTCATCTTGGGCAATCTGTGCAAAGTGATCCGCAACACGGGCACGGATAATTTTCATGGCCTTTTCACGGTTTTTCTGCTGGGTCCGTTCTTCCTGCATTTCTACCTTGATGTTGGTTGGCAAGTGAACGATACGCACGGCAGTTGCAACCTTGTTGACGTTCTGTCCACCAGCACCAGATGCATGGTAAATATCGACACGAAGATCTTTGGGATCGATGTCATATTCCACTTCTTCAACTTCTGGCATGATGAGGACAGTTGCTGTTGAGGTGTGGACACGACCTTGGCTTTCTGTCACAGGGACACGTTGAACACGGTGAGCTCCTGATTCATACTTGAGTTTTGAATAAACGGATTGACCAGAGACCATGGCAACCACTTCCTTGATACCGCCGACACCATTATAAGAAGCCTCCATGACTTCAAAACGCCAGCCTTGACCTTCTGCATATTTTTGATACATGGTCAAAAGGTCACCAGCAAAGAGGGCAGCTTCATCACCACCTGCGGCACCACGGATTTCCAAGATGATATTTTTGTCATCGTTAGGGTCTTTTGGTAAAAGAAGGATTTTGAGCTTTTCTTCGTAAGCCTCTTTATCAGCCTTAGCTTGTTTGAGTTCTTCCTTAGCCATTTCCTCCAGGTCTGCATCACCAGAAGATTCTTTAATCATCTCTTCTGCATCGACAATGTTTTGAAGTACAGTCTTATATTCGCGGTAGGCTGTTACTGTATCACGAGTCGCAGCTTCTTCCTTAGACAACTCCATAAAACGCTTGGTATCGCTGACTACATCAGGGTCAGACAACAATTCACCAAGTTCCTCATAGCGGTCCTCCACCGCCTGTAATTGATCGTAGATGTTCATAAGATTAAGATACAAAGCCCGTTAAGCAAGCACAGTCAAAATAGGAATTTCGACCAAGTGTTACAAACACTTGGAGAAATTATCTTTTTGACACAGCTTGTAGGGCGTGTTCATTTCCTTTCTGTAATATGTAGGTCATGAAACAGGCACCGTTCGTAGCCCGTATTCAGTTCCTTTCTAAAAATTTGGAAAGAAGACACTTCTAGTTAACTTGTAGGGCGTGTTCATTTCCATTAAGATACAAAGCCCGTTAAGCAAGCACAGTCAAAATAGGAATTTTGACCAAGTGTTATAAACACTTGGAGAAATTATCTTTTTGACACAGCTTGTAGGGCGTGTTCAATTCCGTTAAGATATTAACGCTGATAACCGACTCAAAGGAAATTAGGAATTCTGATGTAGAAACGTCGGTTTCTAGGAAGAATAATCTATTTCTACAGAGTCGTAGGCGTATTCAGTTCTGTTCGTATTTTAACAGAATTCAGCTAGAACAGGCACAGTTCGTAGCCGTATTCATTTTTTTCTAAAAAATGTTTGGAATGAAACCACGCTAAAATTTCTTTTGGGTATATTCAGTCCATTAACTAAATGATTATTTTATTTCTGGTGAAAAATAATGTTTGCGACAGACAGGAATGTAGGTTTCATTGCCACCAATTTGGATTTGTTCTCCTTCATAAGTAGGTTTTCCATCCTGCGTTCTCAAAACCATTGTCGCTTTTTTAGAACAATATTGGCAGATTGTTTTGATTTCATCTAATTTATCAGCCAATAAAAGCAAATGTTGGGAACCTTCAAACAATTCATTTCGGAAATCATTTTTAAGACCGAAAGCCATAACAGGTACATCCAATTCATCTACAACACGCGCAAGAGCATATACATGATGACGTCGAAGAAATTGAGCTTCATCAATCAGAACACAATAAGGTCGGGGTTCCATTTTTTCGATAAAAGCAAAAATATCCATCTCATCGTCAATAGCTACTGCTTCACGTCGCATGCCAATTCGACTGGATACAACACCAAAGGCATCACGGGTATCAAGCGCAGATGTCATGATAACAACAGGTTTTCCTTGTTCTTCATAGTTGTGGGCAACCTTGAGAATTTCAATAGTCTTACCTGAGTTCATTGTCCCATATTTATAATATAATTGAGCCACTTTTCTCTTTCCAATCTTAAAATTTCACTCCTTTCATTCTATCATAAATTGGAGTTTATGGGAAATAGAAAAAAAGTACTTCCTATTAATGAAACAGTGTGAAACAAACTTTTTATTTATTAAAAAAAATCATTCAGAAGCAAAATAATATTATTAAACTCTTTTTAATTACTTTATTGAATAAATAACCTCAATTCTATGGTATACTAGCTTTATAATGAAAGAAATTAAGGAGTTTTTTATGCCATTTGTACGTATTGATTTGTTTGAAGGACGCACAGAAGAACAAAAGATTGCTCTTGCACGTGAAGTAACTGAGGTTGTATCTCGTAATACCAACGCACCAAAAGAAGCCATTCATGTTTTCATCAATGATATGCCAGAAGGGACTTACTACCCACAAGGTGAAATGAAACGTAAATAAGAGAAAACACTCTTGCAACAAAATGAATTGCTCCCTGTCAAGTGGACAATGAAATAATAAAAGATTAGGCAACGGCCTTGTTCCTCATTTCAAGAGGGGCAAGGCCGTTATTGCGCTCTTGAAAGCGTTGATGATTGTAAAAGTAGATGTAGTTATCAATGTCTGATACTAGCTCCACAAAGGTCTTATACTTCTTCAAATCGTAGCACTCCGTCTTAAAGTGTCAAAAGAAACATAATTCTAAGAGCTTCATCTTCAGTTCGGGCTACCTCACTAAGGTAGCCTAATATTTATCTCGTGTAATACAATTTCTCACGACTTTGGGTACTAAATAAAATACAATTAATATGTTTAAGATTGTATAGAAAGTGGTAAAACTCCAAACTCGATTAGCTTTTAAATCTTCAATATATTGGTATCGTTCTGTGAAAAAGGAGTAAAATCCATAGATTTCAATAAAGATTAAGCCACTGATGATTCCGACAAGAAACAAAGCACCTGAATCTTTCACAATCTGTTAAAGGACAAGCAACATCAGTCCTATTACGACGATAATTAAAAGCCTTTATAAAATTTGCTCCAACATTTTCACCTCTTTCTAGGATAGCTGCATACGGTAATAGTTGGCTTGTTCCTGCTCAAGTTCATCTAGTTGAGCAACCAAATAAAGGTATTCTGCCTTCGTCACCTCATCTAAGCTTGGAAAATCAACCTCACGACTTGTGATGATGAGTTCCAGGTGTCCAGTGATTTCACGCTTTGAAAAACTATAATCAAGGTTCTCATCTTCATATTGTTCCTTTAAGGTTTGGTAGTTGGCTCTATCCTCTGGACTCGTAAAGCTTTGTGCCAACCATTCTTCTTGTTGATAACGCATTTCTTCTACTATTTGGGCCGGAGCTGATTCTCCTTTTCTGGTTTCTTGACTTCATTTTACCGCGTTCAAAATTATTTGTCAGCCTTTATCAAATGTTATATATCCCAAGCTTTTTTCAATCTCTCCATACAATCAGGTATATCTTCCAACTCAATTTTACTAAATCCCAAAAATAAATGTTCATGAGGACACTCTGCTTCTTCTTGCCAAAACTGCATCGTATCATATACTTTAACACCCTCATCAAGTGCACGTTTTATCATTTCATACTGATTGATTTTCGTTGGAAAACTGACCAAAAAATATTGTCCACTTACATTATGGGAAACCCTGATAGGCACTTGAAAAGTATCAAACCCATTTTGAAACGCCTCATATCTTTTTTTAAAAATATGGCTCATTTTTCTAACCAATCGATCATAATCGCCACTACTCAATACATTAGCTAGTGCAATCTGATTAATAAGATTCACAGTACTGTTGTGTAACCTAAATCGTTCTAAAAAGCCTTCAGTAAATTGTTTAGGTAGAACAATATAACTCATTCTAAAAGATGGCGATAAAATTTTTGAGAAGGTCCCTAGATAAATAACTCGATCAGGATAATCTATTGATTTTAATGCCGGAACAGGTTTCTCATAATAACGTAATTCACTATCATAATCATCTTCAATAACAAACGAATCGTTCTGTTCAGCAAATTCTAACAGCTTTTGACGTCTAGAAATTGGCATAATCATCCCCAATGGAAATTGATGCGATGGAGTCGTATAAATCATATCAATATTAACTGCATTAGAAAGTTTACTTATGTCTAATCCTTTTACGTCGACCTTTCCCGTACTAATATTACAAGAATTCTTTATAAAAATCTCTCTTGCTTTTGGATAACTTGGCTCCTCCATCAGTACATTTTTATTTTTACCTAAAAACTGACATAAATAATCTAAAGATTGTTGTAAGCCACTTGTGATAATAACCTGTCTAGGGTGACAAACAACACCTCTTATTCGCTCTAAATAACGACAAATTTCTTTTCTGAGGACTACATCACCTTGAAAAGGTTGTAAACTTGACAATCTTTCTGCTAATTCAAGTTGTTCAAGTGCAGTTATATAGTGCTTCTTCCATACTTTTTTTGGAAAAAGATTACTTGTATGGCTACTGTTAGTCAAGTCATAAACAATATTCTCTTGTCTCAATATTTCCTCATCCATGTAGTTTTCATCAAATGGATTTTTCTCTCTGCTAGAACATAGCACCTTCGGAAGTCTTAAAACATAAAATCCCGCATTTTTTCTACTTTCAATATATCCTTCAAGCGTTAATTGAAGATAGGCTCTATCAACAGTATTCCTACTGACATCTAGCATTTTAGCTAATGTTCTTGTTCCTAAGATTCTTTCATTTGGCGATAGGTAACCATTTATAATATCTAACTTTATCTGACTATAAATTTGCTCATATAATGGACGATGCTCCTTGCCTTTTTTAAGGTTTATCATAACTCCTCCCTCCAAAGTGGCACCTAAAAATTTTCTATTACTGGTACTTTTTATTATACCACTTATCTATTAAAATTTTAAAAAAGGAGGTTAAATAACAATGTCTATTCTTAAAGATATGGGAAATACACCTTTGGTAAAGTTAAAAAATCCATTTGGTGATAATTTTGCTCAGGTTTATTTGAAAATGGAAGAATTCAATCCAGGTGGTAGTATAAAATCTCGTGTTGCATTGCAAATGATAGAAGATGCAGAAACATCCGGTGTTTTGAAATCTGGAGACACTCTGATAGAGCCAACTGGGGGCAATACAGGCATTGGACTAGCTGTGGCCAGTTCATTAAAAGGTTATCAATTAGTTTTAACAACCCCAGATCACTTTAGTGCTGAAAAAATTGAAGTTTTAAAAAAATATGGTGCCAAAGTTGTTCTTGCTGATCATAGATTAGGCAATGATTGTCATATTCAGAAAGCTAAAGAATTGTTAAAAGATAATCCCGATTGGATTTGTTTAAACCAATTTGAAAATCCTTCAAATCCTAAAACACATTATCTATACAGGATATCAAGTCATAGATAATAATCTTATTATCTATTTTAATGATTTGAATAAAAATATGTTAAGCGAAATTCAATATTTATCAAAAAATAACACTTTTAAGTCATCCATTCTAAATGGTAATAGCATAACTGTTGAAAAAAATGGTTTTCTGTCACCTCTTAAACTACATTTTCTTAAAAATAATCGAATCATTAATGAAATGATTATACATGTTCAATAGATACAAGGAGAAAAATATCATGAAGTCTAACCGTTCAAATTCAAACATCCATATATTTCTAATCTTTGTTGCTATATGTTTTCTAGCAACAGGAGGTATATTTGTTAAATTAAGTTCCCTACCACCAATAAATACTGGTTTTTACCGTGTACTTTTTTCTATTCCTATGTTACTCCCCTTTATTAAAAAAGAAGATGTACAATTAAGTAAAAAAAATATTTTAACTATTGTATTAGCTGGAGCATTTTTAGCAGGAGACCTAGCACTATGGAATATTTCTTTCTCATATACAAGTGTCGCAAATGCAAATTTACTTGCTAACTTAACTCCTTTTACAGTAATTCCTTTCAGCTACTTTTCCTTTAAAGAAAAAATGACTAAACGTTTTTTTCTAGGAAGTATAATCACTTTTTTTGGTGTCATAATTTTAATGGGAAATAAACTGACCCTAACTTCAGATAGATTATTAGGTGATATCCTAAGTCTCAGCACCTCTGTGTTCTATGCAATGTTCATGCTTACAGTGTATAAACTAAGAGATAATATTAAAAGCAATGTTATTATGTTCATTAGTGCTTTCGGAAGCTTGCTTGTCCTTGGAATTGTAATTATATTTACTGAAGGATTCTATTTTCCACATAACTTCTCTGATCTCTGGCCACTTTTGGCGCTTGCACTAATTTCACAAATTCTAGGTCAAGGGTTACTGGCTTATTGTCTTGGAAAGGTAAATGCAAGTCTGTCATCACTGATTACATTATCTCAACCTGTTGTAGCCGCAGTCTACGCATGGATTATATTTCAAGAAAGATTAAATACACAATCAATTATTGCGATTTTAATTACTTTAGTTGGTGTTTATTTGGCTAAAACACAGACCAAACAATGAAAAGGAGCTCAAAAACAATCAATTACTTATGCTTGTTTTTTCTGACCACTATTCACTCCGTTACTTTTAAATCAAGTAATATATCTTGGTTCTTTGGCAGATGATGGGTATTTCGATTAAATTGTTCCAAAGCTGCATCTATCTCCTCAATCTCTACTTCTTTTTCAACCAAGAGAGCCAAAACATCATACTTAGCCTTTACAAGCTGATAGTCATCTTCCTTGGAAAAATTTTCTCTACTTCTACTTTTCCTACTTGTAGCTTATCTTTTTTAATACTTTACCAGCCCTTCTGTCTTTTCTTGGTCATCTATAATATGGTCAATGGCATTACTGATCCGTTGATTCGTTCCCACGTCTGATTTCAAATCAAGAGCGACTGTATATTGGTTATCACCTACAATCATCAAAGAAACCGTCTCTGGTAAGGGCTCACTAGGACCTCGTGTAGTCATTTTTAAGTCAAATCCTCTAAAGCTGGCAAGTGCTCTGACTTCCTTGGTCTCTGAGCGGTTATAGGTAATGAGTTTTCGCAGGTAGTCCCCTGCTTCTGCACGATTATCCATTACTTGATTGTCAAATCGAATGACATAAACTTGCTACTTTGTTGCCAAAGATTTAGCAATATCTTACTTAATAATTTTTCAATAATTGGGAGGAGCTTGTTCTTATAGCTCCTTACTACACTTCGTCCAGCAACTACTCTCCTCTAGCCTCTCGGCACCAGCTTCTTTGTACTTCCGAACCCAATTTAATAGTGTTTCCTTTGAGATACCATGGTTCCTAGCTAACCAACTAATTGATTCCCCTACTTTCAAGTGAATTAGAATTATTTCTAGTTTCTCAGAAACAGACTTTAGACTTCTTTTGGACATATTAAATCTCCCCTAATAGTTTCTAGTGAAAAAATTTTATTTTTCACTGTCCACTATAAGGGGAGCATATCAAAATGTTTGTATCCAGCTTATTTCTTATCGTCTTCATCCATGCTGAGAACGCTGAGGAAGGCTTCTTGAGGTACTTCGACAGATCCGATGGCCTTCATCCGTTTTTTACCAGCTTTTTGTTTTTCTAGGAGTTTGCGTTTACGGGAAACGTCACCACCATAACACTTGGCCAAAACGTTCTTCCGAAGAGCCTTGATGTCGCTACGGGCAACGATTTTTTGACCGATAGCAGCTTGGATTGGCACTTCAAACTGTTGACGCGGAATGATTTTCTTGAGTTTGTCCACGATGATTTTCCCACGTTCGTAAGCAAATTCCTTGTGGACGATAAAGCTGAGGGCATCTACCTTGTCGCCGTTCAAGAGAATATCCATTTTCACTAACTTAGATGAACGGTACTCAGAAATTTCATAGTCAAAGCTAGCATATCCACGAGTAGATGACTTGAGTTTATCAAAGAAATCAAAGACAATCTCCGCAAGTGGAATTTGGTAGATAACATTGACACGGTTATCATCTATATAATCCATGGTCACAAAGTCACCACGTTTGCGTTGGGCCAATTCCATCACCGCACCGACGTATTCCTGTGGAACCATGATTTGTGCCTTAACGTAAGGCTCTTCGATAGTGGCGATCTTGGTTGGGTCTGGGAATTCGGATGGGTTGGCTACATCAATCATATCACCATCCGTCATGTTGACATGGTAAACCACCGACGGTGCAGTCATGATGAGGTCAATGTTAAATTCACGCTCTATCCGTTCTTGAATAACATCCATGTGCAAGAGACCTAAGAAGCCACAACGGAAACCAAAGCCGAGGGCCTGCGATGTTTCAGGTTCGAACTGCAAACTGGCATCGTTGAGCTGGAGCTTTTCCAAGGCTTCACGGAGGTCATTGTACTTGTTGGAGTCAATTGGATAGATCCCAGCGAATACCATTGGATTCATCTGCTTGTAGCCTGCTAGTGGTTCGCTAGCAGGATTTTCCGCTAAGGTCACCGTATCACCGACACGGGTATCTGCCACGGTCTTGATAGAAGCTGCGATATAACCAACATCTCCAACTGCTAGAAAATCACGGCCAATAGCTTTTGGTGTAAAAATTCCAACTTCCGTAACATCGAAGGTCTTGCCATTGCTCATCATCTGGATGGTATCACCAGGCTTCACAACCCCATTGACAATACGGACTTGGAGGATGACCCCACGATAGGGATCATAGACAGAGTCAAAAATTAAAGCCTGCAATGGAGCTTCAACATCACCTGTTGGAGCGGGAACTTTCTCAACGATTTGTTCAAGAATCTCTTCAATACCAATTCCTGATTTAGCTGAAGCGGGAACCGCTTCCGAAGCGTCCAAACCAATGACATCTTCAATTTCTTGACGAACACGCTCAGGATCTGCAGCTGGTAGATCAATCTTATTAATGACTGGCAAGATTTCAAGATCATTATCCAGAGCCAAATAAACATTTGCAAGTGTTTGTGCTTCAATACCTTGGGCTGCATCAACTACCAGAATTGCTCCTTCACAGGCAGCAAGCGAACGAGAAACTTCATAGGTAAAATCCACGTGTCCTGGAGTGTCTATCAAATGGAAGATATAGGTTTCTCCATCTTTGGCAGTATAGTTAAGCTCGATAGCATTTAGCTTAATGGTTATGCCGCGTTCACGCTCCAAATCCATGCTATCTAACAATTGAGCCTGCATTTCACGACTAGAAACTGTTTCTGTCTTTTCGAGTATGCGGTCAGCCAAGGTTGATTTCCCATGGTCAATGTGGGCAATAATGGAGAAATTACGGATTTTCTCCTGTCGTTCTTTTAATTCTTCTAAATTCATGTTTCATCCTTTACAAGGGTATAATACTCTTCATTATATCAGATTTGGCTAGAACTTTCCATAAGAAAAACACCTAGAAATATAGGTGCCTACTCTGCTATTGTCCTAACCATAAAGAAATTTCTCGTTCAGCTGCTTCTGAGCAATCTGATCCATGTACGACATTCTCTACCATTCCACCAACTGGTGCCGTTGCAAAATCCCCACGAATAGTTCCTGGAAGTGCATTGACCGGATTAGTTGCACCCATCATATCTCTCCATGATTTGATAACTTCTGGACCTTCCAAAATCCCAGCAATGACAGGACCACTAGTCATATATTGAACCAATTGCGGAAAGAAAGGTTTGTCAGTCAAATGATCATAATGTTGCGCAATTAATGCCTCTGTTGCAGTCAGCATCTTCAAATCACGAATCTTGAATCCTCTACGTTCAATACGTGAAAGAATTTGTCCTGCCAATCCTCGCTCAAGCGCATCCGGTTTGATAATGAAGAATGTACGTTCCATGGCTTTTCTCCTGTCTATAAATTAGATATTTTTCAAGATTGCATCCCAAGCCTGATCATAGCCATGACGAGTTTCAGAAGAAAACACGACAAATTGATCCTTCTTATCAAAGTCCAACTTTTTCTTGATTATTGATTCGTGTTTGTTCCACTTGCCACGCGGTATTTTATCAGCCTTCGTTGCCACAATAATAACAGGGATGTCATAATATTTCAAGAAATCATACATCTGAACGTCATCAGCTGAAGGCTCATGGCGCATATCCACTAGGCTAACAACAACCCGTAAATTCTCTCTTGTTGTCAAATATTCTTCAATCATTTTGCCCCACTTGGCACGCTCTGTTTTTGAAACTTTTGCATAACCATAACCTGGAACATCCACAAAACGAATTTTATCATCTATGTTATAAAAATTAAGTTGTTGAGTTTTTCCAGGCTTTCCTGATGTACGAGCAAGATTTTTTCTACCTAAGAGGGTATTAATAAAGGAAGACTTCCCAACGTTTGATCGGCCAGCAAGGGCGATTTCCGGAAGATCGTCTTCTGGATATTGGGCTTTCGAAACCGCACTAAGCAGAATCTCAGCATTATGTGTATTGATTTCCATTTTGTACCTTTCATAAATAAGGGGAGAAAGTCAAAACCTATCACCCCTTATTGTACTTATTTAAGCAGTTTCTAGCAAAGGTTTTTCCTTACCATCTACTGCATCTTTTGTAACACGAACACGTTTTACATTCTCTTGACTAGGAACTTCAAACATCACATCCATCATGGTTTCTTCAATAATCGAACGAAGTCCCCGTGCACCTGTTTTCCGTTCAATAGCCTTTTTGGCAATTTCCTCCAAGGCATCCTGGTCAAATTCTAACTCCACATTATCGTAGGATAAAAGAGTTTGGTACTGTTTTACCAAAGCATTCTTCGGCTCAGTCAAAATACGAATCAAATCCTCTGTCGTTAATTGATCTAAGGCTGCAAAAACAGGTAATCGTCCAATCAATTCAGGAATAATACCAAATTTTTGAATATCATCAGCAATGATATGTTGCATGTATGATTCTTTTTCATCAATAGCACGATTGTTTTGACCAAAACCAATGATTTTCTCTCCTAATCGTTGCTTAACAATTTCCTCGATACCATCAAACGCACCGCCAACGATGAAAAGAATGTTTTTCGTATCGACGTGAATCATTTCTTGATTAGGGTGTTTTCGTCCACCTTGTGGAGGTACACTAGCTACGGTTCCTTCAATAATTTTTAAGAGAGCTTGTTGGACACCTTCACCCGAGACGTCACGGGTAATGGACACATTTTCACCTTTTTTGGCAATTTTATCAATTTCATCCACATAGATGATACCTCTTTCAGCACGGTCAATGTTAAAATCTGCAGCCTGCAATAATTTAAGTAAAATGTTTTCAACATCTTCACCCACATAACCAGCCTCAGTCAGCGCAGTTGCATCTGCAATCGCGAAAGGTACATTCAAACTCTTAGCTAAGGTTTGTGCTAAGAATGTTTTACCGGATCCAGTTGGACCAATCATCAAGATGTTAGATTTTTGCAAATCAACATCGTTTTCATCGCGACTATCTTGGAAATTAATACGTTTGTAGTGATTATAAACAGCCACTGCCAATGCACGTTTAGCACGATCTTGTCCAATGACATAATTGTTTAAAATATTGAGTAATTCTTGTGGCTTTGGTGTGTCTGCCAAATCTGTCAGTACTTCTTCAGCCAATTCTTCACGAATGATTTCTTGAGCTAACTCAACACACTCATTACAAATGAAAACATTATTTCCTGCAATAATTTTTTTAACTTCTTCTTGATTTTTACCACAAAATGAGCAATAGATAAGCTCTTGTGTATGCTTAACAGCCATGTGTTTCCTCTTTCATATCTCTTATCTGAATAAAAAGCCATAAATTGCATGAATACTGTTAACCAAATTGGTAAACGCATTCAGTAAAAATAAAATGGCCAGACCAAAACGTTTCTTTCTAAAGGCTTGAACAGCACAAAGAACGCATATTCCGCAGAGAAACGCTGTAAATAAACCGAATAAACTTCTCTCCATGCCTAACTTTCTCTTCTTTCGTAGGTTTTTATAGTAAAATCAAATGGATTTGCCTCATCTTTTAATCGGAGTGTCTTCTTCTTCAGGCAAAATTGTTCCATCGGAAAATCTTTCGGAAAGAAAGTATCTCCATCAAATTGACCATGAATATCTGTCACAATCAATTGATCAATATATGCCGCAAATGCCATAAAAATCTGACTCCCACCAACTACAAATAAAGTCTGCTCTTGATGTGCATACAAAGCCAACACTTCCTCCACACTATGAACAACTGTAACCCGATCATTTTCTACTACATATGATTGGTCCGTTGTCAAAACGATTGTGTGACGATTTGGAAGTGCACGCTTGCCCATACCATCAAAGGTAATACGTCCCATCACCATTGTGTGACCAGTTGTCGTTTCTTTAAAATGAGCTAAGTCAGCGGGTAAGGACCAAGGTAGTTTATCACCTTTTCCAATCAATCCATTTTCATCTTGAGCCCAAATAGCAACAATCTTTTTCGTCATTTTCTCTCACTTTCCGTCCTATCATTCTATCAAAAATTCACAAAAAATGCACTTACCAAGTAGGTCTAGTGCAAATTTTTATAGCTCTAAAAATATAGCAGTACTCAAAGAATACTTGGGGAGTGAAACAGTCTGAGTATAGACTGTTTTAGCCCGAGCTTAAATTTAAAGTAGCGAGGTAAAAGAACGAAGCTCTTCACTGCTAATCCAGTTAAATTGCTAAATCGAATTTTAATTGCTCCAACACTTTGGGAAAGTGTTGGAGGTTGGAAATAAGGGCTGTTGGAAAACAGCCTACAACTTAAATAGCAAGATCAAACTTTAACTGCGGTTTAACTGGATTGTAGTCCAACAACTCAAAATCTTCTGCTTTAATATCAAAAAAGTTTGTTCCGTCTGGGACGTTGAGCACTAAACGAGGCTCAACTTCTGAAGGAGTCCGACGTAGCAATTCTTCAGCTTGTTCAAACTGATTGTCATAGATGTGAAGATTGTTGATGAAATAGAAAAACTTCCCAACCTTCCAGCCAAAATGTTTAGCAATCATCATCTGGAGGGCTACATACTGCATCGCATTGATATGGTGGGCAACCAACATATCATTTGAGCGTTGAGTAAGAGTTGCGTCCAGATAAATATCCCCATCCACTCGTCGAACGTCAAACATGGTCTGAAAGGCACATGGCAAGAGACCTGCAGATTGGTCAAAAGCCTCATAGTCCCATAACGAAATGACATTGCGGCGATTCCAAGGATTTTCTTCCAATTGTTTGAGAATCTTGGAAATGATGTCATGCTTCTTAACAATAGCACCATAGCGTTCGCCAATCGTGCCGGTTCCAGCCACTTCCCAGTCATTCCAATACTGGACACCGTACTTTTCTTGTAAAACAGACAAGTCATTGGTTTGGTCTTGGTAAATCCAGAGAATTTCTTTAATGGCTGACTTGATTGGGATAGGTCTTAATGTAGTAATAGGGAACTCGCCCTTGGCCAAGTCATACTCCGCAAAGGCACCTGTAATGTACTTGGAATTAGCAACATTTCCATCCTTGTAACGGGGGCGAGCATTTTCTGAAAAAACGCCCTCTTCCATAATCTTACGAATGTTTTCTTTAAAAATACTATCTGCTTTTGTCATAGTTTTAGTATAGCAAATTCTAACAAAAAACTCCAGTTTTGAACTGGAGTCCTCATTTATACAGCAAGGGGTAGAGATTGAGCTGAAATAGACCAGAAAGGGCAGTTATTAAGCTGAACAATATAAAATACAAAACAACCAAGACGGTACTCAATAATATCTGGCGAATATTCTTAGTGTAAATAGCCGTTGGTAAACTGGCTAGACCGAAAAAGGGAATGATGAAAAATGTTAGTTTAAAATTCACATTTACAATATCAAACCATTGACCTATTGGTAAAAATAGCATGACAATGAGAAATGTTGCAACGCTGTACAAGACTAAATTTAACCTTTTTAATAGTGTCACACTCATAAGAAACTCCTTCTAGGGGCCAAATATAAAGTAGCCAAGGCCAAATATCAAAGGAAATGAGATAATTAAAAAGATACTGATTAAACCAGTCCACAATTTTTTATAGTAGATAGATAGTATAAGAATTAGAGTACCCAGCAGAGGGAGAATCAACATGGTTGCTACGTTTCCCCAGCTAGACGGGAAAAACCAGTCTCGAATCCAGTTATCAAGGAAAAAGGCAGATAACAAAATCAATAAACCAAGAATGGTCAGATAGTTGATTATTTTAGACATGTTTACCTGTTTCATAGGTGACGCTCCTTTCTCTTTACGCTTTCATTGTACGCTAAAACACTACATTTTTCAATATATGTATATAAGGAAATTGTCACAGCGGAATTGAAAAAGCAGAGTTTCCCCTGCTTCTAACAATTATTTTAATACAAGTGATGCTGCGCCTAATACACCTGCATCATTGCCACGTGTTGCCAATACGATTTGTGTACTTTCCTTAATTTGTGGGAAGCTATTTTCGGCAAATACATTACGAACACCATCTAATAGGAATTCACCTGCAGCTGAAACACCACCACCAAGAACAATGTAGGCTGGATTTAAAACTGCTGCAATATTTGCACAAGCAACACCAAGGTAATTTGAAAAATGACGGTATACAATTAGTGCCAAATCGTCACCTTCTTTAGCTAAGTCGAACACATCTTTTGCAGTAACTTCTTCTCCGTCGTCAATCAATTGTTTCAGTTTGGCATCACCTGCGTATTCTTCAGCATAACGGCGTGTCAAATTCACAATACCTGTTGCTGAAGCAACAGTTTCCAAACAACCTTTTTTACCACAAGTACATGCAAATGGTGCATCAAAGTCAACTGTGATATGCCCCAATTCACCACCAGCACCTTTGACTCCACGAATCAAGTTTCCAGCAGCGATGACACCGCCACCGACACCTGTACCAAGAGTCATGAAGACAACATTCGGATTGTTATTTCCTGCACCAACCCATTGTTCACCAAGAGCCGCTACGTTGGCATCATTATCAATGTAAAAAGGTAAGCCGAGGGCAGATTCAAACTGATCTTTAACCAATTGCAAGGTTTTCCAATTGAGGTTGTAGGCACCGATAACAGTACCAGCTTCACTATCAACGACACCTGGAGACCCCATACCAACACCAAGAAAATCTTCTTTCGTTAAACCATGTGTTTCAAAACGATGTTTGATGCTGTCAATGATATCAGGAACAATGTGGCTTCCCTCATCTAAAATATTTGTTTTGATAGACCATTTTTCTTGAATTTCACCTTCGGTAGTCAAAATCGCCAATTTAACAGAAGTTCCCCCAAGGTCAATTCCGATGATTTTTTTAGACATAAGATACTCCTAAAATCTGTTTTTTACAATTATACCACAATGCAAACATTTGCGTAAAGCCTTTTCATGGATAAAATAATCCTTTGTTCAGGATTATCATTCCTATTCAATAGCTTTTATTCCAAAGAACTGTGCTAAAATATTCTAAAAATAAGAAGCTCTATCGAAAAAGATAGAGCAAGATAATGAATTGAATATGCAAAATAAATCGACCCACGGAAAATAGCATCACAGTCGCAAATTGACTGCCTTCTTTGGTACCATTATACAAAAATAAGGTCGAGTTAAAGGTAAATCCTAATGCAAATCCGAGCATTTGCAAATCATGATAGGATTGAGCATAAAAATAAAGGGTTATGGCTAGTAATACCATAGACAAGACTGTCAAAACAAGTCTGAGCCCATTCATCTTTCTTGTTTTAAAATAACTAAATAAGGCTGCAACCAAGGTAACTAGCAGATAAATGACCATATAGGAAATGACAAGAATTTTCATCTAGCCCTCCAATTCACTTAAGTATTCATAACGCTCATATTTTTCCAATAGAGAATCATTTTTCTCATCCAACTCCTTTTGTAAGTCGGACAATTTTGTAAAATCACTTCCGCAAGTGAGCATTTCCGATTCAATCACCTGGATTCGATCTTCTAAACTAGTGATTTCATCTTCAATACTTGCCCATTCCTGCTTTTCAAAATAGGACATCCGCTTCTTGCTTGTCTTGACCTTTTCTGTTTTTTCCTTTGGCATTTCAAGCGAAATAGCAGAGCTGGAAGCCAGAAAGGCCTTCTCATCCAGATAGTCTGTGTAGTTGCCAAAGAAGGTTTCGATACCGCTATCTTCGAATGCCAAAATTTTATTGGCTACCTTATCTAGGAAATACCGATCATGGCTAACGGTAATCACTGGACCAGAAAAACCTTGTAAGAAATGTTCGAGTACTGTCAAGGTTGCAATATCCAAATCATTTGTTGGTTCATCTAAGAGAAGTACATTTGGTCGTTGCAAAAGAATTTTGAGTAAATAAAGCCGCTTCTTCTCCCCGCCTGACAACTTTTCGATCAGAGTGCCATGCATATTCCGCGGAAAGAGAAATTGTTCTAGGAGCTCCGCAATTGAGACCATGCCAGAACTTGTCTTAGCTTCTTCAGCCACTTCTTGCAAAAAATTGATAACACGTTTGCTTTCATCTAATCCTTTGATAGTTTGCGAGAAATAGCCGATTCGGATGGTTTCCCCAATGTCCACTTTTCCGCTATCTGCTTGTAACTCACCAGCAATCAGATTCAAAAGGGTGGATTTTCCTTTACCATTGTCTCCGACAATCCCAATGCGATCCTTATTTTGAATGAGTAAATTAAAGTCTGATAAAATGGGCTTATCTGGATACGAAAAGCTGACATGATCAAAGTTGATGACTTTTTTACCAATACGTGAAGTTTCAAAATTTAATTCCAACTCACTGTCATCTATTGACTGAGCTAAATCACCCTTTAGGTCATGAAAACGATTGATACGAGCTTGTTGCTTTGTTGCACGCGCTTGTGGCTGTCTTCGCATCCATGCCAGTTCCTGCTTGTACAATTGCTCTTTCTTATGGCGAAGAGCTGCGTCACGCTCATCCTGTTCAGCTTTTAAGCGCACATAATCTTGGTAATTTCCCTGATATTCAGTTAAATTTGCACGGTCTAGCTCAAAAATCCGTGTTGCAACATTGTCCAAGAAATAGCGATCATGGGTAATAAAGAGGACAGACTTTTTGGTATTTTTTAAAAACGTTGTTAACCACTCAATCGTATCAATATCTAAGTGGTTGGTAGGTTCATCGAGTAATAAAAGGTCTGCATGACCAAGAAGGACTTGGGCCAATTGAACACGTCTACGCAAACCACCTGAGAGTTCAGAAACAGTCTTATTTAACTCAGTAAGGCCTAACTTTGAAAGAACCGTTTTGACCTGACTTTCGATTTCCCAAGCATTTAATGCATCCATTTCAGTCATTACAATTTCTAACTTTGATTGACTTGCTTCATCATAATTCGACATGAGCATCTCGTACTCACGAATCAACTGCATTTCGCGTAAATCCGAAGATAAAACCGTATCTAAAACTGTTTTACTCTCATCAAAAACAGGCTCCTGAGTCAAATATGAAATTTTATATGTATTTTTTGTACGAAATGGAGATATATCCCCATCAAATCCAATTCGACCTGATAAGACATCCAAGAGAGTTGTTTTTCCAGTTCCATTGACCCCGATTATCCCAATGCGATCTCCTTGGTGAATAATGAAAGAAAGGTCAGAAAAGACCGTCTTATCTCCTACTGACTTGGTAAGATGTTCAACGATAAAATCACTCATTATCTAAGATTCCTTTCACAAATGTCATAATTTCTGCAGATGAATTAGCTAAGTTCCCCTCAACGATTTGGAATTCAATTTCTTTTAATAACTCACCTAGAACTGGCCCTGGTTTAAGACCAAATGCTTGCATGAGATGACCACCATTAACAACAATTTCGTGTCTATCATGTATTGTTAAAGATTGGTCAACTCTTTCTATTGCTTTGAAATCTGTAGAGAAACCTTGAGCTTGACGCAATTCCTCAACCAAATAGAGTAATTCTTTGCCATACTTGAAACAAATTTGTTTTGTGACAGTTCCTGCATGCCGCATGTGGTATATTTCTACTAATTGAATAACCGTCCGTTGAAAATCATTACTGGTCTTCCATTTTTTCAGGAAAGATTTGATATTTTCAATTTCCAAGCAAACAAAAAGCATGGCCCAAGCTTGTTCAGAAGTTGAAAATCGGAAAGCCTCATCTAAACGAGTTAACATGGTCTCTAACTGTTCACCTTTTCCTGCCAAATCAGGCAAGAACTGATAAGCCTTAGAATCTATCATCGCACGCAAGCCATTTCGCCAATAATCAGCGACCAGGAGCTTATCAAATTCGATAAAACTCCGTTCTACAGATATTTTTTCCAAGAGCGGTGCAGTATCTACCATTGCTTTAAAAGTCTTTTCCTCAATTTTAAAGTTCAGTGTTGCTGCGAAACGAAAGCCCCGCATGATTCGTAAGGCATCCTCATTAAAACGTTCAGACGGAATACCAACAGCCCGAAGTGTATGATTTTCTAGGTCAGAAAGCCCTTGAAATAGGTCAATGATTGTTGACTCCTCATCAAGAGCGAACGCATTCACAGTGAAATCACGGCGTTTCAAATCTTCTTCCAGGGAGCGCACAAAAGAAACCTGACTCGGTCGACGGAAGTCAACATAGTCCTCTTCTGTCCGGAAGGTGGTAATTTCATACTCTTTTTGTCCTTCCAAAACCAAGACTGTTCCATGTTCAATGCCAACGTCAAATGTGCGTGGAAAAATTTGCTTGGTCTCTTGCGGATAACTGGATGTGGCAATATCGACATCATGAATAGGCCTTCCAAGAATCGCGTCACGAACAGACCCTCCTACAAAATAGGCCTCATATCCAGCTGATTTAATTTTCTCTAAAATCGGCAAAGCCTCCTGAAACTCAGAAGGCAGATTGGTTAATTTCATAATAAGTGTTCCAAACCATAAACGAGTTGTGAGCGATGAACAACCTCTTTAATGCCAAGGTTAACACCACTCATAAAAGAAATACGATCGTATGAATCATGTCGAATTGTCAGACCCTCACCTTGTGCACCAAAGATGACCTCTTGGTGAGCGACCAATCCTGGTAAGCGAACGGAATGAATGCGGAACCCATCGAATGCTGCGCCACGAGCTCCAGCAATTAATTCTTCTTCATCTGCAACACCTTGAAGTAGGGTTGGCCGTACTTGAGAAATCAGTTCGGCTGTTTTTACAGCTGTACCACTTGGAGCATCTTTCTTCTTATCATGGTGAAGTTCAATAATTTCAAGATTAGGGAAATACTTAGCTGCTTGTGCGGCAAATTGCATTAACAAAATCGCTCCGATTGCAAAGTTTGGTGCAATCAATCCACCTAAACCTTTTTCAGCAGACAAAGCTGTCAACTCTTCAATTTCTTCCGAAGAAAATCCAGTCGTCCCAACGACAGGTGCAAACCCATTTTCTAAAGCAAAACGGGTATTTTCGTAAGCAAATTTTGGTGTCGTAAAGTCAACCCAAACATCCGCTTCCACACCCGCAACTTCTTCCTTGGTTTTGAAAACAGGAACACCATCAACTTCGGTCTCAGTTGCAAATGGATCTACTAAGGCAGCCAACGAGAGGTCTGCGTCACCATTGACCATTTCTACGGCTGTTGATCCCATTTTCCCTTTAAAACCAGCAATAATCACATTAATTGTCATAAGAACTCCTATTCAATAATGGGGGAAATACCAAAAGCAATGGCACCTTCGCCTAAATGAGTACCAATTACAGAACCAAATGTGACGATTGGTAACTCGCTAGTAACCCCAGCTTCTTCCAACAAATCCTTGAAATTATCTGCTTTTTCAGGAGCATTTGCATGAATAATAGCTAATTGATAGTGTCCATCCGCAGTTTTTTCCTGTAAAATTTCAAGAAGTCGTTTCACAGCCTTTTTCTCTGTACGAACTTTTTCGTATACTTCAATCTTCCCTTCGGAAGTAAAACAAAGAATTGGTTTGATACTCAAAAGATTTCCCAGAATCGCTGCAGCATTCGACAAGCGTCCCCCTTTTACCAAATGATCTAAATCATCTACCATAATAAAAGCAGAGGTTTGTTCGATTTGACAGTTAAGTTTTTCACAAATCGTCTCAAAATCCTGACCTGCATCAGCCCATCTGAGAACATTCTCTACCATCATGCCAAGCGGTGCAGAAGTAATTTTTGAATCTGGGAATGCAATGGTTAGATTTTCAAATTCATCAACCAAATACTGAATATTTTGATAAAAACCTGAAATTCCTGATGATAAAAACAGACCAATTGCATGAGTAAATCCTTGTTCCGATACTTGAGACAGGACTTCTTCCAATTTCATCAAACTTGGCTGACTCGTTTTTGGTAATTCTGCTGAAGCAGCCATTTTTTGATAGAATTCTGTTGCTGTTAAATTCTGTCCTTCTATATAAGACTCCCCATCAATCGTAACAGGAATGGGTAGAACAAAGACACGCTCATCAGAAATAATCGTTTCGCTTAAAACAGCCGAGCTGTCCGTAATAACTGCTATTTTCATTTAAATCTCCAAATTCACACCGGGTGCATCAAATGCAATTTCGGTTACATCATATGTCATTCTCTTTAAAATATCCAAAAGTGGTTCAACCAAGACACGCTTATCTTCGTTTGTAAATTCAGTTGGTTCTTCAACGAAACGGTTTTGCAAGTGAACACCTTGGCTCATCGCTCCAGAAATAACATGTTGATTCAATACAATCATAAATCGGAGAATTGTAATCATAGATGTTTTATTTTCCTCACGACTATGCTTGAGCAATTGAAAATCAACGTTCAATTTTGTCACTGGGACTCCATTTTCTTTTTCCCATTCGTAATTACGAGCATCAAAATGATATTGATTAACAAATTCTTTTTCGCGAATAATTTCCATCTTTTTTCTCCAATACACAGTAATAGAATTATTATACCATAGTTTGTGGTGAAAATGAAAAAAACCTTGTCAACAGACAAGGTTTTTATATTCTTATTTAGGTTGACGTAGTGCTCCGTAAAGGACACCTGAAACTACTGCACCGATTGCAACATAAGCAAGGTATAGAAATGGATTAGATGTAAGAGCAATTACGAAGATACCACCGTGTGGAGCCATCAATTGGATGCCTGACAAACCAACCAAGGCACCTGCAAGGGCAGAACCTGCGATAAAGCTTGGGATTGCACGAGCTGGGTCAGCAGCACCAAACGGAATCGCACCTTCAGTGATGAATGAAAGCCCCATAACAATGTTGGTCAAACCTGAGTTACGCTCTTCTTGTGTAAATTTGTCTTTGAAAAGAAGGGTTGCAACGAATACTGCCAATGGTGGAACCATACCACCAGCCATAACGGCAGCCATTGCAACTGAACCACCATTTGCGACAGTTGCTGCAAGTGTACCAGTACCAAATACATACGCTGCTTTATTGACAGGTCCACCCATGTCAACTGCCATCATTCCACCAAGAACAAGTCCAAGTAGAACAGCTGAACTACCTTCAAGACCAGATAGGAAGTTGTTCATACCTGTGTTGATAGCTGCCATTGGGATGTTAACGAAGAACATCAAGAAACCAGTGATTGCTGTACCTAAAAGTGGCAAGAGTAAGATAGCATTCAAACCTTGAAGGGATTTTGGAAGGTTGCGCAAAGCGTTGCGAAGAACGAGCACTACACCACCAGCAAGGAAACCACCGACAAGGGCACCCAAGAAACCAGATGATACACCAGCAAGAGCAAGGGTTTCTTCACCACCAGCTGCATAAGAAATTTTACCGAAAGCAAGACCACTGTTGGCAATAGCACCAGCTACAAAACCTGCAACCAAACCTGGTTTTTCAGCGATTGAGTAAGCAATGTAACCTGCAAGAAGTGGTAACATGAAGCCGAAGGCTGCTCCACCAATCTTCATAAACATGGAGGCTAATTCATTGTAAGAACCAAGACTACTTAAGCTATCATTAGGAACACCAAGTAAGTTATCGACTAAGAAGGCTAAAGCAATCAGGATGCCACCACCGATAACGAATGGCAACATTTGAGATACACCGCTCATCAAGTGCTTATAGAAAGCTTTACCAAGACTAAGTTTTTCTGAAGATTCCACAGTAGCTACTCCTTCTGATGCTGTATAAGCTGATGCTTTACCTTCCAAGATAAGGTTAATCAATTCTTCTGGCTGTTTGATACCAGCTGCAACTGGGCGAGATACCAATGGCTTACCATTGAAACGCGGCATATCGACAGCCTTATCTGCTGCGATGATGACACCTGCAGCATTCTTGATATCTTCAGCAGTTAATTTGTTACCCACACCTGAGGCACCATTTGTTTCAACTTTGATATCAACTCCCATTTCTGCTGCTTGCTTCTTAAGAGCTTCTTCCGCCATATATGTGTGGGCAATACCTGTTGTACATGCAGTAACAGCAACGATAAATGGACGGTCACCACTTGGTGCTGCAACTACTTCTTCAGCAGCCTTATCTGTTGCTTCGGCTTCGTCAAAGACTGCAATGACATCTTCTGGACTAGATACACTACGAAGTTTGTCAGCAAAACCTGGTTTCATCAAGTATTTAGATAATTCAGCAAGAGCAGCCAAGTGAGTATCGTTAGCACCTTCTGGCGCTGCAATCATAAAGAACAAGTCAGTAGGTTGACCATCAAGACTTGCATAGTCAACGCCTTTATTTGATTTTGCAAAGAGAACAGTCGCTTCTTTTACAGCAGCATTCTTAGCGTGTGGCATTGCGATACCGTCCCCAAGACCTGTTGTCGTTTGTGCTTCACGGTTCATAATACCTGTTTTGAATACGTCAAAATCCGTTACATAACCTTTATCAACTAAGCTAGTAATCATTTCATCGATAACTGCTTCCTTGCTTGTCGCTTGCAAATCAAGCAACATGACATCTTTTCTCAAAACGTCTTGAATTTTCATAGTGTTTCTACCTCAACTTTTTCATAAGTTTCCTTAATAAATTCGATACTTGCCAGATCATCTGAAAAGGCTGTTGCCGTACCGCAAGCAACTCCCCATTTAAGGGCTTCGATTGGGTCTTGTGAGCGAACATATTCACCTGTAAAACCTGCCACCATTGAATCTCCAGCTCCGACAGAGTTTTTCACTGTACCCTTAATTGGTTTAGCAAAGTAAGTAGCTGCTGGAGTGACCAACAAAGCACCATCACCAGCCATAGAAATGATCACATTCTGAGCCCCCATGTCTAAGATTTTCTTAGCATAGGTCTCGATGTCGGCAATGCCACTCAATTCGACATTGAAGATTGCTTCAAGTTCATGGTTGTTTGGCTTGACCAATAGTGGTTGGTGTGACAGTGAGTCAAGAAGTGTTTGACCTTCAAAGTCACAGACAACCTGTGCCCCTGTTTCCCTCACCACTGGAATTAATCGGTTATATACTTCGTTACCAAGGCTTGCCGGTGCAGAACCTGCAAATACAACAATGTCGTCTTTGGTAAGACCTGCAAGAATCATCTCTAATTCTGCCAACTGTAAATCTGTCACGACTGGTCCCAATCCATTGATTTCAGTTTCTTGATCAGCCTTGATTTTTACATTTATCCTTGTATCTTGATCTACTTGAACAAAATCAGTTTCAATCCCTTCGGCTACCAATCCATCCTCAATAAATTGACCTGTAAAGCCTCCAAGAAAGCCAGTTGCTGTATTGGAATACCCTAAACGCTTTAAGACACGACTAACATTAATTCCTTTACCACCAGCATACTTATCATCGCTCTCCATACGATTGACACTGCCTGTTTCAACATGCTCTAAACGAACAATATAGTCAATAGCTGGATTGAGCGTAACTGTATAAATCATACCTCGATAACCCTCGTTTTCTCTTTTATTATATCCAATAAACTGCTTTCTGATGTTTGGCAGATAATGTTGGCTTTTTCGATTGCAGCAACCTTCACAAAGGAAAATTGTCCAATTTTAGATGCATCCACAAGTACATAACTTTCTTTTGCGTTATCAATAACAGTCCTTTTTATCGTTGCCTCTTCAACATCTGGTGTTGTCAAGTAGTGTTTGTCAATACCATTCATACCAAGAAATGCCTTGTCAAAATTGAGTTGCCGTATTTGATCTATTGCTACCGCACCAACGGAAGCATCTGTTGATTGCTTGACAAACCCACCAATAATAATGGTTTTTATCTTGCGTTCAACCAACTTAACCGCGTGATGAATCGAATTTGTCACAACTGTAAGATTCTCTTGATGAAGATAGTCAATCAGCAGTCCTGTAGTGGTTCCGGCGTCTAAAAAGATTACATCGCCATCTCCAATTAGCTGAACTGCTCGTTCAGCAATCTCTCGTTTTTCTTGAACGTTTTTGACAGATTTTTCCAGTATCGATTCTTCTAACTGTAAATTGCTTGTTGATTCAGCTCCTCCGTGCACACGTCTCAGTTTCCCCTCATTCTCTAATTCATCTAAATCCCTACGAACAGTGGACTCAGACGTTTCGAGAATCTCAACCAACTCTTCCAAACGAACATACTGTTGTGTTTGTATTCGCTCTAAAATGAGTTGTTTTCGTTCTGATTTGAGTATGTTTAACACCTCCTGCAATCGTTTACAAAATCTATTATACACGAAAAATTTATCCTGTCAATCATTTTCTATCAAATCCCATCAAAAAACTTCAATTTTTAAATTTTGAAAAAATTCATGAACTAAAAATCAATGAAAATAAAAAGTAACCTAGCTTCACCTATCTGGAAGATAAGTGAATGTTGGAAATATAGAGAACTGTGTTGGCGTCATTAAGCCGACGATGTTACTCTGTCACTTTCCCATTTCAAGGTAGCAGGCTGAAAAGCTGCACTTAATCTTTTCACTCATCAAGGCACTTGACAGGGATATTTTTTCATTTTCAAAGAGTATAAATGGTTCCTATTATTTTATTATGACGAAAAAAAACGATCCATCAAACGATGAATCAGTCTTATACTTTTTCTCTATATCATTAAATATTAAACAGAAGATCTACTATTCGGCAGTGGCAATGTTACGTATCATTTCTTTCATCATTTCCATCTCTTCTTTTCTGCCAATAGCCATTCGAATATGGTTGGACAATTTTCCACTTGGATAATACTTAAAATTCCACTCTTTTTCCAAGGCATATTTATGCAATTCTTGAGCCCATGGTGCAGAAAAAGTTACAAAGTTGGTTTGACTTGCCAGAACACAACAGTTTGGCATTGTTTCCAAAAATTCAATAAATGTTGCACGACTACTTTTTATTTCCTGGATTTTTTCTTGAACCAAGACAGTATATCCAAGGGCCATTGTCCCTATTTTAGCTGTCAGGTTTGGCACACTGTAAGGAGGAATAACCCGATTTAATTCAAAAATAAGTTGCTCGTCTGCAACTGCAAATCCAAGGCGGACACCTGCTAAACCAAAGGCTTTTGATAAGGTTCGAAGAACAATCAGATTCTTATATTGGTTTATGCGGTTAACAAAACTAGTTGTGTCAGAAAATTCTATGTAAGCTTCATCGATCACGACTAAGCCATCAAAATTGCGTATGAGTTCTTCGACCTCTTTTTCATCAAATACCACTGAAGAAGGATTATTCGGATTAGAAAACATAATCATTTTCGCTCCTACAAGGTTCGCATAAGCTAGTATATCATCAGCTTTCAGACGAAGTGTTTCTCCGTCACTAGGCAATTCATATTGTTTGAATCGGCTACCATGTAACTGATTGTAAACTTCATACATAAAGAAATCAGGATCGATAGTTAAAAAGACTTCATCCACTTTCAGAACCCCTGTAATCAGCATATGGATGATGAAATCTGATCCAACCCCAACCGTCAATTGCTGAGGCTGCACCCCAAGATAGGCCGCATAAGTCTCAATCAATTCAGCATACCGATTATCTCCGTAGAAAGATAACTCACCAGCTGTAACAGCCTCCAAGGCCTCCTGTAAGAGAAAAGACCAATCAATCAGTCGATTCTCATTATCACCTAAATTGTACTTTGCCTGACCTGGCAATTTATAGGGCTCTAAATTTTCTATATCAGTTCTAAATAAGTTCATTTTTCTCCTACTTTCTATTGTTTTGAACCTATCACATACTTGAGTTCGTTAAAAAGCCTCAGGCCCTGAAAGAAAATTCTCGACAGTTACTATGATACTCTTCGAATAGTAGCAATGATAGATACAAACAAATAACTGATAAAATATCCCTACTGAACCGTTCGTTTTTCTACAATATGCATACGAATGTTTAAGGAAATACCACAGACAAAAATACCAACTATCAAACCAACCCAGTAAGCCTTAGGCCCTAAATCTGTCGTGCCTTCTAGTAAATATGCAATTGGAAACGTCAATGACCAAAAAGAAATGAGGCCAAGTAAAAATGGGACAGTTGTGTCTTTGTATCCGCGCAGAATTCCCTGAATCGGAGCTGTAAACGCATCTGCTAACTGGAAGAATAAAGCAAAAACTAAAAAATCTGCTGTTAATCGGATAAACTCAGGATCTTGACCATACCAACCCGCCACCATCTGCCGATTAAAATAGAGGAATGTTAGGGTTAAACCAGCAAATAAAATGGCAGTCAAACGACCGATAACAGCATACTGTCGCGCCGCTTGAGGCCGGTTTGCACCTATTTCATATGAAATCACAATCGGTAAGGCCATAGAGATACTAACTGGAAAAGCATATAACAAGGTCGCAAAATTCATCGCAGACTGGTGAGCAGCAATAACCTGAGAAGAAAATTTTGCCATTTGTAAACCGACAACTGCAAAAATAGCAACTTCAGCAAAGACTTGCAAACCAATTGGAAGACCCAATTTTAACCCAGCTTTTAAGAGGGGGGATTGAACAGGGCTCCATTTCCACAGTTGATACGAAGCGATACGCTTATTTTTAAGCATGACTAAGATAATGACCACTAGGACAGCCCAATAGGCTAAAGCAGTTCCCAACCCAGCTCCTGCCCCGCCCAAAGTCGGGAATCCCAGCTTACCATAAATAAATAGATAATTAAATAAGCTATTAAAGGGAACTAGCAATAACATTAAATTCATGGACAAGCGTGTCATCCCTAATGCATCGAAAAATGAACGACAGACACTAAAGAGTAAAAGAGGCAAAATTCCAATTGAAATATAGTTAAGATACGATTTTGCTATAGACTCTACCTCAGCGTCCAAGTGCAAGAGACCAAGAACCGGAGCCGCAGCAAACTTTATCAATACAAACAAGATGACTGCCAAACCAAGAGCTAGATAAACAAATTGGTGGAATTCCTCTCTGATTTTATCACGGTTTCCCCGCCCTAAGTGATGACCAATAATAGGTACCATAGCGGAAACAATTCCTGTTAGAAAAGAGAAAAACGGATTCCAAAGACTTGTTGCCATAGAAACTCCTGCCAAATCAAGGGTCCGATATTGACCGGTCATCATAGTATCAATAAAAGATGCAGAAAAATTTGCAAATTGATATATGAGAATGGGGAGAAAAATCTTTAAAAATAGAAGAAACTTATCTTTTCGAGTGTGAGTTGGATACATAATGATTCCTTTTTCATTCTAAGGCACCTTTTAAATAAATACAATTGACTTGATTATCAAACTGTCAACGGGTACCTCTATTATTGTAACAGGACTGAAAGCATTCTGCAAACAAAGAAAGGACCTGCATTGCAAGTCCAATGGAATTATAAGGAATCACCGTTCCAAATTGAATTTTTTACTACAACATAATCCACATGTTTTAAGCTTGTGAGATCACGTCCACCAGCATAAGAAATAGAAGATTGCAAATCTTGCTCCATTTCAATCAGAGTATCTTTCAAGTGACCTTTAGCTGGCAATAAAATTTTCTTACCCTCAACGTTTTTATAAGCACCTTTTTGGTATTCAGAAGCAGAACCATAGTACTCTTTAAACTTCTCACCATCTACTTCAACTGTTTTTCCTGGGCTTTCGATATGTCCTGCAAAAAGCGAACCAATCATGACCATACTTGCCCCGAAACGGATGGATTTAGCAATATCTCCGTGGGTACGGATACCGCCGTCCGCAATGATTGGTTTACGAGCTGCTTTTGCACACCAACGTAGGGCAGCCAATTGCCAACCACCTGTACCAAAACCAGTTTTAACTTTAGTAATACATACCTTCCCTGGGCCGATACCAACTTTTGTGGCATCTGCACCAGCATTTTCCAATTCACGAACTGCTTCTGGTGTGCCAACATTTCCAGCAATCACAAATGTTTCTGGCAATTCTTTTTTAATATGCTGAATCATATTTATCACACTATCAGCATGACCATGAGCAATATCAATGGTAATAAACTCAGGAGCATCTGCTTTCAAACTGGATACAAAGTCATATTCATATTCTTTTACACCAACAGAGATAGAAGCTATCAAGCCCTGTTCATGCATGCGTTTGATAAATGGAAGACGGCCAGCTTCATCGAAACGGTGCATAATATAGAAATAACCATCCTTTGCTAACATCTCTGCAACATCTTCATCTATTATCGTCTGCATATTGGCCGGAACTACAGGTAACTTAAAGCTGTATTTTCCCAGAGTTACACTCGTATCTGCCTCTGAACGACTATTGATAATACATTTATTTGGGATAAGCTGAATATCTTCGTAGTCAAAAATCGGAGTCTCGTTAATCATAATCGCACCTCTATTTTCATATAATTTTCAAAAAAAAACGACAAATTTTCGTAATTAAACGAATTCACATGTATTATTATAGCTTATTGTTTGGTTTTTGTCAATAACAACCAAGAAAATTGGTTAATCATTCGTATATTCAGTTGCTTTTTATTTTTCTGATAAATAAGTATAGGGATTGTTCAGATTTTAAGAAAGATTTCTAGTGTTTTCGAAAAAAATATTCTGAATTTACCATTTATTTCTGTCTCAAAAACGAAAAAAATCTCCAAAAACTGAAGATTTTTTAATCAAATTCATATAATTGCGGATATTTGTGACACTCAGGATTCTTTGGATGGCATACTTCTCTTCCAAAATAAATCATCGCCTGATGAGCTGGAAGCCATCGTTCAGGTGGTAAAACCTCCATAACCCGCTTTTCTGTTTCTAAAGGTGTTGCAGATTTTTTCACAATATCATGGTGTTTGCAGATGCGTCCTACATGGGTATCGACAGCAAACGCTGGAATCCCAAATCCGACACTCAAAACTACGTTAGCAGTTTTTCGGCCCACACCTGCCAGCGCCTCCAATTCCTCACGTGTTTGAGGAACCACCCCATCATGACGATCCATCAACTGCTGGGCACATTCTTTTAAGAACTTTGCCTTATTTCGATACAAACCCAAGCGAGAAATAAAGGGTTCAATATCCTCCACATTCGCAGCTGCCATTGCTTGAGGGGTTGGAAAAACAGCAAACAAACCTGGAGTAGCTTTATTTACAGCAGCATCAGTCGTTTGAGCAGAAAGTAGTACAGCGCACAACAATTCGAAATGGTTCCGAAAATCCAAACTAGGTTTGGCATCAGGATAGAGTGCAATAATTTCTTCAATAACTTTTCTAGCACGTTTTTTTGATAATACCATAAAACCATTATAACATACGATAAATGAGAAACGAAATCAGAATGCCTAAGGTGTTAACATCCTTTCGATGGAAACTTGATACTAACTATCTAAGCACCTTCCAGTATCTTACGAACAGTGTGAATTTGTGAAATTGGAACTGCAACAAGCAAGGAATCACCCATAAAAAGTTGGCTATTTCCTTTCACAATCCTAGACTTTCCGTGATGAATTTGACTGGTAATCAAGCATGAATCCGGCAAATATAACTCACTTACAAAGGTTTGATCCAAAGTTTCGTTGACAACAACCTCTATTAAGGTCATATGTTCTTGCTGTTCTACCTCTTCTGGCAGAATTTTTTCCAACATCGCTTCGTAGACGGGCGCGCCACCTAAGAGGTCCATTATCACATAGGAACTCAAAGCCACCAACCCAATGACCATCAATTGATTCAAACTTCCTACCATTTCAGTTACTAAAATAATAGCAGTTAGAGGGGCTTTGGAAATCGCTGAAAAGAAGCCTGCCATCCCTAATACAATAAACAATAGCATCTGGTCCTGACTGATGAAACCAATATCAAGGAAGAACCGTGCAACAAATAGTCCAAGAAGACTTCCTAAGGTTAATATAGGCAAAAAGATACCCCCTGGTAGACCAGAACCATAAGAAATCATACTCCATACAAATCGTATTAAAATCAAGATTACTAATGTCAGTAGCCCTTGATCCAAATGTGGAAGCTCTAAAATCAAATGATGCCCACCACCTAATAGGTTAGGGAAATAATAACCAATCGGTATGATGAACAAAAAGGCAAATACACTATAATACGGAGCTGGGAGAGGAATGATTTTTGCAAGCAGAGTATAGAAAACTTGTATGTTGAGGATAACAACTTCATATACATATCCAGCAAGTCCAAGGAAAATACCAAGTAAGATATAAATCCAATATTGGTCAAGAGATAAAAGTTGTAAATCTTCCGGCATGTGCAAAACTGGTGTTAATCCAAAAACATGTAAAGAAATAAAGTTTGCAGTGATACTGGCAGCTAAGGCTGAGACCCAAACCAGCCGTGAAAACTGATGATAGACTTCCTCTACAACAAATAAAAGTCCAGCGATTGGGGCATTGAAAGCTGCTGCCAAACCAGCCGCGGCACCACTAGCAATTAAACTCCTTCTTTCCATTTCACTGGATTTAAGAAGAACTGATACACCTTTAGCTGTTACAGCACCTAGTTGAATACTGGGACCTTCTCGACCTAGCATTAAGCCTGATGCAATGGATAAAACGCCACCGATAAATTTTTTCCAAAGAACTGACCACCAACTTAAATCCATCAATCCTTTTAGTTCCGCTTCAACTTGAGGAATTCCGGAACCTTTTGCATTGGGTTCGTCCTTAATCAAGTGGCCAACAAGTAAAGCTATAACCAGATAAAGCCCTCCAATAAGAAGTAAATAGATTGGATTGTCTGTTGCCAGAGAATAGAGGTGTGTAAAGACAACAAATAGTTTTTCAATGGCTAAACGAAATACAACAACCACTAGACCAGCCGCAATACCAACTATACTACCACGCAGAACCGAATATAGGATTGATTGCGAAATAAAACTAACTTCTTTCCGGTGATTTTCCATTGGAATTCCTTTTCCCTTCTTTCTATAGCATATACACCCAAAAAATAGGAGCAATAAGTACTTAGTAAAGAACCTCACTCCCATTCTTATATTTATGTCGCTACCTGTCCAATCAAATTATTTACGATACATTTTAAATTGAAGGTACAAATCATTGTAAGTACCAAGTAGTTCTTTTCCTAAATTATCATAAACTTCCATCTGCTTCATCGTTTCCTCAGAAGGATAGAAAGCTTCATCACTTTGTGTTTCTTCATCCAACATAGCCTTTGCTGCAGGAATTGGAGTGGAATAACCCACGTATTCTGCATTACGCAATGCATTTTCAGGACTGAGCATGAAACTCATAAAAGCATAGGCGCCATCAATATTTTTAGCTGTTTTGGGAATTACCATATTATCAAACCAAAGGTTCGATCCTTTCGATGGCACGACATAGTGAAGATGCTCATTTCCATCCAACATTTCACTAGCTTCACCTGAGAAAGACACCGCAATGGCTGCTGCATCTTGTATCATATAGCCCTTTATTTCGTCAGCAACAATAGCCTTGATATTTGGTGTCAGGTTGTAGAGATGTTCAGCTGCTTCTTCAATCTCTACAGGATTTTTAGAATTCAGGCTATAACCCAGGGATTGTAGACCAAAGCCCATAACCTCACGCACGCCATCAATTAACATGATGTTATCACGGTATTCGTCGGACCATAGGTCTTCCCACTCTTGAGGAGGATTTTCAACCATAGTATCGTTGTACACAATCCCCAAGGTTCCCCAAAAGTAGGGGATAGAATAGTCATTATTCTTATCAAAGCTCAATCCCATAAATTGAGGGTCAATATTCTCCAAACCTTCGATTTTAGACTTATCGAGCTTAACCAGCATATTTTCTTCCGTCATTTTGGAAATCATATACTCTGATGGAACTGCTAAATCGTAGGTTGTTCCGCCCTGCTTGATCTTAGTGTACATGGACTCATTGGAATCAAAAGTCTGATAATCAACCTGAATTCCTGTCTCGGCAGTAAATTCATCTAATAATTCGGGATCAATATAATCGCCCCAATTATAGATGACCAATTTATCTGTCGTTCCTTGTGTCGAATCGGCTTCTAACTTGTAGCTGATTCCCCATAAAACAAGGATAATAGCTACAATACCTACAAAAAATGAATACAGTCTTTTCATTAGTTGGCCTCCTTTTCACGTGAAATGAAATAATAACCCACTACCAATAAGATAGAGAAAAGGAACACAACCGCTGACAAGGCATTGATTTCCAAAGAAATACCTTGTCGAGCCCTTGAGTAGATTTCAACCGAAAGATTTGAATAGCCATTTCCTGTTACGAAAAAGGTTACAGCAAAGTCATCCAAAGAGTAAGTAAAAGCCATGAAATAACCTGCGATAATTGCCGGCGTCAGATAAGGCAACATAATTTCTTTCAGCATTTGCGGCTGAGTTGCGCCCAAATCATATGCAGCTGAAATCATATCCGCGTTCATTTCTTTCAAACGGGGTAAAACCATCAAGACGACGATTGGAATCGAAAAGGCAATGTGACTGAGTAAGACAGAAACAAACCCCAATTGAAATCCAATCATGGTAAAGAGAATCAAGAAACTTGCCCCAATCATAACGTCAGGTGCCACCATCAAGATATTATTGATAGACAAGAGGGCATTTTGAAAACGAGGTTTTGCCTGATAAATATAAATAGCTCCAAATGTCCCAATAATGGTTGCAATCAAAGAACTTAAGAAAGCAAGTAAGAAAGTCTGTGCTAAAATCAGCATCAGTCGGCTGTCACCAAGCATCGAAGAAAAATGCTCCAAGGTAAAGCCAGTAAAACCATTCATATCTCCACCAGCATTAAAGGCATAGAAAATGAGATAAAAAATGGGTAAATAAAGCACGAGGAAGGCAATAGTTAAGTAGACATTTGCAAATTTCTTCATTATTTCTTCCTCTCTTTCGTCATCCACATAATCAAGAGCATGGCTAATATCAAGACCACACCAATGGTTGAACCCATTCCCCAGTTTTGTGTTGTGAGGAAATGCTGTTCGATGGCAGTACCCAAAGTAATCACTCGGTTACCTCCAATCAAACGAGTCAACATAAAGAGGCTTAAACTTGGAATGAAAACGGCCTGTACCCCAGAACGGACGCCATTCATAGAGAGAGGAAAAATAACCTTTGAAAATGTTTGCCAAGAAGTTGCACCCAAATCACGACTAGCGTTGATGAGATTTTTATCCAAGTCATCCAAAGCGTTAAAGATTGGCAAAATCATAAATGGAATCTCAATATAGGCTGCAACAGCAATAAAGGAGAAATCTGTAAAGAGAATTTGTTGAGTCCCTAACCCCAGAAACTCTAAAAATTGATTAATGGAACCATGTTGACCGAAAATACCGATAAAGGCATAAGCTTTCAGCAAAAGATTGACCCAGGTTGGCAAGATAATCAACATGAGCCAGAGTTGTCGATGCTTGAGCTTGGTCAAGAAATAGGCAGTCGGATAGGATACCAAAAGAGTGACCAAGGTAATAATACCTGCGTAAAAAATGGAGTTGAAACTCATTCGCAGATAGGTCATATTGGGTGAATTAAAATAAGTTTGATAGTTAGCCAAAGTGAAATTGCCATGAATATCAAAGAAAGATTTAAAGATAATCAAAGCAACGGGTGCTAGTACAAAGAGAAAGACCCATAAGGCATAGGGAATTGCAAAAAGCCTAGAGGTTTTCTTCATTGCGTTCCTCCTCGATGGCATTAATCAAACCATCTTCCACTTCTTCCACCTCAACATACTCTTCGATACGGGCATCAAATTCTTCTTCAGTTTCATTGAGGCGCATGATATGAATATCTTCTGGCTCAAAACTGAGACCAATCACCTCACCCACAATGGCTTTACGAGTGGAATGAATCATCCATTCGTTGCCCAAATCATCGTAGGCTATAATTTCATAGTGAACACCACGGAAGAGCTGTGTATCGACTTTAACCTGTAGTTTTCCTTCTTCAGGTAAGGTAATTCGTAAATCCTCTGGGCGAATGACTACCTCAACTTCCTCATTCGGTCGCATACCACCGTCGACAGCCTCAAACCGTTTGCCATTGAATTCTACAAGATAGTCTTCAATCATACGACCCGGAAGAATGTTGGACTCACCGATAAAGGTTGCAACAAAATGGTTAATTGGCTCATCATAGATATCTACAGGTGTTCCAGATTGAACAATCTCACCCTCATTCATGACAAAAATCCAATCGCTCATGGCCAAGGCTTCTTCTTGATCATGCGTTACGAAAACGAAGGTGATTCCAAGGCGCTGTTGCAACTCACGCAATTCATACTGCATTTCAGTCCGAAGTTTTAAGTCTAAAGCAGATAAGGGTTCATCCAGCAAGACAACGCGTGGTTGATTGATAATGGCACGCGCGATGGCAACACGCTGCCGTTGTCCACCAGATAATTTCTGAATGGAACGTTTCTCATAGCCAGAGAGGCGAACCATCTGTAAGGCTTCTGTCACACGACGTTCAATTTCGGACTTATCTACCTTACGCAATTTTAGAGGAAAAGCCACATTTTCAAAGACAGTCATATGAGGGAAAAGGGCATAAGACTGAAAAACGGTATGGACATCACGCTTGTTGGTTGGCACATCATTTATCCGTTGGCCATCCAAATAAATATCGCCAGAGCTTGCATCCAATAAGCCAGCGATAATATTCAAAATAGTTGATTTTCCAGAACCAGAGGCGCCTAACAAAGTGTAAAATTTGCCCTCCTCTAATTCAAAACTAATGTCCTTTAAAACAGTTGTTCCACTATCTTCAAAAACTTTAGATACATGTTTAAATTCAATAATCGGCTTTTTCAATTCACATAAATTCCTTCTTTATATAGTAGCCAATTGGCTAAAGAGTTTCGGCAGGGTCGCCAATAATACGTACTTCACGCTCTAAGGTAATGCCTGAAGATTTTTCTACAGTTTCAATGACATGCTTAATGAGACTTTCATAATCATTTGCAGTCCCGTTTTCAACGTTTACCATAAAACCAGCATGTTTTTGAGAAACTTCTACACCACCAATGCGATAGCCCTTCAAGCCTGCTTCCATTATCAGTTGACCAGCAAAATGCCCAAGTGGCCGTTTAAAGACAGAACCACATGATGGTAATTCCAATGGTTGTTTTAACTCACGCAAATGGGTCAGACGGGCCATTTCTTGCTCGATAACTGTGTAATTACCAGGACGAAGAGCAAATTTTGCAGATAAAACAATTGCGCCATTTTCCTGTAAAATAGAAGAACGATAGCCAAAACGTAATTCACGATTATCTAATGTTTCTACATAGCCAGCTGGCGTCAAAATTTGTGCAGATACTAAAATATGCGATACTTCGCCACCATAAGCGCCAGCATTCATATAGACAGCTCCACCGATGCTACCAGGTATTCCACAAGCAAACTCGAAACCGGTCAGTGAATGAAATAGCGCAACTCTAGTTGTCTCAATCAAGTTAGCTCCAGCTTCTGCTTCGATAGTATAGCCAGAAACAGTTACCGTATTTAATTTATCCATTCGGATAACAAAACCACGAATACCACCATCACGAACGATGACATTACTTGAATTACCAAGCACTTGCCAGGGAATCCCTTCACGTTTCGCAAATTCAATGACACGAACAATTTCATAACGGTTTCGAGGAAAGACCAAATAATCAACTGCCCCACCGACTTTTGTGTATGTGTACTCTTTCAAAGGCTCATCAAAACGGATATCGATGCCTTCAAGTTCTACTCTTATTTTATTTTTCATATCCTTCTCTTTTCCAAGTTATATACGGAGAATATTATACCAAAAATTCGGATAAAAAACGAATAGAAAATAAAATATATTAAATTGAAGCCTTAAATAAAAAAGCCCAGAACTGGACTTTCATTTATAAAATAACTTGAATTCCCTTTGTATCAACGGTTAGGGAATGGACAGAGCCATCTAGTTTCAGAGCTTCAATCGCCGCAATAAGTTCCGTTTCTTTCTCAGCAGGTGCCAATACCATCACGGTCGGTCCAGCTCCAGAGAGATAGGTTGCATAAGCGCCAATTTCTTGCGCCAACTGCTTAATCGGACAAAACTCTTTAACAAGTAGTTGCCGATAGGGTTCGTGAAACATATCTAACTGAATCAGTTGACCCGCTTTTTCAATATCTCCTGACATAAGGCTTGCAATTGCAACGTTTGCTATCGAACTAGCAGCAACCGCCTTTTTATAGCCCATTTGTGAAGGAAGTACACCTCGACTTTCACTTGTACGAAGAGGATAATTTGGAATAAACGCAACAAAACTTGTTGGTGGAAAGTCAGTTACAACTGCTTGAACTTTTTTATTGACATAGCTTGAAATGACCAAATTTCCATAAATAGCTGGAGCTACATTATCTGGATGTCCTTCAATCTTTGTAGCCAATTGCAACTTTTCATCCTGGCTCAGGTTAAGTTTCCCTAACTGATTGGCCAGTTCGATACCTGCAACAATGACTGAACTAGATGAACCTAAGCCACGAGCTAAGGGAATATCGCTTTCCATTTTTAAACGATGTGGTTGTAAATGTTTTGCAACTGTCAGGGCAGTCCGGATGAGTAAATTATTTTGATCAGAGGGAACATGTTCTAATTGATGCTCAACAATCCACTCATTAGTAGGTTCTAGAACTTCAACCGAAAGATATTTTGAGAGTGCTACACCAACAGAATCAAATCCTGGTCCAATATTTGCTGATGTCGCTGGAACAATAATTTTCATAGACTATTCCCCCAAAACCTTAAAGGTGTTAACGAGTGTGAAATCAGTCGCTTCTGCTAATTTTCTAGTCACTTGTTCCAACTGTGTTTTGTTCATCGCATGTGTAACAATTACAAGGCGAGCAGTGTCGTCCTTTGTACCTTTTTGTAGGATTTGTTTAAATGAAATTCCCTCAGAATGGAAGATCTCTGCAATTCGTAACATTTTTCCACTTGTGTCTGGAGTCAGAATTGAGAAATAGTATTCGCTTGTCACATCTTCTGGTATAGCTAATTGAAGCGGGCGAGAATATTCATTAAATAGTTTGCCTACAGTTTTATCTTTCATCCTGCGCACAATTCGAATGATATCAGCGGTCACACTAGTTGCAGTTGGCTTTTGCCCCGCACCTGGCCCATAATACATGGATTGGCCAATACCGATAGACTCAACAAAGACCGCATTCATTACTCCATTTACACTTGCTAACGGATGGTTCTTAGGTAAAAATGTTGGTGAGACTTCGGCCGCGATTCCTGAAGCTGTTTCTCGGATATCACCCACCAACTTGATGACATACCCCAGCTCTTGAGCTACTGCAACATCTTCTGGTGTAATTGTGGTAATTCCTTTATGTCCTACAGCATCAAAATCAACGGTCATCCCAAAACCAAACTGACTCAAGATAACTGCTTTATAGGCAGCATCAATTCCTTCTACGTCATTTGTTGGATCAGACTCAGCATAACCCAACTCTTGGGCTGTTTCCAATGCTTTCTCATATGTCCAACCTTCATCTACCATTTTGGTCAGCATAAAGTTTGACGTACCATTTAAGACACCCAAAATGCGGGTAATTTTATCCGCAGCAAATGAATTCACAAGCGTACGCAAGATAGGAATGCCCCCAGCTACTGCTGCCTCATAATAAAGTGCTAACCCTTTCTCTTCAGCAAGTGTACGCAACTCTGTACCATGAACGGCCAATAAATCTTTGTTAGCTGTTACAACATGTTTGCCAGCTTCTAAAGCACGAGTGATAAATGTTTTTGCCGGTTCAATTCGCCCCATCAATTCTACAACAAGAGCAATCTCTGCATCATCTAAAATATCATCAATATTGGTCACAAAATGAAATTGATGACCAGCAGCTACCAAACGGTCTTTTTCAGCCTCATCTTTTACCAATACCTTAGCAATTTCAATCGAATCCCCAGCAGCTTTTTCAATTTTTTCTTTATTTTCTTTCAATAGAAATGGTACACCACTTGCTACTGTACCGAATCCTAATAATCCTACCTTGATAGCCATGTTCTCTCCTTATTTAAATGTATTTTGACTATTATACCAAATATTCTGATAATTTTCCAAATAATTTGATATAATTAATTTATCTAGACTCAAAAGGAGAACAATCATGGCGCGTAGACGTAGAAAACAACCTCAACCATCCAAGAAATATATTCATTATATTTTTCTCTCTCTTCTTACAATTCTTGTACTAAGTTTGATATATCTTCTACTCCCCACCTTGATTCCTCGCTCTTCAAATGCTTCACAGACTACTGTTTCTAGCCAATCAAGCAGTCAAGCATCTACTCAAAACACTACTACAGCTGATTCCAATTCATCAACCCAAACAAGTTCTGTAAACTGGGTTAAAGTGGATGAGCCTGTCCAAATACCGATTCTCATGTACCATGCGATTCACGAAATGGCTCCTGAAGAGGAAGCAAATGCCAACTTAATCGTCTCACCAGCAGTTTTTGAAAGTCATTTGCAAGTTTTAGAACAAAATGGCTACTACACGCTTACACCGGAAGAAGCCTATAAAGTTCTAACTGAAAATGTTCTTCCACAGGACAAAAAAGTCGTTTGGTTAACCTTTGATGATAGCCTTTGGGATTTTTATTCTTATGCCTATCCTCTTTTGGCAAAATACCACATGAAGGCGACAAACAATGTAATAACTGGTTTTACCGAAAATGGAATTGAAGGATATTTAACCCTTGATCAGATGAAAGAGATGCAAGCAAATGGGATGTCTTTCCAAGGACATACAGTCAATCATCCTGACTTAGAGGTAAGCAGCACGGATGATCAGATGAGCGAATTGAGCCAATCCAAAAATTATTTAGATAGCCAACTTAATCAAGAGACTCTTGCAGTAGCTTATCCATCTGGTAGCTACTCACAAGATACCCTAAACATCAGTGAGCAAGCCGGTTATAAATTAGGTTTAACTACAAATAATGGCTTAGCTAGTCTAGCGGATGGCTTATTAAGTCTTAATCGTGTTCGCGTTCTTCCAACTACAAGTGCAGAAGGACTCCTAAATGAAATAACACCATAATATCCACTGATAGATACCATCCTTTTTTCAAACCATGTCCTTTCAAAGGGGCTTGGTTTTTTCTTTTAGTAATTGCAGATGATACACATTTTCTGAAAAAAATAGAGATACCCATTTAGGCATCTCATTTGAACTCATCTAATGATTGTTCTGATATGATCTTATCCAAAATGAAGCGTTCTTCATCCGATAATTCATAGCAAGCTAGTAAATCTGGACGTCGCTCATAGGTTTTTCTAATACTTTGTTCCAGTCGCCACTTCCGAATATTTTCATGATGACCACTCATCAACACATCAGGTACGACCATTCCACGATATTCATAGGGACGAGTATATTGTGGGTATTCCAATAAACCAGAAGAAAAACTATCATCTGTATGACTGGCTTCTTTCCCAATGACCTCTGGTATGAGACGAACAGTCGCATCTATCATGGTCATTGCCGCCAATTCTCCACCTGTCAAGACATAATCACCAAGTGAAATTTCATCGGTGACTAGTGTCTTGATACGCTCATCATAGCCCTCATAATGTCCACAGATAAAAATTAACTGGTCTTCTTTTGATAATTCTTCTGCATAGGCTTGATTAAATGTCCGACCAGCAGGATCCAATAAAATAACGCGAGGATTTGTCTGTTCAATCGCATCCATTGTATCAAAAATTGGTTGAGCCCTTAATAGCATCCCTTGCCCGCCACCATACGGCTCATCATCAACATGTCGCGCTTTCTCTGCTTTTTCTCGAAAATTATGGTAGTTTACTTCGAGAATTCCCTTCTCCCTCGCCTTTCCGACAATTGAGTGCTCTAACGGGGCAAACATCTCAGGAAACAGCGTTAAAATATCAATTCTCATCGTCCAAACCCTCAAGTAATTCCACATCTACACGATTGTTTGGAATATCAATATTCAACACAACTGGTGGGATATATGGTAAAAGCAAATCTTTCTTACCTTTTCGCTTAACCACCCAAACATCATTGGCACCTGGTTGGAGAATTTCCTTTATTTGACCAATAACTTGATTATTTTCATAGACATCCAACCCAATAATTTCATGATAGTAAAATTCACCATCTTCGAGGTCCGTCAGGTTTTCTTCAGCAATTTTTAAACTGTACCCTTTATATTTTTCAATATCATTAATATGGTACATTCCCTTAAACTTGATAATATCAAAATTCTTTGCCTTGCGATGGTTAGCAATTTCCACATCCATAACAAATTGGTCTTTTTCATCGAAAAGTGCTAGGACCGAACCTTTTTTAAACCGTTCCTCCGTGAAATCTGTTACGGATAAAACCCGCATTTCTCCTTGCAAACCTTGAGTATTGACAATTTTACCGACATTAAAATAATTCATGATAACTTCCTTTGTATTTCTATCCATATATTTTAACATGTAGCGGAAGAATGCACAAGGATTAGAAAAAGTACCGATTGAACCGATAATTTTCACTATACACTATTATCCCCTATTTAGACTGGCTGAACTGGCTTTGATAGAGGTTATAATAGAAACCTTTGTCAGCCAAAAGACTTTCATGATTACCTTGCTCGATAATCTGTCCATCTTTCAAGACCAAAATCTTATCAGCTTCCTGAATGGTTGATAAGCGATGGGCGATGACGAAACTTGTCCGCCCCTTCATCAATCGTTTCATAGCCTTTTGAATCAAAAGTTCCAAGCGAGTATCAACTGAGGAAGTCGCTTCATCAAGGATAAGAATGGCTGGGTCCGCCAACAAGGCACGCGCAATGGTCAAAAGCTGTTTCTGACCTTGGGAAATATTGCTGGATTCCTGGTTCATTTCCATATTATAACCGCCAGGCAGGGTACGAATAAAATGATCTACGTTGGCGGCTTTAGCAGCTTCCACAATTTCCTCATCCGTCGCATCCAGACGCCCAAAACGTAAGTTTTCCTTAATGGTCCCCTCGTAAAGCCATGCATCCTGCAAGACCATACCAAATTGACTACGGTAGGATTGACGAGAAATATTCCGAATATCCTGACCATCCACCTTGATAGCACCGGATGTGACATCATAGAAACGCATGAGAAGGTTGATGAGGGTTGTTTTACCAGCCCCTGTTGGTCCTACGATAGCCACCATTTCTCCAGGCTTAACATCAAGATTAAAGTTACGGATAAGCGGCTTATCTTCTGAATAGCCAAATTCAACCTGTTCAAAGCTGACTTGTCCTGTCAGACTTTCTGTCAACTCTAGCGCATTGGCGTCTTCTTCGTCAAGCTCATCTAAGACTGAAAAGATGCGTTCAAGGGAAGATTTGGCAGACTGCAACTGTGGTGCCAACTGGGTCAAGGTTTGGACGGGCTGAGAAATCTGCCAAACGTATTGGACGAAGGCCTGCATGTTACCAACCGTTAGTTTACCCGCTAGGACTTTCAAACCAGCAAGCAAGGCTACGACGACATAGGCAATATTAGAAAAACCGTGAACTAAAGGCATGAGCAAACCTGATACGAAACTGGCTTTGAAGCCAACTTCCTGCAAATCCGAAGTAATCTGGCGAAATTCTTCTGTAGAGATTTCCTCTCGTCCATAGAGTTTGAGGACGTTAAAACCTGTTAGGTTTTCCTGCACAAAACCGTTCAATAGTCCCAATGCATCCGCCTGTTGTTTAAAGTAGGGCTGGGACTTGCCCATGACAAACTTGGAACCCAAATAGGTCACTGGAACCAAGGTTACGACTACGAGAGCCAGGGATATATCCAACCAAAAACACATAAAAATGGCTAAAGAAAGGGTTAGTACAGCATTGACGAGCTGAAGAAAACTTTGCTGCAAGGCATTTGAGACTGTCTCCACATCACTTGTAAATCGACCTAATAGGTCACCATACTGGTGTTTATCAAAATAGGAAACGGGAATTTTGTTAATCTTGTGACTCAAATCCTGCCGCAGTTCCTTTGTTGCTCCCTGTACCGCCTTAGTCATGAAATAGGTAGAACCATAGGCGCCGATTTCATACATAAGGGCACGGAGGGCATATAGCGCAAGCATGATGGCAATATAGGAAACATTGATATGGGCCCCTTCTACTCCATTTGCAATATCTAACAGATTTTTAGTCAATTCTGTGATGATCAGTCCCAAAACGAAGGGTTCCAGAGCATTCATCACTGCGCTAATGGTTTTTAGAAAAACAGCTAAAAATACTGAAGATTGATAATGACGTAAATAGTCCCAAACACGGATAAATACTGATCTATTCTTCATAATTCCTCCTATTCTTCTGTCAAAGATTGACGGTTGAGCTGAGAATTCGCGATTTCACGATAAATCTCGTTGGTCTCCATCAATTCATTGTGGGTTCCGCGACCAACGATTTCACCTTCATTCAGTACAATGATTTGGTCTGCATCCATAATGGTTCCAACACGTTGAGCAACAATCAGCACTGTCGCATTTTCCGTTACTTCCTTCAACCGACTCCGCAAAATTGCGTCCGTCTTATAATCCAATGCTGAGAAGGAATCATCAAAAATGTAAATATCCGGCTGCTTCACAATAGCACGCGCAATCGAAAGACGTTGTTTCTGCCCACCAGACAAATTGCTTCCGCCCTCAGCAAGATGGGTGTCAAACTTCTCTTCCTTACTCTCGATAAATTCCTTAGCTTGAGCCACATCCGTCGCTTCGTGAAGCTCCATAAGACTAGCATCTACCTTACCGTACTTTAAATTTTCCGCGATAGTTCCGGTAAATAGCAGAGCTTTCTGCGGAATAAAACCAATCTTACTACGAAGTGCTTTTAGATTGTAACGTCTGACATCCACACCATCCACCAAGATACGACCAAGTGTCACATCATAGAAACGTGGAATCAAGTTGACCAAGGAAGACTTGCCAGAACCTGTTGAACCAATAAAGGCAATGGTTTCACCGGGCTTAGCCTTAAATGAAATATTGTGTAGAACAGGGGACTCCGTTTCACCAGGATAGGCAAAAGTTACATTTTCAAATTCCAAATAACCATGTGAATCAGTCTCAGTGATGCCATCTTCATTCTTAGAAATGGAAATGGACATATCCAAGACTTCTTGAATCCGATGACTCGATACCGACATACGTGGATACATGTTAAACAAGTTAGCAAAGAGCAAGAAAGAGAAAAGTGCATGGAAACTATATTCGATAAAGGCTACCAAATCACCAATTTGTAAACTGCCCTCCTGTAAAGGGGTCAAAGCAAACCAAACGATTGCCACAATCATAGCAATGATAATCTGCACAAACAAGGGCTCCGTCAACCCAGTAAGGTTGAAAAGCTTTTTAGATGTTTCTGTATATTGTTCATTGACATCTGAAAAACGCTCTTCCTGAAACTCCTCACGAGTAAAGGCACGAATGACACGAAGTCCCATTAAGTTCTCACGAACATACTGGTTAATGGTATCCAACCGTTTTTGTTGTTTTTCGGATAAGGGACGTGTTTTAGTCGCAACATAATAGATAACGAAAATAAGGAAAGGAATAGCGACCGCCACTGTCCATGCTAAACTTGGACTCGTAACCAAGGTCATCACAACGCTTGCTACCATCATCAACGGAGTAATAATTCCCAATTTCAAAACCATCTCAGAGAATTGCATCAAAACAAAGGCATCATTTGTCATACGAGCAACTAGGGAAGAAACACCAATTTGCTCGTATTCATGATGGGAATAGTCTTGAATTTTCTCATACAGATCATTCCGAATATCTTTTACGATAGTTGTCGTTAACTTCCCAGCTGCATAAGCCAAAATCACCCGACCAGCAATTCCTAATAAGACAATAAGCCCCATCATCCCAGCCCAGAAATAGAGCTGACTGGCATCGTTTTTGGTAATACCTTGGTCAATCATTCTTGCCAAAAATGTAGGCAAGCCTAAGTTTACTACAACAAATAAAATAGCTCCCAATAAATCTAATGCTAACCATTTTGGATATTTTTTCAAATAAGTCCAAATCAGATTCATTTTTTCATCCTTTCTATATGTTAAAAGGGGCAAGGCCCCTGACTGTAAATTTAAAAGCCACCAAAAGGTGACTTTCTATTCTTTCTCGTCGATCACTAAACGAACTTTTTTATCACTTGTAGGGACAGAATAAACAATCGTTCTGATTGCAGAAATGGTACGTCCTTTTTTACCGATGACACGGCCGATGTCCGATTGATCTAAATCCAAATGGTATTCTAAGAATTCAGGTGTATCAACGATTTTAATCGTCAAGTTTTCAGGCTGTGAAATCAAAGGTTTCACAATCGCAATAATGAGATTTTCAATCATGTCCATAAGTGTTCTCGCTTACTGTTCTTATTTAGAGAATTTTTGTTCGTGGAATTTTTTCAATACGCCAGCGTTTGAAAGAAGAGCACGAACAGTGTCAGATGGTTGTGCACCTTTTGCCAACCACTCAAGTACACGTTCTTCTTTAAGAGTTACTGAGTTTTCAGCCAAAAGTGGGTTGTAAGTACCAACTGTTTCAATGAAACGACCATCACGTGGTGCACGTGAGTCTGCAACGTTAATACGGTAGAAAGGTTTCTTTTTAGAACCCATACGAGTCAAACGGATTTTTACTGCCATTTTTTAATGTCTCTTTTCTTTTAATTTTTATTATTCGGTGAAATAGCAGAGCTATTTAGCACATGTTCTATTATAACACACTTTAACAGGGTGTCAAGAAAAAAACTTGACACTTTTTAAAAATTTTATTGCCATTTTTATTGCTCCAGCAGATCCGCTAATTCTCTCAGTTGACTTGCTAAATTCGAGCGGTCAAAAAGCAAATTATAGACTCCATCTTCACTCAATACACCGCAAGGAATACCATCAAAATAACCCTTATTGGATAAATCAAGATCTTCCATATAGGTCTGGCTTTGATAATAATCTAGCAACCGTAAATAACTTGATTGTGCCTGATTGAGTTGGGTAACACTATCAGCAAGGGACTTGTTCATCTCCAGATGCATATTAAATATTTTTTCCATCTCTACGACACGTTTCCTAGCTTCCATACAATCCCCCCATCAATGTGTTGCACCTCCAACGTTCTTCACATCCTCTTTGTCTTTATATGCAACTATTGCTCCAATGGCTGCTTCAACTCCTCTAACAATATCGGCTAGAGACATAGAGGCAAAGCCTGGTTTGTCAAGAACCTGTTCCGGAAGAAACGGAATATGAAGAAAACCAGCCTTAGTCTTTGGAAATTGTTTATCAGCTAAGTAAAGAGCTTGGTACATGAGATGGTTGCAGACAAAGGTCCCTGCAGTATTAGAAACAGAGGCTGGAAGACCTGCTGCACGAATGGCTTCAACCATTGCTTTGATGGGTAAGGTTGAAAAATAAGCAGGTTGCCCATCTTCACGAATCATAGTGTCAATTGGTTGTTGTCCTAAATTATCTGGAATGCGAGCATCGTCTTGATTAATGGCTACACGCTCGGGTGTTAATTCCGTCCTTCCACCAGCCTGTCCAATACATAGCACAATATCTGGTGCATACTTAGCCATGGCTTCTTCAAGAACACTTGCAGCTTGATAAAAAACAGTTGGAATCTCCTCAAGAAGAATCTCTGCGCCTGCAATCTGCTTCGGTAAAGATTTAATGACCTCCTGTGCAGGATTGATAGACTCACCTCCAAATGGATCAAAACCAGTTACTAATATTTTCATTCTGTTCTCACTCCTTCAAACGAATTTCTCCATAATGAAATTTTTGATTGGGTCTTACATGACGTTTAAAGCCAAATTCTTCAAAAACACTGTCTCTGAAATGAGCCTTGACAAGAATTTTTTCCCTTGCAACCCGTTTTGCCTCAAGAAGCAACTCTTTTGACAATCGACTTCCGTCAGCCATCTCCACTAAACCAGCAAGATTGTTTGATTCCTTGATTTCTTCTGAAAACATGGGATCAAAGTAAATGACATCAACAGACTTATCTATTTGTTCTTTCAGATAGGTTAAACTATCTATACATTTAGTTTGAACGGATCGCATAGCACAATCCACCAGCACATTACTACTGTTGAAATCCTGTAAACCACGACTAACAATAAAATAAATAAGCCGTGAACTCTCCAAGGATGTCACCTGATGACCTGCACTTGCTAATACGATACTATCAGAAGCCAGTCCCATGGTACAATCTAAAATCGTTTTCTTTGATGCCCCAATTAGATCTAATAGCGGATCATGTCCTGCTTTTATTCGCAACATCGCTGTGTCAGGGTGGAAAAAGAAGGTTTGACCATTTCTCTGCTCTAAAACAATCTTATTTTGATAGAGCACAAGCACCTTTTCTGCTCCCTTTAATAAAGAAGAAACGGACTGCTTGTTTCTTTTCAAGTATTCTATACCTAACTCCTCAGCCAGCTGTTTCGCCTTTGCAACAAGATTATCGTCCATCCTCAGACTCGTAGTGATTATTACTTTCATACTGTATCTAGTATACTCAAAAAACAGAATGAACTCAACATTCATCCTGTTTTTAGATCCTATTAAATTGCCTGTGTCATAAAGCTACGGCTTTCTAGAACTTTAACCATGGCTTCGGCAGTATCAAGAGCTGTAAAGAGAGGAATTCCTCCTTCGATAGCAGAACTACGAATCACTTGCCCAGCACCATCTGCTACACGCTTTTTACCAACTGTGTTAATAATAGCTTGGACTTTCCCAGCTCGAACGAGACTAGGAATATCTTGATTTTCAGGATCTCCAAGTTTTCCAATGAGCGTAACAGGTAAGCCATTTTCAATCAGATAGTCTGAAGTACCGACTGTCGCAAACAGACCATAACCCAATTCGTAGAACCGTTTTGCAAGAGCAAGGGCCTCTTCCTTATCTTCATCTGCAATAGTGAAGACAATGTTCCCAAATTCTTCTAGATGCTGATAACTTGCTTCAAAAGCCTTATAGAGGGCTTTTTCAAGTGTGACGTCTGAACCCATAATTTCACCAGTTGACTTCATTTCTGGGCCTAAAAGACTATCTACTTTAGCTAATTTTGAGAATGAGAAGACAGGAGCTTTGACGTGGACTTGTTGACTTTCAGGATAGAGTCCATCTTCATAACCAAGTTCTGATAGGCCTTGCCCCAAAATCAATTTCGTTGCCACTTGCGCCATCGGAATATCTGTTACTTTTGACAAGAATGGAACCGTACGACTGGCACGAGGATTTACCTCGATGACATAAACTATTTCGTCTTTGATGACAAACTGAATATTCATCATACCAATACAGTTCAAGCCGATAGCTAGACGTTTTGTATAATCCGCAATCGTTTCTTGCACCTTTTTTGATAAAGTCTGTGGTGGATAAACTGCCATTGAGTCCCCTGAGTGAACCCCAGCACGTTCAATGTGCTCCATGATACCAGGAATTAACACATCAGTACCATCTGATATAGCATCCACTTCACATTCACGACCTACAATATATGAGTCAACCAAGACAGGGTGTTCGGGCGACGCCTTAACTGCTGTTCGCATATAAGAACGTAGGTCATTTTCATTTTCAACAATTTCCATCGCGCGCCCCCCCAAAACATAAGATGGCCGTACAAGCACAGGGAATCCAATCTTGCGAGCTGCTTCTAAGGCTTCCTCTTCATTTGTTGCAGTTTGCCCAGGTGGTTGTGGAATACCCAAATCTTTCAAGGCTTTTTCAAATAAATCACGATCTTCTGCTCGATCCAAATCAGCTACTTGCGTACCTAAGATTGGAATACCAGCTTTTTCCAATGGTTCCGCCAAGTTGATAGCAGTCTGTCCACCGAATTGAACGATAACACCTTTTGGTTGTTCCAAGTCAATCACGTTGAGGACATCTTCAAGAGTCAGAGGCTCAAAATATAACTTGTCAGAAACAGAGAAGTCTGTCGAAACTGTTTCAGGGTTTGAATTCATAATAATCGCTTCATAGCCTGCGGCCTGAATGGCTTTTACCGAATGGACTGTCGCGTAGTCAAACTCAACACCTTGCCCAATCCGAATCGGACCTGATCCTAACACAAGGACAGATTCTTTCTCAGACCGAATGGATTCATTTTCCCACTCATAGGTCGAATAGAAATAAGGTGTTGAACTTTCAAATTCAGCTGCACAGGTGTCCACCATCTTATAAACAGGAATAATCTTATGATCTGTACGCAACTGACGAATATAGGACTCTGTTCTACCCCAAAGTTCTGCAATTTTACGATCTGCAAAGCCATATTTTTTAGCTTTTTTCAACAAATCAATATTATCATGATTGATTGCTAATTCCTGCTCGATTTCTAATATATGAAGCAGTTTATCAAGGAAGAAGATATCAATTTTTGTTAATTGAGCAAGCTCCTCAACAGTATATCCTCGTCTTAGACCTTCTGAAAGATAGAAAAGACGGTCATCTTGAGCCTTAACAATTTTTTCTACTAAAGCATCATCAGACAAGTGACTTAGCTCAGGCATTTCATTGTGGTAAACACCAATTTCCAAGGAACGACAAGCCTTCAGAAGACTTTCTTCAATGTTACGACCTATTGCCATCACTTCCCCAGTTGCTTTCATCTGTGTACCAAGACGACGTTCCCCTTTTTCAAATTTATCAAAAGGGAAGCGAGGAATTTTAGCAACAACGTAGTCGAGTGCTGGCTCAAACATAGCGTAAGTTGTTCCCGTTACAGGGTTTACCATCTCGTCCAAGGTCAAACCGACAGCAATTTTAGCAGCTAATTTGGCAATTGGATAGCCTGTTGCTTTTGAAGCTAAGGCTGATGAACGAGAAACACGTGGATTCACCTCAATGACGTAGTATTTGAAACTATGTGGATCTAAAGCCAATTGAACATTACAACCACCTTCGATTTTCAAGGCACGAATGATTGTCAGACTGGCATCACGTAGCATTTGATTTTCAATATCTGAAAGCGTCTGAGTTGGCGCAAATACAATCGAGTCACCTGTATGAATTCCAACAGGGTCAAAGTTTTCCATGTTACACACAACAAGGGCATTATCCGCAGCATCACGCATGACCTCGTATTCTATTTCTTTAAATCCAGCAATCGAACGTTCAATCAAACATTGAGTAACAGGCGAAAGTTTCAATCCATTTTCAGCAATTTCTTTCAACTCCGACTCATTGCTACACATACCGCCACCGGTACCTCCTAAGGTAAAGGCTGGACGAACAATTACTGGATAGCCAATTGTCTTAGCAAAAGCCAAGGCCTCCTCAACCGTTGTAACAATTTCAGATTCAGGAATTGGCTGTTGCAAATCCTCCATCAGTTGCTTAAATAGGTCACGATCCTCAGCCTGATCAATTGCAGACAGCTTAGTTCCCAATAACTCAACACCAAGTTCATCTAAAATACCAGCTTTAGACAGTTCCATAGCCATATTTAGACCAGTTTGACCACCAAGTGTTGGTAAAAGAGCATCTGGACGCTCTTTCCGCAAAATACGTGTAACAAATTCAATCGTGATAGGTTCAATGTAAACCTTATCCGCGATTTCTTTATCTGTCATGATTGTTGCAGGATTTGAATTGACCAAGACAACGCTATAGCCTTCTTCTTTCAAAGCTAAACAAGCCTGTGTCCCAGCATAGTCAAACTCAGCAGCCTGACCAATCACAATGGGACCAGACCCAATCACCATAATTTTTTTAATATCCGTACGTTTAGGCATAATTTATGATACAGAGCCCGTTAAGAGGACAAAGCGAAAATAGGAAACTCGACGCTGATGCTTAGAGCATCAAGACGATGTTTATCTTTTTCGCACAATCCTTAGGGCGTGTTCGAATAGGATAATCAAATCTTACTCAAACCTGTATCTTCTCCTTTCTATTTGTCAACTCACAGGTTGACATTAAATAAGATAAGTCCGACGCTTAACAGTTCAGCTCGATAATAGATGAACTGTTAAGCTAGTGCAAGGGATAGCCTGACCTCCATAGAGGCAGGCGTAGGGAAATGAGTTGCTGGCAACCATCGACCTGTCCCTTGCCTTTCTATTTTCTATCTCTCCGGATAGAATTAAACAATAGTCCGACGCAGTAAGGGTTAGCTCGATATTAGTTAAACCTTACTGCTAGTGTCAGAGTTAGCAAAGATCCCATAGGACTTTGCGTAGGAGGACAAATGCGTTCGCATGAAGTCCGACTTGCTCTGACCGACGTGAGAAAATGGATTCGACATTAATCCATTTTCGAGCTAGTGCAAGGGATAGCCTGACCTCCATAGAGGCAGGCGTAGGGAAATGAGTTGCTGGCAACCATTGACCTGTCCCTTGCCTTTCTATTTTCTATCTCTCCGGATAGAATGAAATAATCAACCGATGTCTGAAATCTCTATTCAATCATAATTGAGGTTTTAAAACTAGTGTCTAAGCTAGCAACTGAACGAAAATGCAGCACTAGTTCTCAGAATTCGACTCAACTTTTCAGCTTAGTGGACAATTGCATACGCGCATGTAATCTCGAAGTCGCACTATATTTTGTTTGTCAATTGTGCTCTTGTTTAAATGAGTCCATCAAGTCCATGAATTCATCAAAAAGATAGCTAGCATCGTGAGGACCGGGTGCTGCATCTGGGTGAAATTGTACCGAGAATCCTGGAAGGTATTTATGACGCACACCCTCGACCGATTTATCGTTGATTTCTTCATGCGTAATCATGAGACAATCCGGCAGATCTTCACGCGAAACCGCAAAACCATGGTTTTGGCTTGTAAAGTCTACACGACCAGTTACAATTTCTCTAACAGCATGGTTGAAACCACGGTGTCCAAATTTCATCTTATACGTCTTAGCACCATTTGCCTTGGCATACAATTGATGGCCCATACAAATACCAAAAATAGGGATTTTCCCTTGGATACCACGAATCATTTCCAACGCTTCCGGTACATCATCTGGATTTCCAGGACCATTGGACAACATCACACCATCTGGAGAGAGTGCTAAGATTTCTTCTGCTGTCGTATCAAATGGAACTACAGTAACATTGCATTCACGCTTGGACAATTCACGTAAGATTGAATGCTTCAAACCAAAATCAACCAAGACCACGCTACGCCCAATTCCCGGAGCAGGATAAGCTGTTTTCGTTGATACTTGCTGAATATTATTGGTCGGTAATACTGTCGCACGCAACTGATCTGTCAAATGCTCAATGGAATCACCCACATTTGCAATTGTTGCCTTCATAGTCCCATGTTTACGAATAATTTTTGTTAAGGCACGCGTATCGATACCAGAAATCCCTGGAATATTTTTTGCTTTTAAAAATTCATCTAATGTTAGTTGGTTCCGCCAGTTGCTTGCCCGTCTAGCCCACTCACTAACAACTACTCCTTTACAAGTTGGATTAATGGACTCATAATCATCACGATTGACACCATAATTCCCTACCAAAGGATACGTAAATGTTAAAATTTGACCATTATATGATTGGTCTGTAATGGACTCTTGGTAACCTGTCATGCCCGTTGAAAAAACCAGTTCACCAGTCACATCTAATTCGGAACCAAAGGCTTCCCCTTCAAAAATAGTTCCATCTTCCAAAATTAATCGTCTTTTTGACATAATCAATGATACAAAGCCCGTTAAAAGGACAAAGCGAAAATAGGAAACGCGACGCTGATGCACCAAGCATCAAGACGACGTTTATCTTTTTCGCACAGTCCTTAGGGCGTGTTCGAATATGATAATCAAATCATAGTCGAACACGTATCTTCTCCTTTCTATTTGTCAACTCACAGGTTGACATTAAATAAGATAAGTCCGACGCTTAACAGTTCAGCTTGATAATAGTTGAACTGTTAAGCTAGTGCAAGGGATAGCCTGACCTCCATTGAGGCAGGCGTAGGGAAATGAGTTGCTTGCAACCATTGACCTGTCCCTTGCCTTTCTATTTTCTATCTCTCCGGATAGAATTAAATAATAGTCCGATGCAGTAAGGGTTAGCTCGATATTAGTTAAACCCCACTGCTAGTGTCAGAGTTAGCAAAGGTCCCATAGGACTTTGCGTAGGAGGACAAATGCGTTCGCATGAAGTCCGACTTGCTCTGACCGACGTGAGAAAATGGATTCGACATTAATCCATTTTCGAGCTAGTGCAAGGGAAACTTTTATGCCTTGCCATTCACTATCGCTTCTAAGATAGCCATTCGGACAAATACACCATTTTGCATTTGACGGACAATGCGTGATTTAGGTGCTTCAACCAAATGATCAGCAATTTCTACATCACGATTAACTGGTGCTGGATGCATTACAATTGTCTGTTCTTTTAGTCGTTTATATCTATCCTCAGTTAATCCATGCAAACGATGGTAATGTTCTTTTGAAAAACTTTCTGACCCATCATGTCGTTCGTGTTGAACACGGAGCAACATCAAGACATCTACTTCTTCAATAATCTCATCAATGTTTACATGTTTACCATAAATATCAAATTCTTCCGCATACCATTCTTCAGGACCAGTAAAGTAAATATCAGCTCCCAATCGTTTGAGAATTTGCATATTTGATTTAGCAACCCTCGAATGAGTGATGTCCCCTGCAATAGCGATTTTTAACTGATCAAAGCGGCCAAATTCTTCATAAATTGTCATCAAATCAAGCAGAGATTGACTCGGATGCTGACCTGAACCATCTCCTCCATTGACAATTGAAGTCTGTATTGTCGGACTATCAATCAATTGTTTGTAGTAATCTACCTCTGAGTGTCGAATCACACAAATATCGACTCCTAATGCCGACATGGTTAGAATTGTATCATAAAGGGTTTCGCCTTTATTTACCGAACTCGTACGGGCATCGAAATCTATCATTCCCATGTCTAATCTAAGTTCAGCCATTTCAAATGATTTGTGAGTGCGTGTTGAATCCTCAAAGAATAAATTTGAGGCATAATATTTACGATTTAAAGCAACAGGCTCACCTTTTTTGAAAGCTAATCCCCGTTGGATAAGTCCCAGCACTTCTTCATTCGAAAGTGTTTCCATTGTCACCAAATGTTTTAGAGATACTTTACCATCTACAATTGTCATGATACTTACCGCCTTTAATCTACTTGACTTATTCCGCTTCTACTAATAAAACAGCATCTTGTTGGTCAATTTCCGTCATATGAACAATGATTTCCTCTGTCCGACTTGTTGGAATATTTTTTCCAACATAATCTGCACGAATCGGTAATTCTCTATGACCGCGGTCAACCAATACAGCCAAACTAACGCGAGCGGGTCTTCCAAGTGACACAATATTATCAATTGCTGCACGAATGGTTCGTCCAGTATAGAGTACATCATCTACCAAGATGACATCCCGATCATTGACATCCGCAGTAAAATTCGTTGTATCTTCTTCAACTTTCACATCATCTCGGAAAGGCTTGGTATCTAATTCACCCAGAGGTACATCAATCCCCTCAATTTGCTTCAGCCTTTCTTGAATTCGCTTCGCTATAAAAACACCTCGTGTTTTAATGCCAGCAAGAACGATATTGTCTAAATTTTTGTTGCGTTCGATAATTTCATATGTGATGCGGGTAATCGCCCGCTTCATGGTCATATCATCAACGATTTCTTTTGTCTTCATAAGACCTCCAAAAAATATAGAAAAAGTCTCCTTTTCCAAGGAGACTTTGAAAATATCAGCTAATATGGTCTTTGAGTCCTACGATTATTATGGCAACGAATAAAAAACATTGTTTCCTATTTCCCAATGCTGAGAACCTTGCTCAATATCAAAAGTAAACTAAAAGACAATCAAGACCAGCCTAATGATCATCCGACTCCTTGTCTGCCTCTCTGGACAGGTATTAAAGGATTTATTAAGCAGAGTATAGCATAAAATACTGTCCTTGACAATTTTTTTGTTGAAAAAAATACTAACTTTCGGTTTTTAGTGGAAATCATTTTTAATCTATTTATTAGGCGCAACACGTAGACACTTGATTCCAGCTAATCCAAATCCGCAGATAAGATAGGCCGCAAAAATAATTCCTACATAGGTCAATACATACGACCAGCCATATTTAGGCACATTTAAAAAGAAATAGGCAAATGGACTATCCTTGGCATCCGGAATTGGAATCTTGAGGAAAAAGCCATTGATTAATCCAAAAATCATATACAGAACTGGTAATAACGTCCACCAAATCGGATCAAACCATTTATACTGGCGCTGCTGATCTACAAAGAGGGTATCCAACAAAAAGTACAAAGGAACAACATAGTGGCAAAGTATATTCTCAACACGCCAAAAATCTTCGGCCAGTGGTGCCAACATAAAATGATAGACCACACAGGTAATCATTATTGACATTGTTACCGCAGCCTTTATTCGAAGGAACTGAGGACCTTGTAAATCGTTTCCCTTGAACATGGCATAAACCATATACACAGCGAACAGGGAGACCAGTAAGTTAGACTGTACTGTGTAGTACATAAGCATGCCGATGCCATACTTGATAATCTCCAAAGCTGTACCAGTAACAGCTAAAATAGCCAGCAGACACCTACTGTAAAACAAAATACTTTGATATTTCATAATATCCTTTCAAAAACGCGAAAAGACTGGTCAACCAGTCCTTTCCAAATCTATACTAAATTTTCTTAACGAACTCAGATTTTAACTTCATCGCACCGAACCCATCGATTTTGCAATCAATGTTGTGGTCACCTTCGACGATACGAATCCCTTTAACACGTGTACCTTGCTTCAAATCCTTAGGTGCACCCTTGACTTTCAAGTCTTTTATAAGTGTAACAGTATCGCCATCAGCCAAACGATTGCCATTTGCATCAATTGCCACTGGACCATTTTCTTCTTCAGCCACATCAGCTGGGTTCCATTCATAGGCACATTCAGGGCAAACTAATAGTGCTCCATCCTCATAAACGTATTCAGAATTGCATTTTGGGCAATTTGGTAAAGTTTCCATTCATTTTCTCCTCAAATGTTATCTGTACTAGTCTATCATCTTTTTATAAAATGAGCAAGTGGGCCAAAATCAGCAAGCTCCATTGCCACTTCCATTCACCAAACTGAAATTTTCACAATTTTTTCAGAGAATGGTCTGTTCTCGCGCCCCCTAGCCTTTAGCAGTTCGACGAAGATACTCTAGTGTATCTTGAAAAATAGCTGGCGCTTCTGCTGTAAAAGCAACTACCTCTCCAGTTTTCGGATGAGTGAATCCAAGAGTTCTGGCATGGAGAAATTGGCCATGTCCTTTTAAAGTTTTTCGGGGACCATAAACTTCGTCCCCAGCAACTGGATGACCAATATAAGCCATGTGAACCCGAATTTGGTGGGTTCTACCTGTTTCTAATGTCAATTCAACTAAGGTATAGTCACCAAATCGTTCCAATACTTGGAATCTCGTGACCGCTTCTTTCCCTTTTGCCGTCACAGCCTGTTTCTTACGATCCTTTTCAGAACGACCAATAGGTGCTTCAATGACTCCACGATCATTTGGAAGGTTTCCATGTACAATGGCCCAATACTTGCGAAGGGATTTTTTATCTTTTAACTCAGTTGCGAGTTTTGTATGAGCATCATCGTTTTTAGCAATCATTAATAAACCTGAGGTATCCTTATCAATTCGATGAACAATCCCAGGACGAAGGACTCCATTGATACCTGACAAGTCTTTGACATGGTATAGAAGTGCATTAACTAAGGTCCCAGAAGTATGCCCAGCTGAGGGGTGCACAACCATTCCTTGAGGTTTGTTGACAACAGCGACATCTTCATCTTGATAAACAATATCTAAAGGAATATCTTCAGCGACATAATCAATTTCTTCAATCTCTGGTACTTGATAGGTAATGATTTCCCCTTCTTGTACAGTATATTTTGCCTTCTTTACTTGACCATTGACCAATACCTGACCAGCCTTGATTTGGTCATTTGCCACCGAACGAGATAACTCTGTCAATTCTGACAATGCCTTATCCAGACGAACACCGCCTGTTTCAACCTTTATTTCCATCATACTCTTCTTTCAATATACAAATAAATAACAATCCAACCCCAACCGACAAGCACATATCAGCGACATTAAAAATCGGAAAATTTATAAAATCCAGGTGAAACATATCAACAACATACCCCAAACGAACACGGTCAATAAAGTTACCCAAAGCTCCAGCCATCATCAAAGAAAGACTAAATAATGTCCATAGACTTCCTTTTATCTGTCGAATATAGTACCAAACCAGCCCAATCAATACAACAATAGTTACAATCGTAAAAAACCATTGTTGATTTTGCAAAATCGACCAAGCTGCACCATAGTTGCGCAAATAGGCCAAACTCATGAAACCTGGTAAAAATTCTCTTACTGAATCTAACTCAATATTCGCAACTGTCCAAGCTTTCACATATTGATCAATAGCAATTAAAACCGCCGCAAGGAGCGGAAACCCAAATTTACGCATGTTCTTCCTTCTTTTTATCAAAATATGACTGCATAGTCTCCACAAAATCCTGTGCGCATTGACTCAATTCATCACTCGCACGTTTAACGTAGACCATGCGATTGTCAACTTTTCCTTTAAATGGTATTACTGTAATCCCATTCACACTCTCATCATCCAAGTAACCCGAACCAGTCGCATAAGCGTCTGTACGTTCTAAAATGCCATTTAAGGTAGCTCGATCTGTCACATCAAAAACTACTGATGAGTCAGAGGTGTCAATCAGATTTTCTGAATAATATAGATAGGCTTCCTTCTCTTGGGTAAATCGAACAGTTGGTAAACCAACCAAATCTGCTGGTTCAATTTCTTCTTTATTTGTCAAGGGATGGTCTTCCCGAAGGTAGATATGTGTTTGGAAATCAGATAAATCAATCGCTTGCAAATGAAGTTTATCTAACTTTTGCATAATACCTTTCGTATTTTTATCATTTAAATAGATAATACCTAATTCACTATATCCTTGGGCAACCTCATCTAAAATCTGTGCTGTGGTTGATTCAAAAATACGAAAATGAGGATATTGTGGATGTTGTCTCGAAAACTCGGTAATCAATGGAGGTAAAAAATCATAGTGTTGACTAGAAATAGAAAAAGTTTTCTCACCTTCTTCAGGTTGCAAATAAAGATGTTCAAACTGATCAAAACCTTTTACCAAATTTTGAGCTTTTTCATAAAAATCCATCCCTTTTTGCGTTAAAAAGGTGCCAGAACTGGTTCGACTAAAGATTTGAAAACCAAGCTCTGTTTCCAAATCTTTAATGGAAATGGATAAACTTGGCTGAGAAACATACATCTTTTCCGCTGCTTCTCGAAACGTTCCACTATTAGCAATAGCCACTACGTATCGTAATTGTTGAATATTCATCGTGAAATCCTCTTTTATACTACTTTTTCTATTATACCAGAAATATGCAGATTTTGGGAGACTTCAAATTACATCATAAAGCGTCACTTCTATACCAACCTAGAAAAGGGTAAAAGACCGAGGGTTAAAACACACATTTCAACAATCATCAGTCCAAAGTTGGATAGTATCTTTTTCTAATCATTAAAAAAATGGCAATCAAAAGATTGATTTTTCAAATGTTTGGAGAAAACACCTAGACTTCAAACGCATTACACCACACGGCTCCCAACGCATCCACTGCTCCCTACTCTTTAAAGCTGATTCCACCATCAAGAAAGTGCAGGAAAGATTAGGTCACAAGAACATCCAAACCACCATGGACATCTATGCCCATGTCACTCAAAAAGCAAAGAATGAAGTTGCTGATAAGTTCGCTTCCTACATTGGATTTTAAAATATGGGTACCAAAACAAAAAAAACAGACCTTCCGAAATCTCGGAAAGCCTATTGTTAAGCCATTTTCAGACTTATTTTGCGATTGGGTAAACAGATACTTGTTTCTTATCGCGACCTTTACGTTCGAAGCGTACAACGCCTTCTACTTTAGCGTAAAGAGTGTCATCTCCACCACGACCTACGTTAGCTCCTGGGTAGATTTTTGTACCACGTTGACGGTAAAGAATTGAACCACCTGATACAGTTTGGCCGTCAGCAGCTTTCGCACCAAGGCGTTTCGCTTGTGAGTCACGACCGTTTGACGTTGAACCTCCACCTTTTTTGTGGGCCATAAATTGCAAGTTAGCAAGATTCAAGTTTAACATATGTTATTCCTCCGAATTTCTGTAATGATTGCTTCAACCTACGCCTTAAGCGTTGATAGCGTTGATAACAACTTTTGTGTAAGGTTGACGGTGACCTTGTTTGCGGTGGCTACCTTTTTTAGGTTTGTACTTGAAGGTAACAACTTTTTTCTGTTTACCTTGTTTTTCAACAGTACCAACAACAGTAGCGCCTGCTACAAGTGGAGTACCCACAACAGTTTTCTCACCACCAACAAGAACTACTTCTTCGAAAGTAACTTCTTGACCTGCTTCAACGTTCAATTTTTCAACGTAGATAGCTTGACCGACTTCAACTTTAACTTGTTTGCCGCCAGTTTTAATGATTGCGTATGTGCTCATTATGCACCTCCTATGATTTTTGGGCCTTGCCCGAATTTGATGTGAAGACTCGCCTAGTACCGTGGGACGAACCACTTTATCTTGCTCAATAAAAATTAAGTTCAGACTAGGCGACGCAGACGCAGGTAGAACTTAGGTTCACCAAGTTAAGTCAACGACGTTTGAGCTTAATTTTTGCAGAGCAACGGCATTCGTGCGGTTGCACAGGATGTGTGCATAGTCAACAGTCCTATTATAACAAAAACACCTGCAAATGCAAGTGTTTTGTATCACTTTTCTTACATTTCGAAAACTTCGCTCTCCTGCTTGTTTGGTAAGAACAGAGAGAGGACAATTCCGACCAAGGCTAGCAAGAGCCAGGTCAGAGACTGTTGGGATAATGGCAGAGCTGCATAGAAAGCTTTGACTGGCTCCAAGCCCAACTGACCTGCCACTACTTCCACAAGAGACATAACCGTCACCACACCCACTGTTAGCTGCATACCGTAGACAGAAAGTGGAACAAATTTACTAACAATAATAATCATAACCAGACAAATGGTAATCGGATAAAGGACCAAGAGCACCGGAATCGAAAAGGCGATAATCTTACTCAAGCCAAGATTGGCAATTCCAAAACCAATCAAGGTGAAAATAGTTGCATAGACTTTATAAGATAATCGTGGGAAACGGTCATTGAAAAACTGTCCAGTCGATACAATCAAGCCAACTGTTGTTGTGAAGCAGGTTACCGTTACCATCAGAGCCAAGAAAAGCTGAGCTGACGGACCAAAAATTGCCTGTGTTGCAGCCGATAAGATATAGACCCCTTTGTGCGTATCCGATGCCAACACATCTGCCGGTACTGGGAAATGATTCCCAAGAAAAGCTAAGCCTACATAGAGTGCTGAGAAGGCTAGGGCTACAACAATACCCACAGCCCAGATAGTTGAAATGTATTCTTTCTTAGAAGAAAAGCCGAGCTGTTTCAAGGTTGTCACTGCCACCACACTGAAGGCAACAGAAGCTAAGGCATCCAAGGTATTGTAGCCTTCTATAAATCCTGTACCAAAGGCCTGGCTAGCTGAATAGGCCTCTGAAGCTGCCAGTGGTTGTGTCTGCCCATACTTGACAATACCCAGAACGACCAAAATGACGATTAAAATCGCAAAAACAGGTGTCAAAATTCGGCCGATGCTATCCAAAATCTTTGATGGATTGAGCGAAATGAGATAGGCGATAAAAAAGTACAAGGCAGTAAAGACAAATAACCACAGTTGTGTGTTTTGTCCCTCCAACATGGGTGCAATCCCCATATCAAAAGCAGTTGTTGCTGTACGTGGAATTGCAAAAAATGGTCCAATCGCCAAATACAAGGCAACAAGATAAACAGTAGCAAACAAGGGTGAAATCTTGCGTGAGATCTCATGCACGTACCCTTTAGGGTTAAGTGTTCCTACAATCAAAGCAATCACGGCAATACCGACACCAGATACAACAAATCCTAAAATAGCTGGCCAGAAATGTTCACCAGACAAAACACCGAGCGCTGGAGGAAAAATCAAATTTCCTGCACCAAAAAACATTCCAAACAGTAGTAAACCTGTTAAGGCTCCTTTTTTCATAAAAACTCCTTCAAATCTTTTTCGAAAGTCCATTATACCACAAAAATTCGATTTTTCCGAACGTTAGGTTATAATGGTAACGACACCTAAGTCAAATAATTAAAAAACGCATCAAATCAAGTTAATAGTAACCTTCATTTGATGCGCTGAATGAATTTCTTTCTAAAATTGTCTATTCTTTCCCAACCGTGTCAGGCATTAAACTTCGTCAACAGTTTACAGTAAATCTTCGATTAAATTGTCAATCTCATCTTTTGCTTCCACTTTTGGAGTAATTTCTGTCACAATAATTCCTGCAACAGCACGTTCTACCAATCCTTCTACATCCATACGAGCTTCGTACTGCTCGACATTTTTGATTTTAGGGTTGGTTTTTGGACGGTCAGGGGCAAAGATGGTACAGCAATCCTCAAATGGCTGGATGGAAATGTCAAATGTATCAATTTCTTGAGCAATATCAATAATTTCCAACTTGTCCATGGTAACGACAGGACGGATAACAGGTGTATTGGTCACCGCATTGATAGCCTGCATGGATTCCAAGGTCTGACTTGCCACTTGTCCTAGACTTTCACCGTTGATAATAACCATGGCACCACGTTCTTCACGAACTCGGTCTGTAATCCGCATCATGAAGCGACGTGTTAAGGTCATCAAATAAGCTTCAGGTGCCTTTTCCTTGATTTCTTCCTGAATTTCTGTAAATGGCACTTCAATAAAGGTGATATTACCACCAAAGGCAGTCAATTTACGAGTCAAATCATGGGCTTTCTTAAGTGCACCTGGACTCGTGTAAGGCGGGCTAGCAAAGTGAAGAGCTTCGATTTCGACCCCACGTTTGAGAGCCAAATAGCCCGCAACAGGCGAATCAATACCGCCCGATAACATCAGCGTTCCTTTTCCAGATGTTCCAACTGGAAGACCACCTGCTCCCTTGATTTCTTCATGGGAAATATAAGCAGCGTCAGGACGGATTTCCACTCGCAAGGTAATATCTGGAGACTTCATTTGCACTTGCACATTTGGAATAGCTGAGAAGACCGCATCTCCAAGGACTTGGTTAAGGTCACGGCTGTCCAATTCAAAATTGTGGTCACTACGACGCGCAGCAATCTTGAAGGTCATACCGTCCTTATAAATGTTTTTCATGATGTCTTGAACCGCTTCTTTCAAAGCTGGAACAGACTTTTCAACCTTATAAGATGGCGCAAAATTTTGGATTCCAAAAATCTTCTTCAAAGAAGCGGAAACTTCCTGATAGTCTGCTCCATTCAAATAGACATGACCACGGTCACGGTCAAAATAAACCGTCACTTCTGGGTAAACAGAAAGGACATGCTTGATATTATTGCGGAGTTTGTTAACAAACCGCATCTTGTTTTTCCCTTTGGTTGACAATTCGCCATAGCGAATCATAATTTCTGAATAGTTCATTCTACCTTACTTTCTGTGTATTGTGATAAATTTGTTTAAAAATTGTGAGGAATTGTTCGATTTGCCCCATATCATTGTCATCATCCAAGCTGACACGGACAGCAGTTTGTGCCAACTTCTGAGGAACGCCCATGGCAATTAATGTACCCGCAGGTTTCCCAGCCTTAGACGAGCAGGCAGATGTAGTTGAAATATAAATCTGATGGTCCTCAAAAGCATGAACAATGACCTCACCACGAATATTCTTAATTCCAAAGGTCAAAATACTAGGTACAAAGTTTTCCATTCCAGAAAAGACCGTCACATCTTGATACTTACTCAATTCATTCACCAGAATCTGCTTCATAGCTGCTAGTTGCTTTTGGCTATCTGATGCCTTGTCCAGGGTCAAGCGAAGCGCCTTAGCTGTAGCGGCAATACCAGCCACATTTTCAGTTGTTGAGCGTTTGTCGCTTTCCTGTCCTCCTCCTGTCAATAGCGGAGCGATTTTCTTACCTGCTTTGATATAGACGAACCCTACACCTCTTACAGAATGGAATTTGTGACCTGAAAAACTGGCAAAATCAACTCGGTCTGTCAGATACCGTTCCGTTGGCACCTTGCCGATAGCCTGCACAGCGTCCACATGGAAGGAGATGGTGGGTTTATCAGCTAGAAGTTGTGAAATTTCCTGAATCGGCTGAATGGCACCGATTTCATTGTTGACGGCCATGATAGAAACCAATGTAGTTTCTGGACGAATCAAGCTTTCTAAGGCTGAAACATCAACAAATCCTTGGGCATTGACCGGAGCCAAATCCACCTCAAAACCTTGTGTTTTGAGCCAAAGTGCTGACTCTTTTACCGCTGGATGCTCGATAGCTGAAACGATGATGTGCTTACCCAGATGAGCTTTCTCAAAAGCAACTCCCTTGATGACCCAGTTATCACCTTCTGTACCGCCTGAAGTAAAAAAGATTTCCTTGCTTTCTTTCCCCAATAGCTCTGCTATTTGCTTACGGGATGCTTCTAGGATTCGTGTCGCCTGAGTGCCCAGATTGTGCAGGCTGGAGGGATTTCCCCAAATTTTCGTAGCAACTTCCGTGTACGTTTTAATAACTTCTGGATGAGTCTGTGTTGTGGCTGCGTTATCGAAATAGATCATTATTTTCATTCCTTTGTTTGCAATAGTCCTATTTTATCACGTTTCACATCTTGTTTCCACTCTTTAAGTTAGATTTAAACTTCATTTCGTACACTAGGTTCGGAGGTATAACATGAATACACGTACAAAAAAAGAAAAACCGACAAAAGTCGCTGGTCTTTCCCATTTCCAAAAGGTTCTGACCTTTATTGGATCCATCTTAGGGATTATCACTGCATGCATTACAATTTACACTTTTAGCTCCAAATCATCTGCTCAATCAGTGTCAAGTACAAGCAGCTCAACTGTACAAGTGCCTTCTAGTACTGCTACACAAAGTTCTAGTCAAGAAGGAACGACCAGTAGTTCTTCAACTGACTCATCTACATCAACAGCAGATGAGACTACTCAAACAACTACAAGTAGCTCAACAGCAACATCAGAAGTCTCCTCTGCTTCTACTGATTCCTCCTCAACAGGAACAAGCACTGAAACAAGTTCAACTACAACTTCCAGTGAAGAAGTGACTAGCGGAGCTTCTGAAAATACTTCTGGTCAATAAAAACACATAAATACTTGTCTCCCTATTTACTATTTGATATACTAATTTTGGGAGGTGATGGAATGAAATACTTCATCCTAAAGGTGCCAACTTTCTTATGGCTACTCACTTTAACAATTTTAGGTAATTTTTTCCTATATTCACTTTTTCCAAATCCGTTTGTGTCCTATTTTCTCATTGTCTTAGGAAACCTAACTGTTTATAGTATATATATTTCAAATAAGATTTATGATGAAAATGGGCAATATACTCCTTTACAGACTCTTTGGTGGTGGGTTTTGGGTTTTGTAGTCATATCCATTGTGATGAAATTTTTCTTTCAAACCACTTTAACACAATTATTTGTAATTATAATATTCATCATACTCGGCGGATTTGGTTACCGTCTTATTGAACACTTTGCCATTTACAGATATCATTACTTGGAAAAGGAACGTCAAAAACGCCTTTAATTCATCTCCACAAAAAAATCAAAAACAGATTGGGTATCACAAGGAAAACTCAATCTGTTTTTTATATACTTCATTCAAGATTCGAAAACGTCTTCGAGGCGGTTCATAACCCTCACCTAAAATTCCGGTCCCATTCCCTAGTTTGGTCCTTCTTGGTGTAAAAGAATTCAGATAAGGTTGGGTCATCCATAACTTTTACGATTTCAAGCAAATCATAGGCTAAATCTAATTGACTCAGTTCGGATTTCTTAACCCATCGAACTTCTCCCTCTTCAGTTGAGTGGATAGTTCCTGAAAACTCCGTAGCCTTATAAAGAAAGACAATATAGCGATGTCCTTCTTTGTCAGGCCAGTGCTTAGTACCAACCAAGCGGGGATTTGAGATCTTCTGAATAAATAAAAATGCCAGGATTGAACACCCAGCTTCATTATCTTATTTATTTTGATATGTCCTACATGCAATAACTAAGCAAAATTTCCAAATAATTTCTATAGCAATTGTTCTATTTCTAAAATTACAATTAAATTTCTCATACATGTTTAATTAGATTCCAAAAGATTCAATTTCCTCAGATTCTCGTTTCTTAAAAAAGCATCTACTTCACTTTGAATAGCACAAAAGAGAAGACGACACCCATCTCCTCTCATGCTTATTTATAAGTCAACTCAATACAGTTGACAATGAGCCTCTTACAATCAAATGCTATTCAAAGATTTTTTTAAATTCCCTAATTTCACACCTCGCATATTCCAAATAACAGAAATTAAAGTGATCAATAGGATAAGCATGGTGACTAATCGTACCACTTGAAGGGTAAACATCACACTCAAACCTGAAAAATAGGGTATCTGCCGTAGATAAAATTTGTAAATGAGTTTATCTAAACCGTAAGCTAAACCTAGACAAGTAAGAAAGACAATAAGATTTTCACATAAAATCAGCCAAGCAAGTTGTCCCCTACTATACCCTAGGCTATACAAAACAGCCAGTTCCCGATTTCTTTTTCTAAAATAACCTTTGTTCAAAAAAGTAATTACTAAACCTAAAGTGAGTGAGATAATACATGTGATGCTCAGCATTTTCTTGGTCTCATACTGATAAATCTTAGCATACTCCCCTGTTTTCCAACTTAACTGACTGGTCAGTCGATATTTTGGAAAGAGTTGGTCTAAATTTTGAGAAATCGTCTCAACATCTTTCGGCGATTGCGCTTTAACAAGTAGGGTCGTGTAGCCCAATCCAACAGCTGTTTTATAGCTATCAAGCGTATCAAATATATTTGAGAGATAGGCTGCATTTTCTTTTGACGAACCAATAAATGCGATTTTATCCTCTTCATACATTTGTGCAATATCTGTCTCTTCATCCAAAATCCCTTGGCCATCCCAGCCCAAATAGATAGCGTAAGTTGGCTGAAGTGTATCTTGATAGTTAGTTCGATAAATCCCCGACACTTGGTAGCTTCTCTCAACCAAATTCGTAGATTCTCCATATTTAAATGTAGTTAAATTGACCGAATGCCCTATAAACTGATCAAAATCATCACTTCCAAAGTAAATCTGCGCAAAAATATCAGGTAAAACGACTTCTAAACTTTGATTTTGTGGAAATTCTCCCGTAAGTAAAGTGATATTTTGGGTATTGTAATCTTTAGCAAAAGCTTTCGGACTACTCAATCCTAAAAATTTAAAAGTCAACTTAGTATCTTGGTTTAAAAAGCCAATATCCTTTTTTAAAAAGTCTGGCAACTCTTCTACTTCATAAGTCAAATCAATTTCATAGCCGTCTTTATCCGACAATGCCATTTGACGCCCTAAGGTTAAAGCGACATCTTCAACACCTTTAATTTGGCGTACCTGTTCATAATCTGCCTGAGAAAAATAAATCCGCTGGCCATCTAAACTCGAAGAAATATTGTTCTCACGATTTTGGACTGTGACATCATTTTTAAGCTCTTGCGTATCAATCATGATGAGCCTATCAGAGACACCTGAAAACATGCGATTGTAAGTACCAACGACTGTACTGTAATAAAAAGAAAAGCCTAAAATAAACAAAGAAAAAATAAGCATTATCGGGACAGCAAGCAATAACAATTCAAACTTATTAGCTCGCAGGGCTGATAAAATATAGCGCCCCAACTTTTTCTTTTTTATCTCTGTAGACTGGATCTCTGTAGGCTGGTGGAAAAGAGCAATTTCCGGCTCAGTTTTTCCCACCTCACGGCGAACCTTTAAATTTTTTTCTTTAATCTCTAAGACAATGTCCGAGTAGTCAATAATCAGGCGATCATGACTAATAATCAAAACTGTAACCCCTGTATGTTTTATCGCTGTTAGATATTCCAGCAATTTTTCTGTCGTCTCAGTATCCAAGCCACTGGTTGGTTCATCTAACAGTAATATTTTAGGTTTAAACAGCATCGCTCGCGCAATCGCAACACGTTGCTTTTGCCCACCACTTAAGTCTGCTACACGCTGATCAGCGAATTCTAAAATATCTAATTTTTTTAATACTTCTGTTATAGCCGCATCATCAAAATCGCCTGCATTTTTTAAATTATCAAGAACACTCAAACCCTCCGTGAGTTTGTAATCTTGAAAAACTAGCTGTAAATCCCTATTTCTTATGGTTTGCCAGTCTTTTTGCTTTAACTCTCGGACATTTCGTTCAAATAAAAAATAGTCGCCCTCATAATCAAAATCTAAGCCAAAAATAATATTTAAAAGCGTTGTCTTGCCTGAACCGCTCGCACCAATGACCGTATAAATCAAACCGGATTGTTCTATGGTAAAGTCTAATTGATGAAAAATTTCTCTCTTACTGTACTTTTTATTGATATTACTAAGGTTTATCATAGAATCCCCCTTAAAGATCGCTATAACTATAAAACAGACTACGTTTTCTATTTAAACAAGCTAATAAATCATATTAATGTTTTAGCTATTAAACCAAGGGTCATAGGATGTACTAGAAGTAATCACTTCTCCATATCTATCTAATGCTGGTTGACCCCAACATATGTGAACATCACTTTTATTCTTTCCTATACGAACCGTCTTGCTACCAATAGTATCCCCATTTGCCCGCATTACTTTTAAAGTAAAGGTCGTTGAGTCTGAACGGTTTACAGTACCTGTTTCAGAAACACCATTTGCATCCCATTGGATAACCGATTTCCAATTACCAGAGGCTGCAAGTACTGGAGCTGCTGTTCCAATAATACTAGAAAAAATAGCAAGACTCATAAGAGCAGTTATAATTCTTTTCTTCTTGATTATATTCTCCTAAAAATGAAGAGATAGCTTAAGAAAACTTAGTCCGTTCTCTATTATTATAGTATTTTTTCCTCCTTCAGTCAAGCGCTTTCACTTTTCAAACACGCCGTACGCATGAAAACTTTCATCTCTCCTTTTGTCCCCGGAAATAACCGCTTTAAACTTGGTATCTACCTTTTTACAACCACCTTTATCCTCAATGTCCAAATAATTGTGGCAAATAATCCTCCAAATGGACAGAAATATAGCGTTGTTTACGGCGGTAACTCAATTTCTCCTTAGGGAAGGTCATCATTTGTAAGTGATGAAGACAAACTTTACGAATAGCATTCAAATTGAAGGCGGCTCGTTTATCTAATGTTTGGTTCTTATCTTCTCTGTAAACTACATCTAACAACCAATACTTCGGTTAATTGTTCAGCCCTTCGCTCCACCTCTATTACAGAAGTTTCATCGCTACTATGGCCTCGGCTGACTTCTCATGATTCGTTGTTACTACGTCTTTGACGCTCATGAGACCTCACGGGATAAGTCGTACATCTTTCCTCGTTTACTCTCGTGATTTACGTCTATAGGTTACGACTACCTTTTTTGGACTTTAGACTTATATGCCCCCTCATCCCCTATATATGCCTTGTTATCACGTTTCTGTTCGTAGAGCCACGATTTCGCTATCCCTTCCTCTGACGGTCTTGGTTTCTAGCGTCAGACTTAAAACAGTCTCTCCCCAGACCGTTTTAATCCGCTACCTCACGATAGTCAGGCTTGGGAGTCGCTTTGGGGTTCACCGGTAGCGGGTGTCCACGGAGGACTTTCACCTCAGATGTACGACATGCCCGTCGTACATATAAAAAAGCGATAAAGCAAACTGCTCTATCGCCTAGATTGTAATAACCTTACATGATTTCAGCTGGTGGTAAAATGGGCTTTGGTATAGGAATCGGCTTCGGATATTTAATTGGTTTAATTGTTCCGATTCCATATAGTGGTGGTCGAAGGCTTCCGCCTGAAATATGGGACAGTTGAGAGAGATCTAGTTCTTTAAGCATCTAATATGCCTCCTTCTATAAAATTATTATTAACCAAGCATTAGAATAAGATAATTAACAACAGATACAATAACCAGTAATCCGTTATTCAGTAGATGCACAACAATCGAATCGACAATGTTTTCACGACGAGCGTATGCCAAGTAAAAAATTGCTCCTAACAGGAAATACACAATAAACTCGATTGGATAGAATATATGTAACAATGCAAAAATGGAAGAGCTCACAGTCAATTTCAACCACTTACGATTGTTTTTGAAAAAATAACGACCAAAGAATCCTCTGAACACAAGTTCTTCCAAGATAGGAGCAAAGATACCAATTGCAAGATGAAAGGCTACAAAGTATAAAGGGAACATCCGGCTAAGCTGCTCATTGGTTGCCATCAAGGCTGCATCATTTGCTGATGTTGCATTAGCCGTGACCATTTGAATTAAAAAGGTCCCACCAATGGCTACTAGACGAGTAGCAAGATAAAAGAGAAGAGCAATTCCAAAGTCTTTCCAGCTAAAGGGTAATTTTTCCTTTTCATCCTTGTTTTTATATTTTTTCCAAACAAGAACAAGGACGATACCAGTAACCAATAAATAACCTAGACTAGCAAGCCACTGTATATAAGTTGGCGTTGTCTCCTGAGTAGCAATCAATCTCATTGGAAAGATATTGACACTTAAGGTAAGAAAGATTAGCCCAATAAACTTCAGTATATTTTTAAAACGTTGCATTATCTAACCCTCCTGCTTAGTTCTCAAACGACTGATGCCTGTGAATCCCGAAGCTAGCAAGAAGGCTAGACCGATACGCACAAGATTAATCGAATTAACCTCTCCAGTTCTAGGCAAAGTTGTGGCTCCAGAAACTCCAGTAACACGACTTGCTAGTGGTGTGACCTGTGATGTGGAGCTTACTGGCTTAATCAAGGTTTCTTCTTGATTTTCTTGCTCTTTACCATCAACTTTGAGACTCTCATCTTTGGTACTGACATTTTCTATAGATCTATCTGTAACCTCTTTGGATTGTTCTGAAGAATCAGCCTTGGTTTTATCAGAGGAAGAGTCGGTTTCAGACAACTCTTGATTCGAAATCTCCTCAGTGTTAGCTTGATTATCAAAAGCAGTACCTGACTGTGTCCCTTCCTCTTGATTGGTTGTATTCTGTTCACCATTCTCAAGCTCTTCTGCAGGTTGTTCAGGTGATTTTCCAAGATAGAGGTAGTCGTAAAGTTGCTGAGCATTAACTCCTCCACCGACCCATCCAGAAACAGGCTGACCATTTTTAAGGTAGAGAATGGTTGGCGTTCCAGGGATACCGACTGTTTTGAACAAGAACTCTTTAGCCTCATCATCTGCACTATCTGTATCGTAATACTCCAACTGACCAGCAATCAGCTGATTAAACTCCTTCAAGTCTGGTGAAAATTGACGGCAATAGTAACAGGTTCCACGACCGAAATACAAGGTGTGTTCCAAACCGTCAGCCGTAAAAGCTGCATGAACATCGTCAATAGTTACCTTCTTAAAATCAGCGACATTTGTCGCATACTCCTCGCTGGTCACTTCTGCAAGTTCCTCACCGGTTGTAGCTTCACCTGTCTGATCAGGTGTTGTTTGGCTAGATGGCTGTTCTGCCAATAGAGAAGGACTCTGTGCTTCTAATGCATTAGTTTCAGAACTGTCAGCCAAAACAGAACTAGTAACCAAAACCGCCAAAGCCGCTGTACTTAAAAGTAGTGATTTGAATAGTGTTTTCTTCATGATGAAACTCCTTTGTTATTGATAATCTTATTCTATAATTTTTACGAGAAAAATATCGCGCAAATCCTAAACAGTCATCGAAACGTCCTGAATGTTTTTTTAAAGTGTCTTAATGTTATTCTTAGTTGAAAAGGAACGGATTTTTATCTCCGCTCCTTCTATTAATTTTGCTTGCGATTAGCTTTATGATGTTAAATAAGCTTAGGCATCTCTATTTCTTATCAATATAGTATTTCAAACCTAATATAAATAGAGACATGATAATTAAACAAATTATTGCTTATAAGTAACCAATAAATCTCTGATAAAATTCAAGCGCAAACAATCCTCTAAAGATACCTAGTGTCCCCATAACTCCAGTAATAAAGATAAATATAAGTTGCATCCTCTTTAATGAATAACTGATTTCTCGTTTAGCCCTTCTCGTACTCCTAATAACGATTATCGTACTAACAATAGCAATTATAACTACGATAACTTGGGTGACAATATAAATATCTAACATTCGACGCAAAAAACAAGAATGAAATCAATAATAATGGTAAGTAACCAAATTGGAGAGAATAAGCTCCATTTAGAAATTTCTTGAAGAGGTTACCATTCAAATTATTAAATTCTTATCCCCAAAAATGTTTGTCCTACAAGTGATGAGTAAATTTCTTTAGAGTGGCTTACTTCAATATAATATTTAATTATTATAAGTTCTATAATAACAACCAAGCAGTTATACATAATGAGGCTAGCATTAATCTATCCATCATCTGTTTTTTATTCGGGAAAATCTTTTTCAGAAAAACGTAAGGCAGGGTGTTAATCATTAGGTAAATGATTAATTTATCATCAAAAGTAATAATAGGTCGCCAATCCAGCAGTACCACAAACAACTGCATAGCCCAATCCTGTTACCGGCCCCCCTGCCCAAGCCAATAACATACCACCTAAACAGCCGCCTACTGCAGCACCAAGGTTACCACCTCCAAGGATCCCACATAACTCTTCTGCATTGATTTCTTGATAAACAATAAGATCCATTACCTTCTCCTTATCCAAACTTACTTCCAATTTTACCACCTACACATACAAGACCACCAGCTATTGCTCCAACATGAAATCCTACAAATGCTCCCGGCAAGGAAGTTACACCAAATGTTGCCATACCACCCACAAAGCCTGCTCCCGCTGTTGTAATTGCAGTACCAAATATCGCATTTACGCAATCTCTATCTGAAAAACCACCCTCTACAGTAGCAAGAGTATCAGTACTAATCACGTTGAATTGTTCGATTGTTTTTGTATTCATAATTAAATACCTCCTTTATGATATAGATTTATATTTTGTCGGGTTGCAACCTTGACAAGTCTAGTATAGCACTTCTTCAAAAAATAATTTCCCCATTTCCTGAACAGTCATTTAACTTTCCTATATGGGAAAATTTTACCGTTCAAGAAGATAAAATAACCGTTCAGGTATGTATTATTTAGGAAGAGCCGAAATATCTTTTTCCCATTCAGGACGTTTCGATGACCATTTAAGATTTGGACATTTTTTTCTTTGATTTTTTGTCATAATAGTATTGTCACTAACAAGAAAGGATTTGTCAAATGACAGCTTACAAACGAACCTCTGTTCCTCAAATCGATGCCAGAGACTGTGGTGTGGCTGCTTTAGCCTCTATTGCCAAGTTTTATGGCTCTGATTATTCCCTAGCTCATTTGAGAGAGTTGGCCAAAACCAATAAGGAAGGAACGACCGCTGTTATTAATAATCTTATTCTATAATTTTTACGAGAAAAATATCACGCAAATCCTAAACAGTTATCGAAACGTCTTGAATGGGAAAATATCCATGCCAAACAGAAATTATCCCTCAAGATATTCTCTATAATGGTTTCTCAGAGAGCATTTCTTTTCTCCTCGTAAAATTTTTATGGGGACCTCTAAAAACTAATTTTCTAAAATTTAAAATGTTGATTTAACAAGGTTTTCGTAACTCCAAATTCGCAATTTTGGGAGTTTATAGAGGTGCCCTTATAAATTATGATTATATCGTTACAAATAAAAACCACAATATCTAAAAAATAATAGACATTGCGGTTTTAAGAGACCTTATAGATAATACTAACTAGAAACCCAGAAGAGCCAAGCATTCCAAATAATATGTAGGATTAGGGCAGGATAAATCGTTTTCGAACGCTTAAATAGAGTACCGTAAATCAGACCTATTCCAAAATAAACAACAAAATCAGATAATTTAATGCCCTGAAGAACTGTATGAGCAAGGGAGAAAAATACTGCTGACACCAAGAGGTCCAAGCCTATACTTCTAAAACGTTCCAAATTTTTAATAATCAAGGCACGAAACACAAGTTCTTCGCTAATTGGACCGATGAAAATTCCATAAATATAAAAGAGATATAATTCTAATCCTGTTCCACTATAAGTATCGAGAAGCTTTTGATTTTCTGGTACAGGAAAGAGACGATTCACAATGATTGACCAAATGGTCAAGGCAACAAAACCTAAACAAATAGCCAGTATTGGTCTTCTACTAATTTTATCTAACTGAAATATTTTCCCATATCCCTGATAGTACAGCAATATAAGCGTTACACAGCCAATAAGTAAGACTGAAAGATCGAACAACAACTCACTCTTGATAAATCCCACTCCAAATACATATAACAGTAAGATTGCAAGAGCATAAATATGGTTATTTTTAAAACCAGTAGTAGTCTCCCCCATGTTCTGAATTCCTCCTACAACATCATTTTTTATTTTCGTTTCCGGATAACACTACCAATACCATCTATAAAACCATTCCACATATCTCTCAACCCTTTAAAAGGGTCGAAACCGCCATTAATTTTTTCAAGATGATATTCTGAGATTGAATTAAACTTATCATACTTCATAATTGATTACTCCTCTCTAACGACAAATATAATCACTTGGAACAATTCTTTGGCCTAGAACCTTTTTAGCAAATATTCTTCCCCAAATTTGTCCCGTACAATAGTCGTTCGACTTTCCGCCAGTAATATCGGCAAGAGAATCTAGATTCAATTGATCGAATTTTGGGTTTGTTTTTGTATTCATAATTAAATACCTCCTTTTTTCTTAATTTTAAAGGTAATTCATATTTATTAGCACCAAGGGGCAACTCCACAGATAGCTTTACCTACTGCATTGATGGCTTTACGAGTATTTTTCCCGATTCTGTACCAAAAATCATATGATTCATTGTCACCGCCATTGATGTATTGCAAGTCAGATGTCGTCAAAGTTTTAAAATGTTTAGTTTTCATTGTTTTTCTCCGCTATTAAAATTATTTCAGCAGTAGTCCTGCTATAATATATGACACAGTGATGAGTGAATTTGTTAAAATATGAGCAAATATGCTATCTCGTAATTGTCTTTGTTTACAATATAAGACACTAAAAAGGAGGCCGCTTATAAAATAATCCAGTAAATTAGCAGATAGTACATAGGTATGGGCATAAGCAAAAAGAAATGATGAGAGGAAGATAGGAAGGTATTTTTGAGTTGGGTTTAATCTCATAAGACTCTCTTGAAAAATCCCCCTAAAGACAACTTCTTCAAGAATTGGACCTGTGAAATGAAGAGCCACTAGCATAACCAACATATTGGGTGAATTGAATTGTTGCACGATATCGTCATTGTTAGCAGAAGCCAAATCCAAGCCGAAACCTATCAACATCGATTTAATCCCAATAATTAACAAGAATGATAATAGCGTCCAACCTACAGTCGTTCTCAAAGAGAGATATTTTTTAACAGGGATATTAGGAAAACACTTGACTTTGACCAGTGATAAGCATCCCAATAACAGCAAGAAAGCTATTAACAAAATCGTTATTTTAAGAACAACACTCCCTTTAAACATATTAATCCCTAAATAAATTGGAATTTGTACCACTAAACTTAAGAAGATTGTTAACACAATCAAACCACATAGTTTTAGTAACCTCATTTTGCTTTTCCTATCTATTACTTGTAGCTAGCTACTTTCTAGCAACTTCCTTTATGCTTTCTACCTTTCAACCCATCTGCAAGACCGCAAATACTAGATAAAATTTGACTATAAGTTGGTAACAATGGGAGAAACCATCCTCCCTCACCACCTTGAACAGTTGCAAGGGCCTCAGAGTTAAGTGTGTTAAATCGTTCCATTTTCTTTGTATTCATCTCGAATACCTCCTTTATGATATAGATTTTATATTTTGTCGGGTTGCAATCTTGACAAGTTTAGTATAGCACTTCTTCAAAAAATAATTTCCCCATTTCCTGAACAGTCATTTAACTTTCCTAAATGGGAAAATTTTACCACTCAAGAAGGTAAAGTGATCTTTTATATAAGTTGACCATACAGATGAATAATCCTTAATAAGTTTGAGCGATCGAGTAGGGACTAATTTCTAGTCCCTCTCACACCACCGTGCGTGCCGTTCGGCACACGGCGGTTCAACTAACTTTTAACGCATGTCGTTTTAGATAATAATCTAGGCAAGAAACCAGTCCACGTTTAGCGAGGACTGGTTTTGATATGGCACGTTTCAGTACAGACCTCTGAGCCACTAATTGATAATGGTCTCCCCAGCCAGATACTTTATCCGCTATCCACTTCGGTACTCCTAATTTGAGAAGTCCCCATAATCGCCTAGATTTCTTCTTCCATTGTTTCCAGATAATAACTCTTATTCGAGTTCTTAGTCGTTCATCAATGCTTTCCATGACTGATTTCATGTTCGTCATAGAAAAGTAGTTTATCCAACCTCGGATGACCCAGTTTAGTCGTTCAATTCGGCTGTCTAAGTCAGTACTCCACTTACGGGCCGTTAGTTTCTTGAGTTTTCTCTTGAAACTCTGTACGCTATCCTGATGCGGACGACTTTTCCAGCCCTCAGATGATTTCCAGAACCCAAATCCTAGGTACTTTATACTCAGTTAAAATCAAAAATAGCGGAAGTCCAGTCTCTATGTACAATTGATTTTAGTTGATAAGCAGTTAAGGTTTGAATAACCTCTTCAAGTTTATCGATTACCTCATTTAACGTCCTAAATACTTTATTCTTGAAACCAAGTTTACGAATCTCAGCCCAGACTTGCTCAATAGGATTCATTTCAGGGGTATAGGGTGGAATGAATGTAAATTCAATATTCTTAGGAATATTTAAGGTCTGAGATTTATGCCAGATGGCATTATCCATGACTAAAATAATATAATCCTCTGGATAAGCTGCTGATAACTGGAGTAAAAACTCATTCATCCAATCACTATTGCATCCACCTGCTATGATGAAAAATGAGTCACCTGTATGGGCATCCACAGCTCCATAACAATAGCGGTACTCACGAATATGGTGACTTGCTACGTGAGGCCGATAACCTTTTGGAGACCAACACGAACCAAGTTTACTGATACGCCCGAAACCCGCCTCATCTTGATACATAAGGCGGATTTTTTGATATTCTTTCTCATCAATAAAGCGCTTACTCGTTCTCTCCTCGAATAAAGATTTTATTTTTAGACGCTAAAATGGTTTCGGCGTCTGCTTTTTTCGGATGTTGGGGACGTGGGCTAACTTTACGCCAACCATGACGTTTCAGGAGAGCATAGAAACCTTCTCGGGTTGTCTTGTGCCCAACTCTCTCTTGATAAGCTTTAAAGAGGGTATTAACGGTAACGAATTCTCCATTCAAAGAGGAAGAGAGATGCTCTTTAAGGAAAACTTCTTCCTCCTCATGCGTCATATACGAACGGCGGCGACCACCACGATTTTCCTTTAATAGGGCCTCTAAGCCACCATTTAGATAGCGATTCAATAAGTTTCGGACTGTCTGATGGACAAAACCTACCGATTTAGCTACGGATGTTAAATTATGGCATTCAGAATAAAGAATGAGTGCCTGTATTTTTCTATGATGCGGAGCATTATTTTTGTTTTTAAGTGCTTGCTTTAATTCTTCAACTTGTGTCTGGGTAAATTCTTTTGTCATAATACTATCATATCGCTATTTTTGATTTTTGTTAAGTATTAATTTGCTCGGTCTCACAATCTTGGTCTTGGTCATGTTGACTTTCAAACCTAATCGTTTTTCAATATAACGACTAATTGAATGCATCACACGTTTAGCCGCCGCCTCACTACCGACTGTGATGACGCAGTCATCTGCGTAGCGAACGAAGCGTTCCAACTCTTTATCTAGCTCATTAAGCATGATATTGGACAGGAGCGGTGATAGGTTTCCTCCCTGTGGAGTTCCAACTAGTGTTTTATACCGTTGTCCGTTGATGACTACACCTGAATGAAGGTACTTACGAATTAAAGATTCTGTATCTCCATCTTGGATAATGTTATGAACAAGTGACATCAGTCTATCTTGAGGAACGGTATCGAAGAACTTCTCAAGGTCTATGTCTACTATCCACTCATAGCCGTCATTAAGGTATTCTAATAACTGGATAACGGCATGTTCGCAGGACCGATTGGGTCTGAATCCGTAGCTCTTATCAGAGAAATAGGGTTCACAGATAGGACTAATGACTTGGACAATGGCTTGTTGTATCATTCTATCCATGACCGTTGGAATGCCTAGCTGGCGAACTCCGCCGTTAGGCTTGGGAATTTCAACTCGTAAAACGGGCTGTGGTTTGTACTTTCTCTGCTTTATGAGTTCTTTAGTTGAACGCCAGTGTTTGCGGAGATAGTCATCTATTTCGTCAATAGTTACGCCGTCAATTCCTGCTGAACCTTTATTGGCTCTAACTTGATTGTAAGCATCCAACATATTTGAACGTGATAGGATATTATCTAATAACTGTGACATGTGCGTACTCCTTTCTTGTTTCGGTGTCTGTAGGATATCTTATATTGATGAGCTTTCTTCCAGTCAATACGTGACCATCTCCAGTTCTATCAGACCATTCTTTACAGACACAATCGAAGTAGGTATACTTCGGTTTGACAGCCTTTATTTTCAATGTCAAACTTTCAACAGTCACTCCCCTGACTGTTGAAATATTCAGCCCTTCGCTCCACCTCTATTACAGAAATTTCATCGCTACTATGACCTCGGCTGACTTCTCATGATTCGTTGTTACTACGTCTTATTGACGCTCATGAGACCTCACGGGATAAGTCGTACATCTTTCCTCGTTTAGACAAGATATGAGGACGTAAAAGGTCTAAGTGAAAATAGGAATTCTGACGAAGAGTCCAGTGACTCTAGGAGGAATTATCTTTTTCACACTGACCTTAGTCCGAATTCAATTACACTCGTGATTTACGCATATAGGTTACGACTACCTTTTTTGGACTTTGGTGCTTGTAGCCACCTTATCCGCTATATACGCCTTTGTATCACGTTTCTGTTCGTAGCGCCACGATTTCGCTATCCCTTCCTCTGACGATCTTGGTTTCTAGCGTCAGACTTAAAACGGTCTCTCCCCAGACCGTTTTAATCCGCTACCTCACGATAGTCAGGCTTGGGAGTCGCTATAGGGTTCACCGGTAGCGGGTGCCCGCAGAGGACTTTCACCTCAGATGTACGACATGCCCGTCGTACTACAAAAAAGACTGGACATTTTTGCCCAGTCTTTAAAATCACACCTGTATCTGAAGTATAGTTATTTGTCAATAATGAATATCTTTTAGCTATCTAAAAAATTTTCATTATTGTCCAAATTTAATCTCCTTCAAAGTATAACTTAGTACAATTATATCCTGTTAGAAATCCAAAACCAGCTGCTGACACTAAAGCAACACCCCAACCAATAGGACCTGTTACTGCTCCAGCTCCAGCAATTGTGCCTAGTGCACCACTTGCGGACAGAAAACAATCTGATACATTTCCTCCACCTGAAACTTTTTCTAAAATATCATCTTTAATTTCTGCTATCATCATTGTTCCTCCTAGTCTCCATTGTAATAAAGTGCAGTACATGACCATCCAGTGGCAAAACCAGCGGTACCAGCTGCGCCACCAAGAGCAGCAAGTGCTAACCACCCTGTAGGGCCTGTAGCAGCAATTGCCAAGACCCCAGCAGAGGCAAGAATACCATTCACACAGTCATTCACATTTCCGCCTCCAGAAATCGTCTCTAATTTTTCGACATTTAATTCTAACATATCTACTCCTTTTGTTTTGATTTTATAAGTCCTATTATCGAAAAAACTACTAGAACTATTGACATTAAACTAGTAAAAATAACTACCTTTGATTCTAAACCAATGGAAAAAATTAATATTCCGTAAAGAATATTTGCAATATAGTAAATTTTACTCTTTAACATTGTCCACCTCCAGATACAAATTTTTTGACGGGTTGCAACCTTGACAAATTAAGTATAGCACTTCTTCAAAAATAATTTCCCCATTTCCTGAACAGTCATTTAACTTTCCTAAATGGGTAAAATTTATCGTTACTTATTGATATTGGTAAACCAAATCAAAAGTCACACCAATAATTTATATTAGTGTGACGACAAACAATATTAGAAACATCAAGTTTTACTGGACCAGAAAAGCTGATCTACCAATACATTAGCAACAGTGATAAAACCAAACTCAAGCAGTATACCCAACTTTCTAAGCCATACTTATCCAATAAATAGCCACTCAGATAGAGCTATAAATCTCCATAAAGAGCCAATTTAAGAAATCGATTCATACAATCATACTTACCTTTCCTCACAAATAATCTACCGTAATCCTTATCTTTGAAAACTCTCCTCAATCACATTGGTAAAAATTGAAAATATTTACAAGAGAGAGACTAGTATAACAAAGCTATTGTAGCCAATATGACTTAAAATTGGCAAAGATAAATTATCACTTACTTTATAGGAAATACCATAAATTATTCCAGAGATTGCATAAAATAGGAAAGAAATCATGTTTACCGGACCGTGAACAAAAGCAAATAAGCAGGAAGTTAAGATTAGTCCTAATACTGAATTTTGGAATACTCCATTTTGAATAAAACCTCTAAAGATAAGCTCTTCTTCAATAGGACCAAAAATTGACACTGATAAAATATATGAAATACTGTAACCAGTAACTCTTTGCTCTGAAAAAGCAGTCGAAGCTCTTGAAGAGACATGAAAGATACTTGCATAGATATAAACAAAGAGAATATCCAATAATAATAATAGCAATAACTGAATGCATTCTTTTTTTGTTAGAAAGCGAACCACAATCAGATTCACTCTCTGGGCATACTTAATAGCTCCAATTAGAAATATCAGGCATACTATAACTACTAGCATTTCGCGATATTTGTAATCTCCCTGATTAACAACAAATCTTGCTATTCCAAAAATGATTGGGAAAATCAAAGCAATTACTAAATATTTTATTCTCTTTGCCATAAAAACTTCCTACCATTTACTAAATAATTATCTCTCTAACACTGAGGTAAAACTTTACCCGGATAAGCAGGGGTATAATAGTCACACACAGGACAAGTTCCTCCCTTACCAGGATTTTTCAAGCTTTCTTCAAACCAAGCCCACCAATTTTTCGGATGAAGTGTTGAACCATATCCGTTTCCACCCAAAATTACTTCCAAATCATCTAAATTAATATTATTAAAATTTTCCATATTACCTACTCCTCTTAATGACATGGTAAAACTGGTGCTGGGTACGCTGAACCATAGTTATAACAGAATGGTGGCGGGCTACTAGGTTTATCAGGTCTGTGGGCTAGCCACCTACCAATACTATCGCCCAATTTAAAATAATTAGGCAAATCTCCCCAAGGAGTGTCTGCACCATTGATATTTTCTAATTCTAAATCTGACAATATTTTTAGATGTTTCATTTTGCTTTCCTCATCATTTCTTTAAGCATTTAAGGTAACTTGGCACAATACCAGTGTTTTCCATTGTCCATAATACACTTCTCATCTGTATATCCAGCCACAACACCATATACGAATACACCCGCAGGTATAACCCACCAGGCTACTCCACCTTCTACCATACAAAGTATAGTATCATCAATTAGTTCAAATTGTTCCATCGTCTTCGTATTCATGATGAATACCTCCAGTATAATATTAATTTTTTCTTTCGTCTTGTTGCAACCTTGACAAGTCTAGTGTAGCATTTTCTCAAAAAATAATTTCCCCATTTCCTGAACAGTCATTTAACTTTCCTAAATGGGAAAATTTTACCATTCAAGAAGGGAAAGCGACCGTTCAGGTATGTATTGTTTAGGAAGAGCCGAAATATCTTTTTACCATTCAGGACGTTTCGATGACCATTTAAGATTTGGATATTTTTTTCTGTGATTTTTTTGTCATAATAGTCTTGTCACTAACAAGAAAGGATTTGACAAATGACAGCTTACAAACGAACTTTTGTTCCTCAAATCGATGCCAGAGACTGTGGTGTGGCTGCTTTAGCCTCTATTGCCAAGTTTTATGGTTCTGATTATTCCCTAGCTCATTTGAGAGAATTGGCCAAAACCAATAAGGAAGGAACGACCGCACTTGGTATCGTCAAAGCAGCCAAAGAGATGGGCTTTGAAACTAGAGCCATCCAGGCTGACATGAGCCTCTTTGATATGGATGATGTTCCCTATCCCTTCATCGTTCACGTCAATAAAGAAGGCAAACTGCAACACTACTATGTGGTCTATCACAACAAAAAAGACCACCTCATCATTGGTGATCCTGACCCTACTGTCAAAGTCACCAAGATGACCAAGGAGCGGTTTGCTTCTGAATGGACAGGCGTCGCTATCTTTCTGGCTCCAGAACCCAGCTATAAGCCTCACAAAGATAAAAAGAACGGCCTGATGAGCTTTCTCCCTCTTATTTTCAGGCAACGTGCGCTTATCTTTTATATCGTCTTGGCTAGCCTTTTGGTGACGCTTATCAATATTGGTGGTTCTTACTACCTGCAAGGGATTTTGGATGAATACATTCCTAATCAAATGAAGTCAACCTTGGGGATTATCTCCATCGGCCTGATTATCACCTACATCCTCCAGCAGATGATGAGTTTCTCACGAGATTACCTTTTGACTGTGCTCAGCCAGCGGCTAAGTATTGATGTGATTCTTTCCTATATCCGTCATATCTTTGAACTGCCCATGTCCTTCTTCGCGACGCGGCGGACTGGTGAGGTTATCTCTCGCTTTACAGATGCCAATTCAATCATTGATGCCCTGGCATCGACCATTTTGTCACTCTTCCTTGATGTCTCTATTTTGACCATCGTCGGTGGTGTGCTTTTGGTACAAAACACCAACCTCTTCCTGCTCTCCTTAATTTCAGTTCCCATTTACATCATCATTATTTTTGCTTTTATGAAGCCGTTTGAGAAGATGAATAACGATGTTATGCAGAGCAATTCCATGGTCAGCTCTGCCATTATCGAAGACATCAACGGCATTGAAACCATCAAATCCTTGACCAGCGAAGAAAGCCGCTACCAGAAGATTGATAGCGAGTTCGTAGATTACCTGGACAAATCCTTCAAACTCAGTAAATACTCTATCCTGCAAACTACCCTTAAACAGGGAGCTCAGCTCATTCTAAATATTGTCATCTTGTGGTTTGGGGCTCAGCTAGTCATGAACGGACACATTTCAGTTGGACAACTGATCACCTTCAACACCCTTCTATCTTATTTTACCAATCCTTTAGAAAATATTATAAACCTCCAAACCAAGCTCCAGTCTGCCAAGGTGGCTAACAATCGCCTGAATGAAGTCTATCTGGTTGAGTCTGAATTCAGTAACAGTCAGACCTTAACAGATTCACAGTTCCTGACTGGCGATATTCGCTTTGAAGACCTTTCCTATAAGTACGGTTTCGGACGTGACACCCTATCGGATATCAATCTGACCATCAAACAAGGCGATAAGGTCAGTCTAGTGGGAATTAGCGGCTCAGGAAAGACAACCTTGGCCAAGATGATTGTCAATTTCTTTGAGCCTTACAAGGGTCGAATCACCATCAACAACAATGACCTTAAACTAATTGATAAAAAGACGCTTCGGCAACACATTAACTACCTCCCACAACAAGCTTATATCTTCAGTGGTTCAATCTTAGAAAACTTGACTTTAGGGGCTAATCAACTGATTAGTCAGGAAGATATTATCAGAGCTTGTGAGATCGCTGAAATTCGACAAGATATCGAGCAGATGCCTATGGGCTATCAAACAGAATTGTCTGACGGAGCTGGCTTATCGGGTGGTCAAAAGCAACGGATTGCTTTGGCTAGGGCTCTACTGACTAAAGCCCCTGTTCTTATTCTTGATGAAGCCACTAGCGGCCTTGATGTGCTAACGGAGAAAAAGGTCATTGATAATTTAATGGCCATGGCAGACAAGACCATTATCTTTGTCGCACACCGCCTCAGTATTTCTGAGCGAACCAACCAAGTTATCGTTCTTGACCAAGGGAAGGTCATTGAGACTGGTTCACATCACGAATTGATGACCAAACAAGGTTTCTACCATCATCTATTTAGCAAGTAAGGAGACTAAGCATGAACCCTAATTTGTTCAAAAGTGCTGAATTTTACCAGCGGCGCTACCATAATTTTGCGACACACTTAATTGTCCCCTTGATATTATTAGTCGGCTTTCTTCTAACCTTCTCCCTTTTTGCCCAAAAGGAGGTTACCGTCACATCAAGAGGTGAAATTACTCCGACGACAATCATCGCTTCCATCCAATCCACCAGCAATAACCCTATCACAACCAATAATCTAGCCAATAACAAGCTGGTTAAAAAGAATGAGCTCATCATCCAATACGCTGAAACTATGGAGAGTTCCCAAAAACAAGCCCTTGAAACCCAGCTAGCCACTCTAAATAGACAGAAAACTGGACTTGAAACCCTCAAAGAAAGCCTGTCACAGGGAACGAACCTCTTTACAGGGGAGGACGAATTTGGCTATATCAATACTTTTAACAACTTTATCACCCAGTCACAGGACATCGAACTAGGAATTTCCAAAACCAATGCAGAGGTGAGTAACCAGGCCGCCCTAGCAGGTAATACCATTGCTGCGATTGACACGCAAATCAATCAAATCTATCACCAAATAGCAGAATACGAGGAGCTTCGTCAAGACATTACCAATAGACAGACCAGTTTATCAGCTGACAATCCACACCAAGCCACCTTAAACAATTTCTTAGCCCAATCCCAACAAGACTCCCAGACAGGATTAACTGATCAATACCTTTCTCAAATCAACCAAAGTATCTCAGGGCTAGAATCATCCATAGCTAGTCTGAACATCCAACGAGCTGGAACTGGCTCTGTTGCAACCTATGATAACAGCTTTGTAACAAAGGTTTAGGTCCTAAGAACACAGTTTTTACAATCGGCCTCTCAGCAGCTGACCACCCTTGAAACGCAAATCACAGAGCTAGTGGCACAGCTAGAGCAAGCATCCGTCCGACTAGAAAACAATACCATTACAGCTCCTGAAACAGGGGTAATCCATCTCAATAGTGAGTTTGAAGGAAAGTCTTTGATTCCAAGCGGTAGTGAAATCGCTCAGATTTACCCCAATATCAATCAAACCAAAGAATTCCTCATTACTTACTACGTGACTTCAGAACATGTCGCCTTACTCAAAGAAAAACAAGACGTACGCCTGAGCTTAGAAAAAGTTGGCAACCAAAGCATCACTGTTGTTGGAAAAATTAAGTCTATCGATAAAACTGCTACTAAAACTGAGGAGGGGAATCTTTTCAAAGTTACTGCCTTGGCTCAACTATCCGACAAGCATAGCGACGTCATCCAGTACGGTCTCCAGGGTCGAGTCACAAGTATCATTGCCAAGAAGACTTACTTTGATTACTACAAGGATAAAATTTTATCCAACCATGATTAACCATTTAGGAAAGTTAAATGACTGTTCAGGATTTGAATGTCAAAAATCGCCATATTTTGTGTATAATAAATTAAAACTTATATAAAGGAGGTCCTTATATGACCAAGCATCGAACTTCTCTCACTGCATTCACAGAGCTTTCTCCTTCAGAACTTCACCGCATCTCTGGGGGAGATTGGTGGAGTGATTGGATGAAATATTTTCCTAGGTCAAAGCAAACCATAGACAGCAATAATAAATATAAACTGGGCTAACATCAAAAAATCTGGACCGAGGGATTAAATCCCACGGTCCAACTTTTTTTATTATGTGACTTTTAGTCCGTCACGCTCCGTAAGATGCGTGACACGTGACAAATAAACCACCCGCTATGCGGGTGCGCGACGAAGGTTATACCAAAAAAACTCCAAACGCGATACAATAAAGGTGTTCAAGCCTATTGTAAAGCGAGAGGAGAAAAGTATGGCACAAAAGGCACATAGTTTATCACATACAAAGTGGTTGTGTAAGTACCACATTGTCTTCACACCTAAGTATAGACGAAAAATCATCTATAATCAATATCGAAGTAGTTTGGGAGAAATATTCCGACGTTTGTGTAGTTATAAAGGCGTAGAAATTATCGAAGGACATCTGATGCCGGATCATGTTCATATGTTAGTCAGTATTCCTCCGAGATTAAGTGTATCAAGCTTTATGGGATATTTAAAAGGTAAGAGTGCTCTTATGATGTTTGATAAACACGCTAATCTCAAATATAAATTTGGCAATCGTCATTTCTGGGCAGAGGGATACTATGTAAGTACGGTTGGACTTAATGAAGCCACAATAAAGAAATATATACAAGAACAGGAAAAACATGATATAGCACTTGATAAGTTAAGTGTAAAAGAGTATGAAGATCCCTTTAGGGATAATGGCAAGTAGTACGAATGCCTCTTTAAGAGGCTAGTGACGAGTCAAAAGCAGTGAGGCTTGAACAAAGTGAAAGCCACCGTCTTTAGGCGCTGGCTGGTGATGTGGGCTTATAGCCCTTGTTCAAACCACCCGTTTGACGGGTGGTCATGATTTCGATGACAAGTCAATTTCTAGAGATTGGCCAAACAGATGAGCCTTACTAGTCGTGTTCAGCGAAATCAGTGGGTAACGCTCTAGAATTTTCATGACATTATATAGACCAATACCTCTGCCCTCGCCTTTAGAACTATGACCAAAGGCATAAAGCTCTGAAAGGTCAACTCTTTCTTCCTTGGTGTTATTTTCGATAATAAACATCTGCTTATCATTGACCAGCAAAAAAGCGATGGTTAGCTTTGGACTGGCTGCATTTATCGCAGCCTCTATGGCGTTATCACATAATATCGATACTATTGTGATAAAATCTACCAACTCCATTCCTTGCAGTTTGATCACTTCTGGCACCTCCAAGCTAACTGATATATTGTTATCATTAGCCTGTAAGAACTTGGAGGCCAGTAGACTTTTCAAGCCGGAGTTATCAATATTGACCAAGCATCCGATGTCATATTTACTGGCTCGAAGTTGTTTACTTGAATCGTTTAATACTGTTTGGTAAATGTCCCTTATTTGCTCAATGTCATTATCTTCAATAGCCAAGCGTAATGTGGTCATCAGATTAGCATAATCATGCCTAAAACATTTCACTTCACGATAAAGATCCTCAACTTGCTTACTATAATCTTCCAAGCTTTTGAGCTGCAAGGCTTGTTGAAAATCAAGCTGTTCTTGTAGCTTTTTTCGCAAATGGAAATCAAGTTGTTTGATAATTCCCATGAAGATAACAAGATAGGTCACTAGAATAAATTGACGATGAGCCATGGTCGGCAATCCGATGTCATACTCTAAATAAGTCAAGGTCTGTATCAAGATGTAATACGCAACCATCACCCAGTTGGTCAGATAGAGTAGCCGTTTGTCTTCAGTTACAAGATTGTCTGTTCTTAACTTGACAAAGTCATACTTTAGCCATTTTAAAAAGAAAAGAGCAGCCGATATAGACAAGAAATTAACGAGAATAAAAGTTGGTGTATCTTCTATAATTCCCGATGACTGCCCCAATAAAGGTAAAACAAAATAGGACACCATGCGATAAAAGAGATTTTCTAAGGTAAAGGGCAGTAGACCATAGAAAATCAAAAGGGTCTTCGGTAAGGGCCGCAGCAATATCATGGCTAGGAGAAAACCATACAAAGGGGTGTCAAAATAAGATAAAAATTGACTTGAAAATAACTGACTTAAAGTCGCGAAAAGGGCTGCAACGGATACTCTGAGCAGAATGACCAAGAGGATTGAACGGATGGAATACTTTAGGCGGTTAACACTAAAAAAGAGAACAATGAGTGAACCCAATGAAACAACGGATTCAATAATATAGTTTAAAACAGACATCCTTTCTCCTTTATCTATGCAGTCTATCAATAACAGCTAAAGTTGATTCTAGCTTTTGCCTTGAGACAAGACAGGTAGAGCTATTTGGAAAATAGACCTGCTTTTCTTGCCGATCAACCTTAACAACATTCCTCGGATTGATTGCAAATGAACGATGACATTGTAACAGTCGCTTATCTTGTTTCAGAATATCTGATAAACTTGCTGTAAACTCCATTCGGTCTGTTTTGGTGTAAAGGATAACACGATGAGGACGTGGAGAAGTCTCGATGTAGTAAACTTCATTAAAGGGGTACTGTACTTGGGCATATTTAGATTTAAAATAAAATGAATCCTCCGCCACTGCTTTATGATTCTTACCATAAACATGAAATAAAGCAGCTTCTATTCGCGATTCAAATTCAGTAGCTCCAAGTTCTTTATCAATATAATCTAGGGCAGATACCTGGTACCTGAAAGATAAGGGCATAAACTCGGAGTGTGTTGTCACAAAAACAATACTAGCATAAGGGTCAATCTCTCTAATTTGTTTAGCGACTTGAAGTCCTTTTAGTTCGTCTTCCTTAATCTCAATATCTAAAAAGAAGAGCTGATGTACTCCTTTTTCTTCTATTGCTTGAAGTAGCTGATGAGGTTTTCCTGAAATTTCAAATTTTTTCGGAACGATGTTGTGCTTTTCTAACAGCTTAGTAATAATCTTCTCAATTCTCGCTTGTTGCTTAAAATCATCTTCCAATACAAAGATATTCATGCTACATTCCTCCTTTGTTAATCCACTGACGCAGTATGTCCTGATAACGACGTCTTGAAAAAGTAAGGCAATGTTCTCCTTTTTCTCCAAGAAAAATACGTTTTTCTCGAGAATTGATAACCTTAATTTTTGAACGGTTAACTAGACTAGAACGATGACATCTAATAAAATATTCTGGATACATTTCCTCTATGTTTTGTAGCTTTTGTAAACAATCATAAATCTCTTTCTCAGTCACAATTTGAATGTAATGTGGCTTAGATGGATGCGATATGATATATAGTATATCTGACAGCAGCACTTTCTTTGTTTCATCCTTGACTTTGATAATCATAAAGTTCATAGCTATTTCCTCCTATGAACACTATAGCATAGGAGCAAAATCATTTTTCCTTCAAATCCTAAATGGTTATCTAAACGTCTTGAATGGTAAGATTTTACCATTTAGGAAAGTTAGAGGTCTATTCAGGAAATTAAGCTCACTAAACCAACAATAACTGATATAATTAAATTCCTAAATCATTGAAAAAGAAAGGATACTATGATTGAAATCTTTCCTTATTCCCCATTAAGTATTTTTATCGCAATCGTCATTAAAGGTTACTTAATCAGTCATCAGATTTATTCAAAAATCAAACTATCTTTCTCTTATTATCCGTATAAGTACGATAGTCCTACTACCTATTTTATCATAAAATCTAAGTTTTTAACATCAGAGAAGATGAACAATTACATAAAGAATGTACGAGATTATTCAGAACTAGCGACTATCATTATTATTGGCCAAAATATCGATTATGAAGAACTCTTCAAAAATCATTATCGGGTATTTGGCGTGATTAATACGACAAACAATAAATCATTAACATTTATCAGAGACCAAGTTCATTTTTATTTGGACGGTCTCTATGGTCTGAAGAAGAAAGAGAGTGACTAAGTGTCTGGACTAAAATCTCCAGTCTCCTAACCTTATATTCGTAATCATCTATCCATTTCGTCATAGATTTTTGATTTTTTTCTATTTCTTCTTCCACCTGTTCAAGTGTAATTGCCGCAGTCAAATTCATCTTGGCGTAGTCGTATCGTGCCAGTCTTCGATTTTCTGAATCAGAATTGTTAAGGTTGATCAATACTTCCGCCACCTTATTGAGATAAGCAACCTTATCTTGCAAATCCGTAATGGTCAAATCCAGCTGGGCAATTTCGTTGATGAGTTCGTCTTTGACTTCTTGGTAGGACTGGTTGTTGAGGTCTATCTCGATAAGAAGATTGAGCTCTGCGATATTATAGCAAAATGAAACAAAAACAGTACATTTGTGGTATAATGTACTTATGGCATATTCATTAGATTTTCGTAAAAAAGTTCTCGCATACTGTGAGAAAACCGGCAGTATTACTGAAGCATCTGTTGTTTTCGAAATTTCACGCAACACCATCTATCAATGGCTAAAATTAATGGAGAGTACAGGCGAGCTTCATCACCATGTTAAGGGAACCAAACCAAGAAAAGTTGATAGAGAAAAATTAAAGAACTATCTTGAAGCTCATCCAGATGCTTTTTTGACTGAAATAGCTTCTGAATTTGGCTGTCATCCAACAGCTATTCATTACGCTCTCAAAGCTATGGGGTATACTCGAAAAAAAAGAGCTGTACCTACTATGAACAAGACCCTGAGAAAGTAAATCAGTTCCTTAAAGAATTTAATAACTTAAGTCACTTGACACCTGTTTATATTGACGAGACAGGGTTTGAGACATATTTTCATCGAGAATATGGTCGCTCTTTGAAAGGTCAGTTGATCACAGGTCAGGTCTCTGGAAGAAGATTCCAGCGGCTACCTTTAGTTGCAGGTCTTATAAACGGTAAGATTATAGCCCCAATGACCTACAAAGAAACCATGACTAGTGACTTTTTCGAAGCTTGGTTTAAAACATTCTTACTGCCCACTTTAGATAGACCATCTGTTATCATTATGGACAATGCAAGGTTTCATCGGATGAGTAAGCTAAAAGAGTTATGCAAGGAGCAGGGTCATAGACTTTTACCACTTCCACCTTACTCACCTGAGTATAATCCTATTGAGAAAACATGGGCTCAAATCAAAAAACACCTCAGAAAAGTATTGCCAAATTTCGATACTTTTCTTGAGGCTCTTCTGTCCTTCTCTTGTTTCAATTGAATATATTTCAAGGGAACAGGCTGTCAAGCTCCACTAGAGCTTGAAGCTCATCAAATCAAGTCAACAACGTCTAACTTTGATTTTCGAAGAGTATTACTGGCTAGTTTCTGCCCAGCCTCATTGCAAAACTAAAAATGAGTTGATACAAATATATGATGTACCAACTCATTTTTAATCCAAATTACATGAAAAATCTTATTTCAAATATACATACCTCACCTAAAATTCCGGTCCCATTCCCCAGTTTGGTCCTTCTTGGTGTAAAAGAATTCGGATAAGGTTGGGTCATCCATGACTTTTACGATTTCAAGCAAATCATAGGCTAATTCCAATTGACTCAGTTCGGATTTCTTAACCCATCGAACTTCTCCCTCTTCAGTTGAGTGGATAGTTCCTGAAAACTCCGTAGCCTTATAAAGAAAGACAATATAGCGATGTCCTTCTTTGTCAGGCCAGTGCTTGGTGCCCACCAAGCGGGGATTTGAAATCGTCAAGCCAGTCTCTTCAAAAACCTCACGTATAACAGAGTCAGAGAAATTCTCACCTTCTTCAATATGTCCACCTGGAAATGCTGCGCCAGACCAACGATACCGTTTAGGATCTCGAATCTGAACTACTACATTTCCATCCTGATCCTCTATCATACACATATTCGTAAGTGTAACCAATTGTTTACGTGACATATAATCTCCTACTCTCTATCCAATACCTTTCACAATGAAGGCTTACCCTTCAAATTGACCTCTACCACTTCAATCCTCTCCCCACCAAGCAAAATCAAATGGCAGTCTACACGATCTATCTTGTAGGCTTTTTTCAATGCCTCCGCATAGAGTTGCATTTGAGCTTGGTAACGTTGACTGAGTTGGCTTGGTTGGTCGTATTTGTCTGTCTTATAATCAAAGAGGACAATATGATCATCGTACAGTAGGTAGCCATCGATAATCCCACGAAGGACAAATTGTTCCTGTGACAAAGAATCTGTCTGCAAACTTGCAAATGGAGCTTCTCGGTGGAGTTTGTCCGTATTGGCTAGAATTTCTCTTCCTAAGTCTGTATCAAAGAAATCTAAAATCATCTGAATATTGATTTTATCTTTAATCGCTTGCTCAGCATGAACAGCTTCTAGGGCATCTCTTACCGTATCTTCTGTCACCAACCAAGACAGATCCAAGCGTTGCATGAGTTCATGGACTGCTGAACCGACTTGGGCTCCAGTAATTTTTGGTTTCTTGGAGAAATCTGGCAGGTTGAAGGTCCGTTTTGGCTGGTATTTTTCCATAACTTCCATGCCTTCTTGTTCCAAGACAGGCTCATAGAGTTTCTTGATTTGACTTGGAGTCCGTAAACTTGGTAATTCGATAGCAGCCTTATAGCGGGCATTCAACTCTTGGACAGAAGATAGTTGGTCCAAGGCCTGGTCAATGTCTTCTGATTGACGAATATCTTTAAGGCTGGCGTTTTCTAGCTTACTCTTCAATGTGAGTTTACCAATCTTCTCCTCTGTCAAATCCTCATCCGTCACAAAGACTTTCTTGAAGTGCAAGTCTTCTCCTGAAAAAGCCTCATCAATGGCTAGAATCCAGTCTTGGAAGGTCGCCAGACTTTCACGTGTTGATTGGGCAAGTACGCCATCTTCCTTCTTGCCATCGTATTTTTCAGCTAACTTGTCAGCATTGCCCTTTCCAACCAGATACAGCTTCTTCTCAGCACGCGTTAGTGCAACATAAAGCAACCGCATTTGTTCTGAAAGATTGGCGATTTTTAGCTCTTGGAGATTATTTTGATAAGGTAGAGTGTTCATTAAGACTCGCACCTGAGGCAATGGGCTAGTTACCTTATCTTTCATATCCGCTAAATATTGGATACCCAGACCATTTTTTCGGCTGATGATGACTGACTGGTAATGGTCTTCCAAGTTGAATCGCTTATCGATGTTCATGAGGAAGACATACTTGAACTCCAAACCTTTTGACTTGTGGATAGTCATAAGCTGTACAGCATTTTGCGGTAGAAACTCTTGTACGTCTGCCAAGTCCTTGTCATTTGCTAAGGCACGGTCAATCATGGCGATGAAGCGGGACAAGCCCTTGTAGCCTGTTTTTTCAAACTGGTTGGCACGCAGACCTAGTGCATATAGATTGGCCTGACGCTTGCTGCCATTTGGAAGAGCACCGACATAGTCATAGTAGAATTTTTCATTGAAAATCTTCCAAATCAAATCATAGATAGAATGCAGTTTGGCAAAGGCACGCCAGTTTTCCAAAATAGACAAGAAATCCTTGATTTTCTTCTTCAACTCTCCTGACATAAGTTCAGGATGTTGCCCACTTGCTTGCTGGGCTACTTCCATTTTCTGATAGAAGAATCCTGTCTTAGCTTGTAGGGAAATCCGTGTCAGTTCATCCTCATCGAATCGGAACATAGGCGATTTAAGCAGGGCAACCAAGGCATAGTCATTGAGCGGATTGTTGATAACCCGCAAGGTATCCAGCATGATCATGACTTCTAAAGATTGCAGATAGGAGGCTGCTCCGCCATCTGCCACAATAGGAATCCCATGTTTTTCAAAAATGGACATAATGAGGTCATTGTGCGTCCGTTTTTGCACCAAGAGAGTGATGTCCTTGAAGTCTGCTCCTTCTTCATTGTGAAGACGAATAATCTCTTTTGCAACGACCTCAATTTCACCAGCAGTCAGAGGTGTTTCCTCCTCAGCATCCGTTGAAGAAGGCGCGCTCTCCTGCTGGTCGTAAATGAAGTATTCCATTTCATGCTTGGGCTGGGCAATTTTTTGACCAGGACTACCAGCCACTAGACTGTGGGTATCGTCATACTTGATTTCCCCTACTTGACGGTCCATCAGGCGCGTGAAAATAGCATTTGTTGCCTCCAAGACCTCAATCTGACTACGGAAATTTTCCTTGAGCAAAATCAATTTTCCAGCCTGAGGATTTGCCTGGTACAGTTCAAATTTCTCTTGAAAAATCATCGGATCCGCCTGACGGAATCGATAGATGGACTGCTTAATGTCACCCACCATAAAGCGGTTGTGACCGTTAGACAGCAGGTCCAGCATTCGTTCTTGGCTATGGTTGTTATCCTGGTACTCGTCCACCATGACTTCGTGGTATTTTTCTTGGAAAAACTGGCGGATGTCCGCATTTTCTTCTAAAATACGAATAGCGAAATGTCCAATATCGCCAAATTCAAAGGCTGCTTCCTTGATTTTGACATCCAGATAAGCCTGCGAAAAATCCAAGACAAAGTCACGTAATAATACAAGCAGTGGCAAAGCTTGAACCTGATAGTCTTTCAGCAGGGTCAATTCATAAACTTCCTGACCCAAATCTCGTAGTCCTGAGATAATCTGGCTCTTGCCAGCATTGTATTCTTCTTTAAAGGCTATCAAATGCTCATCTTTTGGTCGATTGGCATTGGTCAGGCCTTTTCCTCTGGACTGGTCATTGATGAGAAGGATTCTTTCAACCCGTTCCATCAAGTCCTTCTGGTTCAGACTATCTAAACCTGTCAACAAATCCAAGACTTCTTCCATATTGGCAAAATACTTGGCGGAACCAAAGTCATTTCTGCCCCATTCCACATGGTAGCGGAAGAAATCTGCAGCTTGATAGAGTTTGTCTAATACTTTTTCTTTAAAGCCTTGCTCTAAGATCTGCTCTATACGCTCTTGACTGTACAAATCAGCTTGAACAGCCTGCTCTTTCAGCCATTTAGTTGGACTGCTCGTCGATTGGCTAAAATCATGCACCTGATAAACAACCTGACGAAAACCACTATTATCCTTGCGGTTGCCCAAAAAATTGCGAACTAGTTTGCGGAATGCACCATTTTCATCCTGTTCAAGATAATCTGCAAAAAGCTGATCGAAAACCTCTTTTTTCAGACTTGCTTTTTCTGTCTCATCCTGTAAAATCCGAAACTGCGGAGAAATACCAAGGCTATAACCGTAGGTTGTCACCAATTTCTGCGAAAAGGAGTCCATGGTCCCGATGTCTGCCTTGGTCAAATCCGCCAACTGGGCCGACAAATGCCGACGCAATTCCATATCGGTCGTCTCAGCAATGGTTTCGTTGAGATTTTTCTCAATCCGCTCCTTCAATTCACCAGCCGCTTTGACTGTAAAGGTCGAGATAAAGAGCTGGTCGATTCCCACACCACGCTTCAACATATCCAAAATCCGTTGAACCATGACGAAGGTCTTTCCTGACCCAGCCGATGCAGAGACCAGAACATTCTGACCGTGCGTGTAGATGGCTTCAATCTGCTCAGGTGTGCGTTTTTGTTGCTTATCAGAATTGGCTTCCGCCAGCTGCATAGCCTTGATTTCTTCCGCGCTTAAAAATTGTTCAAAAGCCATTAGTCCTGACCTCCTTTCATTCGTTCCATCCAATCTTGACGCTTGGCCTCTTTGACCAACCGCCGTGCCATGCCCATGTGCCGATCCGCCTCAAAACCAGTGATTGCCTTCAGCTGCTCACCTGCCACCGAACGCCCATCTTTGGTATACGGGTTAACAGCAAAGCGACCAGCCAGAATGTCCATGGCAGCTTGTTTGTAGAGTTCTTGGTTGTGGTTCAATAAAACCGCAAACTCATCTTCCGTGTAGAGTTGGTTACGAGTCTGATAAAAATGATTGAGCCCCAGACTTTCCTCCTTCAAGAAAAGCCCCTTGTAAACCAAGCTCGTATTGGCAGCTCCTTCTAGCTGTTCTAAATTCTTCGTGTCTTTTAATTTGATAATCGGATCCTGCAAATGCAAATACATAGCTCCAAAAACAGGTTTATCCTTGGTTTCATCTAGCTCTTGTAAGGCTGCCAAGTAGGTTACCAACTGAGGTTTGAGACCATTGTAAAAATCCCCAACTGAAAAAGATTGGTCGCTGGACTTGTAATCCACAATACCGACAGCCTGATTGATTTGTAAGGTATCCAAGCGGTCAATGGTACCATTTACATGCACACTCTTGCCATTTTGAAGGTCAAAAACCAGCGCCTTATCCTGACGGAAACTCTTTTCCTGACCATCAATTTCAACCAAATCATTATCCCGCAAAATGGTCGCACTGGAGCGAGCAATCTTATCCAGCACCTCCTCCGTATAACGAGCATCCGCATCCTGGTTATAAAACATAGCAAATTCTGCCTCGTCACGCGTACGCAGGATGGCCTTGTCCACTTTTTGATCAAAATCTAGCTCAGATTGGTCCATGACCACTCGTTCAAAAATCCGATGCAAGAATAAACCATGCTGAAAGGCAGTCGGATGGATGGATTCCTGTTCCCGCAAACGAAGAACATTACGGACAAAGTAAAGATATTGATTATTGTAGAAATTGGTCAAGCTGGATGCAGAAAGATTGAACGGCTTATCCTCTGGATATAAAGCAGCCAAGGTATCAGCTGCAAGCTGTTTAGAAGTAATTTCGCCAGTAATGGTCGGAATTTCAATGCCTTGCGACTCCAATTTCTTCTTCAAATGGCGAACCAAGACTGTCCAGAAGGCCCTCTGCCCTTCCCATTCTTCATTATCAAGAGATGGTCTTTCTGACTCAATCAAACGGGATAAGAGACTCTTGTAGTGACCGATGTCTTGCGGACTAAGTGTTTTAATCCGTCCACGTTCTTCGGATTTCAGCCCCATTTTTTGGAGAATCTTGATATAAGGGGAGAGACTATCCTCACCTTCGTTATAAATCTGAGGTGTGGAAATAACTAACTGTTCCGTCGCAGCATTCAGCAGAGACATCATGGCAGCATGGTTCTTCTTGATATTCTCTCGGCTGACCAAGTCAAAACGTGAAGAACTAGCCGAAACAAGATTGACTTTTTCCATCTCTTCTTCTGTCAATAGACTGGTATTCTTGGCAACTTTAGGAAAATTAGACTGGCCCATCCCGATAGCATAAACATACTTTGCAGTGTGCGGCTCGATCAAATCATAGGATTTGACATTGACCACATCAACTGTTGCAGGAACGGTACGATAGTGACTGGCCTGCATTCCAGCCTGTAAAATAGCCAGAAAATCATCCATTTTCAATTTTTCTTTTCCGAAAATCTGATGAAAATTCTCAAGAATATGGGTAAAACTTTTCCAGACCTGCTCTTCTTTTTCTTGCTCTACTTCGCTCAAATTTCGAGACATTTTTTCCATATTTTTAGGAAGCTCAATCGCCTCCAAAAATGCCATAAATTTCTCAAGCAAGGCAGCTCCAGATTGTGATCCAGCCTTAAACAGCTGGTTCAAAGGTTCCATAATCTTAGCACGTAGGGGTTCCAAGACATTCAAATCATAGACAAGTCGCTTCTCCTTGACAGTCTCAACATCGTAGTCCGCTCTGCCATTGACCGAAAAAGCCCTCGAAAAAGCAGCCTGCCCCTTCATATCCGCAAAAAGGATGTAAGACTCAAATAGGTCCAGCTCCTTTTGGGAAATGCTGGCGTACAAACCAGATTTGAGGAGATTGAGCAGGTCTTCCGCTCGGAAACGATAGCGACGCAAGCGCTCCAAGGACTCTACAAAATGGACCAACGGATGATGACTCATCTCCTCTGCCTTGCCGAAATAGTAAGGAATATCATACTTGTCAAAAATCTTGCCAATCTGCAACTTGTAGCTATCCACATCACCCAAGAGCAATAAGATGTCTTTATAACGAGCCCCTTGATGCACATGCTGACGAATTGCAGTCGCAACTTGCTCCACTTCTTCTTTTTGGTTAACAACCTCCCAGAGTTGGATTTTTTCTTGATCTGCTGGAGTCAAGGCTATCATGGTCCCGCTGTAGTCATAAAAGGCTTCCATATTCTTTGAAAATTTACCGATACTGTCCAAGACTGGCTCTTGACCAATATAAGTAGCCTTAGTCTGGAACTGCGCTGATAACTGACGTAAAAAGTCAACATTAGCTTGATAGACATTGCCTTCCGCATAGGTCGCTTGCACAGCTTTCTTGCTGGCATATACACCAATCAGGATTTCCGACACCCGTTCATTTAAAGCACTTACTAAAGCTTCTTCTTCTGCCGAAAAACGAGAAAATCCGTCTACCACCAGCACAATGTTCTTCAACTGCTCATCCAACTGACCAGTTTCTACCAAGCGAGTCAGCTGTGCTAACTTAGACTGATGCTCAAAACCTTCTTTGGACAAAATGTCTGTTACAGCCAGAAAAATCTTCACCAAATCAGCCTGCTTATCTGGTGACTCCATGGCTTCCAGGTCCAAAATAGACATATTTGCCCGTTGCAATTCTTTGTATAAAGCAACTAGCTGGTTAATAAACCCAAAATCTGTCTGTAAACGACCATAGACTTTCAAGTCGCCGTCATCAAATTGCGATAGAACACGAAAGAAAATCATGGCAAGACCAACATCATCCAGCGGTTGACCTGCTTCTTTCCTATCAATCATCAAATAGCGGGCCAATTGCCCAAAACGGGTCACAATAATATCAAAAGTTGCCTGTTCAGGCAGGTATTCCAAGACCTTGCGCTCCATCTCAAAGGATAGAGAGTTTGGAGCAATGTAAAAAACTCGCTTAGCTTCCTTAGCAAACTCTGCTGCGGTATCCGTTAAATACTGCGTCAGAGGATTGCGAATATCTGTATAGACCAATTTCATCTTTCGTTCTCATTCTTTCCTGAATATACTATGTCTAGTATATCAAAATCTAACAAAAAAATGGTCCAATGGACCATTTTTCGGAAAGATAAATTTTCTAACTACTCTTTTCTTGCTCTTTAGCTAAACGCTCGCGTTCCAACCGTAACTTGCGATTGGGATTGAGCTTGTTAAAAAGTTCTTCTAATTTTTCAGCATTCCAAACATCGGCTGCCGAAACAAAATTCCCATTTTTATCCTTGAAGGATATCGGCTTATCACCCATAAAGACCTCCAATTTTTTATTACTTATTCATAATTAACCGTCACTAACGGAACAAAATTAGTAAGGTAGCTAGCCAAGGTCCCCTAGGACTTGGCGTAGTTTGACTAGCAAGTTAACTTGCAGTCAAACTGCTTACCTCGCTTTCGAATTTTCTGGCTTGGGCTACTCTGGTCGCTTTCATATTTCAAGGCGACCAGCTGAAATAGTTCCCCAAACTGTTTCACTCCACTGGACAAGTTACGACATGGAGTACAGGCAGTCGATACTACTGCCTGTGCGGAATTAGTAAGGTTAGTAGGTAGTCCGCCATAGCGGCTACCGTACTACATCAAGTCCATTAGATCTTAGATGTGATTCCAACGTTACGACATGGAGTACAGGCAGTCGATACTACTGCCTGTGCGGAATTAGTAAGGTTGGTAGGTAGTCCGCCATAGCGGCTACCGTACTACATCAAGTCCTTTAGGACTTAGAGGTAGTTCCAACGTTAATCCACAAACTCAAATTCAAATTTTCCTATACGGACGATATCCCCATCCTTGGCTCCACGCGCTCGAAGAGCTTCATCAACACCCATGCCACGTAACTGGCGAGCAAATTTCATGACTGACTCATCGCGATCGAAGTTCGTCATGGTAAAGAGTTTTTCCAACTTGTCACCAGATAGTATCCAACTTGCATCATCTGCACGACTGATTTCAAATTCTGGTTCATCAGGATGAAAGCCATAATATGCTTCTTCCTCTTGAAAGTCAGCTTCATCATAGAGCAGGAACTCTGGTGTTTTTTCAAGTAATTCTGCTGTTGCTTCTAGTAGATTTTCCAAACCTTGGTGAGCAATACCAGAAATTGGGAAAATCTGTGGCAATTCGTCAAATTCATCATAGTTGGCTGCCAATTTTTTCTTAAATTCTTTCAGATTTTCCTCTGATTCCGGCATGTCCATCTTATTGGCAACGATAATCTGTGGACGTTCCATGAGGCGAAGATTGTAGGTTTCCAATTCGTTGTTGATGGCCACGTAATCTTCATAAGGATCACGACCCTCACTTGCTGACATGTCCAAAACATGCAAGATAACACGTGTCCGCTCGATGTGACGAAGGAATTGCGTTCCCAATCCAACACCTTGACTAGCACCCTCAATCAAACCTGGTAAGTCTGCCACAGCAAATGACTCGCCAGATTTGGTCCGAACCATTCCCAAATTTGGCACAATGGTTGTAAAATGGTAGGCACCAATTTTAGGTTTAGCTGCTGTAATAACACTGAGAAGCGTTGACTTACCAACTGATGGGAAACCTACAAGACCTACATCAGCCAACACTTTCAATTCTAATTCAAGATTACGCTCCTCACCTGGTTCTCCATTTTCAGAAATCTCTGGTGCTGGGTTCTTAGGTGTCGCAAAACGAATATTTCCACGACCACCACGACCACCGTGGGCAATAACAAATTCCTGCCCATTCTCAACCAAGTCTGTGATAATTTTTCCTGTATCAGCATCACGCACAGTTGTTCCTTGCGGTACACGAACAACTAAATCTTCCGCACCACGACCATGCATGCCCTTGGTCATTCCCTTTTCGCCATCGTCAGCCTTAAAGCGACGGTTGTAACGGAAGTCCATTAGGGTACGCAAGCCTTCATCTACAACAAAGACAACATTCCCACCATGACCACCGTCACCGCCCCAAGGACCGCCATTTGGTACATACTTTTCACGACGGAAGGCAACCATTCCATCGCCTCCCTTACCTGCCTTGACCTTAATCTTAGCAGTATCTAAAAACATACTCATAATTAACCTATTCTTTCCTAGAAAAAAACGCTTAATAGCGTTTTATATCCTGTATTCACAAACAAAGTGCTAATAAATAAGAAACCATTTTTAAGGAATCGATCTCGTTTTTTTAAGAAATACTGACAGTATCTTGAAAAAACTAACCTTGAGTAGCTTAAAAACTAGCCTTAGATAGAAGAGCTGAACTGTGAATACAGTTTCTTAATTCATCAATGCATTGATTGCTGGTAAAATCAAGCCTGCTAATGTCACGACTACCATCACGACAACAATTACTAAAGTAACTTTTTCAAATGTTGATTTCTTGTGTTTTTCTTCACCAAAAGCCATTGCTTTCTCCTTATTCAGTCATTGATAGTTTATTCTAACACATTATGGGAATGTTTTCAAATCTCATCCTTTGAAGAAAGGCTTTCTTTGACTTTCTCCGCCACCTTATAGGGAACACCTACATCTGCAATTTCTTGGACACTTGCCAATTGGATTTTTCCAATTGATTTGAAGTGTTTCATCAATGCCTGCTTTCGTTTTGGTCCTAAGCCATCAATACCATCCAATTTAGATGAGAAAGAATTTTTAGACCGGACCTGACGATGAAACTCAATGGCAAAGCGGTGAACCTCATCCTGAATCCGATGCAGGAGGAAAAATTCCTGTGAATTACGAGGCAACTCAACTACTTCCAACGGATTACCAAAAAGCAACTCATGAGTCTGGTGCTTGTCATTCTTCTGCAACCCTGCAATTGGTATAGACATGCCTAATTCCTGCTCAATCACCTGCTTGGCAATATTGACCTGCCCCTGACCACCGTCAATGATAATCAAGTCAGGCGGCGTTAATCCGTCCCGCAGTACCCGACTGTACCGCCGCTGCAAAACTTCCCGCATGGAAGCATAGTCATCTGGCCCTTCCACCGTCTTAATCTTATACTTGCGGTATTCTTTTTTATTAGGCACCCCATTTTCAAAGACCACCATGGCCGACACAGGACTGGTCCCCATGATGTTGGAGTTATCGAAAGCCTCAATCCGCACAGGCGTCGGAATCCCCAAAAGCTGACCGATATTCTCCACCGCACCGTAGGTCTTCTCCAGATTTTTCTCCAAAAGATTAAACTTCTGCTCCAGACTAACACGCGCATTCTTGGTAGCCAGATTGATGAGTTGCTTCTTCTCGCCACGCTGAGGCTTGATGACCTTAGTATCTACCAGTGCTTCTACGGCTTCTTGGTCAATATCCTGCGGTATCAAGACCTCAGAGGGAATCAAATGTTGTTGGTCCCTGTAAAACTGACCGATGTAGGTCAAAAAGTCTTCGTCCGCATCATTATAATATGGAAAAAGATTGACATTCCGCTCAATCAATTTCCCCTGACGAACAAAGAAAACCTGCACACACATCCATCCCTTGTCAACATAGTAACCAAAGACATCCCGATTCTGCAAATCATGAGCCATCACCCGTTGCTTGGTCCGCAAGGTTGAAATAGATTGAAGAATATCACGATATTCCGCAGCTCTTTCGAATTCAAGATTGGCTGCAGCAACTTTCATTTTTTCTTGCACCTGTCTAACAATCTTATCATCATGACCTGTTAAGAATTGAGCAACTTCCTTACTCATCTTATCATAATCAGAAAGACTAGGCATCTTGTCCCCGTGGGCCAAACATTGGCCCAAGTGATAATACATACAGTACTTGTTCTCAGGCAATTTGCACTTGCGGAAAGGATACAGACGCTCCAATAGTTTGAGGGTCTGGTTAGCCGCACCCACATCTGGATAGGGACCAAAATACTGACCACCATCCTTTTTAATTTGCCGTGTAATCATCAGCCGTGGATGACGTTCTTTGGTAATTTTGATAAAGGGATAGGACTTGTCATCCTTTAACATGATGTTATAGCGAGGCTTGTTTTCCTGAATCAGATTGATTTCCAGTAAGAGTGCCTCGATATTGGAATCTGTTACGATAAATTCAAAATCAGCAATTTCAGATACTAAAGCTTCAGTCTTGGTATCATGGGCCCCACGAAAATAAGACCGCACCCGATTGCGCAGGTTTTTGGCCTTGCCTACATAGATAATCTTTCCGTACTTGTTTTTATGGAGATAGCAGCCAGGACTATCTGGAAGCAACTCTAACTTATGTTTAATGATTTCGTTCATAGGATAATTATATCAAAATCAGAAATAGTAAGTCTATTATTGATCATCAAACTGATTCATTCTCAAATTCTTTAAAACAGCTGTATGGTCACTACCTAACAAAAAATAATTGATTTTGTATTAATAAAGTAGTATAATAACATTAAAAATATAAATATGTTTATTCTTTTACACTTCTAAAATGGCTTTACGATCCATTGGTTTACTATTCGATGACTAAAAGAAATGCCATTTTAAAGCATGTAGAATAGGCAAGCCTAGGGAAATATGAGGAGCAAAATATGATACAATTTGACCACGTTACAAAAGCATATGGCGAAACCCTTGCACTTGACGATCTTAATTTAAGGATTGAAAGCGGAGAGATTTTCGGTTTGATTGGACACAATGGTGCTGGAAAAACAACAACGATCAGTCTATTAACCTCTATTATTGAAGCGACTGAGGGTCTCGTCTTAGTCGATCAGTTAAATTTAGCTGAACACCGCAATGCCATTAAAAAACGTATCGCTTACGTTCCAGACTCTCCAGATATCTTTCTCCACCTAACTGCATACGAGTATTGGAATTTTATGGGTAAAGTCTACGAGGTCCCTCAGAATTTGATTGATGAACGAATCGGCAAATTAGGACAACTGTTCGATATGACAACTCGTCAGCACGAAACCATTGACAGCTTTTCTCATGGTATGCGGCAAAAGACAATTATCATTGGCGCGCTTATTTCCAATCCTGATATTTGGATATTGGACGAACCATTAACTGGACTGGATCCACAGGCTTCCTTTGATTTGAAACAGATGATGAAAGAACATGCAGCTGCTGGCAATACCGTCTTATTCTCAACACATGTTTTGTCTGTTGCAGAACAATTATGTGACCGTATCGGTATTTTACGAAAAGGCCGCTTGATTTTTCTTGGAAGTCTTGACGAATTGAAATCACAATATCCAGATAAAGATTTAGAAACAATTTATCTGGAATTAGCAGGACGCCAACAAGATAAGGCAGGTGAGGAAGTATGAAGAAGTCCATCATCTGGGAATTGATTAAAATTAATATTTTATATTCCAACCCACAACTGCTGGCCTCTGTCAAAAAGAAACAGAATAAAAAGAAAAATGCATCATTTTCAGCCTATAAAAGTATCCTACGGCAACAAATCTTTATGATGATCATGTTCGCCTTTATTTACACTATTTTCTTTTTAGGCGTAGATTATTCAGAATCAGTCGGATTTTTCTCACTCCAACTTTCTATCTTTGCCATTATGTCGATTGTCTATGGATTCACTGGATTTTTCTCAGTGTTCTACGACAGTAAGGATACAAAATTGTACCTCGCTTTACCACTGCGTTCACAGGACGTATTCATCGCAAAAGTCTTGTCTGCACAAGGCATGGTTCTACCTTTCCTCATGCCCTGTCTTTCTCTTTTATCAATTACCTATTGGCAAATTGGAGGAGCTCCTGCACTCATTGCTGTTCTACCATCATTTATCGTATTGTGGCTGTTCATAAACATTATCAACTTGGTCCTTTTGCATTTTATCGGTCAAGTATTGCGTAAAAGTTCACAAAAAACCATGATTTCAACAATCCTGATGACAGTGTCTACGCTCATTGCGATTGGTGCAATGCTGTTTCTTCAATCTCAACAAGTTGTTTCTTTAGAATCTAATGGGTTTGTCAACTTTCCAATAATTCCAATTTTTGTAGGATTTCATTACATCGTCAGCCAACCTTTATCACTAGGAACTGCCATCAACTTCCTACTACCGCTCGCAATCACACTTGGCTTAGTATACTATATCGTAAAAGAGATAATGCCTCACTATTTCGATCAGTTATTAGAAATTGATGCGGTTTCTGGACAAACCCGCAAGAAAAAACCTGCAAAACTACCAAGTAATTTACAAAAAGCCTTGGTAAAACACCATCTATCTACATTGAAAGATAGCAACTTGTTGGTTCAAAGTTTTGTCCAGCCTGTTGTGATTGGTTTTGCTTTGTATCCTAGTGTCTCACGATTTGCTAATGACGGAGGATTGAGTACACTATCACCTGATTATTTTGGCATTGCTATGTTAATCGGTATCCTATTAGGAAGTATGTTTGCCGGTGCAACAACATTTTTAGGAGTTGCAATGTCCCTAGAGAAGGAAAATTATCATTTTATCCGTACATTACCTCTCTCCTTTAAACAATTTACTATTCAAAAATTTAAAGTCATCGCATTTGTACAATTCCTACTTCCAACTATTTTATACTTCACCTTAGCCTTTGTGCTATTTAAAGTTCACCTTCTTTTATCCATTTTCTTTACAATAGGGCTTCTACTTTCTGCCCTATTGGTTGGCCAGATTTACTATTGGCGCGATCAACGACTATTAGTTCTCAATTGGCAAAACAGCAATCAATTATTTGGCCGTGGAAGTGGGCAATGGCTGATAGCTGGAAGCATCCTCTTGACCATGATGGTTGGTGCTATCTTAGTCACTATCAGCATCATTGTCGCAAATGCCTATAATGCTGTTTATGTTAGTGCAGCTCTACTAACCCTTATTTTGGTTGCAGCAACCTTACTCCAAGTATTTCTTCACAAGGCATATTGGAGCAAACTACCGCAATAAGAAAGACAAAATAGATTATAAAAACGACACAGCATGTTCAGACTGTGTCGTTTTGAATTGTTATTATTCTTGTTCTGCGTAGTATTCCTGACCATAATTTGCAACTTCAGCATTCACTTGCCATGAAATACCAAATTTATCCGTTACATTGCCATAGGCTGGTGACCATGGAACTGCTTGAAGTTCCATATTAATGGCTTTCGCATCTACTGATAATTTGTCATAGAAATTCTTAGCAGTTTCTGCGTCATCGGTAATCAAGGCAACAGTGATGTTATCGCCTACTGAATAAGGCATTTCTGGGTTGTTGTCTGACAACATGAAACGTTGACCATTCGGTAAACGGAATTGTGCATTCATAACAAAATTTTCCAATTCTGCTGGGCAATCTGGCAAGAAATCTTTGAATAAATTCACTCGTTCGATAGATGCACCGAGCGCCTCTTTGTAAAACTCAATAGCTTCCAAACCATTACCGTTTGTTACCAAATATACTTCCATTGCTTTAAGCATGATGGACCTCCAACTGTTTGATGATTCATTATAACACGAGTGAATCATACGGACAAATCTTTGGTCTCGGTCTTAAATTTTTATTTTGATAAGCTTATTCTTGGTAATCGCCACCAGGAACACCATAATATTCTTCTAAGGTTAAACCAGATTGATAAATTTCCGTTGCTTCTTGACCAATGTAGCGAACATGCCACGTTTCTGCAATATAGCCAGTACTACTTTCCTTTCCTGGTTGATAGCGTACTATAAATCCGTACAAATGCGCGTTTTCTGCTAGCCATTTTGAAGCTGTCGGTTCTTCTAACAAATTACCTGCAGAATCCAACAAATCAAATGCTAAACCAGTTTGGTGCTCACTATAGCCTGGTCGAGCAGAATAAGTGTCTGCTGCAGCCTGTCCTTCTTGATTTACATAGGATTGGTAGAGTGTAGCCTGGGTTTCATAAGACCGGAAGCCACTGTAATTATTTGAAACATCAAATCCTTTCGCTTGCATGTCTGCAACTAATTGCTGAAAAGCAGCAAGAGCTTCTGGATTTTCCCCTGGTGCATAGTCTTTCGCAAGAGGGTGTTTCTTATTGGCAATAACTACTTCACCATATTTCCCTTGAACACTATAATAAGAACCATTGAAGGTTGCCTTTGTGGATGTTCCTGTTTCCGAACTACTAGAAGAGGATTCAATCGTTTCTTCTCCCGTTGAAGAGCTCTGAGCAGAGCTACTAGTTGTCTGAGTTTGAGACTCAGTAATTTCAGTTGATGTTGAGGAGCTTACTTTAGTAGAATTACTCTGCTGGCTACAACCAGCTAATACTAAACAACACACCATTCCGAACATGTATTTTTTCATTTTTTTATCACACTTCTTTCATTCATTGCTTACATTGTAACAAAAATAGGAAATAAATTCTAATATTTGTGATAATCAATCGTTTCGATATAATGATACCAAGGTTTCTGTTTGTTCAGATATTGCAATAGAATATAATTTAGATAACTAAGTAGATAGATTTTCCACTCATTGAGTAGCTGCGTTAACAGATGTTACACCTTCATGGAAGTATGAAGCTGTACCTTCCCAAGCAACTTCAGCAATCACCATGTTATCAAAATCAACCGAAAGTATTTTAAGGAACTTTAAAATATAATCTTTACTGCTGAATCCGAATTGACTAAAGTAGATAAAAAACTTCCTTTGGTTATACAAATCCCTTCACTCTTTTATATAGTAAGAAAGCACGGTTTTGCTGTCATATCAAAGAAATATAATAACTAGGGTAGCACATCTGATAGCTTCAAAGGATTTAAAAAATGGGAGGACTGACGCATCAGACCCTCCCAGACGTGACTAGCACGCCCCAATTCGACACAACAATAATACCAATAAATCTATTTTTCGTCAAAAATTTGACTTATTGGCTAAATCGACGATTCTCTACAGTATATATTTTTACAGAACTATTATTAGCCAATTAATATTATATTATAAAACTCTTCTATTTTCTGTAAGTTCCTGTAAGCATACAATACTAAACCTCCAAATGATTTAAAATAATTGCTACTACGTCCACAGATTCCTCAAAACTCGTTTCACTGGCATATCTGAATGATTTTTGATAACGAGACCAGAGCTGTTTCTGATAGTCAGAGCTACGTAAAGTAATAATCGATCTCTTTGGTAACTAAAACTCATTTAAAATCAAATGGATATTCTTTCCAACAAAAAACCGCTACTCCGAAGAATAGCGGTTTAATATTGTTTTTAGGCTACTTGAGTAGTTGCTCTCTTATTTAAGAGTAACTGAAGCGCCAGCTTCTTCAAGTTTAGCTTTGATTTCTTCAGCTTCTGCAGTTGCAACGCCTTCTTTAACGACAGCTGGTGCACCATCAACAAGTTCTTTAGCTTCTTTAAGACCAAGACCAGTGATTTCACGTACAACTTTGATAACGCCAACTTTTTTGTCGCCAGCAGATGTCAATTCAACGTCAAATGAATCTTTAGCTTCTTCAACTGGACCAGCTGCAGCAACAGCTACAGGAGCAGCTGCAGTTACACCAAATTCTTCTTCGATAGCTTTAACAAGGTCGTTAAGCTCAAGGATAGTAGCTTCTTTAATTTCAGCAATAATGTTTTCAATGTTCAATGCCATTGTGATTTTCCTCCAATTTAGGTTTTTTTAAATAGTGTGTAGCACTAAGCAGCTACGCTCTGACACATTAAGCAGCGTCTTCTTCTTTTTCTGCAACAGCTTTGACAGCGTATGCAACGTTGCGAACTGGTGCTTGAAGTACAGAAAGCAACATAGAAAGCATGCCTTCGCGGTTTGGCAATGTAGCAAGTGCTTCGATTTCTTCTTTAGAAGAAACTTTACCTTCTACAGCTCCACCTTTGATTTCAAGAGCATCAGCAGTTTTCGCGAAATCGTAAATTGTTTTAGCTGGAGCAACTGCATCGTTTGAGAATGCAACAGCAGATGGACCTACAAACAATTCTGCAAGACCTTCAAGACCAGCTTGCTCAGCAGCACGACGCAAGATTGAGTTTTTGATAACTTTGTACTCAACTTCTGCACCACGCAAGTTACGACGAAGAACTGTATCTTGTTCTACTGTCAAACCACGAGCGTCTACTACAACGATAGATGTTGCAGCTTTCATTTGCTCAGCAACGGCATTTACTAATTCCGCTTTTTTAGCGATAATAGCTTCACTCATTTTTTTACCTCCGTTTTTATTTTGGGCTAGGCACAAAAAAATCGCACCTAAACCTAGACACGAAAGTACAAATACGTTTATAAATCAATAATCGTTTTGTGCCTCGGTAGGATGTTTATGAGTCTAGCTCCCCTACTGTCTTAGGTCAGTTTTTTCAAACCTTATTCATATTACCATACAAATCCTAAGAATGCAAGAACTTTTTACTATTTTTTTCAAATAAATTTCTATTTCTCATTGAAAGGCATCGTTAAAGTCAGCTAGTCATTCACTCTAAAATAGAAAAAAGCTTAAGATCCTGTTGTTGAGTACAGTGACCTTAAGCTATTATTATGCAGGACTTTCACAAATATGGTAACTATATAGGTCACCAGACTGATACTATTTTACTTTTTCTTCTTCGTAATCACCATTTGGACAAACGACTTGTTTACCACCACCACGAACTTTTTTCTCTACGAGATAGTGGTCACATTTCGGACAAGAACGCCCGACTGGCTTGTCCCAAGAAGTAAATTCACACTCTGGGTAGCGATCACAACCATAGAAAAGACGGTTGCGTTTGCTTTTACGTTCAATGACCTGTCCTTGATGACAAACTGGACAAGTCACACCAATTTCTTTAGTGATTTGCTTGGTATTGCGGCAATCTGGGAAATTGCTACAAGCGTAGAATTTTCCAAAACGTCCTAATTTAATGACCATCTCATGTCCACAAACATCACAGTCAAAGCCAGCTGGTTCATCCTTGATTTGGATTTTTTCCATCTGTTCCTCAGCCTTTGATAATTCAACCTTAAATGGCTGGTAGAAACTATCAATGACCTTCTGCCACTGCTCTTTCCCAATTTCAACATCATCCAATTTTTGTTCCATTTCTGCTGTAAAGGTGACGTTTACAATATCAGGGAAGAATTCAACAATCAGTTTATTTACGATTTCACCCAACTCTGTCGGTTCAAATCGTTTCGCAGCAAGCTTGACATAATACCGTTTTTGAATGGTTTCAATCGTTGGTGCATAAGTTGAGGGACGACCTACTCCATTTTCTTCCAAGGTTTTAATCAAAGTGGCTTCTGAATAACGAGCTGGTGGCTGAGTGAAATGTTGTTCAGGAGTTGTAGCTGTTCTAACAACAGTGTCACCCTCCTCCATTTCTGGTAACATTTTATTTTTATCAGCATCATTATAAACAGCCATGTAACCATCAAACTTGATTTGACTGCCATTAGCAGCGAAGATAACGCCATTTTGTCCCAAACGGACACTCATGGTATCAAAGACAGCCGCAGCCATCTGACTAGCAACAAAACGATTCCAAATAAGAGTATAAAGTCGTAATTGATCTTTGTCCAAGTACTTAGCAATCGACTCTGGTGTTAAGTTTACATTTGATGGACGAATGGCTTCGTGGGCATCTTGTGCACCACTAGCATTTTTGACTTTATTGCTATGTTTTGAATACTTAGAACCAAAGCGCTCAGTAATAAATTCAGCAGCTTGCGCCTGGGCAACAGGACTGATACGAGTTGAATCCGTACGCATATAGGTAATCAAACCTTGTGTACCGCCTGTACCAAGACTTACCCCTTCGTATAATTGTTGCGCAACCATCATGGTTTTACGAGTACGGAAGTTGATTTTATTGGCCGCATCCATCTGCATGGTGGATGTTGTGTAAGGCAGAGGCGCATTTCGTTTGCGTTCTTTTCGTTCAACCTGCTGGACAAGAAAGTCATTTCCATCAAGACGAGCAAGTATTTCCTTAACTTGGTCGTTAGTTTCAATTTTGATCTTCTTACCATCTAAGCCATAAAAAGAAGCCTGAAACTTCTTACTACCCTTTTTAAAGGTTCCATCAATTGTCCAGTATTCTTCTGGCTTAAAATTACTGATTTCATTTTCGCGGTCAATAATCAGCTTGAGAGCAACTGATTGGACACGCCCTGCAGACAAACCTTTTTTAACCTTCTTCCATAGAATGGGAGAAATAGAGTAGCCGACAATGCGGTCCAAAACACGACGCGCTTGTTGAGCATCTACTAAATCTAAGTTAATAGCACGTGGTTCTTGAAAGGCATTTTTAACGGCATCTTTTGTGATTTCATTGAAGACAACACGGTTTTTGTCATTTTCATCCAAACCCAATATGTGAGCCAAATGCCAAGAAATAGCCTCCCCTTCACGGTCCGGGTCACTCGCTAAATAGACTTGTTTGGCATTTTTTGCTTCTTTTTTCAATGAATTAATCAGTGGACCTTTTCCCCGAATATTTATATATTCAGGTTCATAATTATTGTCAAAGTCAATAGACATACTCGATTTTTTCAAATCACGAATATGTCCTACTGAAGCAACAACCTTATAATTTTTCCCAAGATACTTTTCAATTGTTTTCGCCTTAGCAGGCGACTCCACAATCACAAGATTTTTCTTGGTTGTTGATTTTTTCTTACTAACTGTTTTTGTAGTCATTCTTTTACCTTACTGATATTGTTAATCTCACAAAGAATATACTATTTTTTAGTCAGTGTCAAGATTTTTATTTTCCTATAGGAAAACTTGTTTTAAAATCGGTAGTCCGAAAGGATGTCCAAGCCTGATGTAATGCACTTTGCTCCTTCCTGTATCAAATGATGACAGCCATCTGATTTTCCATCCACAATAGAACCAGGAATGGCATAAACTTCTCTTCCTTCTTCCAAGGCACGTTCGCAAGTAATCAAGCTACCAGACCGCATTTTTGCCTCACAGACCACCAGACCTTCAACCAATCCGGCAATAATGCGATTTCGCTCAGGGAAATGGTATTTTAAAGGCTGGGCATTCGGTTCATACTCTGTCAGTACTAAATGATGTTTTCCAATATAGTGTTGTAACTCCTTGTTTTCCTTAGGATATACCTTATCTAATCCAGTTCCAATCACTGCAATGGTTTGTCCGCCATTTTTCAAACTCGCAATATGAGCTGCCGAATCAATCCCTCTAGCCATACCACTCACAATGACAAAGCGATTATTGAGTTCTTTGATAATTTTCTGAACAGATTGCATGCCATTTTCACTGGCATTGCGCGTACCTACTACTGCCAATTTTGATTTTTCAAGTAATTCAAGATCACCTTGATAAAATAAGAGAACTGGTGGATTATAAATTTGTTTTAAAGCTGTGGGATAAATATCATCTAAAATTGAAAAAGATGGATACTTATTAAATTCCTCCCGGCAAGCTTTCGTATCTAAATTCTTATAATTTTCCATGAAAAGAATTGGGTTTTTACATTCAGATACAACAGCGACATTCCGTAGAGTTAATTTTTTACCTTGTTTTTCTTGATAGGCCAAAACTTTATTAATATTAAGATTGGACAAGCCTGCTTTTTTCCATTTAAACAATTCAAAATTATTCATTTTCTTCACCTCACTTATACTATTCGCAAGGGAAAGAAAAAATCTCCCAAAGGGAGAATCAGAACGTAGACAAACTCCTAAAAATATAAAAAATTGAAGAAGTTTGCGAAAGATAGCAAGTCATTAAACTCTTAGAAACATTGATATTTCAGCGTTTCTGAGATTTTTTTATTTTCAACATAAAGAAAAAAAATTGAAGAAAATTGTCCAAAATGGACTTTTTCTTCAATCTGAATCTCCCAAAGGGAGAATTAGTGATAAGGTATTTCTTTGATAACACGCGCAGGATTACCAGCCAACACGACATTATCTCCAAAAGATTTTGTAACAACACTACCTGCACCGACAACGACGTTGTTGCCCAAGGTCACGCCTGGTAAGATTGTCACACCACCGCCAGCCCAGAAATTATCACCAATGGTAATGGGTGCACCATATTCTTTTCCTGAATTTCTTTCTTCAGGATCTAAAGGATGTAATGGTGTCAACAATTGAACATTTGGACCGAGCATAGCATTTTTCCCAATTCGTATCGGACAGACATCAAGCATAGTACAGTTGAAATTAGCATAGAAATCCTCTCCGACATGAATGTTGCTTCCGTAATCACAATAGAAATTAGGTTCCATGTAAATGCGATTGCCAGTCTTTCCAAACAAAGTCTTCAAAATCTCCGATCGTTTAGCTCCATCGAGTTCATTATTAAAGACTTGCATCTGTTGACGGGCGGTTTTCCTCATATGTCTTAATTCTGGATCCGCTGCAATGTACAATTGGCCAGCAACCATTTTTTCTCTCTCAGTTTGCATACCCTATCCCCTATTTTTTAACAATCAAGTTGATTGCTTCTTGTAACCGAGCTTCCTGTTCTTCAGGATTATCAGATGGATGCTCAATACAAGCTTGTACTTTTTGAGCAATCACTAACCCCATGATACTATTAATACTTGAACGGACAGCGCTCAATTGAGTCACAATATCAATACATTCTTGCTCCTCATCAATCATTTTTTGGATACCACGAAGTTGACCTTCTGCGCGTTTTAGACGATTTATCATATTCTTTTTTTCTGTTTTCATACTAACTATGGTACAGTTAGTTTTAGGAATTGTCAATTATTATACTTGACAGCTTCAAATATAATTGATATATTTATTATACCCCAGAGGGTATAAAGGAGTAACTATGTTTAAACAAATTTTTTCAGGAATGTTTTCAACAGGAGAAGGCATTCCAATTTCTGCCTTAGAGCAAACACTAACAGAGAATAACACCATTTTACTTGACGTTCGCGAAGAGGACGAATTTATCAATGGTCATATACCACAAGCGAAAAATATGCCATTGAGCCAACTTGATTCTTTCAAAGGTAATAAAGATACACATTATGTTATCATCTGTCAATCAGGTATGCGCAGTCAGCGTGCGACAGATTTTCTCAAGCAGCAAGGCTATCACGTAACCAATATTGAGGGTGGTATGAATGCCTGGAATGGACCAATAAAAGGAGGAAATAAATGAAAATCATTATTGTCGGTGGTGTTGCAGGTGGAATGTCCGCTGCCACACGCCTTCGCCGTCTCATGGAAGATGCAGAAATCATCATTTTTGAAAAAGGGCCTTTTGTCTCCTTTGCCAACTGTGGTCTACCCTATTATATCTCTGGAGAAATAGCTGAGCACGATAGCTTATTACTTCAAACGCCAGAAAGTTTGAGAAATAGATTTAACTTAGATGTCCGCCCCTACCACGAGGTAGTCAACATCAACCCTGACCTTCAAACAGTTACAGTTCAAACATCGAATGGTGAAATCATGGAATCCTATGATAAACTCATTTTGTCACCGGGAGCTAAGCCTGTCATCCCACCACTAAAAGGGATTGCTGAAGCTGAAAATCTTTTTACCTTGCGGAACGTACCTGACTTAGATAAGATTATGGCAAAATTAGAACAAATAAATTCAGGAAAGGCAGTTGTAATTGGTGCTGGTTTTATCGGTTTAGAGATGGCTGAAAACTTGGCCCTAAAAGGACTGACAGTCACTCTAGTTGAGCAAGCTCCTCATGTCTTACCAACTTTTGATTTGGAAATGGCTCGGTACATTGAGACAGAGTTAAGCGAAAAAGGTGTCCATGTGATGACAGGTCAATCTGTTACCGCTTTTCATGATAAGGGACAAATTTTAGAATTGTCTAATGGTCAAACCTTAGCTTCAGATATTACAATTCTTTCAGTCGGTGTTGCACCAGATAGTGAATTAGCAAGTCAAGCAGGAATCGAACTAGGACTTCGAGGGGGCATTCTAGTTGATCAGAACTATCAAACTAGTCAAAAACATATCTATGCTGTTGGAGACGCCATCATTGTCAAACAAGAAATCACAGGTCAGGATGCCTTAATTTCATTAGCCTCACCTGCAAACCGTCAGGGGCGACAAGTGGCCGATGTCATTGCAGGTCTCCCTCGCAAGAATAGGGGTTCAATCGGAACTGCAATCGTTAAGGTCTTTGATCTTGCTGCTGCTTCAACAGGATTAAGCGAACGGGCTGTACAAGCATTAGGTTACAAACATGCCGTTGTCCATACAACAGGTAAAGACCATGCTGGTTACTATCCTGGTGCAACAGACATTGTTCTAAAACTCATTTTCTCACCAACTGATGGTAAAATCTTTGGTGCTCAAGCTGTTGGAAAAAAAGGGATTGACAAGCGAATCGATGTACTGGCCACTGCTATCAAAGCTGGTCTAACTATTTTTGATTTGCCAGAATTAGAATTGACTTATGCTCCGCCATTTGGCTCAGCCAAAGATCCAGTCAATATGATTGGATATGCTGCCATGAATATCGCTGAAGGAATTAGCCAAAACATCCAATGGCACCAGTTAGAGGAAGAGCTCGCTGCTGGAAAAATCTTGCTGGATGTTCGTAATCCAGCAGAGCTTCAAAATGGACAATTCATGGGCTTTCTTCATATCCCTCTGGATCAACTACGTGATCGAATTGATGAATTGGACCCTGCAAAAGAATACATCGTCAGCTGTCACAGCGGACTTCGTTCTTATATTGCCGAACGGCTTTTGAAAGAAATGGGATTCACCGTAAAAAATTTGGATGGCGCTTATTCGCTATACAAAATGGCCTTGCCAGAAAAAATTGTTGTACCAACTTAAGAAAAAAGTATCTGTCATTTCCGAATGCAGATACTTTTTTTCTTGACAATAGAAAAGGATTGTCTTACAATCTAGTTATGAATACTAGATAAGAGAAAGTAAATGATTATGAAACAAACCCTCCCCTACTGGCATGAATTACCTGACTTAGATTTGTATTTGGACCAAGTTCTGCTGTATGTCAATCAAGTAGTCAATTCTCAGGAAAGCCTTGAACAGAAGAGTTTATACTCAATGAAAATCTACAGTAGCCTAGGAAACGAAGCCGATGATAGAACTGGGGTTCATCAAGGCAAGTTGACAAGGGATAATGTTGATTTTCGAAGAGTATTAACTGCTGCAATGATCAATAACTATGTCAAACACAAACAGATTGAAAAACCTGTTAAGAAAAAATATCAAAAACAGCAAGTTGCCCGCTTGATAGCATTGACTATCTTAAAAAATGTCTTTTCCATTCAAGAAATCAGTCAGACCTTAAATCTTCTTCTCCACTCGAACAACTCTGAAACCTTATACAATCATTTTGTTGACTGTATGCGAAATGAGGAGAGCGATGAAACTCCTGACATCATTCGTTATGCCTGCCAGTCTGTTAAACTATATTACAAAACCCGTCAACTCACTATGGAATTAGAAAGGAGTCACCATGAATCCTAGTTTGAAATTAAGCCTACAACTTTCCTTTGGTGAAGAAGTTGCTAATAGTGTCACACATGCGGTTGGAGCTCTATTGATGCTTGCTTTGCTTCCTGTCACAGCTATTCATTCCTTTCAAGATTATAATGTGACAGCGGTAGTTGGCATGTCTATCTTTGTCATCAGCCTATTTCTCATGTTCCTATCCTCTTCCATCTACCACTCCATGCCCTACGCTTCTACTCACAAATACATCCTAAGGATTATCGACCACAGCATGATTTACATTGCTATCGCTGGAAGCTACACACCTGTTGCCCTATCCTTGGTCGGTGGTTGGTTGGGGTATCTAATTGTTGGTTTGCAGTGGGGATTAACTATTTTTGGTATTCTCTACAAAATATTTGCCAAAAAAATCAATGAAAAATTCAGCCTTTTTCTCTATCTCTTTATGGGCTGGTTGGTTGTCTTTATTCTGCCAGCTATTCTGCAAAAGACTGGACTTGTTTTCGGAATTCTAATGCTAGCTGGTGGTTTATCTTATACCATTGGCGCCCTCTTCTACGCCAAGAAAAAGCCCTATTTCCATATGATTTGGCATCTCTTTATCCTACTAGCTTCGGCACTGCAATATATCGCCATTGTCTACTTTATGTTATAAGAAAACAGCTTCTAGAAACCTAGAGGCTGTTTTTTAATGCATTAAACTGATGATCACTCCAATCAGATAAAGGGCTGACACGATGCTCAAAAATACCAAATGCGCCTTTCGGCTCATAACCAAGTACCCAACAAATTCCCGAATGAAAGCATTAAGGCTAAAGTAAAATCTGGTTTTTGCGCCGTAGCCGATACATTTGATTTTCAATTGTCGTGCCAATAGCAGAGCTCTGAAAACGTGATAGTAATTGGTTACAAGTGCAAATCGACTACCAGGTTTCACCAGGGCATAGGAAAATTTCAAGTTTTCCTCGGTATTAGTTGATTGGTTTTCTATCACAATATCTTCCGCAGGAATCCCCTGTTCCAAGGCATAATTAGCCATAGCCTGCCCCTCTGCCAAGAGTTCATCAGGACCCTGTCCGCCTGACATGATGAGCTTGCTACCAGGGTGTTTCTGGTAGATCGCTATGCCTTTTTCAATCCGCGAAGCCAAAAGTGGCGTCACCTTGTCACCAATCAGACCTGCTCCCAGCACCACCACATAATCAAGCTTGCCTGGAAAAAGATTGACCAAATTGACAAAGCTAGACGTGGTATAGAGCATGCTGATGATAATAGCATATGACACCAAAAAACCAACGTAGACGAACAGCATGTTGAAAAAGCTGATGCCTGAAAGGGATTGAACCACAAAGGGAGCGATGAAGAGATAGAAAGTCAGGGCGACTGCCAGTCCCATGGATAGGAAATTATGGAAACGAACCCCTTCTCTCTTCAAAATCTGAAAACCATTTAGATAAAGTGTGAAAAGCAGGACAAATGGACCACTTAACAAGGCTAAAAAGAGCACCATCGCCACAGCTATAGCCAGCAAGCGCAAGATTTCATTGTTTTCGAGAATGCCTGTTGAGATAATCCATGCCAAGGCCCAGACGAGGATGTTCAAGGCAAACAGTGAGATGAAAATCGACCGCCGCTCCCAGAAATAGATGAGAGCAAACAGACTGATAGCTGCTAAAAATAAGCAGAAAAAGACTGTCAAGACTAGTTTCCCCCTGCTACCATAGACTTAATGGGCTCAAAGGTCTTACGGTGAATGGGCGTGATGCCAAGCTTGTTCAAGCCTCCCAAGTGCTCTGCCGTTCCATAGCCTGCATTCTTTGCGAAGCCGTAGCCTGAGAACTCCTTGTCATAATCCGCCATCATCTTGTCCCGCGTCACCTTGGCCACGATAGAGGCAGCTGCGATAGACAGGCTATTGGCGTCCCCCTTGATGATAGAGGTTTGCGATATGGAGGTATCCAACTTCATTGCATCTATCAAGAGGTGTTCAGGCTCTTGGCTCAACTGCCCCAAAGCCTCCAGCATAGCTAACTTGGTTGCCTCGTAGATGTTGACCTGGTCGATGACAGCTGCATCTTTGACGCCCACACCGACTGCTACAGCATGCTCAATTATTTCATTGTAAATAGCCTCGTGCTTGGACTTTGGAATTTTCTTGGAGTCGTTGAGGTAGCGGATTTTGCAACCCTTGGGCAAGATAACCGCTGCAGCCACCACAGGACCTGCTAGAGGCCCCCGGCCGACTTCGTCGATGCCAGCGATTAACTCCACCCCATTTTCATAAAGGGCTTTTTCGTAGAATAGCATAGCTTCTAAGCGAGCGTCTTCTGCTGCTTCTTTTTCCAACTCCTTTTGGCGTTTCTTGATGGCAGCCTGGACCCCTGCTCGCACGTCCTGAGCCAACTCTGCCCAGACAGGGCTGTCTAAACTGTCCACCTGAGCCAGCAGAGCGGTCACTTCCTTAATCGTTGCCATCTAAGTCACTCACCCTGTCTAATGTATAGGTGCCCAAACGCCCGTCTCGAACATCCTTGATAAAGAGGTTGTAAAAACGGTCATAATCATCACGGAAACCCAATTTCTTGGTCCAGTCCATGATGAGTTCAGACGTTTCCTGCTCCAAATCCATGCCCTTGAACCGCTCTTGTAAGCGTTCTGGGTAGTTGGCCTTGAAATAGTCCAAACCAAAAATAGTGACTTCATCCATAGGCAAGAGCTGGTCCTTAATGGCTCCTGTCAGAGCCAACTTAAGTCCAACTTCCTGGTCCTCAAATTTAGGCCAGAGAATACCTGGTGTATCAAGGATTTCAAGATCTTTATTGGACTTGAGCCACTGTTGACCTTTCGTCACACCTGGTTTGTTGCCAACAACGGCGATTTTCTTTCCAGCCAGACGGTTCATAAGGGTGGATTTTCCAGCATTTGGAATACCGATAATCATGGTTCGCAGGGTTTCTTTTTGAATCCCTCTTTCGCGGAGACGTTCAATCTTGTCTTTCATCAGACTCTTGGCTGCGTCGGTCACCTTTTTCACCGTCGCTTGCTCTTTTGAGTTGATGGCAAGGGTACGAATGCCCTGACCTTCAAAGTAGCTCTGCCATTCTTTGGTTCGAACAGGGTCAGCCAAATCGACCTTGTTGAGAATCATGAGCTTGGGCTTGTCACCAACAATCTTAGTCAACATTGGGTTTTGACTGGATAAAGGCAGGCGGGCATCGACCAAAATAGTCACGAAATCAACATGCTTGATGTTTTCCTGCACCTGACGGCGCGCTTTTGACATGTGGCCCGGATACCATTGAATAATTGCCATGTAGTGTAAATCCTTTCCTAGCAAGGGTTTGAAGTCCTTGTGTTGTTTCTATAAAACAATTGAGCCGAACTAAATAGTCAATTATTTTAATGTTTTAAAAGCTTATACTGTATCTTTTCTATTGTACCATAAACTGAGAAGAAATGGGAGAATCAAAAAAGCCATCCACAAAGGTAGATAGCTGATAATTGTTTATTTAGTAATTGTTGAATCTAATGCTTTTTAGCTTGGAGACATAGACAAGTTGTCTCTTAATATACCAGAAAATCACCTCACCTGTCCTCGTTTGTAGGAGTTGTTATAGACCTGAAAATCATGATCGTGTAGTGTCTCTGCTGCATCAGCCAACCAATTGACATTTCGTATTAGACCGCGTCCCACTTGAATGAGATCAGCTTGTCCTGTTTGCAATAGATACTCGGCTAACTCTGGATTATGTAACAAACCAACTGCTGTTACTGGAATAGAGACTGCTTGTTTGATTTGTGCTGAAAATGTAGCTTGATAGCCTCCATAAATAGGGATATTGGGCTTCACATCCATCAAACCACCCGTAGAAATATCTAAACAAGCCACCCCAAGTTCTTCTAGCCATTTGGCAATTTGTTGGTAATCTTGAAGAGTATTTTGTGTTCCTGTTTCATCATAAGCTGTTACTGATAAACGTACCCAAATTGGTCCATTAAATGCTGATTTAACTCCTTCAACAATCTCCCTCAGAAACCGGAAACGATTTTCTAAAGTTCCGCCATATTCATCCGAACGTAGGTTAGTTAAGGGCTCTAAAAACTCATTTACCAGGTAACCATGTGCACCGTGTATCTCAATCATATCGTAACCAGCTTCTTGAGCTCGTCGAGCAGCAGATACAAAAGCTGACTGAACACGTTGAATATCGTCTAAGGTCATTTCTTTTGGTACTTGGTATTCTTCACTGTACCGTACAGCACTTGGGCCGATTGGCTGTATAGCATCAGCAGCTTTTCGCCCACCATGGCTAAGCTGAATTCCAACTTTACTTCCAAATGCTTTCAACTCCCTTACTAAGTCCGCTAAGGCCCTACCTTGACAATCAGACCATATTCCCAAATCACGATTGGACAAGCGCCCATCTGGTTCTACCGCTGTAGCCTCTTGAATAATGAGTCCAACTCCACCAATCGCACGCGCCCCATAATGAACATGATGAAAAGCCGTTGGCAAGCCATCCTCATTTTTAACCTCGTACATGCACATAGGTGGCATAACCACACGATTCTTTAATGACAAACCTGCAATTTCAACTGGTGATAAGAGTAAAGACATAAGAACCTCCTTTAAATGCTAATACTCAATTAAAATCACTAACTTCAATTAAATAATAGTATACCACGATTTTTACAAAATATAAGAAAAACGGCGGCTTTGATTGTTATTTCAAAACCGCCGTAAGGTCGTCTTTATTCTGTTAGGCGCGTAAAAACTGTACCGCCAAACAACGGTTTTTTTGTTTACCGTTAGGCGGGCAATAATTTTTGATTTATTTCCTTTCCACATTCAGTACAAACTTTATCATGTAGGGAAATTATGCCACCACATTCGGGGCAAGCGTATTTCTGAATATGGGCTTCCATGAGATGAGGTATTCCCTTTTGCATTACAATTCTGCTATTTTCAATAAGGCTTTCGCTATAACGTTTGTTATAACTTTTTTCAAGGCTCTTTATTAGCTTACAAGGAAAGTCACTACATTCATAGCAATAGGTTATTCCTTTTGATTGAACACAATCTTTAATTTTGCACTTGCGGCAATGCTCTGGTTTTCCTTTACTCTCTACCATACAACCACCACAAGGCTGTTTTGTTTTCTTAATATAACAATGCTTATAACAGACCATACAATTCATTCCGCATGGTGCAAACATTTCCGTTTCAATTTTCATAGGCATTTTCATTAGGCTTTTACCTCCTTTAGCTATAATTATATACGGTCAGCCGAATAAACACAAGATTCTTTCTGTAAACAGTTAAGAACTATTTTGGCTACTTAATAGAACTATGTAAACATATCCAAAAAGAAAGGTGAACAGTAAAATGTAATAGGGTGAATTATTATGGCAAAAAGACCAGTACCTTTATATGACTTTGCAACTTTCGGGCAAGCAATAAAAGCGGCGCGGACGAGCAGAAATGAGCGCCGCAAGAAAGTAAGCGACGAAATGAACATTTCCCCTCGCTACCTTGCGAATATCGAAAACAAAGGGCAACAGCCAAGCCTGCAAATCTTTTATGAGCTTGTTACCCGTTATGACATATCCTTAGACCAATTCTTTTTCCAGGATAAGACAGCGGAAAAATCGACTCAAAGGCGGCAGCTCGACACGCTGCTTGACAGCATGAGCGATAAGGGAATACGGATTGTTACCGCAACAGCGAAAGAAATTGCAGAAGTCGAAAACGAAAAATGAATAGGCTTTAGGAAGCGTTGTTATCTTTTTGAGATTGCAGCGTTTTTCTTTTGCGTAAGTTTGGCAAAACGGGGCTTTCCGTTGTAGTAGGGAATAAGGAAAAACTTTCTTAGAAAGCATAGGAAGCGGGTACCCACTTCCGTATTTTCGTCCTCCTGCGCTACGACGCGTCGGTTGAAAATGGCTTATTGGGAAGTATCCCAAACCCTCGGAAAGGAGCGAAAGCATGGACGGACGCAAAAGAACGGTACAAATCAAATTTAGAGTAACAGAAGCGGAACGGGATTTAATTCTTGAAAAAATGAAGCTCGTCCCCACCCAGAACATGGCGGCATATCTTAGGAAGATTGCCATTGACGGGTACATTATTCAAATAGACCATAGCTACATAAAAGCCATGACAGCGGAGATACAGAAAATCGGGGTCAATGTCAATCAGATTGCAAAGCGCGTTAATTCGACGGGTAGCGTCTACCAAGAGGACATAGAGGAAATAAAGGGGGTGCTTAATGAGATATGGCGGTTACAAAGATTAAAGAGTGTTGAAAAGCGGCTTGCGGATATGGCGGTGCTGATGAAGCACGTCGTCGCCTATCAAAAGACAAAGCCTGTCTATGACGCATACCGCAAGGCAAAGAACAAAGAGCGATACCGCGCCGAACATGAGCGCGATATTATCCTCCATAAAGCTGCGGCAAGGGCACTCAAAACAGCGGGCATTTCCAAGCTCCCCAATCCCGCCACACTGCAAAAGGAATATGTAGCATGCTTCATCACTCCTTTGCTGCATACCTGTTACGCAATAGAAACGCGATTTTGAGGGTTTAGGTATCAATCCCTTATCCGCTGAGAACCGCGCCCGCAAAGCCGCGTAAATCAAGGGCTTTTTCATCCCTACTGCGTAACAAAGGGCATGAAAAAAGTGGCGTTCCTGTTCTTCCTTGTGGGAAGTGAGAAACGCCGCCTGTGCGGTGCGTTATTCGGTTTCTTCGGCTATGAGGTCTTGTATGACTTCGCCAAAGTCTGCAGTAAAGGAAAAAATGAAGTATTCCAAAACGGCGGGGTCTGCGTCCATAGGCTCAGCTTCCTCGGAAAAGGGTAAGCCCATAAGCCCATAGAGCATTTTTATGATTTTGAACAGCTTTCCCCGGTCAGCGGGGGTGTTCATGGTAACAAGTACGTCGGTCAAGTGGTTTACGGCTTCCATGTCGCCGCCTGTCGTTACCCATATCATTTCTGCGAATGGCTGCGTGATTGCTCCGGTTACAAGGTTTACCTTATCCTTGCTGATTTCGCCGGACGGGAGTATAATACCCTTGTCTAAAAGTACGTTTTTCATGTCGTCCTCCTATAATTTGTGGTGCCAAAATGGTGCCCGGTCTTACAAAATCATCTTATACGGAGATATGGCAAGATAAATGACGATATGCGGAAAACCCTGATTTTAAGCCATTTTCACAAGGTATTATTAACACTTGCGCGGGCTTATTAGAAGATTTCCGTCTATCAAATCAATAAAAAATAGGAGCTAATAGCAAGATAACCAACAAAGCTAAAATATGACCTACTGTCACTAGGATAAACGAATACTTAAGCCCACGTTTCATACTTAGTCTTGATAGATTGTGGAAGGTAATCATTACACCAGACTGAGGCACAACTGTCAAAATAGCTGACGCAACCACTACCACACGATGGAGTAATTCTGGATTCATTCCCATTTCCATATAGGTTGGTAAAAATTGACTGGAGGCGATACCAACAGCCCCTGATGAAGAGCCAATAATACCACTAACCAGTGCTGTCGAGACAGACAAACTAATCAATGGGGACCCAGGAATTTGTTGAATCCATTCTTGAATGACTGCAAATCCAGCAGACAGGGTTAACACTGTCCCAAAAGCTACAGTGCTAGAAGTCGCAAATGCTGGTACAACAGATGCTAGCGTTGCAGTATTTAAAATCTCTTTTTGGTTTGGTAAGTATGGAAAGAAAATCAAGGCTGATAGGATGATAGAGACAAGCAATCCTATCGCTAAGACGTTGGGAGTTTGACTCATGAGGAAAATCGTTCCAATCAAACTCAATAAAGGCAAAACTGATAAAAATAGATTAGGGGCCTTATCAGCTAACGCTACTACAGTTTCATCCTCTTCCTCTGTATAAGTTTCTCCATTTGCTAGACTTTTCTTTAAACAGTAGGCCATATAGAGCAGTCCGAATACTAATAGTGTTAAACTAGCTGCCAAACTGATAACTGGTGCCGCTGTCAAACTGGTTCCCAATACCTTTGTTGGAATAACATTTTGAATAGAGGGGGCCCCTGGTAAAGTGGTCATTGTGTAGGTCCCTGCTCCCAAAAAGACTGGTAGCGGGAAAAGCGCCCAGTTAATATTTAATTCTTTAAACAGGGGGCGAGACAAAGGGAGTAAGGTAAAAATCACTACAAAGATACTCACGCCACCATAGGTTAAAATAGAAGCAATCAATGTAATAGCCAACAAACCTTTATAAGGACTATCTTTGCCCATCACTTTTAAAATACTATTAGCAATCGTCTGCGTAGCTCCACTTGCTTCCATATACTGGGCTAAAATAGACCCCAACATAAAAATGGTAAAATTATTGATTAAAAAACCAGCTAACCCAGCCATATAAGACTGGTCTTTCCCCAACATGACTTCCAAAACATTCATTTGGTTTGTCAAGATAATGATTAAACTAGCAAGCGGGGCAGCAATAATCACATGTAAGTTCTTTGATGTCCAATAAATAATGGCAATAATAGCCAATAACACTCCTAAAGTCGCTAAGATTGTCATAAATCTCCTAAAACGTATCTCCTTATCTCATTTTGTTCCCCTAGATCTCTTAACATTTCTCCAACTGTCTTGTTTAAACCTGGGTGGCGATAATCTATCGCTATATCAGAAAGTGGCTTAAGTACAAAACCACGCTCATGGGCATAGGGGTGAGGAACGATTAAATTCTCCTCCTGAATCATTTCCTTATTCCAGAACACAATATCCAAATCAATGGTTCGTTGACCCCATTTTTCAATCCTTACTCTGTCTAAGGCTAGTTCGATTTTCTGGCAAACACTAAGAAAATCTGCTGCCGACAAATCGGTATATACCAAACAAGCTAAATTTAGGAAATCTGCTTGATCTGTCTTTCCCCAAGCTGGAGTTTCATAAATGGAGGAAACCAAATCAAGTTGGCAGTCTGGATGGTTGTCTAATTGCTCCAAAGCGGCTTGCAAATAAGCCAGTCTGTCCCCCATATTGCTCCCAATGCTCAGATAGGCCTGATGTTTCATGGTCGCTCACGCTCCAATTCAATCCCAACAGCATCATAATGGCCAGCAATTGGTGGATTTTCCTTGTAAATAGCCAAACGAATCTTTTCCACTTTTGGAAACTGACTAAAAATTTCTTGGCAAATGACACCTGCCACCTTTTCAATGAGAAGATAAGGCTTTCCCTCCACGACTGCTTTAATCGTTTCAAAAACCATACCATAGTGAACTGTATCTTCTAAATTGTCAGTTTTGGAGGCCGCAGTTAGGTCAACAAACAAATCACAGTCTACAGTGAAAATTTGACCAAGGACTTGTTCTTCCTTAAAGGCTCCATGATAGCCATAAAATCGACATTTTTTCAGCGAAATCTTATCCATTCTGCCCTCCTGCAGTTAACTGAGCCAAAACTTTTACAATATCTCTGTTGTCTGCCACATTATGAACACGGACCATTTTGCATCCCTTTTGCACTGCCCATGCAGACAGGGCTGCTGTTGCTTGATCACGGTCAACAGGTAAACTATTTCCACCAAGCAGATAATCTACCACGCGCTTACGAGATATTCCAAATAGAACAGGGTAACCAAGAGCAGTAATCTGTTCCAGACCTTGAAGGAGGTCCAAATTATGTTGAACATTTTTTGAAAAACCAAATCCTGGATCCAACCAAATGTTATCTGCTGCAACTCCAGCCTCTAAGGCTGCTTGCGCACGCTCCACCAGAAAGTTTTTTACTTCTCCTACAATATCGTCATAGACTTCTTCTTTTTGATTGTGCATGAGAATGATTGGTACTTTATACTCTGCGGCTAAAGCCAGCATATTTCCGTCATAAAGGCCAGCCCATACATCATTCAAGATATCAGCACCCGCTTCTAAGGCTGCACGAGCCGTGCTCGTTTTATAGGTGTCAATGCTGACCAAACAATCGTATTTTTCTTTAATTGCGCGGATAATCGGAACCACTCGTGCGATCTCATCTTCTTCAGACACAAATGTTGCACCAGGTCGAGTGGACTCCCCTCCAACATCAATGACAGTCGCACCTTCCGACAACAACTTTTCAACTTGGGCTAGAGCAGATTCGATTTCATTATAGGCGCCACCATCCGAAAAAGAATCCGGTGTCACATTGAGTATTCCCATAATTGATACTTGATGGGCTAATTGTTCAATAGACATAGAACCTCCTATTTATTGTGAATCATGGACAAGAGTTCTCGGCGCAAAACAGAATCTTCTTTATATTTTCCTAGAGCAACTGTGGTCACTGTCTTACTACCTGGCTTGCGTATACCACGCATACTCATGCACAAATGCTCCGCTTCAACCATGACAAATACACCTTCTGGCTCAAGGGCATCTTGAAGGGCATGAGCCACTTGATGAGTTAAGCGCTCCTGCAATTGAGGTCGCCGGCTTGCCACCTCCACTGCACGCGCTAGCTTACTCAGACCAGTTACACGGCCTTTGCTTGGAATATAGGCTACATGGGCTATCCCATAAAAAGGTACCAGATGGTGCTCGCACATGGAGTGGAAAGGAATATCCTTCACCAAAACAACCTCTTCATGACCTTCTGAAAAAACGGCTGTAAACTGATCTTTTGGATCCTCTTTTAGCCCATTAAACATTTCCAAGTACATCTTAGCTACTCGTTTTGGTGTATCAAGTAGACCTTCACGGTTTGGATCTTCACCCAATAATTCCAATAATTGGTAAATTGTTTGTTCGATTTGTTCTTGTTTTGACATAATACATCCTAAATCATTTGATTCTTTATTATACCCTAAATTAGATTTTCAGAAAAGACCTTTCATCTTCTCAATTTCAAGACTGTACCCATCCAGAAAACCACTCAAAGATTTCTCTCCATTCTCCTTTGTGGTATAATGGAATCATTCATTTACAAGGAGCCCTCTATGACTAAGAAACCAGTCCAATTAGCGACAATTTGTTACATTGATAATGGCAAGGAATTTCTCCTCCTTCATCGAAATAAGAAAGAAAATGATGTCCATGAAGGGAAGTGGATTGGAGTTGGTGGCAAACTTGAACCAGGCGAAACCCCTCAAGCCTGCGCCATTCGTGAGGTATTTGAAGAGACAGGCCTAACTGTCACAAAGCATGCCTTAAAAGGAATTATCACCTTTCCAGATTTCACCCCTAATTGTGATTGGTACACCTATGTCTTTAAAATTACTGGCTTTGAAGGAACAATTATTGAGTGTAATGAAGGCGATTTGGAATGGGTTCCCTACGATCAGGTTTTAACAAAGCCGACTTGGGAAGGCGACCGTCATTTTCAACAGTGGCTTCTGGAAAATCGCCCCTTCTTCTCTGCAAGTTTTCAATATGATGGAGACACACTCGTCGACTATAGTGTCGATTTTTATGGTGAGTAGGCTATCCCATTTTTCTATTTCAAAATAGAAAAAACCTTGGTACACACAAACCAAGGTTTTCTGTATTATAAGAATTTCTTCTTAGGCATTTGTTTGTTTAATACAACATCCAGCGGACCCGCTGCTAAGACTGTATCTACCAAACGCTTATCTGTAATTTTCTTATCAAGAAGGACTTGATATTCTAAAACAAGTGCTTCTTTTTTCTTTTTGTATTTAAGGGATAATAAATCAGACTGCTTACAAGACTTACCAAATTGATTTTCAAAAAACTGATCATAATTGAAATCCATAGGGACTGTCACTAAGAGATGACGACGATTTTGATTGACTTGAGCAAAATTGATATTTTCAAAAACCAAGATACAAGCTGATAAGATGACTGTTGTAAATACGGCTAAACCAAGGAAGCCCATTCCTGTTGCAAGACCAATTGCCATCGCCAGCAAAACTGCAAGCATTTCTTTTGATGAACCTGCTGCCGAGCGGAATTTAATTAGACTAAAGGTCCCTGCTACCGCAACACCTGCACCTAAGTTCCCATTTACCAAAGCAATGATTACAGCAATCAAGGCCGGCATGAGACTTAGAGTGATAACGAATTCCTTTGTATAATTCGATTTATATTTGTAAACAGCCGCCAAGAGTACCCCCATGGATAGACTGACTCCGAATACCAGGACCATCTGGACTAGGGTGATACTACTATTGGCTGTTGAAAAGATACTATTAAACAGCTGCATGATGAATGACTTCCTCTTCTACGATGTCGTGGGCTAGCCTATAAGCATTGCCATATTTTGAAAACGATTGTTTTTCGATATTGTATTTTTCCAACAAGGCAACCAACCAATCTGGACGTTCCTCTGGAACTTTGATTTCCATGATAACCTTTTTAGGATCTAGCAAGGCCTTACCAAATTTCCCTACCATTACATTGACATTATAGTCACGATATAAAAGGTTTTTATCAATGGTTAAGCGAACTTTTTTGTCCTCAATACCCTTATATGATACGCGATCATAATAAATATACATTTTAGGTTTGATGATACCATAACGTTTTCTCAACTGTTCCAGTTCTGATGTTACTTTTTCATCTTTGATAGTTGCATCAATAATACCATTTTCAATGTAATTTGTAACAGATACTGGATTAGATGTTAGACGGTATTTATAGCCAATTTTATTTTCTTTTTTCTTGATTTCCAAAAAGGCTTGACTTGTTTCTGATGGAATTTCATCATACACACGCATACGAATTTTTTCACGTCCATTTTTCTTAGCAAGAGAATCTTGAATCATATCAAAATCTTCATTGTCAAAGTAAATATTCGTAATCGTTGATGTCGCAAATTCATCTTCGGTCATATATTGACGAAGTTCTTTCTCAAACTCTGCAAATACATCCATATCAACAATATATTTAGTTTCTTTACGTTTAAATTGCTTTTGTACGATTCTTGTTTTCATTGCTTTGCCTCTTCTATCCTAAATGTTGAATCTTGACAGGTTCCTATCTTGTTTACAAGATATAGTTTACCGACCAAGCTTTAAACAAAACTGAAAATAGCATTAAACAAAACTTAAACTGAAGAAAGGTGAAATTCTTTTGTCACGTAAAAAGCTGTGCTACAATAGTCCTATCAATAGTAAGGCAAGGAGAAACCCATGTACGAATTTGTCCTAGAATACGGCTCTTTCCCCGTAAAACTCATCGACGGTTTTGTCAACAATCGCTCAGAAATTCCTGATTTTCTCAAAGAAGATGAAGAAATGATTGCCCGTTTGAACCAAATAAATGAACTCTTCCACCAACTTTTCTTAACCATCGAATGCAAGTTTGACTACATCGGCAAGCAATTCCCTGACAAGATTGAACAACTACGAGCACTCTATCATCCCCTTGCAGACGATTTACTAGCCAAGTATAGCAACCAGATAGAGTTGAAGATTGAACCCTTTATTTTGTAAGACAAAAGAGATGACCCCAATCATCTCTTTTCTTCTATTCTGTATTCCAAACCATACTGGTCACGCGATAGGTAACCATAATCCACCAAGTAGCGTCTCAATATAGCATAGTCATCATAAAACTCAGCTAGAAAGGCATTAACCTCTTTTTCAGTGAATGTCGAGCCCTTCTTAGCTAATTCTTCTTGTAAATAGATAGCCCCCTCCACTTCTCAAGACTTGTGTCAACATCTCAGCGCAGTGGTTGATTGGCAGTTTTGTTCGTGCTACGCACTCCAAATCTGACCTAATCAACTGTGCGGGGGCGGGACGACGAACTCCCTTACTTCTCTGAGTTCTGTCCCGCTCCCAAAAATCCTAGCCCGCAGGCTAGGATTTCACAATATTTACAAATTAACGAATTTCAGCACCAAGCTCAACCAAAGCCTTACTGATTTTCTCCATGTACTTAGCCACTTCCTCATCCGTCAGGCTATCCGCAGGATTTTGGAAGGTCAGGTTATAAGCCATAGACTTCTTACCAGCCTCAATATTGCTACCCGCGTAAACGTCAAAGAGGGTCACCTTAGTCAAGCGTTTGACACCAGCACCGGCAATAGCATCCAGGACATCCTGATGCTTGACATCACTGCTCAAAAGTAGGGCAATATCACGGCTAACCGCTGGGAATTTGGAGATTTCCGTAAATGGCTGAGCAGGCTGGAGGGCTTCTTCAATCGCATCCAGATTGATTTCAGCCACGTAAGTCTCAGGAATACCGTAATCCTTAGCCGTTTGAGGGTGTACCTGACCGACAAAGCCGATTACCGCCCCATTCAAATGAATTTCAGCTGTCCGACCTGGGTGCAAGGCAGCAATCTCACTAGTCGCCACAAAGTCAACTGCTAACTTGTAGTGACCAAAGATAGCTTCCAAGATACCTTTAGCATGGAAGAAATCAACTGGTACAGCTGGTGTCTGGAAGTCTTTTTCAGCTACCAAGCCAGTCAAAACAAGGGCGAACTTGTTGATTTCTTGTGGCAGGTCTTCTTTTGGATTGCCAGACTGTTCAAAGATTTTACCGATTTCGTAGAGGGCCAAGTTCTTGTTCTTACGAGCCACGTTGTAGGCAACTGTTTCCAGCATACCAGACACCATGTTCTGACGAAGGGCAGAGCGGTCAACGGTCATTGGCCACATGAGTTCGGTCACAGTGGTTGGACGAGCCGCAAACTCCACAGCCTTTTCAGGTGTTGTCAAGGCGTAGGAAATGATTTCTGTCAGGCCTGCACCTTCTGCCAGGCTACGCACTTGGCGACGGATGTTCTGGGTCAGGGTTAACTCACCTGCTGTTCCATCCTCCTTGGGAAGAGTGGTCGACAGATTATTATAGCCATAAATACGTGCGATTTCCTCTACCAAGTCTGCTGGAATGCGAATGTCCCAACGACGACGCGGTACTGCTACTGTAAACTGACTTGCATCGCCAGTTGTTTCCATACCTAAACGACGGAAAATGTCTGCGATTTGGGCATAGTCCAGATTGGTCCCGAGCGAGCGGTTAACGTAATCAATGGTCGCTGTGACTGGGACATCCGAAGTGTCCACGCTACCCTCAGAAACGATACCAGACAAGACCTGACCGCCAGCCAGTTCTGCAATCATAGCAGCTGCTGTGTCCATAGCCTCCGTCAAAGTTGCTACGTTGATGCCTTTTTCAAAGCGAGAAGAGGACTCAGAGCGAAGGTTGAGGCGACCTGAGGTCTTGCGGATAGACTTGCCGTCAAAGAGAGCCGCTTCCAGCACAACCGTCTTAGAGTTGTTGTCAATCTCTGTGTTGGCACCACCCATGACACCACCAAGGGCAACTGCCTTGTCCCCAACGGAAATGACAATGTCATCAGCAATCAAGTCACGCTCTTCGCCGTCAAGCGTTACCATATTCTCACCTTCTTTTGCCTGACGAGCCACGATTTTCTTGTCGTCAAACTTGTCAAAGTCAAAGGCGTGCATTGGCTGACCGAAGTAGAGCAAGATGTAGTTAGTGATGTCCACCACGTTGTTGAGCGGGCGGATACCTGCGTTCATGAGCAGGTTTTGCAACCACTGTGGGCTCGGTGCGATAGTCACATTTTCAATGACACGGGCCGTGTAGGCAGCCACCTTGTCTGACTCAATGGCCACTTCAATCACATCGCTGGCCTTCTTGTCGCTTTCCTCCAAGACTACAGGCTTGAAGTTGACCTTACTGTCATAGATTGCTGCCACTTCGTGAGCCACGCCACGCATAGAGAGGGCGTCGGCACGGTTTGGCGTGATAGACAGCTCGATAATCTCGTCGTCGAGGTCCAGGTATGAAAAGACTGGCTCACCTACGACTGCATCTTCAGGCAGGTGGTAGATTCCGTCCGCATAGACTTTTGGCACCACTGAGTCGGACACACCGATTTCGCTCAATGAGCAGAGCATCCCCAAGGACTCAACTCCGCGGATTTTGCCTTTCTTGATCTTGTAGTTGCCAGCGATACGCGCACCTGGTAGAGCGACAATCACCTTGATACCTGGTTTGACATTTGGAGCACCGCAAACGATTTGCGTGACTTCCTCACCGACATTGACCTGGCAGATGTTGAGGTGGGTATCTGGAATCGGCTCAGCAGACACAACCTGACCAACAACCAACTTAGAAAGGCCTGCGCTCTTTTGCTCAACCCCTTCTACCTCAATCCCTGTTGTTGACATTTTTTCAGACAAGTCATGGCTTGTCGCATCAAAGTCAACGAGTTCTTTTAACCATTTGTAACTTACTAACATATTATCCTTTCTGGTGCAAAGGCCGTTTTAGTAGCCAATCCACATCTATCTTATCACCGACCGCAAATTCATGCTGGCCAAATTTTTCAAATCCGTATTTGGAATAGAATTTCTGAGCTTTGTAATTATGTTCCCAAACTCCCAGCCAGACCCAATCACAGCTTGACTGCTCTGCTTTTTCCAAAGCAAACTCAAAAAGTTTCTTACCCAACCCCTGACCTTGATAGGCCTTTAAGAGATAGATACGCTGGATTTCAAAGGCATTTTCCAGCTCCTGTTCTGTCTGAGCAGGACCCTGGTTAAGCTTGAGATAACCAGCTATCTGATGATCTACTCTTAGAAAATAGTGCTGGCAGTTGGAATCCGATAACTCACTAGTCAAGACCTCCAAGGAATAAGCTTCCTCGAAGAATGCCTCCAGTTCCTTCGGGTCATTATCGTGAGCAAAGGTCTCTGCAAAAGTCTGTTTAGCCAGCTCCTGCAAAGCGGAAACCTCTTCTAAACGTATAGGATCAATCTGCATCTCATTGCCTCTCATTTCTAACTGGGCTAGGAAAGTCGCTTAATGACGATTTCCTTCTACTCACTCCTGCGGAGTTAGGACGTTCTAATGTTGAAAACGATACTTTTTCAGCCTTAGAACTAGTGAGGCGATTAGACAGTTCGCCATAGCGACTGTCGTCTCATAAATAGGTGCTTCAGCACCATTTATGAGTATCGGATTAAAACTGCTCCGAGAATCGTACATCGCCTTGATAGAATCCACGAATATCGTTGATACCGTAACGGAGCATGGCAATGCGTTCCTGACCAAGACCAAAGGCAAAGCCAGAGTACTTGGTTGAATCAATGCCACTCATTTCCAATACTTGTGGGTGGACCATACCGGCACCGAGGATTTCAATCCAGCCTGTTTTCTTACATACGTTACAGCCGTCACCACCGCACTTGAAGCAGGAAACATCCACCTCAACAGAAGGCTCAGTGAATGGGAAGTAAGATGGACGGAGACGAATTTGACGCTCTTCACCAAACATTTTCTTGATGATCATTTCAAGCGTACCTTTGAGATCACCCATGGATACATTTTCACCGACAACCAAACCTTCAATCTGGTGGAACTGGTGGCTGTGGGTCGCATCGTCCGTATCACGACGGAAAACACGTCCTGGCGAAATCATCTTCAAGGCACCTTTTGAGAAATCATGCTGGTCCATGGTCCGTGCCTGAACAGGTGACGTATGGGTCCGCATAAGGATTTCTTCTGTGATGTAGAAGGTATCTTGCATATCACGTGCTGGGTGGTCTTTTGGCAAATTCATGCGCTCAAAGTTGTAGTAATCTTTTTCCACTTCAAATCCGTCAACGATTTGGAAGCCCATGCCCAAGAAAATATCTTCGATTTCTTCAGAAGTCTGGGTCAAGACATGACGTTTTCCGACCTTAACCTGACGACCTGGCAAGGTCACATCAATGGTTTCTGAAGCTAGTTGCTGTTGGATTTTTGCTGCTGCAACCTTCTGAGCGGTTTCTTCAAAAGCAGCTGTCAGCACATCACGCACCTCATTGACCTGCTTACCAACGATTGGTTTCATATCGCTAGACAGGTCTTTCAAGCCTTTCAACAAGTCAGTCAAGGACCCTTTTTTGCCCAAAACCGCAACACGCAGGTCTTGAAGTTCTTTTTCTCCTTGGTGCTGGATTTCTTTTAGCTTTTCAAGTGTAGTTTGGCTTAATTCAGCCAACTGTTGTTCAATGTTTGACATAATTCCTCCAATAAAAAAACGCATGACACCACTCGTATCGGAGCGTTGTCACGCGGTACCATCCGTTTTCATCTGCAAGGCAGACCTTAGTTCTATGAACCTGTATTCACAAGTGAAGTACTTATATTAGTGAATAAAGGTTCTAAGTCCTTGTGTGAGTGAATTCGACCAACTTTCACTGATTGAGCTTGCAGTCACGGCTCAACTCCCTGGACAGTTTCCATAGGTGTACTAGTCTCACAGACTTCTATTCAATTAAAAATATTTTATCAAAAATAAGCGTTTTTGGCAATTGATTTCTTTACTCATTCACCGTAATTTCCCCACTACGATAGTTGATACTGAGACCGCTCTGAACATTTGGAACGAACACATTGAACTCTAGGCTACCATCTGCTGCTTTTGCCTCTAGATGACTTCCGACAGGAACAAGGTCTTCACTCTCAGCATACACCAAAGTCACACGATAGCGGACACGCTTATTTTTATCCAAGGCCCGCCGAATCTGACTTTCAAAATAATTCTGCCCAGTTGAAGTTTGATCGTTGGCTTGGTTGGACCAAGCTGTTTGAACTGCAATATTCTTAGGATTGCTGGTTGAAGCATCAAAGCCAGACAATCCACCAATCAAAGCATAACCTAGTAGGTGACCACGGTCCACTGCATGGTCATATTCTCCAGTTAAATCATGGATCTGATGCCAACCCGCAGGTGTCCAAGAAGTTCGACCATTTCCTGTTTCTTCGCGGTCCTTATACTGACGTGTAGATTTGGCTAAAAGCGCATTGGCTACTGTTGGAACTGTTTCTCCCTGGACTGTTTTTGTCTTATTATCACCATAAGGAACACTGGCAACCGATGCATCTAAATCCGTCTGATTCCCGTTAATAATAAATGCTCCAGCACCATTCCATTCAATCGAATTCCCCAGTTGCTTCTTTACATCTTCTGTCAATACCGAACTAGCCAGTTCCTGACTAGGTGTGCCTTCACTTGCCTTAGACTGATTGACATAATAGGAATAATCAGCAACATTACTGCTCTTGTTATCGCTTAAAAGATAGCCACCCGCTACTACAACAATCGTAGCCAATAAGCTGAGCAAACTCATTGCTTGTTTTTTTACATTTTTCTTCGCCATAAAATCTCCATTAAAAAAGTAGGGCTAGCCTACTTTCCAGTAAATTTAGAAATGAATTCTTGCCATTTTTCTACTGATAGTATTGAAAACATATTGTCACCATCACCTACGACTCCGTATCCAACCATCAGCCCAAAGGCAAATATTAAAATTGCAAGCAGTAAAATTATCACTACCAAGAGTAAATTTTTACCCACATTTCCAAGATTTTCCTTATCCATTTTCACCTTCTCCACTCACACGCTCAATTGACGCACCTAAGGCAGCTAATTTTTCATGAAAACGATAATAACCACGATCAAGATGCGTTAACTTTCCAACAATTGTTTCCCCTTCCGCAACTAATCCAGCTAAAATCAAGGCTGCACTTGCTCGTAAATCAGTAGACATAACCTGAGCACCTTGCAGAGCTTGTCCTCCCGTGATAATAGCTGTATCTCGTAAAATTTCCGAATGCAAATCCATACGTCGCATTTCTTCCAAATGCTGGAAACGATTCTCAAACACCGTTTCAATCATGGTTGACTCACCTTTTGCAACTGCCATTAATGCTGTAAACTGGGCCTGCATGTCGGTCGGAAAGCCAGGGTGTGGTAGGGTTTTTACTGTTACAGGTTTGAGTTTGTCCACTTGTGAACGCACTCGAATACCTTCTGCTTCTTCCGTTACTTCAACTCCCATTTCTACCATTTTAGAAATAAGCGGACGATTGTGCTCCCAGACTGCATCCTTAATCAAAACATCTCCACCGGTCATTGCAGCAGCCACCATAAATGTACCTGCTTCGATACGGTCTTGAACAACTTGATGCTTTGCTCCTACCAATTCTTCTACACCCGTAATGGTAATTGTCTCAGTACCTGCTCCCTTAACATTCGCACCCATCTTATTCAGAAAAATAGCCAAATCAACGATTTCAGGTTCGCGCGCAGCATTTTCAAGTATTGTCGTACCATGAGCAAGCGTTGCAGCCATCATCAAATTTTGTGTCGCACCGACACTTGGAAAATCAAGATAAATATGAGCACCTTGCAAGGCCTCCGCACTGGCTTCAATGTAACCAGCCCGTTGCTTAATTCTTGCGCCCATCGCTTGTAGACCTTTCAAATGAAGATCAATTGGACGACTTCCGATTGTACAACCACCCGGCATAGATACTTTCGCATAGCCATTACGAGCTAAAATTGGACCAAGAATGACAATGGATGCACGCATTTGACTAACATATTTATAGGGAGTTTCACTACCTAATTTTCCAGTCGCATCAACATCAATTGTCTTCGTTTCCTCGTCAAATTTTACACGAACACCCAAACCACGAACAACATTGTTCATTGTGAACACATCAGATAAAATAGGTACTTGCGTCAGCTGAGTCTGACCCTTACTTGCCAAAACTGTCGCTGCTAACAAGGGTAGAACTGCATTTTTTGCACCCTCAATCTCAACTTGACCCTTTAATCCATCCTGACTTCCTTTAACAATGATTGTTTCCATTCACTTCCCTCTTCTTAACCTATTAAGACATAGTTGCAAAAGAACGTCCAATTAGTAACAACTCTAAAAAGAAAGTTGAGACTAAATAACCTAATGCAATAGCAATAAATAATATCAGCATGTTGATTTTTGGCTGATTATCTCCCGTAACTTTTAACCATCGTACCCAATCTACTGTCGTTATCAATAGATGATAACTTATATAGATAAAGAGTAGATGACTTATAAATTGTAAAATTGATTGTATCATATCTCCATTATACCATGAAATTAAAAAAAGGAACTGAACCAAGTTCAATCCCAATTTTATCAATGTTTCCCAACACGAATACGGTTGATTGCTCGTTGGAGGTTTTAGCAAACAATTATATCTATTTATTCCAGGTCCCTTACAATCATAGTTCAGTTCAGTAAAAAGATAATTTAGCCATACTCAATTTACAATCGCTATCCCCGTTTCCTTATCAAATAGATGGAGATGGTTTTCCAGTATTCTTACACTCACTTGTTCTCCAATAGAAAATGGCTCTAAGGAATCCGTTTTTACAACAATCTGAGTATCTGTAGCTGCAAGATGAATATGCAAGAAGGCATCATCTCCAAACATTTCATAAACTTCCACCCTGCCTTCTACTGCCTTAGAAATTGTTAAATCTCTGGATACAACAATATTATTCGGACGAATTCCTACGATTACTTGATTTCCTGCCATTTCGCTATTGACTACCACTGTTTCCTTATCGCTAGTTAATAAGAGCAACATTTGACCAACCTCAACTGCCAATCCTTGATCTGTTTCTAACAAGCTCCCTTCAATGAAATTCATCGGAGGGGTACCAATGAACCCTGCGACAAACAAATTTGCTGGATTGTGATAGAGATTCTGAGGAGTGTCAACCTGTTGAATCACACCGTCCTTCATCACTACAATCCTAGTTCCTAATGTCATAGCTTCCGTCTGGTCATGTGTTACATAAATAAATGTAGAGTCTAGTTGCTGATAAAGGTTGGCAATCTCCACTCTCATCTGGCCTCGTAGCTTTGCATCCAAATTTGATAATGGCTCATCCATTAGAAATAGTTTAGGCTGTCGAACCATTGCTCTGCCCATGGCCACCCGCTGCTTTTGTCCACCCGATAATTGAGATGGTTTTCTATTTAGGTACGGTGTCAAACTTAATACATCTGCAATTTCTGCTACCTTTTCCTTAATTTTTTGCTTCTTAAGTCCCTTGATTTTGAGACTATAGCCAATATTTTGGGCGACTGTCATATGCGGATATAAGGCATAATTTTGAAAAACCATCGCAATATCTCGGTCACTTGGACTGATATGGTTGATGGTTTCCCCATCCACCAGCAGTTCTCCCGAGGTAATATCTTCTAAACCTGCAATCATCCGTAAAGTCGTTGATTTCCCGCAACCAGAAGGACCCACAAAAATGATAAATTCTTTATCAGCTATCTCCAAGTTAAAATTATGGACAGCTATATGGTTGTCATAGGCCTTGACGATATTTCTTAATTCTATTTTTGCCACCTATATTTCCTCATTTCTTCTATCAATAAACTCTAACAACTCAGCTAAAGATGGAATAATCGTATCTGTATAGTGACTGAGCGACTTATACGTTCCTACCCCGCTTAACACTCCAATCGGTACCCCACCACCATTCAATGCAAAACGCATATCATTTGGCGTATCACCTACCACTGCAACTTCTTCACAAGTTAGTTGCCACTCCCTCAGTACATCTCGAAACAGACGCTCACTCGGTTTGATAGGGTGACCACTATCTGCTGTTGCACAATAACTGACATACTTCTCAATCGCAAGGCTTGATAAACAATCCTGTGTAGCATCCGAGTTATCTGTCGTAACTATACCGATTTTGATTTTCCTTTTTCTTAATTCTTCAAACAATACAGACATATCGGTAAACACAGGGTAGTCTGTGATGGTCTGGAAATATTCTGAAAAATACCGTTCTAGCAACATCTGCAATGCCCCAATCTCCAGATTAGGTCGCTCTTTTTCAAGTATAACTGCTAAATCGGCAGCAATCTGTTCATAAGGTTTCCAAGCCAAGGCCCCTTCCGGATCAAGTACATCATTTTTGATACCAATAGCCTCCTCCAAAGGAAGTATGTTATCCATTGTAGGTGGAAGATCAAGGAAGGATAATAGATTTATCAGAACAGGCCTAACTGCTGGTTGCCAGACCTTGAAAAAATCAATTATAGTGCCATCTTTATCAAATAATATCCCTTTAATCATCCAGAAATTCCTAGCTTTTCTTTTGCCTGACGGAAGGTTCTTATATCAGGCACCCGATGGCCTTTCGTCAGGGCATTTCCATAGAACCTAAAATCACCATCTTGATTCGTAGCCCCAAACCGAATCCACTGATAGGAGGCTTCATTCAGCGTAATCCGTCCAGAAGCAGTATAGACTCCCTCAGTACTGACCTCGGTGGTGAGTTCGACTTTTTGGCCATCTATATAGCAAAATAGCAACGCCTCATCAAAATCCATTTTTAAGGAAAGCCTATAATCCAGAAATGCACATTCTGCATGAAGTTGATCACCGAAAGACAGCGTGCCAAGATTCACCTCTTTCGCACTTCGTTGAATAATTTCAAAGTCCAGGCTACTGAAACGAGTGACATAAGCACGGCACTGTCTCAGTGCAGAGTAGAGATTATTCGGAGTAAGATTTTCCATATACACCCACGTTGCTGGATCCCCAGGTATGGATGAAAATTTCGAACTTGGATAGCGTTCCCCTTTCACCATATGAGAATCACTTCCACCGATTGCACAAATACGGTAACCTTGCGACCAGAATAAATCTGCCAACTCTACAGCTTGCTGATTGGCTAATCTTCCATTCGCATCTTCCTCTAGCTCATACGTTGGGTCATTGATAATCTCAATACAATCCAACAAGTCTAAACTTAATGTATCATGAAGCCATTTCCAAAGATATAAGAAGGGATGGTTAATTGAAAACAACCAACCATTATCCTTGGCCTCAGCTATTAGCTCATCCAAGGCCTGCAACACATCTTCTTTTTGGTGAGCCAAAATCAGTGCATCCAACGATTCTGGCCGTTTTGTCAGTCCAAATAAATTAGCGTGACCCTGTCCTGTCGTAATTTCTATACCTGGTAAGACCATTAGGGATGTTTCAGGCCAACCAGTATGCAAAAGATTATGCTCGGTCGCAAGGTAAAAATCTAAGTTCTGCTCTGCAATGACCTTTTCTACAACCGACCGTGGCAAATCCCTCCCATCCGATAATTGGGTATGGGTATGAAAATCCCCCTTGTACCATTTCGTCCCCCTCTGGTAGATCTTACTCGGTTCCAAAAAGCTGTAGTTAAAATTCTCATCAACCCAGATTGGACCATCAATCATCTCCGTCTCATTTCTACCCTCAGAAAACTGAATTTCAATACAGGAATGAATATGGCTTCCGTCGAAATATTTTCCATATTCCTGATTGAAAATAAATTCCAATGTCCATTGCCCAGAATTTATTTTTCCTGGAATGCCTCCAATGGTTGTATATTCTGCGGTCTCTCCTAAATAGACTGTCTTGCTACTGTGACCGAGTTGCTTTTGAAACCTTAACCGCCCATGATTGTCCCGAATCATTAAAATAACCAGCATGCTATAAGGAGTATCAATGGTATGTGTGAAACTAATTCCCGAACAATTCTGAGGAACAAAGAAGGCCCCTACTTGCTTGATTGGTACTTTATCATGCAATTCAAACATTAATGTATGGCTCATATATCACCCTTTCTTATTCATTCAATGCCTTATCCAACGCCTGTTGAGCTATTTTTTGAGCTGAGTCCAAGGCTTTTTGTGCTGGGATATTTTCTAATTCGACTTGATCTGCAGCAACAGTCAAGGCATCATAAATTGCTCCACCAGTCGGATCGATTGGAAGCACAGAACCGTGACTCGCCTGTGTAAATGGAACCAGTGCTTGAGGATGTTCTTTAACATACGAAAGATACTCTTCATTTGTAGCAATGTCCTTGTTTACTGCTACATAACCGACTTCCTTAGTCCATTGGATTTGATTTTCAATATTTGTGAAAAATTGAATAAATTCAAATGCTCCTGCTTTTTCCTGTTCGGAGGATGTTTCTACTACACTAAATAACAAGGCATCTGCAGCTGGTGCGGATGCCGAATCCTCATCCCATGCTGGTTGCTCCATCGCCTGGACAATATTAAAATCCAAATCAGCCTGATCACCAGATGAACCCGTATAACCACCAGCAGTATTATCCAATACATCATCAATGGTATTGTACCAGTACTCCCAACCTTGACCACCTGAATTGACAGCCATAATTTCATCATCATGAATCCAAGTTCTAAACGATTCCCAGACGCTAACCCATTCTTCAGAGTTAATCGTTACTGTTTTACCGTCTTCACTGAACATCTTCGCTCCATTACTTAGGGAAGCATCAATCAAGTTGTACGGTCCCCACATCGGTTCCCAGCCATATGTAAATTCTCCCGTGGCCTTAATGGCCTTAGCTGCTGCTGCCAAATCTTGCCATGTAGCAATCGAGTTTGGATCAATATTTGCCTTTTCAAATGCTGAAATATTATAATATAAAACCTGAGTTGTTCCATAAGCAGGCAGACCGAAGCGAGCACCCGACTCCGACAATCCCTGTTCTGCAAAAACTTCCAGATAATCCTCTTCCTTAACAGTTACATCTTCTGTCAGATAGGCATTCAAATCAGCCAGAAGCCCACTTTCATTCAATGTCCGTCCAGCACTTGGAGAGATTAACACCATATCTGGTGCAGCATTACCAGCAATTCCAGCCTGCAATTTTTCGTAAGTTTCCCCATAATCTGCCTGGGTTACAGCTTTTACATAATAGATATCTTGTGACGCATTGTACTCATCAATAATCTCTTGAACAACAGTAACAGCTGTTTTACCACCAGCATACCAGAACTCAACCTCAACCTTATTCCCCGCTTCTGAACCAGCAGAAGACTGCGAGTTGGTAGAGGAATTTGTCCCACATGCGGACAAAACAGATGAAGCAACAGTTGTCATTAATAATATGGACGCAATTTTCTTTTTCATAATAATTCCTTTGTTCTATTTCTTAATAAGGCTATTAGCCCTTAACGCCAGTTTCTCCGCCAATCCCGTTGATGAACCATTTTTGCGTAAAAGCAAAAATTATCAAAATCGGTATAACAATAACGCTAGAAGCAGCCATCACTTTTGCCCACTCAGTTCCATAGGCACCGCCCTCTATAAAGAAGCGTCTCAACCCTTGTGAAACCAAGTATTTACTCGGATCATTTGTAATCAATGATGGCCACATATAGCTATTGTAAGCAGAGATAAAACTCATTAAAGCAAATGTTATAAAAGATGACTTTGTAACAGGACAGACAATCTCCCATAAGATTCTGAAATGTTTTGCCCCATCCATTCTAGCAGCCTCAACCAAAGCTTTTGGTACCTGCATGAAGGCTTGACGGAGTAAAAATATCCCAAAAATGCTTATCGTACTTGAGATAATTAGACCTGTAAATGTATTCAACATCCCCCCTTTTGATAAAATAATATAACTAGGAATATAAGTTGCTGCCACAGGTAGCATATAAGTTCCCATCACGACAATAAATATAAATTTCTGTCCTCGGAAGGATAAAAATACTAAGGCGTAAGCCAACATGGCACCAGTTAATACTTGAAGAAATACAATTAACAGAGAGGTCCATAGGCTGTTGAGTATGTAGGTCAGAATGGGCGAATCAAATAATATTTCCAGATAATTTGTTATTCGCGGTACTGCTGGGAGAAATTGACTACCATCTAGCACCTCTGACTTGGTTTTTAAGGAGCTAACCACCATCCATAGAAACGGAAATACGGTATATAGCGAAATGGCGGTCAAAAGTAGGAAACAAATTCCTTGCTTCAGATAGTTTATATATAACTGATACCTTGTCTGCATTTCGTCCCCCTAGTAATGAACCCATTTTTTGGAAGTGAAAAACTGGATATACGATAATACCACAGTTATAACTACCATAACAAGTGCGACTGCTGTCGCCTGACCCATCTTAAATTCTTCGAAACCTAATTGATAATACAAATATAATAAGGTTCTTGTACTCCCCGATGGACCACCTTGAGTTAGAATTTGAATCTGATCATAAGCTTGCAAAGAGTTTACCGTTGTAATAATCATCAAAAAGAAGGTTGTGGGCGAAATACATGGTAGGGTCATATCAATAAAACGCCTCCAGGACTTGGCCCCATCTAAGCTACTAGCTTCATAGATTTCCTGCGGTACTTTTTCTAACGCAGATAAGTAAAAAATCATTGCGTAGCCCAAGCTTTTCCAAACTGTTACAATAATCACTGACAACATAGCAGTATCAGAACTCGCTATCCAATCCAATCCTGGCGAACCAAAAAATCCTAAAATCTGATTAGCAAATCCATCTTTCGGCTGAAATATCCATGTCCATACAATAGAAATAGCAACCGTTGGGGTAACCCATGGTGAGAATAATACAAACTTGAAAAATGAATTTCCTTTAAATGGCTTCTGAAGTAATAAGGCCAGTAAGAGTCCGCACATTAGAGTCGGTAATACTGTTCCAACCGTGAAAAGAAGCGTATGTTTTAAGGCCTCATAAAATCGACTGTCACTGAATAAATCTCGGTAGTTCTCCCAAAAAATAACATCATAATCAGGAGTCATAAAATTCCAGTTGGTAAAACTTAACCACAGCGATCGAACAATTGGGTAAATCCAAAAAACAAACAATGGAATCATTGCTGGCAACGTGAACAATAGAACAATGCCAAGAGATTTAAATTTATCAATAGCTATTTGCTTCATAGATTATCAATACCCTCCTAAGTTAACCAAGATGGTTCCAAGTAAAATCAAAGCAACGCCACTTAAGCTAGGCCAAGATACATGTTCCCTATAGATACTGTAAGAGACTATGGTCGTTACAAGTATACCTATGCCACACCACAAGGCGTATGCCACTCCTAGATTAAGTGAAAGAATCGCCTTGGAAAAAGTATAATGACACACAACATAAGCAATACCACAAATAAGTGATGGTCCTAAATTTGTAAATCCCTTAGTCTCCCGTAAATAAGATGTAGCAAACAGTTCTGCTATAATAGATATGACCAGATAAACAAAATTCATATATGCTCCTTTCAATAAACATACTCACATTCTACCGAACATTTGTGAATCAATTATGGGAATCAGGTAAATTTCTTGTAAATCACAAAAATTTTAAAGTAATCTGATAAAAAATTTACATTACCTGAAATTTTTATCTCTAAGTGTCACTATTCAGTAAAACAATATAAGAGTCTGTATTCACAGTTTGCACTTCCATCTAAGGTTAGTTTTTAAGCTACTCCCCGTTCGTTTTTTTAAAAAATACAGTGACTATTCCCTCAAAAAACAGCCTTGATGAGCGAAAAACTATTCCTTACATCAAGTACTTTACTTGAAAATATAGGTTCCATTACTCACAAGAAATCAAAACCAACTCTCTGCTACTGACCTGGATTATTAGCAAAAAAGTCCTCTCATTCTGCATTTTTGATGTATCGGAGTAAAATATTCCTGCATAGTAAAAAGCCTCAAAATCATAGATTTTGAAGCTTTTTAGCAACTATTTTAACTTGAGGGCAAGCAACGTGTGAAGTATTATCACACTTGTCTGTCTTATCTGTTATTCTCCATATATTGGGCCTATAAGTTCTAAAAAAGATAGGAGACTAACACACCACTGCTCTTAAACTTTTACAGCCGCAACTGATTTTCTACAAAAAATACATCATAAAAAGAGCGATGTGAGACTAAACTTATGCCCAATCCCATTCACTCTTCGACTTATAAAATACAATTTTTCCTAAGTTCGCTTATCACGGACGGAACAAGGTCCAATCCCATAGGTCTTAATGTTTCCCAACACGAATACGGTTGATTGCCCGTTGAAGTGCAACTGCGGCACGTTTTTCCATATCAATATTTCGAGCGTTCTGAGCTTCTTCTAATTCACGCTCTGCGCGTAACTTCGCACGTTCCGCACGACTAATATCAATGTCTCGTTCCCTCTCAGCAGAATCAGAGACAATTGTTATCAAATCTTTATTGATTTCGATGATACCACCATTGACTGCAATCCAATCCACGTGGTTTTCATCATCAACACGACGTACTTTCATCTCATCAATTTCTAAAACAGCAATCAATTCTAAGTGACCTGGATAAATCCCCAATTCCCCCTCTTTGGTTTTAACCAAAACAAAGGCTGCATGGTGATCATATTTTATTCCATCTGGTGTCACTACTTGAACAGTCATATGTGCCATATGCCACCTCTAGTATTTCATTTTAGCAGCTTTAGCGACTACATCCTCAATTGAACCAACATTTCGGAAAGCATCTTCAGGTAAATGATCATGTTTACCATCTAAAATTTCCTTAAATCCTTTAACGGTTTCTGCAACAGGAACGTAGGAACCTGGCATACCTGTAAATTGTTCAGCAACGTTAAAGTTTTGAGACAAGAAGAATTGAATCCGACGTGCACGACCAACTAAAGTCTTTTCCTCATCAGACAATTCATCCATACCGAGAATGGCAATAATATCTTGCAATTCTTGGTAACGTTGAAGAACACGTTTTACTTCCATCGCTACAGCATAGTGCTCCTCACCTACAACTTCAGGAGCCAAGGCACGAGAAGATGATGCTAATGGATCAACCGCTGGATAAATACCTAATTGAGTCAACTTACGCTCCAAGTTGGTTGTAGAATCCAAATGGGCAAACGCTGTTGCTGGAGCAGGGTCAGTATAGTCATCCGCAGGAACGTAAATCGCCTGAATAGAAGTTACAGAACCCTTCTTAGTTGAAGTAATCCGTTCTTGCAATTGTCCCATCTCAGTAGCAAGGGTTGGCTGATAACCAACGGCTGAAGGCATACGCCCCAAGAGGGCTGACACTTCTGAACCTGCTTGAGTGAAACGGAAAATATTATCAATAAATAAGAGAACGTCTTGACCTTCAACATCACGGAAATATTCAGCTATCGTCAAACCAGTAAGGGCAACACGCATACGTGCACCTGGTGGCTCATTCATCTGACCAAAGACCATGGCTGTTTTTTCAATAACACCAGACTCTTTCATTTCCCAGTAAAGGTCGTTCCCTTCACGAGTACGCTCACCAACACCAGTAAATACAGAAATACCACCATGTTCTTGAGCGATGTTATGAATCAATTCTTGGATAAGAACTGTCTTCCCAACACCGGCACCACCGAAAAGTCCAACTTTACCACCTTTAAGATAAGGAGCTAAAAGGTCAATAACTTTAATACCTGTTTCCAAAATTTCATTTGAAGTCGATAATTCATCAAAAGAAGGAGCCTTTTTGTGAATCGGTTCACGCTCAAAATCTGACGGAAACGGTTCCTCAAGGTCAATTGTATCCCCTAAAACGTTAAAGACACGACCCAGCGTCTCTTTACCAACTGGTACTGAAATCGGACGACCTGTGTCAAGCACTTCCATTCCACGAGTCAAACCGTCAGTTGATTCCATAGCAATTGTCCGAATAACCCCGTCACCAAGCTCCAGTGCAACTTCTAGCACAACTTTTTGTTTAGAATCATCATTTTTATATACAACAAGTGCATTGTTAATCTCAGGAAGTTTATCTTCTGCTGCAAACGCGACGTCTACAACAGGACCAACAACCTGAGTAATTTTACCTGAACTCATTCTATTTCCTCTTTTTCTAACCTACTCAAGAGCTGATGCGCCGGCAACAATCTCAGTGATTTCCTGAGTAATAGCAGCCTGACGCGCCCTATTGTATTGAATTGTTAAATCCGAAATAACATTCTTCGCATTATCTGTCGCAGTCTGCATCGCAGTCATACCAGCAGCATTTTCAGCAGTCTTAGCATCCAAAAGTGCCCCGTAAATGGTTGATTCTGCATATTGAGTCAACAATTGGTCCAATATCATTTCACGATTTGGTTCCAATTCAAATGTCGCCGTATAGCCATCTACTTCATTGTGGTCTAAATCTTCAACAGGAAGCATTTGCTGTACACGTACCTGGCTAGTCAAACTATTTACATGATGATTGTAACAAACATAAAGTTCATCAAACAGCTCATTTTTATACATTTCTACAGATTTAGAAATGATTTTTTGGACTTCTTCAAAGCTAGGGTTATCAGCAATTCCACGTAATTCAAACACAGGGTTGATACCACGTGCACGGAAAAAATCAGCACCCATCCCCCCAATAGCAATAATCTCAAACTCTTCATTTGACTGATGGTCCTGATCAATCATTTCCATAACAGCTTTTAAAATACTAGAATTATAAGAACCTTTTAAACCGCTATCTGAGGTGATGACAATATAACCCACTTTTTGAATCGGACGCCGAATGAGCATCGGATTGCTAGTATCTGATGTCATTAGTTCACCACGTAACAAATCCGTCGTAATCGCCCGAACTTTACTAGCATAAATCTGAAATGATTTCGCCAACTGCTCTGATTTCGCCAACTTTGATGCAGAAACCATCTGCATGGCACCTGTGATTTGACTGGTTTTCTTGGTTGATGCTATTCTTGATTTAATTTCATTAAGAGAACCTGCCATCCTAGACTCCTTTATTTAAAGATTGATTGGTCTTTGAATGTTTGAATAGCAGTATTCAACTCATCCGTATCTGGAAGATCTTTCGTTGTACGAATGACATCCAAAAGATTATCATAGTGCAAATCAAAGTATGCATACAACTCTTCTTCAAATGCTAAAATATCATCAATCGGAACTGAATCCAAATATCCATTTGTCAAAGCATACAAAATCAAAACCTGTTTTTCAACTGGAAGTGGTTTGTGCAATGGTTGTTTCAAAACTTCCACTGTACGACGACCACGATTGAGTTTTGCTTGTGTTGCTGCATCCAAATCAGAACCAAATTGCGTAAATGCTTCCAATTCACGATAAGAAGCCAAATCGATACGAAGGGTACCAGCAACCTTTTTCATGGCTTTAATTTGGGCGGAACCACCAACACGTGATACAGAAGATCCGGCATCAATCGCTGGACGAATACCAGAGTTAAACAAATCATCTTTTAAGAAAATTTGTCCATCTGTAATGGAAATCACGTTAGTCGCAATATAAGCAGAGATATCACCAGCTTGTGTTTCAATAAATGGCAAGGCTGTAATGGAACCTCCACCCAATTCATCAGAAACTTTTGCAGAACGTTCCAATAAACGACTGTGCAAGTAGAATACATCCCCTGGATATGCTTCACGACCTGGAGGACGACGAAGCAAGAGAGACAATTCACGATATGCTACCGCTTGTTTTGATAAATCATCATAGACAATCAAAACATGTTTGCCTTCATACATAAATTCTTCCGCCATTGCAACCCCAGCATAAGGTGCCAAGAAAAGTAATGGAGATGGTTGTGAAGCAGATGCTGTCACAACAATAGTATAATCTAACGCGCCATATTGACGAAGTGTTTCTACTTGAGTACGAACTGTAGATTCTTTTTGACCGATTGCTACATAGATACAAATCATATCTTGACCTTTTTGGTTCAAGATAGCATCAATAGCTACAGAAGTTTTACCTGTTTGACGGTCACCGATAATCAACTCACGTTGTCCACGACCAATTGGTACCAAGGCATCAATCGCTTTAAGACCAGTTTGAAGGGGTTCAGTTACTGATTTACGTTGCATAACACCTGGTGCAGGATTTTCAATCGGACGAGTTTTGCTTGTACGAATTTCGCCCAATCCATCGACTGGTTGCCCCAAAGGATTAATGACACGACCAATCAATCCAGACCCGACCGGTACTTCCATGATTTTACCTGTACGACGGACAACAGAACCCTCACGAATATCTGTAAATCCGCCAAGAATAATGATACCGACGTCATTTGTCTCCAAGTTCTGAGCCATACCAATGGTGCCATTTTCAAAAATTAATAGCTCTCCACTCATGGCATTATCAAGACCTTGCGCACGTGCAATACCATCACCAATGTAGGTAACTACACCAGTCTCTGTATAATCAAAGTCAGGTTGAAACTCTTCGATTTGTTGTTTTAGTAAAGCGCTAATTTCTTGTGCATTTATCAAAAGAACACCACTTTCTATAGTTTTTTTCTAACATCCTTTAATTGTGTACGAACACTTGCATCAATTACTTTATGGTTAATGGTCAAAACAAAACCACCCAATAATGAAGCATCCTGTTCTTCAACAATATTACGGACACGCAAACCAAACCGTTCCTCGACTAATTGACGTAAACGAGATTTTTGTTGTTCCGTTAATGGATAAACTGATGCAATATATGCATCAAACTCATTTTTTAATTTACTGATTTGAAGTTGAGCGCGTTCAAGAGTTTCCAGAAGTAAATCTGCATGTCCATCTCGAATCACATCTTCAATTAAATCATTGATTTGCCAATAACTAGATTGACGAACAGTGCGTACAAAAGCTGCTTTTTCTTCTCTTGAAACTGTAGCCGACAATAAGAGACGGTTCAATTTACTATCATGAATGATAGCTATCAACTCAGAAATCTGATCATACATGTTCCAAATTTCTGAACTGTCACTGACTTTTTCAACAAATGATAGAGCATATTTTTGCACGAGGGCATTTTCTCTAGCGTTCATCTACTTGTCTCCTAATTTGTCCAAATACCGATCAATCAAATTGCTGTGTGCCTGTTGATCTAAATCCTCAAAAATAATTTTTCCTGCAATATCAACTGCCAAATTAGCAACCTGAACACGAAGTGTTTCTTGAACCTCACGTTTTTCAGCTTCAATTTCCATTTGTGCTTTTGTTTTCAAGCCTTCCACTTCAACTTCAGCCTGTTCAAGAATTCGCTTTTTCTCCAATTTAGCACGTTCTACTGCGTCTTGAATGATTTTTTGTCCTTCAATACGGCCCTGCACTAATTCATCTTCGCGTTGTTTCACTAGGTCAGCTGCAACTGCTAATTTTTCTTCAGCCGCATCAATATCACCTGCAATCTTATTTTCACGTTCTTCAAAAATTCCAGTAATTTTATTCCAAGCGAATACACGAATTAAAATAATTAAAACTGCAAAAGATGCTGTAACGAGGATAAAATTTCCTAGTACAGTACTTGCCTGCATTGTAATTTGTGTCGTCATTATTTATCCCTCTCTTACTCACTCTCTCCATTGATTTTCTTGTTCAGATACATAGATACCAACATAACAAATACATAACTCTGTAAACATGAAATAAATACAGAGAAACCTGTCCAAACAATGTTTAGAACAAAGGCTATTGGGTATGCAAATGCATTTTGTTGAGATAATTGTAGAAGAAGAGAAACAAGCACTTCACCGGCATAAATATTACCATATAAACGAAGAGCAAGCGACACAAGATTGGTCACTTCTTCCAAAATATTCATTGGAGCCATCGCCCAAGGTGTCACAAAAGATTTAAGGTATTCTTTAAAGCCACGGCGGCGAATCCCTTCAAAATGGCAAAAAAGTATTGCTATACCAGCAAGACCAAAGTCGTATGCCATATTAGCCGTTGGAGAAGTCCACAAATTTTGTCCCTCTGGTGTTTCCAACTTCGTCATTAATCCCAAATTATTGGCAAGCAAAAGAAAAGTGAAAACTGTAAAGAAAAACAAAGAATAGCGCTTTGCTTCCTCATCACCAAGGTTTCCTTTTGTAAAGTTGACGGTTAGTTCGTAAACATATTCCAAAACATTTTGTTTTCCTTTTGGCTTAAGTTCCATCCGACGACTAGCCCAAAACACAAGTAAGAAAATAACCGAAATGGTAATGACTGAAACCAATACCATGGTCAGGTCAAAGGTTACGGGACCAAGGGTAAGGGTTGGACTTAAAGTTTCTTCCAATTGAGGTTCCCCCCTTTTCTATTTCTCTATTTTCTACTATTTCAAGACAAACGTCATAGCCAAAGTGACGAAGAAAGTTCCCTCGATAAAGGCAACACCCAAGAAAACACCAGACATCAATTTACTTTGCATTTCTGGTTGACGTGCAGACGAACTAAGATAAGAAGCTACCAAAAGTCCCTCACCGATACTTACACCAAGACAGGCCAAACCAAGGGCCAATGCGCCTAAATTCATAACGAATTCTCCTTTTAAAATTTAATACCATGTAAGGATACTCCTAAAACACCTATTTGTCAAGAAAATATCGCTATTGGAAGCGTTTAATTCGCATTTCTAAAAAAAAAGAAAAGACTTTTCATCTTTTCTTCCTATTTAATAGTTTCATCCATATGATCAGATTCTTCAATAAATCGTTTAGCCATTTTTTCTCGATTGATTTGATCCATATCGAGTGTGATGGCATCATCTGATACAAGGTCTGTGTCTGCAAAGAATTCAATATGATTTGCTAAATTCTCCAGTTCAACTGGCGCATCCCCTCCAAACTCACCATCCAAATTAATCATCAATCTGTTTGTAGATTGAAGGTTTTCTATTGACAAACTCTTAGTCTTAATGTACTCAATTAAGTTACTGTCGATATGTTTTCCACCATCTAAAACCTGACGAATTAAATGCAAAATTTCAAATAAGTTGCCTGTTTTAACCATCAATAGTGTAAAATTGCCATCATCTAATTTTGCATCTGGAACAATTTGTTCAAAACCTCCAATTGAGTTGGTAAGGGCTACAAAAATTAAGGATACAGATCCTTCAAACACCCCTTGATCATGCTTCACTCGAACTGGTGTAAATTGAACTCTTGGTAACAACTCGGCCCCTTTTACCACATATGCCAAATAGCCAAACATCGTCTTAAGCTGACTTGGAACGCTATAAGTAAGCTCAGTCAAGGTTCCAGCAGCTGCAATATTTATAAAATAATGCTCTTGTTGAGTACCATTTTTTTTATTTTTTGCTAAGCCAATATCCATTAAAATGGTCTGCTTCTTGCCAATTATCTTTGCTGCCTCGACTGGATTTCCTCTTGGAATTTTCAATGCACGCGCGTAGTCGTTTGTTGTTCCAGTAGGAATAATAGCCATTTTAGGCCTTTTTTCAAGTGGAGCAATGCCATTGACCACTTCATTAATAGTACCATCACCACCTGCAGCAATGATTAAATCAAATCCATCAAGTGCGGCTCTTTTTGCTTCATTTTTTGCAGAATCTGGCTCAGGAGTAGTTTGAAAAGCAGACGTATCATATCCATAACCTTCAAAAATGTGCAATACTTCTGCTACATTTTTTTTCATAATTTCCTGACCCGAAGTCGGATTATAAATCAATCGCGCACGTTTTCTTTTTTTCATCGTTCATTCCTTTTAAAGGTTTTCTAGCCAAGCCTCATCTTTTATTTCAATCCCAAGTTCTTGTGCCTTGACCAATTTACTACCAGCATCCGTTCCTGCGACAACAAGATTTGTTTTCTTAGAAACTGAGCCAGCTACATTCGCTCCTAAGGATTCTAATTTAGCCTTAGCCTCATTGCGTTTCATTCTTTCCAATTTGCCCGTTAATACAACTGTCATACCGGATAAGGCAGCATTTTCATCCGCTACCTGTCCAAGATAAGCTAAGTTTACCCCAACTTCCTTAAGTTCGTCTAAAAGTTGTTGAGCTCCTTGGCTAGCAAAATAAGTTGTAATTGACTTTGCAATGACTTGTCCTAATCCTTCTAACGAGGCAATAGTATCTTGATCAGCTTTTGCTAACGATTCTAAATCACCAAATTTTTCCAATAATATTTTACTTGCTTTGCTACCAACATGACGAATTCCCAAACCAAACAAGAGACGCTCGGCTGAATTTGTTTTGGAACTTTGGATTGCTTGATATAATTTTTCAGCTGATTTTTCCTTAAACCCATCTAGAGTGAGTAAATCTGTGACTGTTAATTGATAAATATCTGCAACATCATGAACTAATTGTGACAAGAACAATTTTTCAACGATAGACGTTCCCAATCCTGCAATATTCATGGCATCACGACTAGCAAAATGTTCCAACTTACTCATCAACTGACTAGGACACAAAGGATTGATACAGCGCAGGGCAACTTCATCTTCATAATGTTGTAGGATACCAGCACAACTTGGACAGATAGTTGGGATAGGCATCGGTTCTTGAATGGTACGATACTTATCCACCACTTTCAGCACTGCTGGAATAATGTCTCCTGCTTTATATACAATAACTGTATCACCAATACGAATATCTTTTTCGGCGATATAGTCTACGTTGTGCAAGGTCGCTCGACTGACCGTCGTTCCTGCCAGTTGAACAGGACTTAGGTTTGCAGTTGGAGTTACGACACCCGTACGACCAACAGTCCAATCAACCGACAAGATTTCAGCTTCCTTTTCCTCGGCTGGGAATTTATAGGCAACAGCCCATCGTGGTGCCTTGACCGTAAAACCCAACTCTTCTTGTGCAGCTAAATCATTTACTTTAATGACTATGCCATCAATCTCATAGGGGAGATCATCTCGGCGCTCTGCCATTTTTTCAATAAACTCCCACACATCATCAATGGTATTTGCCAAATGATAATCGTGATTTGTCGTAAAACCAAGAGTATCTAGCTTATGAAGAACCTCTGATTGACTGACTACATCAGATGGACTCGCCTCTTGGTAAAGGAAGGTAGCAAGTCCACGTTGAGCAACGACAGATGTATCTAATTGACGGAGGGTTCCTGCAGCGGCATTTCTAGGGTTAGCAAACTCAGCTTCTCCAGCCTCTTCACGTTGTTTGTTAACACGAGCAAAAGAAGCTTTGGGCATATAACATTCCCCTCGAACGGTAATATCAATCGCCTCGGGCAAGGTCAAAGGAATATCAGCTACACGTTTTAAATTCTCAGTAATATTTTCACCAATACTACCATCCCCGCGTGTAGCTCCAACAACAAGTTTTCCAGCTTCATAGGTAAGGGAGATGGAAAGACCATCAATCTTCAGCTCACAAATATAACTTGCCTGTGGAAATTCCTTGCGTACACGCTGATCAAATGTTTCTAATTCTGCACGCGAAAAAGCATCCTGCAGACTAAAAAGAGGATAAACATGGCTATATTTCTCAAAACCATCTAAAACTTTCCCACCCACTCGATGGGTTGGGCTATCTGGTAAAATCAGTTCTGGATGTGCTGTTTCAAGCTCAACTAACTCACGATAGAGCTGGTCGTATTCGGCATCCGATACACTTGGTCTATCCAATTGATAATATTCTTTAGCATACTGATTCAGCAAGCTAACTAATTCTGCTATTCTTGTTTCCATAAGAGTATTATAACATGATTTGAAGTTGCTAAGTATATTTTGGACTTCAAATCAATCAGATTCTTTTAGATATTTTTGGGTAAAAAAGGTATAATGAGCATATAGAATTTTTGGAGGTGCCCCATGGCTGTAACATATAAACGACAAGATGATTTAGAAAAAATGCTTGAAGAATTTGCTTCATTTGAAAATCTAGAAGAAATTGAGTATCCCGATCCAAAATCAAAAATAAATTCCGGAAAAAACAAGTTGAAGCAGGATGATAAATAGTATGTTTGGTTTTAATCAACTGCCTACCTCCGTCCTGCAGGCGGGGGCTATTTTCCTGTCTATTATCATTGAAGCCCTACCCTTTGTTTTGATTGGAGCATTGATTTCTGGTTTTATCGATGTGTTTATCACCCCTGAAAAAGTACATAAACTCCTTCCCAAAAATAGGTTTCTTGCCATTTTATTTGGCACCTTTATTGGTTTTATTTTTCCTTCCTGCGAATGTGGGATTGTTCCAATTGTCAATCGATTATTGGAGAAAAAAGTTCCCCAATATACAGCTATCCCATTTCTAGTTACTGCTCCTGTAATCAATCCCATTGTACTATTTGCAACGTATACTGCATTTGGTAATTCTATGCTTTTTGCCACGTATCGTGCCTTAGGAGCAATCCTAGTTTCCGTTGTTTTGGGGATCATTCTAGGTTTCTTTGTGAAAAATCCGATACTGAAAGAAAATAAAATAAGCCATCACCAACATGATTATTCCAATAAGACAAGCTGGCAAAAAGTCGGTTTTGCACTTATTCATGCTATTAATGAATTTTTTGATACGGGCCGCTATCTGGTTTTCGGTTGCCTTTTTGCTAGTTTGGTTCAGGTTTATATTCCAACTGCAGTACTCACGACCATTGGCCACAATCCATTATCTGCCATTCTGCTGATGATGTTACTGGCGTTTCTTCTTTCCCTTTGCTCAGAGGCAGATGCCTTCATCGCTGCATCTCTTTTATCAAGTTTTGGCTTTGCTCCGGTAATGGCCTTCTTGGTCATCGGACCAATGATTGATGTAAAAAATTTACTCATGATGAAACATTACTTTACAGGTAAATTTATTATTGGATTTATCTCGGTTATAACTCTAGTCATTCTAGGGTATAGTCTCCTACTTGGAGGTATGGCATGATTCGATTTTTAATTCTTGCAGGCTATTTTGAGATGACCATGTATCTTTATGTCTCTGGAAAATTAGACCAATATATTAACTTACACTATAGTTACTTAGCATTTCTATCTATGGCTTTGTCCTTTATATTAGCTATTGTACAATTGTATATTTGGGTGAAAGAGATAGAGACACACAGCCATTTGTCAAAGAAATCAGCCAAGTTTGCCAGTGTAGCCCTCTTATTGATACCACTTTTAGTTGCCTGGCTTTTCCCGACCGTCAACTTGGATTCAACTACTGTCGCAGCAAAAGGCTACCATTTCCCGTTAGCTGCGGAGAATGATGCGATGACTCAGACGCAAGAAGGAACGACAGTTCAGTATCTCAAACCAGACAGTTCTATTTATTTTACAAAATCTGCCTATCAGAGTCAGATGCGTGAAATTGCCAATCACTACCTCGCTGAAGATCAGATTATTGTCACTAGTGAAAATTACATGGAGGTGATGGAGGCAATCTATGACTATCCTACGGAATTTTCAGGAAAAACTGTTGAGATGGTAGGTTTTGTCTATAATGATCCTGACAATGCTCATCAACAATTCATCTTCCGCTTCGGAATTATACACTGCATTGCAGACTCAGGGGTATATGGCCTGCTCTCTACTGGTTCTGATACTCCATTTTCAAATAACACCTGGGTTAAAGCCAAAGGCACAATCAGGGTTTCTTACCATACCTCATTGAAACAAAATCTTCCAACTTTAGAATTGCAATCTATTGTCCAGATTGAACAACCAGACTCTCCATATGTTTACCGTGTTTTCTAATAATTTCGACTTAAAAGTGAATTTTCTGACAATTTATGCTATAATAGTTTTTATACTCAACAGATAGGAATGAAATTATGTCATCACATGTATTGTTTACTATTTTTGGTGCTAGTGGCGACCTTGCCAAACGCAAACTCTATCCATCATTATTCCGTCTCTACAAGGCTGGACATATCAGAGAAAACTTTGCCGTTATTGGTACAGCTCGAAGACCTTGGACCAAAGAATTTTTTGAACAAACTGTTATTGAATCACTTGGAGACTTACCAGATACTCCACGCCAAGCCCATGAATTTGCCAGCCATTTCTACTATCAAAGCCATGATGTTAATGATACAGAGCATTATGTAGCATTACGTAAATTGCAGGACGACTTGTGTGAAAAATACGACACACAGCATAACAAGGTCTTCTTCCTTTCTATGGCGCCTGAATTTTTCGGTACAATTGCTAAACATCTCAAATCTGAGCAAATTGTTGACGGACAAGGTTTTGAACGCTTGATTATTGAAAAACCTTTCGGAACCAGTCTTGCCACTGCTGAGAAGCTCAATGATGAGTTGGCTGCTGCATTTAATGAAAACCAAATCTATCGTATCGACCATTACTTAGGGAAAGAAATGGTGCAAAATATCTTTGCAGTTCGGTTTGCCAATATTATTTTTGAGCATATCTGGAACCGTGATTATATCGATAATGTCCAAATTACTTTCGCTGAATCAATCGGGGTTGAGGACCGTGGTGGCTACTATGATCATTCTGGTGCATTAAAAGATATGGTACAAAATCACGCACTTCAAGTTCTGTCACTTTTAGCAATGGATAAACCAGCTAGTTTCAAAGAAGAAGATGTTCGCGCTGAGAAAATTAAGGTTTTCCAACATCTTCGCCATCAAACTGATGAAGAATTGAAACAAAACTTTATTCGTGGCCAATATGCTGCAGGTTCAATTGATGGGAAAGATTATGTCAGCTACCTAGATGAACCAAATATTGCCGATGGTTCACAGACTGAAACATTTGCTAGCGGTGTCTTTTTTGTCGACACAGACCGTTTCCGCGATGTACCATTCTTCTTCCGTACAGGTAAACGACTAACCGAGAAAGGAACTCGTGTTACAATTACCTTTAAACATGCTGAAGATATTTTTGGTCAGCCTTCTGAAGCAAACGTATTGACAATCTATATTCAGCCTACTGAAGGCTTTATGTTATCCATAAATGGAAAAGAAGTTGGTTCGCACTTTGCCCTTACTCCTGCCAAGCTCAACTTCCGTCACAATGCTACTGCTCTTGGCAATTCACCTGAAGCCTATGAAAAACTCTTTTTCGATGTCTTAAATGGCGATTCCACTAATTTTAGCCATTGGGAAGAAGTAAAAGCAAGTTGGAGTTTGATTGACCGGATCATCGATATTTGGTCAAGTAATCAAGTTCCATTGCATACCTATCCTGCTGGTACAATGGGGCCACAGGCCGCCTTTGATTTACTAGATCACTACGGATGCAAGTGGGTCTGGACACCTGAAGTGTGGTATCATGAGCGTGGACTCCTATAATAAATCATGTACAAAACTGGAGTAATCCAGTTTTTTTCGGAGAAATATTCTAATGACTGAAATAAACACAATTCTGAGCCAACTCGAGGAAGCCAGCCATGCTGGAACTCTCAAACGCTATGATAAAATTGGTGAGACAAAGCCATATTATGGTGTACCAATGGGAGCCCTCTCAAAAATCGCAAAGACTTACATAAATCAATCCGATCTCTTTGTACCGCTTTGGCAAACCGGCATTCTTGAAGCTCAATATCTAGCCATTCAAATTGTCAAAAACAAGCCAGACCAACTTGTGGCTTCTGACCTAAAAAGTAGTATTAGTGAACAAGTCTCCCACAATGTTCTTGATAAATTTGCCTCCCTTATTCTTAGTAAACGCAAGGATAGCAAAGACTGGGAAAAATACTTACTCACCCAAGACCAAGCTATTTTTCAACGAGTTGGTTGGTTCCTTCATGCCAAATACTTTGCTGGAAAAACCGCTACAGACCAAGAAATTGAACAAACACTTACTTATATCAATGAACATTTACAAACTGCGGATCCACTGATCCAGTGGACCATGAACCAGTGCTTGGTAGAAATCGCAGTTACATATCCTGACTATCTGGAAAAAGGGCGGGCAATCGGACAGAAATTAGGAGTATATTCTGAAATGAAAGTTGCCAAAGGTTGTACTTCAGCCTATGCACCTGACTGGATAGAAGCTTTATTGCGGAAAAAATGAAAATCATGACCACCCGTCAAACGGGTGGTTTGAACAAGGGCTATAAGCCCACATCACCAGCCAGCGCCTAAAGACGCTGGCTTTCACTTTGTTCAAGCCTCACTGCTTTTGACTCGTCACTTGCCTCTTAAAGAGGCATTCGTACTACTTGCCATTATCCCTAAAGGGATCTTCATACTCTTTTACACTTAACTTATCAAGTGCTATATCATGTTTTTCCTGTTCTTGTATATATTTCTTAATTGTGGCTTCATTAAGTCCAACTGTACTTACATAATATCCCTCTGCCCAGAAATGACGATTGCCAAATTTATATTTGAGATTGGCGTGTTTATCAAACATCATAAGAGCACTCTTACCTTTTAAATAACCCATAAAGCTTGATACACTTAATCTCGGAGGAATACTGACTAACATATGAACATGATCCGGCATCAGATGTCCTTCGATAATTTCTACGCCCTTATAACTACACAAACGCCGGAATATTTCTCCCAAACTACTTCGATATTGATTATAGATGATTTTTCGTCTATACTTAGGTGTGAAGACAATGTGGTACTTACACAACCACTTTGTATGTGATAAACTATGTGCCTTTTGCGCCATACTTTTCTCCTCTCGCTTTACAATTGGCTTGAACACCTTTATTGTATCGCGTTTGGAGTTTTTTTGGTATAACCTTCGTCGCGCACCCGCATAGCGGGTGGTTTATTTGTCACGCACCTTACGGAGCGTGACGGACTAAAAGTCACATAATACAAAAGTAGCTAACTGTCTCAGTTAACTACTTTTTTCATTCTATACCAATCCTTCTAAGAGCCCACGCATGAACTCTTCGGATTTGAACTCACCTATATCATCGATTTTCTCACCGAAACCAATCAGTTTAACAGGAATATCCAACTCCTGACGGATGGCAAGGACTACACCACCCTTTGCTGTACCGTCCAGTTTGGTCAAGACCAAGCCTGTCAATGGGGTAATTTTTGCAAATTCCTTAGCTTGACTGAGAGCGTTTTGACCTGTGGAAGCATCCAAGGCTAAGAGGGTTTCATGCGGTGCATCAGGAAGAGTCCGTTTGATGATGCGACCAATTTTTTCCAGCTCTGCCATGAGGTTATCTTTATTTTGCAGGCGACCAGCTGTATCAATCATGAGAATATCTACGCCTTCTACCACGGCACGTTGGACACCGTCAAAGACCACACTAGCTGGATCTGATTTTTCAGGTCCTGTGACTACAGGCACATTAACACGGCGCCCCCACTCGACCAGCTGGGCTACCGCCCCCGCACGGAAGGTGTCCGCCGCAACCAGCATGACCTTCTTGCCAGCCTGCTTGTATTTGTAAGCCAACTTACCGATAGAAGTCGTCTTCCCAACACCATTGACACCGACAAAGAGCATGACTGTCAAATCGTCTTGGAAATTGATCTGCTCACTAAACTGACCATCCTTTTCATAAATATCCACCAATTTTTCAATGATGACACGACGGAGCTCCTCTGTCTTTTTGGCATTTTGCAATTTAGCCTCATAGCGGAGCTCCTCAGTCAGAGTCGAAGCTACTTGCACACCAACGTCTGACAAAATCAACAATTCTTCTAACTCCTCGAAAAATTCCTCATCTACTGAACGGAAATTGGCAAAGAATTCATTGAGCCTTGCGCCGAATCCAGTTCTTGTTTTCTTCAAAGTCCGCTGGTACTTGTCTTGCTCACTCTCCTGTACTTCTTGTACAATTTCTTGAACAGGTTCTTCTTTTGGTTTTGTCTGAATAGCAGGATCAAAACCTTTTTCTTGCGCCTCTTTCATGCGGGCAGCAGCTGCTTCTTTGGCCGCATAATACTGGGCCATCATGTCAAGTGTCCGTTGTTTTTGCGCTTCTTGTTCAGCAGTCAAGGGTACAGCTTCTCCAACTTCAGATGAACTATCATCAGAATCGGTTGCAACCACAGCCACTTGTTCATTTTCAGCAGTCTGGTGCGTTCCAACTTCTTCACCAACTTCAACTTGTTTTTCTTCCTGCGATTCTTGTCCAAATAATCGATCAAATAATCCCATACTTAGTCCTCATTTAATACATACTGTTGGATAGCCCAGGCAATGCCATCTTCATCGTTTGTTTTTGGTAAAACAAGGTTTGCAGCAGACTTAATTTCGTCTGTTGCATTAGCCATTGCAACACCTAAACCAGCCCATTCGATCATCGAAAGATCGTTACCTTCATCACCACAGGCCATCACTTCTGATTGATCAATTCCCAAATGCCCAATCAATTTTGCCAATCCATTTGCCTTATGGACTCCTTTTGGACTCCATTCTAACAGCATGTCACGCGACTTGAAAATTTCAAAACGATCGTACAATTCTCTAGGAATTTTTGGAATTTGTCCATCCAGAAAATCAGCTGCTACAGCTATCACCGCCTTATTATAGACAAAATCTTCTGGCATCTCTTCATCTGTCACATCAATTTTATTCAACAAAGGATTGGCTGTTAGATACAGAGATTCATTGACTGCTGGTAATGAGTAAACATCTCCTCCATACAAGACATCCAGAGGTAGGTCCAATTGATTGGTTACTTGTCGAATTGCACGAACATCATCAATGCTGAAGCCAGTTTTATCTAAAATGCGCCCTGTATTTTCTTGTACCAATCCACCATTAAAGGTAATGGAATATTGATTTTCACCTAAGAGGTCTAATTCTTCCAAAAAGGCACCAATAGCTTGTAAAGGCCGTCCTGTTGTTAAGACAACATAAGCACCTTGTTGCCGAGCTGCTAACAAGGCCTGCTTATTGGCTTCTGAAATTCGTTTATCCGACGTCAGAAGAGTTCCATCCAAATCTAGTGCAATCAATTTAATTGCCATATACTTCCTCCTCTAAATAAGCCAGTACAGCTCCATCATTGCAATGACCAATAATCTGATCAGCTAGAGCCTTCACTTCTTCTCTTGCATTTTCTGTTGCAATGGCAAGACCTGCGAAGTCCAACATATCCAAATCATTTTGATTATCCCCAAAGGCAACTACATCTCGTCCTGTAATTCCAAAATGACTGCACAAATGACTCAAACCAACTGATTTATTTGAACCATTAGGAATAATATCAATATTGTCAAAACCTGTTGTCATGGCTGTCACACCTTCAAAGGTCTGATTGAGCCACAATCTTGCTTGGTCCATCTCATCTGGGGTAAATTTGGCATTAATTTTTATTATTTTTTCCTGGACATCTTCAAACGAGTCCACCAATTGAAAATGAGCATAATAATTTGTCATTGCTCCTAAAAACTGAGGCTCAGCATTTTTTAACAAATAAAAGTTTTCGAGTCCAGACAAAACCATGGAACGACTACTTCCATAAGGACCAGCATCAATTCCAGCAATAATAGGCAAGTAAACTTCTGGATGAATCGGTTCATCCAGAAAAATCATCTGACCTTGATACTCAACAATAGAACCATTTTCAGCAACAAACCCGATTTCATCTGCAAATTCTTCAAAAACTAACTTTAGACTCTGCAAAGATCTCCCGCTTGCTGCCACAAATAAATAGTCTTTTTTCTTAAACTGATCCAGAATCCTTCGGAAACTTTTTTTATCAAAGTTATGATCCTCACGTAAAAACGTACCATCCATATCACTGGCATAAATCTTTTTTATCATAATTTCTCCACATCCTTCAATTTGACAGATACAATCTTTGATACGCCAGATTCCTGCATGGTTACCCCATAAATGGCATCCGCTGCAGCCATTGTGCCCTTTCGGTGTGTCACAACAATAAACTGACTTTCTTTATCAAAGCGATTGAGATAGTCTCCGAAGCGTTTGACATTGGCCTCATCCAAGGCAGCCTCCACCTCGTCCAGTATCACAAACGGAATGGTCTTCACTCGGATAATGGAAAATAGCAGAGCGAGGGCCGAAAGAGCCTTTTCGCCACCGGACATGAGGTTGAGCGATTGGATTTTCTTACCCGGAGGCTGAACAGATATTTCAACACCTGCAGTCAAAATATCATTCTCTGTCAAAATCAAATCAGCTGAACCACCGCCAAACATTTGTTTGAAAGTTTGCTTGAAACTTTCACGAATAGCTTCAAATGTGACTTTAAAGCGTTCTTTCACCTCATCATCCATCTCATGAATGGTATCAAGAAGAAGATCACGCGCTGACAAAATATCCATCCGTTGCTCATTGAGGAAGGTTAGACGATTATTGACTTCGTCATACTGCTCAATAGCATCCAAATTGACTGGGCCCAAAGATCGAATGGCTCTTTCCAAGTTCTTAAGATTTTGTTCGGCACTAGCAAGGTTTTCAACTGCCTTGGCCTGAGACTGGGCGGCTTCAAAACTTAATTTAAAATGCTCGGTCAAATTACCAAGTAAAGTCCGTAATGTATCGCCCGCTTGCTCACAATCCGCCTCTAACTTAGCCTGCTTACGAATCAAATCATCATTCTTAGTCCGAGCTTGTTGCAATCTTTCTTCCAAGTCTTCAAACTGCCCATCAATATCTTCCAATTCAAACTTTAAGCGAATTAGTATCTGATTGGTCTGGTTTTGCTTATCAGATGCCGCCTGCAACTGCTCTTCCAGTATCTCTATAGTCGTATCTTCTAAAGCCACTACTTTCTGATTGATCAAATCTTCAAGGATAGCAATATCCTTTTCGGTAGTTGCTTTTTCTTCTTGCAAACGTCTCAGATCTGTCTGTTCAAAACGCAGTTGACTGGTCGCTTCAGCCTGTACCAAAGTTAGTTGCCCCTTCTGAGTCTGTAGTTTCTGCAAGCTTTCTTGAATACTATCGCGATTATCACGAACTTGATTGATTTGTTGATCCAAGGCTTGTTTTTTCTCATTCAAGGCTTGGACGTTCGCTTCTTCCTTAGTAGCTTCTTCTTCTAGCTCAGTCAAAATGGTCGGACTAACCTGACTCATTTGCAGGTCATATTGAGCTGATAGCTGAGCCAGTCTATTTTCTGCCTGTTCCTGATGAATCCTTGCGCTCTGCTGGTTCAATCTAGCTTCTTCCCCCTCAGCCTTAATCGTTTCCAAGGCTTCTCTGGTCTGGTCTAAGCTAGTTTTCTTAGCTGCAACCAAGCTTTCTTGCTCCTGCAACTGGCTGGACAGCTCTGCTATTTCTCCTAAAAGAGCATCGAGTTCTGGTTTGATAAAGGTCGTGCTGTTATTTCGATTGCTACCACCAGCAAAGGCTCCACCAGGACGGATTTCCGCTCCATCCATGGTCACCATACGCACTTGAAACTTGGTTGCCCGCGCTGCCTGATTGGCATGGTCAATGGTATCAAAAATCGCGATAGTGCCTAGCAAATTTTGGAAAATCGCATCTAAATTTGGCTGATAAGTCACCAAATCACTCGCTAAACCCAAAAATCCATCGGAAGATTCTAGTAAAGAGATTTGCTGTCCAGAAAGCTGTCGTGGCTTGATCGTTGTCAGAGGTAAGAAGGTTGCCCGTCCTTGCCGTTTTTCTTTCAAAAATGTGATAGCACGTTTAGCAGTCGTTTCATCTTCAACAATGACGTTTTGACTAGCACCACCAAGAGCAATTTCCAAAGCCGTTTGGTAACGAGTATCAAAGGTCAATTGTTCACTGACTGCTCCAATAATTCCTCCTAAGCTAGGTGCCTCCTGTAAGACAGCCTTAACCCCCGCGTAAAAATTGGAGTGATTTTTCAAAATAGCTTCCAAACTAGACTGGCGAGCCTGTTTGCCTTTCAACAGATCCAACAAATCAAACAAACGACCTTGTTCAGACTGATAAGTAGCCTGAACTTGATCCAATTCTGATTTTTTGGTCTGATAGCGCTCAAGTAGCTGGCGTAACACGTGATCAGCTTCTTCTAAACTTTTCCGACTCTTTTCAAGTTCTTCTTGAGCTGTTTGTTTTTCCGTCTGCAGGCGTGCCAAGTCTTCAGATTTACTCTCAGAAAGACTGATTTGATTGGCAATATCCTGCTGAATCTTGGTCAGACGGTTTGAAGCTTCTGCCTCTTCTTGCATCAGAGCCACGTACTGTTCACGCAGATGGTCTAAAACTTGATCAGGATCTTCTGAAAAGTAGGAAATTTCTTTGTCTACCGCAGCAATATCTTCTTTCAAACTAGACAATGAATTCTCTAATTGCTCAAGAACACCCTGCTTTTGTTTAATTTGTTCTTCCAACTGCTCTCGTCGATTCAACAAGTTTTCCAAACGCGCCTGCGCTTCTTGACGACTTGATTCGTTTTGACTAGATTCCAGTTTATGGACCTCAATTTTTCGCTCCAAATCACTGATTAACTTGGTCACATCCAATAAAACAGCCTGTTCGCGGTCCAATTGTACTGACAAGCGGTGGCGCTTCTCTTTTAAAGATTGGTTTTCTTGCTCTAGCTCTGAACGCTGTTTGTAGTAACTAGTCAATTCAGTTTTGACAGATTCTAGTTCGGCTTCTTTTTCCGATAACTTTTCCTTACCAAGCGACAACTGAGCCACCAAAACATCTAAGTATAATTCCTTACGTTGACCATCTAATTCTAGAAATTTCTTAGCAGTTTGTGCCTGTTTCTCCAATGGCTTGACCTGATTATCCAATTCGTAGATAATATCGTCCAAGCGATCCAAATTTCCTTGGGCTTGAGCCAGCTTACTTTCTGTTTCCTTTTTACGAGTTTTATATTTTAAAACACCTGCAGCCTCTTCAAAAATTGCACGGCGTTCCTCAGGTTTGGAATTGAAAATTGCTTCAACCCGCCCTTGTGAAATGATAGAAAATGAATCTCTTCCTAAGCCCGTATCCATGAAAAGATCATGAATATCTCGCAGACGAACCTTTTGCCCATCAATCAAGTACTCACTATCACCAGAACGATAAATATGACGCTCGACTTTAATTTCCTTGTTTTTATTTGCAATAAAGCCTGAGCTATTATCTAGGGTTACCACGACAGAAGCAAAATTGAGTGGCTTACGATTTTCCGTTCCTGCAAAGATAACATCAGGCATCTTGCCTCCACGTAGGCTTTTAGCAGACGACTCGCCCAAGGCCCAACGCAGACTTTCAGTGATATTGGACTTTCCAGAACCATTTGGTCCTACAACAGCCGTCACTCCACGGTCAAAGACGACTTTGGTCTTATCCGCAAAGGACTTAAAGCCCTGCATTTCAATCGATTTAAGATACATACTTATCCTCTAGCCTCCACAGCATTTTTTGCGGCGGCTTGTTCAGCTAATTTCTTAGAGCGACCACGACCACGGCCAATCACACGCTGATCCGCAGACACTTCCACTTCAAAAGTCTTATCGTGTGCTGGACCAGTTTCCGCTACAACCTGGTAAGAAATGACAATTTCCCCATTAACCTGTAGGATTTCCTGTAAGGCTGTTTTATAGTCCGTTACCCTTTCAAAGTTCCCCTCTTCCAGACGAGGAATCATGACTTGATGGATGAACTCCTCTACGGTCTTTTCTCCCTTGTCCAATAGCAGAGCTCCTAAAAAAGCCTCGAAAGCATCTCCTAAAATGGTATCACGATTCCGTCCTCCGGACTTTTCTTCCCCTTTCCCAAGGCGAAGAAACCGATCAAAGCCACAGGCTCGAGAAAAACCAGCCAATGACTCCTCACGAACAAAGGTAGAACGCAATTTAGACATTTCTCCTTCAGGCTTATTGGGATACTTCTGGTAGAGGTATTTAGAAATCATCAACTGGAGTACAGCGTCTCCTAAAAATTCCAAGCGCTCATTATGTGAAATTTTTAGAAGGCGATGCTCATTAGCGTAGGAAGTATGGGTAAAAGCCGTTTCTAATAAATTCAAATCTGAAAAATTAATCCCAAAATCAGTCAATAATTTTGCATGTAAATCTTTCATCTATTTGCTCCTTTCTATACAAACTCAAAGCAATTGATAAACAGGAGATTTTTTCACCCTCCGTCCCAATATTATACCATATTTTCGACCACTCTTCCTATCTCAGCCTCATTTCCTACTAAGCTATAGACCAGCTATAGATATTTGAATTAGCTTAGATACAACGTCACGCTTCATACGTACGGCGTGTTTTACTCAGACTTTTCCTTGACAAGCGAAGCACAGTTTGTTATAGTATTGTTCGGGCACCTCTTTTAAGAGGTCGGAGAAAAAGCTCCCTAGTTTTAGGGAGCTATTTTTTGTTTTTCCCAGAGATTAATACACATTTGGAGGACTTATTGGATGAAGAAAATCGCATTTGATTCAAATAAGTATTTGAATTTACAACGTGATCATATTTTAGAGCGCATAGCTCAGTTTGAAGGCAAATTGTATATGGAATTTGGTGGGAAAATGTTGGAAGATTTCCATGCAGCCCGTGTACTTCCTGGCTATGAACCTGATAATAAAATCAAACTTCTCCAAGAGTTAAAAGATCAAGTAGAAATCGTCATCGCCATCAATGCAAGCAACATCGAACATTCTAAGGCACGTGGCGACTTGGGTATTTCTTATGACCAAGAAGTCTTCCGCTTGATTGATACCTTCAATGATATTGATATTTATGTTGGTTCTGTCGTCATTACCCAATACCGTAACCAACCAGCCGCAGATGCCTTCCGCAAACAGTTGGAAAAATATGGTATCAAGTCCTATCTCCACTACCCAATCAAGGGCTATCCTTCTGACATTGACCACATCATCTCACAAGAGGGGATGGGCAAAAATGACTACATCGAAACTAGTCGCAATCTCGTCGTTGTCACCGCACCTGGACCTGGTTCAGGTAAATTGGCGACTTGTATCTCCCAACTTTACCACGACCAACTGCATGGCGTTACATCAGGCTATGCTAAGTTTGAAACCTTCCCAGTGTGGAACTTACCACTTCACCATCCGGTAAACTTAGCCTATGAAGCAGCAACTGCCGACCTGGACGACCTCAACATGATTGATCCTTTCCACCTTCAAACTTATGGCAAAACTGCGGTCAACTACAACCGTGACATCGAAGTCTTCCCTGTCCTCAACCGTACCTTTGAACGTATTTTGAGTAAATCACCATACGCATCTCCGACAGATATGGGTGTCAACATGGTAGGTTATTCCATCATCAATGAAGAAGCTGCAATCGAAGCATCTAAGCAAGAAATTATCCGCCGCTACTACCAGACCTTGGTTGATTTCAAGGCAGAGCGGGTTAGCGAGCAGGCCGTGAAGAAAATCGAACTCCTCATGAATGAAGTCGGTGTGACACCAGCAGATCGAAAGGTTGTTATCGCTGCGCGCGAAAAAGCAGAGCTGACAACTAGCCCAGCCCTTGCTATTCAGTTGCCTACTGGAGAGATTGTAACAGGTAAAACATCCGACCTCCTTAAACCAACTGCATCTGTCCTCTTAAACGCCATCAAACAAATTGCGGCAATTGAAGATGAAACCCTCTTAATCGAACCAACCTACATACGCCCAATCCAGCAATTGAAAACAGATTACCTCGATAAAACCAATACAAGACTGGATGCCAGCGAAATACTCAACGCATTGGCGATTACCGCACAAGATAGCCCAATTGCAGCAAGTGCCATGAAAGAATTGGGCCAATTAAATGGTAGCGAAGCCCACTCAACCGTTATCCTGTCAGATGAAGACAAGAGTGTCCTTCGTAAGCTTGGAATCAATTTAACATTTGATCCAATTTACCAACACAATAAATTTTATCAAGCAAAATAACCGAAAAAAGGAAGTATCCATTAATTGGAAACTTCCTTTTTCTTATTGTATATCAAACACAACAGATTTTACCTTAGTCATGGCTTCAATACTATATTTAATACCTTGGACTCCCGCACCAGAGCCTTTAATCCCTAGGAATGGGAAATTATCGGGCCCACGTTGCGTTTTAGCATTAATATGCACAGTACCGACCTCCAATTTTGAAGCAAATTCAAAGGCTAATGGGTAGTTTTTCGTAAATATAGATGACTGCAAACCATATTCTGATTGATTACATAACTCAAGTGCTTCTTCAATAGATGATACGCGAATAATTGGAAGCACAGGACCGAACGGCTCTTCCCAAGCAATGTCCATCTCAGGAGTGACCTGATCCAACAAGGTTGGCCAAATTAGATTTTTCTCACGTTTGTAGGGAGTTAACTCCACTGCCCCTTTTGCTTGTGCATCCTGTACCAAACCTTCGATAAAGACAGCAGACTGTTCATCAATGACAGGCGTAATATCCTTATTTTCAAATGGATCCCCTACCGTTAATTTTTCAACTTCAGCCTGAAGCTTCTCAGCCAATTTGTCTGCAACTTCATTTACAACTAATACTCGCTTAATAGCAGTACAACGTTGACCAGAATAACTAAAGGCCCCACTAACGATTTCCTTCGCTGCATGATCCAAATCCGCATCGCTTAAGACAACAGCTGCATCCTTACCACCCAACTCAAGCATAATTGGACGAATACCAGCTAATTTCCCAACTTTTTGACCAATTGGTGTCGAACCTGTGAAATTGATAAAATTCACTTCAGGATGTTCAATAATATAGTCACCAATTTCTGATCCACGACCTGTTATTGTATTGAAAACACCAGCTGGAATACCTGCATCAGCAAAAGCTTGAGCCAAAAGCAAGCCCGAAATCGATCCTTGTGTTGGTGGTTTAAACATCACTACGTTCCCACCGATAAGCGCCGGAGCAATTTTAGAGGCTGACAAGTTGACAGGATAATTATATGGTGCAATAGCTAGGACAACACCAACAGGCTCACGACGAATCAAGGATATTTTTGATTTTGCAGCAGGTTCATACGTTCCCCCTTCTAAAGAGGCACCATAAACACGCAGACCTTCTTCAGCAGCGAAATGAATTAAATGCGCGGAGCGATCGACTTCACCAATCGAAGCTTTTATTCCTTTTGCTACCTCTTTTGCAAGAATTTCACCAATACTTTCTTTGCGTTCTTCTAAAATATCCGCAGCTCGGTGCAAATATTGGGCACGTTCGTATGCAGATAAAGCACGCCAAGCTGGCAAAGCCTTTCTTGCTGCTTCCATAGCTTTGTCGACTTCTTCCTGTGACATGGCAGGAACATTCCCCAACTCTTCTTGATTAATGGGCGAATAAATGGTTATTTTCTTTTCGGAATCAACCCATTTCCCATCAATATAATTCTGATACTGCTTCATTTCTTCCCTCCTTCTGGATAATGTGAACATTGTAACATAGCCAGAAATTATTTACAAGAATTTTTTGAAAATTTCCAATATTCTTTCGGATTTTGGTGCAAAAACATAGAAAAAAAGAGCCAATAACCATCTGACAACTCCAACAATGTCAGATGATTATTTACTCTTTTAATGATTATTCGAAATCAACATACTCTTTTTGAAGTTCAAGAACTTCTTCTGCCGTTGCACATTCTGTCAAAGCACGGTGAGCATATTCTTCCATTTTAGCTGTGTCAAGTTTCTTCATAAGGCTACGTGTACGAAGTACAGAAGTTGCGCTCATAGAGAATTCATCCAAGCCCATACCTACAAGAAGCGGAACAGCTTGTTGGTCACCAGCCATCTCACCACACATACCAGCCCATTTACCTTCTGCATGAGCAGCTTTGATAACATTATTAATCAAACGAAGGATTGAAGGGTTATATGGTTGATAGAGGTATGAAACTTGCTCGTTCATACGGTCTGCAGCCATAGTGTATTGGATCAAGTCATTTGTACCAATTGAGAAGAAATCAACTTCTTTAGCAAATTGATCTGCAAGCATTGCAGCAGCAGGGATTTCAATCATGATACCCACTTGGATATCATCTGCAACTGCTACACCTTCTGCCAACAAGTTTGCTTTTTCTTCTTCAAGAATTGCTTTTGCTGCACGGAATTCTGTTAACAAAGCAACCATCGGGAACATGATACGAAGTTTACCATGAACTGATGAACGAAGAAGGGCACGCAACTGAGTACGGAACATTTGGTTACCAGTCTCAGAGATTGAGATACGAAGAGCACGGAAACCAAGGAATGGGTTCATTTCATGTGGAAGGTCGAAGTAAGGAAGTTCCTTATCACCACCAATATCCATTGTGCGAACCACAACTGGCTTACCATTCATACCTTCAAGTACTGCTTTGTAAGCTTCGTATTGCTCATCTTCAGTTGGGAAGTCTTGAGAATCCATGTACAAGAATTCTGTACGGTAAAGACCAACTGCCTCAGCACCATTATCGTTTACACCTTCTACATCTTTTGGCGTACCGATGTTAGCTGCCAACTCGAAGTGTTTACCATCTGCTGTCACTGTTTGAGCGTCTTTTAATAAAGCCCATTCAGCTTTTTGCTTAGCATACGCTTCACCAGCTGCTTTGAATTCTGCAATGACATCTTCTGTAGGGTTGATAACAACATCGCCTGTGATACCGTTAACAGCGAGGACATCGCCATCTTTAACAATTTCTGTAATGTTGTTAGTACCTAATACAGCAGCAATTTCAAGTGTACGAGCCATGATAGCTGAGTGACTTGTACGACCACCAATGTTTGTTACAAAGGCTTTTACAAATTGTTTGTTCAATTGTGCTGTATCTGAAGGTGTCAAGTCATGTGCAATCACAATCGATTCTTCATCAATCGCTGCAGGGTTAGGTAAACGAACACCAAGCAAATGCGCCAAGACACGTTTTGCTACGTCACGGATATCTGCTGCACGTTCTTGCATGTATGGGTTGTCTTCCATACCTTCAAAAATCGCGATGAACATATCTGTAACTTCTTTCAAACCAGTTTCAGCATTTGTTTTCTTAGCACGAATCGTTTCTTTGATTTGACCAATCATTTCAGGATCAGAAAGAACCATCAAGTGAGCGTCAAATACTGCTGCGGCTTCTTCACCAAGGCTAGCTACTGCATTCTCACGAATAACAGAAAGCTCGTTTTGAGATGCTTCTAGAGCAGCATCCAAACGAGCTTCCTCTGCATTTGTATCTTCAACTGTAACAGTTTCAAAGGACAAATCTGGTTGAACGAGTAGATATGCCTTAGCAACGGCAACACCATCTGATGCTGCAATTCCTTTAAGCATTTCTGTCATGTTTTACGCCAATCCTTCTTTTTCCATTGTTTCAGTGATAGCTGCAATTGCATCGTCAGCATCTGCACCTTCAGCTGAAATAGTTACATCAGCGCCTTGACCAACACCAAGACTCATTACACCCATGATTGATTTAAGGTTTACAGATTTGTCTTTGTAGTTCAAAGTGATGTCTGAAGCGAATTTGCTAGCTGTTTGCACAAGCAAAGTAGCTGGACGTGCGTGGATACCTGTTTCTGCCACAATGTGGAAGTCTTTTGAAGCCATAGTTGGTTTCTCCTTTATTTTTACAATTATTTCGAGTCAATGTGATAACCCTTACAAAGAGCATTATATCATTTTTTGAAATCATTTTCAAGATTTTTTTATCGTTCTTTCAGTTTTTCAAGCCGAAAAACCCACCGAATGGTGAGTTCCTTTCTATTAAATACGAGCGATAAGTGCTTCAGCAAATTGGCTAGTTGACAGGCTTTCAACACCTAATGCACTGGCAAAATCAATCGTCACTTGTTGATGGAAAATAGCCTGTTCTAGAGCAACAATAATTCTCTCAGCAGCTTCATTCCATCCCATATACTCTAACATCATACAAGCAGACAGGAGAACTGAACTAGGATTTGCCTTATTCTGACCTGCAATATCTGGAGCAGTTCCATGTGTCGCTTCAAAAATTGCATGACCTGTCTGATAATTAATGTTGGCTCCAGGAGAAATGCCGATCCCTCCAACCTGAGCAGCTAAAGCATCTGATGCATAGTCTCCATTCAGGTTGGTCAAGGCCACAACATCAAATTTTTCAGGTGCCAATAAAATCTGTTGTAAGAAGTTATCCGCAATAATATCATTGATAACCAATGAACCATTTTCTAGCTCATTCGAAAATTCCTCTTGAGCTAATTCATAACCCCATTTTCGGAATCCACCTTCTGTAAATTTTTGAATATTCCCTTTGTGTACTAAGGTTACTGTTTTTAATTGGTGTTTTAGTGCATATTCAATAGCAGAACGAATGAGGCGTTTACTTCCCTCTTCAGAAATGGGCTTTATACCGATACTTGATGACTCTGGGAAACGGATTTTAGCCACTCCCATCTTCTCCTGAAGAAATGAAATGACAGTTGCAACCTCTTCTGTACCAGCATCCCATTCGATTCCTGCATAGATATCCTCTGTGTTTTCACGAAAAATTGTAATATCGGTTTTTTCTGGATGTTTTAATGGACTTGGAACCCCTTGAAAATACCGAACTGGACGAACACAAGCAAACAAATCTAGTTCCTGACGCAATGCGACGTTCAGTGACCGGTGACCTTTTCCAACAGGTGTACCCAAAGGTCCCTTGATGGCCAACAAATGCTCACGAATCGTTTTCAAAGTCTCATCAGGTAAAGACGTCCCGGTTAAAGCGTGAGCTTTCTCACCCGCCAAAACTTCTTTCCACTGAATAGAACGCTGACCATTGTATGCTTTTTCAATTGCTGCATCAATAACTTTTTGAGCCGCTGGCCAGATATCTTGACCAACTCCATCTCCTTCGATATAAGGAATAATCGGTTGATCAGGAACGATGAGTTGACCATTCTCAAGTGTAATCTTCTCTGCCATACTTACCTCTTTCCAATAGGGATATATTTTAGATTTCTGCTACCAATATAGGAAGAACGCGGACGGATTAACTTATTATTCTTCCGTTGCTCTTGAACATGAGCAATCCAACCTGCCATCCTACTCATTGCAAAAATGAGAGTGAAAATGTCGCTATCAATTCCCAATACATGGTAGACAGTCGCGGAGTAAAAGTCGACATTGGGAATCAACCCTTTTTTGTGTTTAATAAAATTCTCTACTTCCTCTGACAACTGATAAAATGCCTCATCATCAGTTCCAAGTGTCAAATCACGCGCCATTTCTTTCAAATATTGTTGACGAGGGTCCACAGTTTTATAAACACGGTGACCAAATCCCATGATTTTCTCTTTTGAATCCAACTTTTTCTGCAAGTATCCTTCCGTATCTCCGCTTTCACGAATCGCTAAGAGCATGTCAAATACACGCTCGTTTGCACCACCATGCAAAGACCCTTTTAAAGTCCCTATCGCAGTTGTGACACAAGAATACAAATCCGTTAAAGTTGATGCAGTGACACGCGCAGCAAAGGTTGATGCATTCAATTCATGATCAGCATGCAAAACAAGTGCTTTACTAAATGCTTTCACTTGCAATTCAGAAGGTTCTTCACCATTTAACATATAAAGGAAATTGGCAGCAAATCCCAAGTCTGAACGCGGTTCAATTGGAACCAATCCTCTTCTCAAACGAGCAAATGTTGCAATGATAGTTGGAACCTTTGCCATAATTTGAATAGATTGATCATACAAAGCCTCTAAGGAATTTTCTTCAGCATGTACATTATAAACTCCTAAGAGGGACACAGTTGAACGTAGCACACTCATCGGATGCAAGTGCCGACGAGATTGAATCAAAATACATTGTTCAACAGCGTCAGAAATTGCATACTCCTCACGCAACTTTTTCTCAAAATAATTCAATTCAATTTGAGTTGGTAAATGCAAATTCCACAGTAGATAAATGACCTCTTCAAAGGAAACATTATTATCCATTAACTCTGCGATATCGTATCCTGCATAAGACAAGCGATCATCTTCAATTGCGCTGATTCGCGTATCGCAGGCAATCGCATCTTTTAACCCATTTGTTTCTGTCATACGTTTCCCCCCAGTTTTTTTCTTACCACCATTGGTAAAATACCACCATGGCGGTAATAACGAATATCCGCTTCTGCGTCGAAACGCACAAGAGCTTGAAATTCTTTTGAACCTTTTTCAGAATTTGCATGGACGGTAACAACTTGTCCAACTTGTACATCTTCTGGTAAATCAATCGTATAGTGTTCATGTCCAGTTAAACCAAGACTTTCCGCTGTTTCACCATCCAAAAATTGAAGAGGTAGAACGCCCATCATGACCAAGTTTGAACGGTGAATTCGCTCAAATGATTCAGCAAGAACAGCTTTCACACCAAGCAAGTTTGAACCTTTCGCTGCCCAGTCACGGCTAGAACCCATACCATAATCTTTACCAGCAATGACGATACTACCGATACCAGCAGCCTTATATTTCATGGCTGCATCATAGATAGGAAGAATTTCTCCCTCATATGTGGTCCATCCACCAATTTTCCCATCTGCGAGTTCATTTTTTATACGAATATTTGCAAACGTACCACGCATCATGACCTCATGGTTACCACGTCGACTTCCGTAAGAGTTGAAATCCGCGTAAGAAATTCCATTTTCCTCTAGGTATCGTGCAGCAGGACTTAGACGGGCAATATTCCCAGCTGGCGAAATATGGTCTGTTGTCACTGTATCTCCAAATTTAGCCAAAACAGATAAGTTTTCCAGTGGTTTTATCGATAAATCTTCCTTCATGTTGTCAAAATATGGCGGATTTTGAATGTAGGTAGAAGATGGATTCCAAGCATAATTCTTATCTGTCTTTGTTTCAATTGCATTCCATGCTTGACTATCTGTAAAAACTTGCTGGTATTCTTGTTTAAAGAGATCACGCGTAACGTATTGGTCAATGTATGCGTCAACTTCTTCACGACTTGGCATAATATCTGCTAGATAGACTGGCTGATCATCCTTATCATATCCAAGTGGGTCTCTTGTCAAATCAACATTCATATTACCCGCAATAGCATAGGCAACAACAAGTGGTGGACTCGCTAAGAAATTGGCTTTCACAAGTGGGTTGATCCGTCCTTCAAAGTTACGGTTCCCAGATAATACTGCTGAAACTAATAAATCTTCATCTTTAATGGCTTCTGCTACTTCAGGTCGTAAATCACCTGAGTTACCAATACAAGTTGTACAGCCATAACCAACCAAATTGAACCCTAAAGCATCCAAATAGGTCTGTAAACCTGAATTTTTCAAATAGCCTGTTACAACTTTTGAACCTGGCGCCAAGGACGTTTTGACAGTCTTCGCAACAGTCAAACCTTTTTCAACTGCATTTTTAGCTAATAAACCAGCCGCCAATAGAACATATGGGTTCGAAGTATTGGTACAAGAGGTAATCGCTGCAATCGCAACATGTCCTGTTTGAATCAGTTCGTCGCCATCTGCATATTTAACCGTGGCTATCTTATCTAATTCTTCTTTCTCCAAACCAAATCCACGAACACCAACTTCACGTGTTACACTTGCTTGGAACTCATTTTTAGCATTAGACAATTCAATCAAATCTTGTGGTCTTTTCGGACCAGAAATGGATGGAACAATCGTAGACAAATCTAATTCAAGTACCTTGGTATAGGTTGGAATAGCTGTGCTATCATAGAATAAGTGATTTGCTTTTGCATATGCTTCTGTTAATTCAATTTGCTCCTCTGTGCGGTTGGTCAATCGCATGTAATTGAGGGTTTCAGAATCAATTGGGAAATATCCACAGGTTGCACCATATTCAGGAGCCATATTTGAGACTGTTGCACGATCTGCAAGAGCAAGGGAGGACAAGCCAGGTCCAAAAAATTCAACAAATTTTCCAACAACATTTTCTTGACGAAGCAACTGTGTCACTTTCAAAGCCAAGTCCGTTGCAGTAGCTACTTTCGGTAACTGTCCAGTCAAGTGAACTCCAATCACCTCTGGAATTGGAAAATAAGATGCTTCACCCAACATTGCTGCTTCCGCCTCAATACCACCGACACCCCAACCAAGTACACCAATACCATTGATCATAGTTGTGTGGCTGTCAGTACCAAACATAGAGTCTGGATAAAGTAAACCATCCTTATTAATGATAACGTCACTTAGAAATTCAATATTTACCTGATGAATAATCCCTGTTGCAGGCGGTACAGCACGGTAGTTTTCAAATGAATTTTCAGCCCACTTGAGAAACTCATAGCGCTCATTATTTCGTTCAAATTCTAAGGCGATATTTTGCTCAAGCGCCTGATCTGTCCCGAAAAAGTCAACTTGAACAGAATGGTCAATGACCAAATCGACAGGAATTTCTGGATTTATCAAGTCTGGGCTTCCACCAGCCTTGACAACAGCGTCTCGCATGGATGCAAGGTCAACCACTACAGGTACACCAGTGAAGTCTTGTAAAATGACACGACTAGGTTTAAAAGGGACTTCTCCAGATGGTGAAGAAGCCTGATAATGTAATAAATCTAAAATGTGATTTTTAGTAACATCAACTCCGTCTTCCTTACGAAGAAGACTTTCCAATAAAATTCGGATGGTATATGGAAGTGTATGAATATCCACACCATTTTCGGTTGCAACCGAATTCAATGCATAGTAAGAGTATTCTTTCTCATTATGAAGTAAGCGTTTTTTATACGATAGACTCATCGGCTCTGCCCTCTTTCAACATTATTATTTAGTATAGTATAGATTGTAATATTTATTCAATCAATACCTAACCAAACGTGTTACATCATGTGACATATTGCCTACTATTTAATAATCATATCAACCGTATCTGATTCTAATATACTCTTTATTTTTTGTCCTGCACCTACTATTATACATCAAGCGCAACCATTGAAAACCCTACCAAAAATCAATATTAGAAAGAGGTTTTGGCTTGTACACATACTATATTTGGTGTTGTCGATAAATATATTGCACAATATTTAGTGATTTATTCAGACAAGCTCCTTGACTTTAACTTCAAAATTTTGTATCCTAGATTGGTAACAAAAATGGGATATTTTTATCCTTGAGAGACAAAGGAGAAACTGAATGGTAACTATCTATTCAAAAAATGATTGTGTTCAATGTAAAATGACCAAAAAATTCTTGGACCAACACCAGGTGAAATATAATGAAATCAATCTAGATGAACAGCCTGAATTTATCGATCACGTAAAAGGTCTCGGTTTCTCAGCAGCACCTGTTATTGAAACGGATAATGATGTCTTTTCTGGTTTCCAACCAGGTAAATTAAAAGCCTTGGTTTAATTCCTAATCTACCCTACTATAATTAAGAAAGAGATTGCGACTATGAGTTTAAAAGAGCTAGGCGATGTGTCCTACTTCCGTTTAAATAACGAAATCAACCGTCCTGTCAATGGGCAAATCCCACTCCACAAGGACCAAGAAGCGGTTAAGGCCTTCTTTAAAGAAAACGTCCTCCCAAATACCAAGCAATTTGATAGTATTTTAGACAAGATTGCTTATCTATTAGAAGAAAATTACCTTGAAAAAGAGTTTTTGGACCAATACAGTCCAGAATTTATCATCAAAATTGATCAATTCTTGAAAGACCAAGATTTCCGCTTCAAGTCTTTCATGGCAGCCTACAAGTTCTATAACCAGTATGCCCTTAAAACCAACGACGGTGCCTACTACTTGGAGAGCATGGAAGATCGCGTTCTCTTCAACGCCTTGTATTTTGCTGAGGGCAACGAAGAATTAGCACTAAACCTGGCCAACGAAATGATTCATCTTCGTTACCAGCCGGCAACACCGTCTTTCCTCAACGCAGGTCGTGCTCGCCGTGGTGAGTTAGTATCTTGTTTCTTGATTCAAGTCACAGACGATATGAACTCGATCGGACGTTCTATCAACTCTGCTCTGCAATTGTCCCGTATCGGTGGAGGTGTCGGTATCTCTCTTAGTAACTTGCGTGAGGCTGGTGCTCCAATCAAGGGCTATGAGGGGGCAGCTTCTGGGGTTGTACCTGTTATGAAACTCTTCGAAGACAGCTTCTCCTATTCTAACCAGCTTGGACAACGCCAAGGGGCTGGTGTCGTTTATCTTGATGTTTTCCACCCAGATATTATTTCCTTCCTTTCGACTAAGAAAGAAAATGCCGACGAGAAAGTTCGCGTGAAGACCTTATCACTGGGTATCACAGTTCCTGATAAATTCTACGAATTGGCACGTAAAAACGAAGACATGTACCTCTTCAGCCCATACTCAGTTGAGTTGGAATACGGTGTCCCTTACAGCTACCTAGATATTACTGAGAAATACGATGAATTGGTGGCGAACCCTCGTATTCGTAAGACAAAAATCAAGGCACGTGACTTGGAAACAGAAATTTCCAAACTCCAACAAGAGTCTGGCTATCCATACGTTATCAACATCGATACAGCTAACCGTAGCAACCCTGTTGACGGCAAGATTATCATGTCCAACCTTTGTTCGGAAATCCTTCAGGTCCAAACACCAAGTGTTCTAAACGATTCTCAAGAATACTTGACCATGGGTACTGACGTTTCATGTAACCTTGGTTCAACTAATATCGTTAACTTGATGAAGTCACCTGATTTTGGACGTTCTGTTCGTACAATGACACGCGCTTTGACTTATGTCACAGATCATTCACACATCTCAGCTGTACCATCTATTGAAGCAGGAAACAGTCAGGCGCATTCAATCGGTCTTGGAGCTATGGGACTTCATTCTTACTTGGCTCAGAACTTGATTGATTACGGTTCAAAAACTGCCGTAGAATTTACCAACATCTACTTCATGCTCCTCAACTACTGGACTTTGGTAGAATCAAATAACATCGCTCGGGAACGAAAAGAAACCTTCCATAACTTTGAAAAATCAAAATACGCAGACAGCACTTATTTCGATAAATATGTAACTGGAGACTACCAACCACAATCCGAGCGTGTTAAAGAACTTTTTGAAGGCATCTTTATTCCAAGCGGACAAGATTGGGCTGACCTCCGTGAGAAAGTCATGGCAGATGGTCTTTACCATCAAAACCGCCTAGCTGTTGCACCAAACGGATCTATTTCCTATATCAATGACGTCTCTGCTTCTATTCACCCAATCACACAACGGATTGAAGAACGTCAAGAAAAGAAAATCGGTAAAATCTACTATCCAGCAGCTGGCTTGGCAACAGAAACCATTCCATTCTACAAGTCTGCCTACGATATGGATATGCGTAAGGTCATTGATGTCTACGCTGCTGCAACAGAGCACGTTGACCAAGGTTTATCCCTCACTCTTTTCCTACGCAGCGAGCTACCTAAAGCTCTTTATGAATGGAAGAAAGAAAACAAGCAAACCACACGTGACCTCTCTATCCTTCGTAACTACGCCTTCAACAAAGGTATCAAGTCTATCTACTACATCCGTACCTTTACCGATGACGGCGAAGAAGTCGGCGCAAACCAATGTGAAAGTTGTGTGATTTAAGACACTAACATTCGTTGATGCTAAAGCATCTAACGAATGAACGGTACTGACTATATGGTCAGTACCTAAGTGGCTTACTACCTCGAAAAGTCGTTAAGTTCGAACGACTTTTCTCAGGTCGTAACTTTCACAAGTCTAGCTGTTAGCAAGCCAACTAGCTAATCTACGCCAACCGCTATGAGCGGATTGGCTAGCTACCTTACTAACTTCGAAACTGAAGAAATATCGTCTTCAGTTTCTACGTGTCGTAAGACGTGAGTGCGTTTCAACAGTCTGGGGGACTGTTGAAAGTTGGAAATGAGAAAATAGGAAAGATCACAGAGATGGCTTACATCTCAAAGGGATTTATCTTTTTTGCCAAGTCTTTAGCCCGAACTCGATTTCAAGACACTAACATTCATTGATGCTAAAGCATCTAATGAATGAACGGTACTGACCATATAGTCAGTACCTAAGTGGCTTACTACCTCGAAAAGTCGTTAAGTTCGAACGACTTTTCTCAGGTCGTAACTTTCACAAGTCTAGCTGTTGGCAAGCCAACTAGCTAATCTACGCCAACCGCTATGAGCGGATTGGCTAGTTACCTTACGACACTGTCGTTCATGATGTGAAGCAACTATTGAGCGCTCAATTAAAAATCCCTTATGGGGGATTTTTTTACAGGCTACTATCTACTTGTGATATACTATTAGAAATACAAGAAAAAGAAAGAGAACATGATGGAAACCTATTACAAAGCCATAAACTGGAACGCCATTGAGGACGTAATCGACAAGTCTACATGGGAGAAATTGACTGAGCAATTCTGGCTCGATACGCGGATTCCCTTGTCAAATGACTTGGATGATTGGCGTAAACTCACAGCGGAAGAAAAAGACTTGGTTGGTAAAGTCTTCGGTGGATTGACCCTCTTGGATACCCTTCAATCTGAAACAGGTGTTCAAGCTCTCCGCAACGATATTCGCACACCGCACGAGGAAGCTGTCTACAACAACATCCAATTCATGGAGTCTGTTCATGCGAAATCCTACTCTTCTATCTTCTCAACCTTGAACACCAAGTCTGAAATTGAGGAAATTTTTGAATGGACAGATAGCAACGAATTCTTACAGCGCAAGGCAAAAATCATTAACGAAATTTATGAAAATGGTACGGCGCTTGAAAAGAAAGTTGCCAGCGTATTTCTAGAAACCTTCCTATTCTACTCTGGTTTCTTTACACCGCTCTACTATCTTGGTAACAACAAACTGGCCAACGTTGCAGAAATTATCAAACTAATCATTCGTGATGAGTCTGTTCATGGAACTTATATTGGGTACAAATTCCAACTTGGTTTCAATGAATTGTCCGAGGAAGAACAAGACAAACTTCGCGACTGGATGTATGACCTTCTTTACCAACTTTATGAAAATGAAGAGGGCTATACTCGTTCACTCTATGATGCAGTTGGGTGGACTGAGGAAGTCTTAACCTTCCTTCGTTATAATGCCAATAAAGCCCTCATGAATTTGGGACAAGATCCACTCTTCCCTGATTCAGCAGATGATGTAAACCCAATCATCATGAACGGTATCTCAACCGGTACATCTAACCACGACTTCTTCTCACAAGTCGGTAATGGCTACTTGCTCGGCGAAGTGGAAGCCATGACAGATGATGATTATCTATATGGATTATAAAAAGATCCATAAAAAAAAGCAGTTCATCTGAGCTGCTTTTTTATACCAAAAATAGTATCATCAAATAGGAAATCCCATTATTTAACATATGTAACGCCATTGGATAACGAATATCTCGTCTAATTAGATAAAGCCAACCAAGATTAAGACCCATAGTGAAATAAATCAAAAACTGTGGAATGGTTGCTGGAACATGGACTAAACTAAACAAACATCCTGTTACAATCAGATACAAGCTCACAGTTTTCATATCAGCCATTTTGGGGAAGAAATAGGTTGCCAACAAACCTCTAAAAATCAACTCCTCTAAGATTGGTGCAAAGACTACGACTGCTAAAAACGCAACCAAAGGGTAGGCAGATACAAATTGGATGACCAAAGTTTGATTTTGACTTTCAGATACTGGCACCAAAAGTTGGACGATGAAGAATACAATATAAAGTAAAATTGGCCAATAAATCTTATGAAACCATGATGAAGATACACTATAGTCAATGGTCTGCCGAGAATACACAAATTTCCATAATACAATTGTAAATGCAATTCCGAGTACGATACCAATAATCGCACAAACCCAAATCATATTCTCAATCAATTGAGCTGGAAATTCTGGAATAGCTTGTAATGTCGGTCCTACCATCAAAAATCCAGTAATAATTTGATAAGCAACAAAAAATAAAAACAATAATGCAGTGTGTTTGATAAATTTTAACATGATACCATCCCTTCCTTTTCTTTCAATAAAACTGACATCTGATTTTCTCCCTTAGTATTTTTCTGCAACTTTTCACCTTAGTTTGCAACTGCTTCACTTTTTTAACTGACAAGTAACTGAATAATAAATAAGCAAAGATTATCCATTGAAACATCTCCATATTTCCCTCCTAAATTAAGCCAACTCTTTACTCCAGTAGAATCAACAAAAATCCGAAAAAATTGTTGAAACTATGTAGGATGAGTGCATTGGTATATTTGCCAGAAATTTGATAGGCGAGCCCTAGTACTAGGCCCATGCCACTATAAATAATCCAAGATCCGATATTGGTCGGTACATGAATAAGACCAAATAGAAAACTTGATAGCAACAGACCAACAATAGAATCTTTACCAAAAACTTTCCCCATGAGAACCCCTCTGAAAAGCAGCTCCTCCAAAACAGGAGCAAATAATACTGTAAAGATAAATAAAAGTAAGGTCGGCAAACCTGAATGATTGAGGACTTCCTGATTGGCAGTCGTTTGACCATAACCCTCTTCTAGCATTATCAATTGCCCACCAATTATTTTCAGACCAAGCATAACGATAAAAGCAAGTACCATAAAACCAATATTCGCAACTATCCCCCACTTCTGCTCACCTTTCCATAGACCTAATTTTCCCGTTAAGATAAGACCAAGAACAATAGCGACCAACAAGAAGGTTGCTGCAATCAGTAAATTATTCCCATCAAAATTCGGTAAGGCAAACATCGCCATCTGGCTCAATACATTTAGTACAACGACTGCCAATCCCACTAAGAGAAACTTCCAATTTTTAACCACATTCCAGTTTCTCACATTTCCAAGTCTATTCATAGCAATCTCCTTCACATACACTAAATCAGTTTTCATTACTTTCTTTTTTGATCAATAGCAGAGCAGGCAAGCCCAAAACCAATGGCAAGAGGATATTCAGGGTTGATAAATCAATCTGCCCAGTCGCCAGCAATTCTCCGAAAATATAGCCAACTGCGTACATACCAAAGCCTATTAATAGGACAAGATAAATTTTCATAAACACTTTCATGTGCTAACCGCCATTTAAACTAAATAAGTTTGATTTTCTTACGATTGGCGAAAAAGAAGCTAACAAATCCTATAAAGGTCAACAGGACAACTGTCATAGGAGTGACAAACTGGAAATACTCTGTTGCACTTGTACCACTTTCCTGTGGGATTTGTAACTGCCAGAGGCCGTTACTGACTAGCAAACTCAAAACGGCAATCTGTAAGGTTTGATACAGAGTTCGTCTCATCATTTTCTTCCGAGCCAATTTCACATCACCCTTTGCAACAATCAATTTATCCAGACCCAACTGTTTGATAATGGCGTCCTGTTTGAATTGAGAATAAACCAATGTCAAGAAGAGGCAAATTCCCATGACATCTTCTCCCAGCGCAAAGCTAACTAGGAAGCCCCCCAGTGTCACTATCAGAAAGAGCATATACATATTGTTGCCGAAATTGGTCAAGGTCGCATAAGAGACCTCGTCTAACTCACCAACAATATCATAGAAATAACGAATTGCTTTGATGTGTACATTTTCCTTTTTCATAACTATTACCTAAAAACCTTTCACAACATTCTTATTTAAAGTAACGACGGACCATGCGAACCTGCATGACATTGATGTAAATGTGAAGAAAGGCAACAACTAGAAATGCTGTAATTTGTCGTTCCTGCAATAGCATGCTAAGTACAAATAGGAATAGATACAAACCTGGTAACACAATTTGATTAAGAGTAAAAACAATCTGGAAACTCATTTCGTAGTTGGCTTGCTTCTCACCTTCGTCCATTGCCTCAGCAAAGTCTTTCATCTCTTTTACCGTAGCAAAAGCCGACAACTTATAATCACGAATTTTCTGAGTAAGTTTCACAATAAAAATCTGAGAGATGAGAAGGATAACATAGAAAACTACGTCAAGAATGGACCCATACATAACCGCACTCTCTTCTAAGAAAGTGACTCCGAATCCTAAAACCAAATTTAACAATGTCAATGATACAGCTACATTGAATGAAATGGTCGCGTACTCTAGGTTACGATACATTTTTTTATATAGTTTGTCAACATGTTCTTCATCCTCATCTGAAATGGAATGATAAAGTTTATAATTTTGATTAGCTTTAAGACCAAAGTATACAGTTCCAACGAAAATTACAAAAGTAACGAATCGTAAAAAAATCATAACATTATCAAAGTTTAGAAATGACGGTAGGCCAAATTTTTCATTTAGCACTCCAAAGAAGCCCACAAAACCACCACAAATGGCTGAAATAAGCAAATAAGAAATATTCCTTATCCATCTTTGTTTTGTTGTAATCTGTTTCCCCTGTTTCATTCTTCTACCTCCACTAATTGAAAGACATTTTCCACATTTTCATTAAAAATTTGTGCTATGCGCATGGCAATGACCACCGAGGGCGTATATTCGCCCCGTTCAATCAAGCTAATGGTCTGCCGTGATACTTCTGCTAACTTTGCTAGCTCTGTCTGATTGAGACTATCTCTGGCTCGCAATTCCTTGAGCCGATTTTTTAAGACATATTCCATGACGTTTCCTTTCTAAGCTTGGTAGATAATCAAGCCTGTTTCTGTGTCTTCGACAGCTATATTTTCCTTGGCAAACTTGACCAATAAAAGATAAGTATAGTAGAAATCGCCTGCACAAGAGGCCGCATGCATGGTTGCTACCATGAAGTAAAGAGTGGTATTCATCATCCCAAATCCTGCTAACATGGTCAAGCCCAAACTAATCACAACAAAGGGAGCCAAGCTGATTACTAGCATTTGCATCCGATTGTAGAGCGAACCTGGACTGGTCGCATAGGCCATGCCCGATTTCCATTTAAACCCGTATTTGACAGGATTTTCAGGGCAAAAAATTTTAAAAAAGATGCCGTGGATAGCCTCATGTACAACTATTAAAAGAATATAGAGAGGGAAAAGCAACCATACCTCTGATACGGCCAGTTCCGAGTATTGTGAACCTTTAGCTATCAACCAACTACCTATCATTCCAAATACGAAGGCAAATGGAAAGATGAGTGCCACAGCAAGAATATTCAATCCCCAAACAAACTTCTTATTTTCCATGATATTGACTTCAAATAATTTCTTTTTTGCTTCCATTTTTCTTCCCCTTTGATTTCATTTTGTAAAATAGCAGAGCTGTCACAAATGTCGCCAGCAATGGAGGAAATAGATAACTCCTCTCAGTCAAACTCATCTCAAAGCCTAGCAGAGATAAAACTTTAAACACCAAAATATTTATCAAGAAGAGCACGAGAAACAATAGCACTACTTTCATACCATTTTTTACTGTCTTGTTCATTTTTCTTCTCCCTTTCTTAGCCGATAGCCAAATCCATAATCAACAAAGGCCTCGTCAATATCAAAAGAAGTATCATACTCTATTCATAACCGAATATGAGATTCCGAACGAAAGAATAGAGTATAGAGAATAAGAAGGCAAACTGGACTCACCCTGCAACACTTGTACCTGTGTTAAGAGTTTTTTCTTATTATTGATATTCATATCTGCCCTCCCATACATCATCTAGTTGTTTTGGAATTTTTTCTCTAAATCAAAACCAACCTTTATAAAAAATGGAATAATAACTGATCCAACAGCGATAGAAAGGTATCGTTTGAAGTCAACTAGATAAGACGGCTCCTTCATCAACCAATAGAAGTCATTCAGTAGGAAGATAAACAACCCAATTACTAATAAACCAAAATAGACACCCTTACAAAATTCTTTCCATTTCTCCATATTACTGTTCTCCTGCTACACTTCTATTTCTTTTGCTTTTTTTCAAAAATATCAGTTGTCATTACAATAAGACAAATGGCAAGGGTCACTTGAGTATGATCCAGTTGTTGCCATTTAAAAATATCTGATAGTAGGACAAAAACTAGATAAGCAATTGCAGATACATGTACAAATTGAGCCATGGGAATAGTATTGATCTTTTTCATAATATTTTCCTTCTTTATTTTTTTGATTGATGAATTCGTTTCCATCACTTTATCTTGATATCATTGTAACACTTCTTTTTCTTTTTGACAAGTATCTTTGTCAAAAAAATAATAATTTTCGTCAAAAAGTTTATGATGATAGTCAGAATGTAATAAAACCTTGTCATCGTTCTATCTAGTTATTCGTAAAAAATAAAAAAAAGCTAGGCAAAAAGCCCAGGACCACTACTCAGAGTTCGTGTCAACATCTCAGCGCAGTGGTTGATTGGCAGATTTGTTCGTGTTTTGCACTCCAAATCTGGCCTAATCAACTGTGCGGGGGTGGGAAGACGAACTCTTTTTATCTTGGTCGAGTTCTTATACGAAAACTCAAAAGAATGCAAAAACTCCCTCCCTATGATATAATCAAAGCGAAAAAATTTTTTATGTTAGGCTACTAGCTCGTCCCTAGTAGTCTTTTTCTGTGCTAAAAATTCAGGATACGTTATCTGCTCTTTTAAGAGAATATAAGCTATTTTTAATAATTGATGTGCGAGGGCGATTGTTGCTTTTTGTGAACCACGTCGACTTTGAATCTGATAAAATCGTTCAGCTAGAGGACTTCCTTTTTGTCTTTTGATAGCGAAAGCGGCCTGGCATAAACATTTCTTTAGATATGAATTACCATGTCGAATCTTGGTACTTCGTTTCTTACCAGCACTCTCATTGTTACCTGGACAGAGTCCTGCCCAAGAGGCTAGATGTCCAGCAGTTGGAAATTGACTCATGTCAGCTCCAACTTCAGAGATAATGACAGAGGCTGTAATGACATCAATACCTGGGATAGAATCCAGAATTTCTACCTGCTTCTCGTATTGTGATAGATAGTCATTAATTCGGTCCTCCAATATTTCAATCTGCTTCTGATAAAAATCATGAAGCTCTAAGGATTGCTTTAACATGAAGCCATGATGGTCAGAGAAATAACCATCCATAGCATTAAGAAGTTGAGGTACCTCCTTCTTCAAGCTTGTATAAACTGATTGATGAACAATGCGAGGCGTGATAGGCGTCTTGTCAATCAGTAGTTGAAGGAGATTACGACCTGAAGCACCCATAATATCTTCGATATAGGTCGTTAGCTTGATACCACCTGACTGAAGAATTTTATGGATACGATTGGTCTCCTTATTACGACTTTCCACATAATGTTTTCGTTGTCTGGTCAACTCCCTCAATTCTTGAATGGTTTCATCGGGAACGAAACTCCGAGGTAGTAGACCAATCCGTGTTAATTTGGCAATCCAGAGAGCATCTTTCTTGTCAGTTTTCTGACCTGGAATTGCCTTCATGTGGGCTGGTTGTGCGAGTATCAACTCGAAGTCATCACAGAGAGCATGCCAGACAGGTCGCCAATAGACACCTGTGCTTTCCATACCAACAGCTTCCACATGAAATTGACTGAGAAAATCGTGGCAAGTACGTAGGCCTTTAGTCGTTGTATCAAATGTAGCCATCTCACGCTTTGGACGAGTTGAGGTGAGAGATCCGTGTAGGATACAAACGACAATATTGGCTTGATGGACATCAATACCTGCACAAGATTGATAGAGAACATCCATGATAATTCCCTCCTTCTAAAAATTAGAGAGCTTATCTACCGAATTTTAGTCGTATTTTTATACTCATGCCTATCGCATATTTTGGGGTGCTCGTCAGTAGAGTGGATCAGTTTTTCCCTCGATGTTTAACATCATTAACTCGTCAACCACAAAGCCCTCACTATGATTATACACCTAGTGAGGGCTTTATGTTCGTTTTCATTATTCTGTGGGTGAGGGCGGAGCCATCATGGATGTCTTTCCCACTCCCATTCTCCTATATTCGTCAAACGCTCTTTTAATTCTTTATACTGTATCTCTTCAAGATGGACTCCCTCCTGAGAAACGATATAGCTAGAGACAAGATTGGCAAATTTCAAGCCTTGTTTTAGGTTTTTTCCGATTGCCAGTGCAGCCATCAAAGCTCCAACATGACTATCACCTGCTCCAATCGTATCTTTTACAGTTGCTGGAAAACTAGCCACTTTATGCCAACCCCCATCAAAAGCAATCGCCCCATTTTTTCCTCTGGTCACAATCACTGCTCGGCCAGTCCGATTAAAAAGCTGTATTGTAGCCTTCTCAACATCTACATCTTGAGTTAAATCAATTGATTCCTGCTCATTGACATGCAAGATTGGAGATAAATCCAGTAACTGTTGCATTCTTTCAGAAGGAATTTTATTTCCCCGCGGTCCAGGCGCAAAGATAATGGGAGTCGGGCAATCTGTCAAACTATCGACCAATAGCTGGCCCGTTTCCTCTTCCAATTCTAATCCACAGACATAGATATATTCATAAGAGGATAAATCAAGTCCTTCCAACCAAGAGGGATCAAAACGATATTCTACTCCATGATGCGATAAAAATGTTCGTTCACCATCTGACTCTACAAAACAATAGCAACAGCCATTTTCTCCATCTAAAGCAATTGACGTTTCAATACCCAGTTTCTTTAATTCACTTTTAACGAATGTTCCATAAAGACCTGAGCCAACTGGTGAAATAAAATCATAATCTACCCCGAGCTGGTGGAGAATAGTAACAACATTAAATGCACAACCACCAAGAGACATAACTTGTTTTCTTATGTGTGCATCTCCTTGACGACCCGGTAATTGATCCAAATATATCATTACATCACAGACTGTTGATCCTATGACCAAACATTTTCCCATCATTCTCTCCCGTATCTAAAATCATTCATCCAGAATGAAGTCATTTTAACTATATTTATTTACTTCGACGTATGAGGCTGGTCTCAAGACCAAGGCCACTTCTCAGAGTTCATGTCAATACTTCAGCGCAGTGGGTTGATTGGCTTTTACAGTCAGGGTTCAGTGAACTATTTCTGCCTGACGTGTGGCTTGCTACTCCCGCTTGTCTAATTCAACAAATTTCTAGGTTTAACCAATTCACATTTAGGAGAGAGTCTCTTCAAACTTACGTGTCAAACTGGACATAAATTTGTAAAGACCAGAGTAACGTCCTAAATAATTTCGCTTCCATGGCTTATCTCGACCAGCAAAATGTAAGAAAACTGTCTGGTCAATCACCCAATTCAAGTCCCACTTTCCCTGACTTTTTGTTTGATAAATCAAACTGTAGCGTGCATCATAGTTGTAAACTTCATCTGGAATCGCGATCACCTTGTCCGCATAAAGACCATTCAGTACATCCTGATCAGGTAAAATCAATCGATTACGATTATTTTTGATAAAGTTTAAAATATCCTCTCGTTTCACATGGGAACGAATAACTTTTAAGTTCATCAATAGAACACCTGTATTGAAGTAAGAAGAATCCATTTCAAAATTATTCAGTCGAAGCTTATTAACATAATCTAGAAGCTTACCATCTTCATTATGACTAGCCGCCACATAGTACTGCTCCCCCATCTCCATCTCATAAAGCTCCCTAAAACTATTTAGGCAAATCAAATCCGCATCTAAATAAAGGACTTTATCCACTTCTTCTGGTAAAAATTCATGTGCAAGAAGACGGTAATAAATGGTTTGAGGATACCGGTCTGTTGTAGGAGCACTTGCAAAAGCATCCTCTCCGACCACGATTGGATGATAAGTCATTCCCAGCTTCTCCACAAAACGCTTGATTTCAGAGTGCTTTTTCAAAAGAACCTGCTGCATTAAGAACACCTGAAACGCCTGTTTTGGCATCTGTTGAACGATGGAGTATAAGACTACTTTAAGCTGTTCAACATAAGCATCATCGATTACAAATAATAAATTCATATCTTTTCCCTTTTGTTGATGGATTTCCTCCATTGTATCACAAGCCATTGAAAAAACCAAACTCCCAATGGAGCTTGGCATAAGACATTATAGGTTTTCAGCTACACTGTTTAAGAGTGTTTGGATTGCAGAAGCATCACTACCACCTGCCATGGCCATGTCTGGCTTACCACCACCACGACCTGCTACGATAGGCGCAAGAACTTTGATAAGATTACCAGCATGTACATTACTTGATTTGCTAGCTACAAGGACATTGACCTTGTCACCGATAGAAGCGACCAGCACCAATACATCTGAGTAGTCTTTTTGTTTCCAGTTGTCCGCAAATGTACGGAGAGCACCCGCATCCGAAACTTGCACTTGGCTGGCAATAAAGCGCACTCCGTTAGCTTCTTTCACATCTTTGAATACATCACCAGCTGCAGCTGCGGCTGCTTTTTCTTTCAGAGAAGCATTTTCTTTTTGCAATTCACGAACTTGTTCTTGAAGACTTGCAACCTTGTTTGGTACTTCCTTGATTTGTGGGGATTTGATAGTCACCGCTACTTCTTTCAAAGCATCTTCTTGGTCACGATAGGCAAAGAAGGCTTCACGGCCAGTTACTGCGATGATACGGCGAGTACCTGATCCAATACCCTCTTCTTTTAAAATCTTGAAGATACCGATTTCAGACGTATTGCTAACATGTGTACCACCACAAAGTTCGATAGAATAATCACCAATTGTAACAACTCGAACTTCTTTACCATATTTTTCTCCAAAGAGTGCCATAGCTCCCATTTCTTTAGCAGTATCAATATCAGTCTCTACTGTCACAACAGGAATAGCATTCCAGATTTGTTCATTGACTTCTTCTTCAATGCGACGAAGTTCTTCTGCCGTAACTGCTTCAAAGTGAGTGAAGTCAAAGCGTAGGAAGTCTTGCTCATTCAAGGAACCAGCCTGTGTTGCGTGTTCACCAATGATATTGTGAAGAGCTGCATGGAGCAAGTGAGTTGCGGTATGGTTCTTCTCTACACCATTGCGACGATTTGTATCAAGCTCAAGTGTATACACCTGACCAAGTGAAATGCTAGCATGAAGCTCAACCTTATGCAATGGTTGCCCGTTTGGTGCTTTTTGAACATCAAGGACAGTCGCAACAATATCGCCAGTGGCATTTTTAACAACACCATGATCGGCTACCTGACCACCCATCTCTGCATAAAACGGCGTTTGATTGAATACTAATAATGCTTGACCTTCTGAAACTGCTTCTGTACGCTCATTTTCTGCAATGATCACAGATAATGTCGCGTCAAGCTTGGTTTGCCCGTATACAAAAGTTGAAGATTCTGTAATTCCAGCCAATGTTTCATTTTGCATTCCCATTGAACCACCTTTGACAACTGCTGCACGCGCACGATCTTGTTGCTCTTTCATCGCAGCTTTAAAACCTTCGTGGTCAATTTTATATCCTGCATCTTCAGCCAATTCTTCAGTTAACTCCACTGGGAAACCATATGTATCATACAGTTTAAAGATATCCTTACCTTCAAGTGTATCCTTCCCTGCCTCTTTTAACTGAGCCAATAATTGATCTAAGTGACCACTACCAGCATCAATGGTACGGGCAAAAGTCTCTTCCTCGCGTTTCACAATCTTTTCAATAAAGTCACGTTTTTCAAGTACTTCAGGATAGTAGCTCTCCATAATGTGACCCACAATTTCAACTAACTTATATAAAAATGGTCCAGAAATCCCCAAACGTTGACCATGCATTGAAGCACGACGGAGAAGACGACGGAGAACGTAGCCACGTCCCTCATTACCAGGGAGAGCACCATCTCCAATGGCAAATGAAAGAGCACGAATATGGTCCGCAATTACTTTGAAACTCATGTTATCACCATCTGGATCGTATGTTTTACCAGATAGTTTTTCAACTTCACGAATAATAGGCAAGAAGAGGTCAGTCTCAAAGTTTGTTTTAGCTCCTTGGAAAATAGCTGCTAAACGTTCTAAACCTGCACCCGTATCAATATTTTTATTAGGTAATTCTTTATATTCTGAACGAGGAACTGCTGGATCAGCGTTAAATTGTGACAGTACAATATTCCAAATCTCGATGTAACGGTCATTTTCAATATCTTCTTCCAAAAGACGAACACCGATATTCTCAGGGTCAAATTCAGTACCACGGTCAAAGAAGATTTCTGTATCTGGACCAGAAGGGCCAGCACCAATTTCCCAGAAATTGTCTTCCAGTGGAATCAAGTGACTTGGTTCCACACCAAGTGCAATCCAACGATTATATGAATCTTTATCATCTGGATAATATGTCATGTACAATTTTTCTTTGGGAAAACCAAACCATTCCGGGCTAGTTAGCAATTCAAAACCCCATTCAATTGCTTCATCACGGAAATAATCTCCAATAGAGAAATTCCCAAGCATTTCAAACATAGTATGGTGACGAGCAGTTTTACCAACATTTTCGATATCGTTGGTACGAATTGATTTTTGAGCGTTAGTGATACGTGGGTTATCGGGAATCACAGAACCATCAAAATACTTTTTAAGAGTTGCCACACCAGAGTTAATCCAAAGCAAAGTCGGATCATTCACCGGAACAAGATTTGCAGAAGGCTCAACCGCGTGCCCCTTAGATTTCCAGAAATCCAACCACATTTGACGGATTTGAGCAGAAGATAATTGATGCATAATTAAGATACCAAGAGCGTTAAGAAAGCGAGAAGAAAATAGAAGACCAACGCTGTGCGCCAGCGCACTAAGCTGTCTATGATTTCTCGACGCTTTTAGCTCGCGTTCAATTCAGAAAATTATCTAAATTGAACGTTTCCTTTCATTTGTTTTTAGCTTGGCTTTTATTCGAAAATAACCTAACCAAACCATTCCTTTGTTAAAAATTTCAATTTGTTTTCAAAACACATATGGTTCCAGGGAACAGGAACCGACACCAATAGATTGCTTGTTTTTAGAAAAACTTTCAGTGATAAACTATTAAGAACTAGATGCAGCTTCCATCATTTCCACATAGTCAATGGCAACTACTAAAGAAATAACTAAATCAGCATAATCATTATCTACAACCGTTACAGAATAATGGGAAGTTAAATGAAAAAGTTCTTTGGAAATTTCAGCAACTAGTTGACCATCCGGAGTCCTCAAACGAAAATCAAGGTCCCAAATATTGCCTTCTAAAAGCAAACCTAAATTTTCGACCGTATACCGGTCTTTAAAAAATGTCAATTTCTTTTGTAAATAGAAAGAATGACCATCAGCCATGTCAATAGTAAATTGAGGCAGGAAAGAAAATACTTTTTTCGTAATCTGACAAATTTCAATACCTTGGTCATTGGTGACAGTAAATCGTTTCGGAATTTCTAAAAAACTTCCTTTAACTTGATAGGACAATTGTCCAAAATTATCTTGGATATCAAATTTTTCACCGCCAAACGTAAACCGTTGTTTCACTAGAAATTGTTTCATAATCACCTCAAAAAAATAACAAGAAATCAAACGAAGGGCGAAGAACCGCGGTACCACCTTCATTCAATGACTTGTCATTCTCATTTAAGAACCAGTATTCAGCAGTAAAGCATTTCTCATGAGAAAGATTGGCTAAACTGTGAGTCCAGGTTCCACTATTCAATTGTAGTATTAAGTAGCAAAATACTTGGCTTAGATGGCTCGCAACAACCGCCAATTTTCTGAACTAAGGTGTCAAGTATTTAATCTTAATATATGTTGTTCATTATTCACCAGATGAACTAGATTCAGTCGTTGATGATGACGATTCTGTTGAAGATTCAGTAGATGAACTACTTACTTCAGTTGTGATGTATTGTGACAACAAGTTTTGGAATGCTGAGTCTTTTACTTTCACATTCGCGTCTTGGAGCGCAGTCTTAATGACGTTAGAAATAAAAGTAGAATCTGCTTGTTTTTCAGCAAGAATGATTTCTTTCAATTTGTCTTTGTAATCTTCCCAGTTATCAGATTTCTCAGTCTTAGACTCTAATTTTACAACATAGTAGCTTGTAGTATATGTTGATGTATCCAAAACGGATACAACTGATGCACCGACTTGACCAGCATCCAATGCAAAGATTGCAGTTTGAACTTCAGTTGGAACAGTCGTTGAAGCTGAGTCAAATGTAATTTTTCCACCATCATCTTTTGTATCAGTATCCGTAGAATTGTCTTTCGCTAATTGAGCAAAATCTGCGCCCTCTGCTTGTGCAGATGCAAGTACTTCTTTTGCTTTAGTCTCATCATCTAACTTGATAATACGAGCAGTTACTTCTGGTGTATAAGCTTCATAAGCAGTCTTATATGCATCATCTGTTAACTCTTTTTCTGCAGCTTTCTTAACTGCGTATTCAACCAATTTGTTTGTACGGATTTGATCTTTATATGTCTCCTCAGTCAAACCAGCTGATGCAAGTGCAGAGGCAAAAGAGTCACCATACTGCTCTGCCATATCGTTATATGCATCATCTACTTCTTGAGCAGAAACTTTATCACCGTATTCTTTTTCAAAAACATCACTAATAATCATGGAAAGCAATATTTGTTGTGCTTGAGAATTGTATTTCACTTGGTCATAAAATTCTGAAACAGAAATAGTATTACCTTTCATAGTAATGATATCTTTATCGGCACTTGATGAACATGCTGCTAAAGTTGCAGCAGCCAATAAAGTTACCGCTCCTGCAAGAAATTTTTTAGTTTTCTTCATTGAAAAACTGTCTCCTTTAATTCAATAACCTCTATATTATAACACAAAAGCTTTAAAATTTCTTAAATTTCTTCTATTTGTTTGTGTCAAGTTTCTCTCGGAAAGTTTCTCAAAGTCCTAGATCCATTTCTTGAGTTGACCAATTGGAGTGCTGGTGGCACCGTTCAAAGTAATACTTGCCCGAGGTACTCTATGTGGCTCGTGCTGTAGCTTTTTGAGCACTTGTCGCATACTGATGACAAGGTCATCACTAAAGGCTTGATGTGGGCTAGAGCTACGATACAATGCTTCAAAAGTCCCATTCTTCTGGGCTGTCATAATGGCAACCAAATGACTCGCTCCTTGTTTTCGCCAGTTTTGTCCTTGTTTCTTAATGCGATAGCTGTAATAGCGGTGTCCGCCTTCACAGGTTCCAACACCGTCGCTAATGCCCAAATTACGCAATTTTAGGGGCTTAATTGCCTTCCAATTGTTGGTCAAATAAGACTTGACAGCTAAGAGCTTTTCAAGCTGTTTTTCATCTTCTAAAACAGATTCTGCCGTGTCAAAAATCAAGGTCAATTGCTCACAATCATAAGCCTTCACACTCATCCGAACCGCTTCTAACAAGCCCTTATCAAAACCTAGCTTGCCTGTAACGTGCTTCATGACGTGGTAGGAATCAAGACAGTAATCAAAGCTCTTGTAACGCCCAAGTATGCCTTCAAACTTACTGGCTTCATAGCCGGAACCACCGTCACTATTGGCAATAATCACCGTATGTCTCAGGTCATAATGCGTCTGCAGATAGTCGCTCATTTGGGTAAACAAATCCTTACTACTCCCAAAACAGCCGAAATAAACCGGGTTAATCAGCTCCCCACGCTTACCAGTTCGGCTCACACCTTCATGAATGTAGCCTCGTTTCAACTCCAAGTGTTTGCCTTTGTCTTGACTGCCAATCCAGACGCCATCACCTTCTATAAAGAGAAATTCCGGGCGTCTCAACTCAGTCTCTTCAGGCTCAACTTGACTGGCTAATAGCTTCTCACCAACCCGTTGAACCAGATTGTGAATCCCTTGATGACTCATTTTAATGTCCGTCAATAGCTCCAAGCTCGTAGAGGCCTGACGGAAGGTCATCCCTGTTGTTAAAAGGCTGAGTTTCTCGTTAAAATTAGGGCTATACCGTTCCCTGGGATTCAAACCAATTGCCTTATCCAAAGGGAGAAAACTCTTCTGCCCTGCTTTTCGCAATCGACGACGATGAAAACTCACCTTACCAAACAGAAAGGTAAACTGTCGCTCTTCTAAGCGATCTATCTCCCAACCATCCACCAAATAAGGCTGAATGATGTCCCTATCCAAACGCTCCAAGGCTTCTGTCACTGAGTCCGTCATCACTTGGCTCATCAACTGCATGACACCCTTGTCAAAATCAGCCAAATGAACACTCCTCTTTAAAATTTCACAAATCTCTGTTACAATAGTCATAGGTTCTATATCCTTCTAGGTTATTTACGCATTTCCTAGGATATAGGACTTTTTTTGTTTTGAAAACCTGTAAACGTTTTTCCGAGAATTATTTTACACTAACCTTCTATTTCAAGGGTAATATTAGCACTATTCTTACGAATCATCAGTAATCCATCGCTCATTGAAACCAAACTAGCAGTCAAATCTGGATGATTTAAGGTTGCCTGAAACAAGCGTTGTAGACCCCTGTAGATGGTTCGTTGTCCTCTACGAACTTCCTTAATGTCCTTTGCGATATCACCACCCTGAAAAATATCATCAAGAACAATCAAACCACCAACTTTTACCTTTTTCAATACTTCAGGTAAAAAGACAATGTATTTAGACTTAGCAGAGTCCATGAAGACAAAGTCATAGGTATCATCAGGGAGAGTTGGTAACAAATCCATTGCTTCCCCTTCAAGTAAATCAATCTGCTGACGGTAGTCGTATTTTGCAAAGTTCTCCTTAGCAAAACCAATCATTTCTTCATTTCGATCGATGGTTGTAACGTGTGATTTTGGACTGTTCTCAGCCATTAATAGTGCTGAAAAACCAATAGCTGTCCCAATTTCTAATATTTCTTGAGGCTGCAAGGTTTGCATCAAAATCCGAAAGAAAGCAACTGTTTCATGTGGAATAATTGGAATATTTTCTTGACGAGCAAACTCTTCCAGTTCTTTCAAAAACCCTGTATTTTGCGCCTGACGTGTTCGCATAAAGTCCACAATTTCTTCCTTAACGACAGGACGGCGCATATTGTGGTTTGCATTTTTTGAGTAAGATTCAACCATAAAGTCAATTATATCATAGACTAGGACAATTTTGTTCTCAAATCAATCAAAAAGCAGGTTTCCCTGCTTTCATGACAATTGTTCGGCCAATTTAATAGTGTATCCCACATTTTGCGCTAACTCTTGAATGCGTTCAAATTGAGTTCTTTGATTGAAGAATAAAACATACGAATCCGAATTTATATCCACAGCGCCAAGACAATAACCTTCATTACCATATTTACGATCAATCACTGCTGCCCACTCTGGAATAGTTGCTGTTGGTACAAGCCCATCAGAATCTAAAGCTAGGGATATACCTGCTGATCGAACATGTTGAAGTCGATCGAAGTGATGGATAAAATCAGTCAGTTGTTCGTTATGATTTCTTACACAAATATACTCCCCATTTTCCAACAAGGTCATCAAAATTAACCAAAGATTTTCTTTTTCCGACTCACCGACCTTAGCAATAAATTGATCAAAGGTTATCGGATCCAAAATGCGTTCCATATCATCGAGAATTTTATTTGGATCAGTCGCAAAAACAACTTCCCTTAATGTAATAAACAGTTCTCGATCTCCATTTGACATGAGGTCCGCCAGTTCAAAAATATCCTGTAGCAGTTCTTCCGTTAACATAGTACCTCCACTTTATGAATTTGAAAAGTCCCATTTTATATACGGTGCTACTTGCTCTACAAAATGGTATATATCATTAAAATCTGCACCATCAAGCTTATTCAAATTGACGACTGCAAGTAGTGCTCCCTTATTTCCTATAATTCGCAGACGTTTCGACTGATAGCCACGATAGACAAGAGAAACTATGTATCGAATCTCCGCAATCTCTTCTAACGAATGGCGCTTGCGTTCACTCCAAAAGTGTTCTTGAAATTCTAGGTACTGATTTGTCAAGATAAAAACAGCTTTTTGCTTTCTCAATATATATAAATAAACCAGCAAAGGTTGTAAGAATATCAAATAGACGACACTTCCCATAGATGGCTCAGGTCTGGTCAAACCACCAAGACCCAGCAAGATTAGAACAAGGCTAATCACACTGGGAATGACAATCGAACGTTTATAGGAAATCATATTAGAGGTGCACACCTTTCTCAACGAGAGCTTCTAATTCTTCCAAACGAACTTCAAAAACTTTGAAAGCATCATTAAGATAGTCTTCCTTGGTCATATCTACACCTGCTTTTGCAATGACGTTGAGGGAATAATCTGAGCTACCAGCCTTTAAGTAGTTGAGATAGTTTTCTTTGTCTTCTGGACTACCATTGACAATCTTGTTTGCAAGAGCTGATGCTGCCGCAAAACCTGTCGCATATTGATAGACATAGAAATTGTAATAGAAGTGTGGAATGCGAGCCCACTCAAACTGGATTTCTGGATTTTCTTCTGCAGAAAGTCCGTAGTATTTCTCGTTTGTCTGACCGTACAATTCATTTAGGAAATCAGCCGTCAAGACTTGACCTTCCTGGTCTGCCTTATAGATAGCTTGTTCAAACTCGGCAAATTGTGTCTGACGGAAGACTGTGCCACGGAAACCATCTAGGTAATGGTTAAGAATAGCAAAGCGTTCCTTGTCATCTTCTACTTCTGCCAAGAGTTTTTCTGTCAAAAGATTTTCATTGGTTGTTGACGCAATTTCAGCTAAGAAAAGTGAATAATGACCATAGACATAGGGTTGAGTCTTACGAGTCAACATAGAGTGAAGAGAATGCCCTGTTTCATGGATAAGGGTGTACATATTATCCAAATTATCCTGCCAGTTGAGAAGCATGAAGGCGTTGGTGTCGTAGGCACCACCTGAATATGCTCCTGAGCGTTTTCCTTCATTGACATGGACGTCAATCCAACGATTTTCGAAGGCTTCCTTCACAATAGCCGAATAATCCTCACCAAAAATTTCCAAGGTTTCTTGGCATTTCTTGAGTGCATCTTCATAGGAAATCTTGGTGCTAAAATCTGACAATGGTGTGTACATATCGTACATCTTCAAGTCATCAATACCCAAGAGTTTCTTACGCAAATTGATATAACGGTGCAAGAGCGGGAGGTGCTTGTTGACTGCCTCCACTAATATATCGTAAACAGATTCTGGAATAAAATTGGCTGCAAGTGATGCGTGACGGGCTGAGTCGTACTTCCGTAAACGTGCTTTCAGGTTATTGACCTTAACATTAGACTGCAGAGTCTTAGCGTAGGTATGCTGGAACTGCTCATAGGTTCCGTACATGGCCTCATATGCTTCTTGACGGACGTCGCGGTTTTTAGACTCCATAAAGTGGATATAGTTACCGTGAGAAAGTGGTACCAAATGTCCCTCTTCATCCGCAATTTCAGGGAATAGGATACTTGCATTATCCAAAACAGAGAAGGTTTCAGCTGGAGATTCGAAAATCTCACTCGTAGCTGCCAATACTTCTTCAATTTCTTGTGACAAAACGTGGTCCTTAGCTGCTAAGAGTTTTTCAAATTGATGGCTGTACTGCACCAAGGTTGGCTCTTCATCCATGAATGCTTTCAACTGCTCCTCAGTAATGGCCATAAATTCAGGCTCATAGAAGGCAAAAGCCTGTGAAAAGACCGAATACAAGCCCATGGCTTTAGCCTGAAATTCCTGGTATTTGCCTTCACGCGTATCTTGGTCGTTCTTCATAGACGCATAGACATAGAGTTTTTCAATGCGACGCATGAGACCGAGTTGTGTTTCACTAATATCTAAGAGACTTTTAGCCGAATCAAGCAAGTGGCCAGCAAAATCCTTTGTCGCTTCTGTTTCTGCTTGTAATGAAGCTAATTCTTCTTCCCAAGCTTCATCGGTTGGAAAAATAGTGGTCAAATCCCACTGGTATTTTTCTTCAATTTCTTGACGTTGTTTAGACATAATAAATCCTCCGTATTTCATATTTTAACATAAAAATGCCCCACTTTCCAACGGGAAGTGAGAACGGTTGCATTATTTTTTAAGGTAAATAACCGGTGGATAAAGGACTTGATTTCTCTTGTCTTTAACCCTAATATAATAGCTATCAAAGTCCTGGTAAACCGAGTTCAAATTTACTTGTATCTGGGCAAAGCCAATGGCAGAGCGGGGCAGTCGGATGTGGGGAAACCAGTCTAATGCTGTCTTGGTCAGTAGATTTTCTCCACGTCCATAAGCCTCTGCTTGCAGGGCGAGCCATTTGGGAGATTTGAAATAAAGCTGTTGTGCAATGTAGTGAGGCAAATCTTCATCCATTGGACAAGTCATGCTAGATAGAATTTGCTTTGCAAAGGGCAGACGCAAGATGTCTAATAAATTTCCCTCGCCAAATGGAAAAACCTTTGTCAGACAGTGGACCTTACCTCGTAAGTCTTCATGAATAAGGTAACGGAGCCGCAATTCTTTTTTCTCGTCATCCAATTCCCAGAGGTGAAACCCCATATTCATACTAAAAGAGAGAAATTGCTTGTGCAAATTAGTCAGTCGTTCCTTGAGCCACAAATCCTTACCAAGCAACCAAAGAACCTGATAACCAGCCTCACGATAGGCTTGCGTCCTCAGCTGCAAACGAGAAATCGGCAGACTAGAACATTGGACTTCCAAGACTAAACGATCATTGACAAATAAGTCCGCTATCTGACCTATACTAGGCAGGCATTTTTCAAGTTCAACTCGTTCAGCATTGACTAACCACCTGTACAGACAAGACTTGAGGGACAGATGCTGTGCAGACTCATTCTCGGAAAAATAGTGGCAGTCCCGCAGGGTGACATGGGCAAAGTGCGAACGCAGAACTTTTCCGGATTTGTATCGAACCAGGCCTCCACAACCTGGACAAGAATAGCGACCTTGCGGCGCAGGATTTTCCAAGACATTAAAAACTTGTCCATCTTCATCAAGTGCAACTAACATAAAACCTCCTTTCTTTATTAGTTCGCAAAAAAACACCCAGCTGTGCTGAGTGTTGTGAATTTACCCAATCTGACTGCCGTTTGGCACAGATGGGTCGACTGTTAAGAGGGTTAAGTTGCCGTCGTGTTCGGCTGATAGGATCATGCCCTGGCTGAGCAAGCCCATCATCTTACGTGGCTTGAGGTTGGCAACGATTTGGACTTTCTTGCCGACCAACTCTTGCTCATTTGGATAGTACTTGGCGATACCAGACAAGATTTGGCGGTCTTCGCCATCACCTGCGTCCAGGCGGAATTTGAGCAGCTTGTCAGAACCCTCCACTTTGGCTACTTCCTTGACTTCGGCCACGCGGATTTCCACCTTGTCGAAGTCCTCGAACTTGATCGCAGCTTTTTCGTTTTTGAGTTCCACGTCAGCTGGGTTCCACTCTTTTTCTTCCTCTTGGGAAATAGCAGAGCTGCCACCCATTTGGGCTTGGATATAGGCGATTTCCTCTTCCATATCCAGACGTGGGAAGATAGGCGTGCCTTTTGCGACTACGGTCAAACCTGCTGGAAGACCTGCAAAGTCGAGATTTTCAAGGTCAAATTCTGTTCCCAAACCAAGTTGTTCCATAATAGCATTTGAAGTGGTCATCATAAATGGCTGAATGAGGTGAGCCACCACACGAAGACCTGCTGTTAAGTGAGCCATGACTGCTGCCAACTTGTCACGGTCCGCTTCGTCCTTAGCCAAGACCCAAGGTGCAGTTTCATCGATGTACTTGTTGGTACGGGAGATGATATTCCAAACAGCTTCCAAAGCGCGTGGATAGTCAACAGCTTCCATATACTTGTGGTAGCTTGCCAAGTTGTCAGCTACTACTGCCGCCAAGTCCGCATCAAAATCAGTCACGTTAGCAACAAAGGTTGGTACCTGACCGCCGAAATACTTGTTAATCATAGCAACCGTACGGTTGAGCAAGTTTCCAAGGTCGTTGGCCAGTTCGTAGTTAATACGACCAACGTAATCTTCTGGTGTGAAGGTGCCGTCAGAGCCAACTGGCAGACTACGCATGAGGTAGTAACGAAGTGGATCCAAGCCGAAACGTTCGACCAGCATTTCTGGATAGACCACATTGCCCTTAGACTTGGACATCTTGCCATCTTTCATGACAAACCAGCCATGAGCAACCAAGCGGTCTGGCAACTTCATATCCAACATCATGAGCATGATTGGCCAGTAAATGGAATGGAAGCGAAGAATGTCTTTTCCAACCATGTGGTAAACAGTTCCATTCCAGAACTTGTCATAGTTGGCTGTTTCTTCCTGACCATAGCCCAAGGCTGTCGCATAGTTAAGCAGAGCATCTATCCATACGTAAACAACGTGTTTTGGATTAGACGGAACAGGTACTCCCCATGTAAAGGATGTACGGGATACTGCCAAATCTTCCAAGCCTGGCTCGATGAAGTTTTTCATGATTTCATTCATTCGACCATCAGGTTGGATAAAGTCTGGGTGAGCATTGAAGAATTCAACCAATTTATCTTGATATTTGCTGAGGCGGAGGAAGTAGGACTCTTCTGATACCCAAGCAACCTCATGTCCACTTGGAGCAATCCCACCTGTTACCTTACCATTTTCATCACGGAATACCTCTGCCAATTGGCTTTCAGTGAAGAATTCCTCGTCTGATACAGAGTACCAACCGGAATATTCACCCAAGTAAATATCATCTTGCGCTAGCAATTTTTCAAAAACATCTGCCACCACTTGTTCATGGTAATCGTCTGTTGTGCGAATAAACTTATCATATGAAATATCAAGAAGTTTCCAAAGTTCTTTCACTCCGACCGCCATGCCATCTACATAAGCTTGTGGAGTTAATCCAGCCTCTTTTGCCTTCTCCTCAATCTTTTGACCGTGCTCATCAAGACCTGTTAAATAATAGACATCATGCCCCATAAGGCGTTTGTAACGAGCCAATACATCACAGGCAATGGTCGTGTAAGCTGAACCGATATGAAGTTTTCCAGACGGATAATAAATCGGTGTAGTGATATAAAACGGTGTTTTTGTCATGCTTTTTTTCCTTTCAAATTCAGAGCAAATGAAACCCTGTTATTGACAATACTTCATTTTATCATATTTTCAGCTAAATCACAAAATGGTTCTCATTGTTATTCTTCTTCCATCTATGCTATACTATACTGTAATCCGAATAGAAAGAGGTATGCTATGTTTACTAAGAAAAATTGTCTTATCCACCTATTCTTCCTTGTTATTGCTACTGGACTCTATCGTTACGGTATCAAGGCACCTGATTTAACTTGGAATATGTTTTTGGCCTTGGTTTCATTAGATTTTGCTATTCTGACCCATTTTTCTAAAAATGGATTCATCAAATTCATCACCGCTGTCCTTTGGCTTTTCTTTTATCCAAACACATTTTACATGGTGACAGATATTGTTCATATGCACTTTGCCAACACAGTTCTATGGCAACGAGAAAGTATGATTCTATTTATGCTTTATGTCCCAAGTATTTTCTTTGGGGTCATGAGCGGTGTGGAAAGTTTAAGACTTATCTTCTCCGCTTTTGCCATCAAATCCTATTGGCTCCGCCTAGTCCTAATTGGCGGCCTGTCCTTTCTCTCTAGTTTTGCAATCCATATTGGTCGCTATGCTCGACTGAATTCCTGGGACATTTTTACTCGACCAACAGTCGTTGTCAATGAAATGATCGATGTTATTTCATGGGCAGCACTGCCATTTATTTTAGGATTTACATTTATCCAAATTATGGTCCTGGTCTTCGCGATTGATGAATAAAGAAAAAACGGAAACAGTTTTGAACAGCTGCTTCCGTTTTACTTTATTCGATATGAAGTTGTGGAAAAATGTCCTCCAAATCAGAAATTATTTCTTGATGAAAATCCAAATAATAGTTTTTCTGATCCGAATCTGGAAGCTTTTCAATATCTGATAACATATTTCGATAACGGTTAAGAATCTTTCTACCAGCTTCTTTATCGATTTCACTGATTTGTCTCAGACCTGACGCAACCTCATCCAAGTCTCCATACCTTGAAAGTATGTCTTCAATCCAATCGCGCTTGTCCTTGTTAAGCTCCACTATTCTTTTTGTTAGCCAGTCTTCATAAGTTTCCTCATCTGTCATTTCCGATTGAACTTTGACAGTTTGATATAACCGACACTTTCTTTTGGGGCTAAAATAATTGCGATAGAACCAGAAAGCAAAGAGAATGAAAATCAAAATATTTACAGGAAATAGAAAACTAACTGTGACCAACAAAACAAGCCACAAGATAAACTTCACATTTCTAGTTACTTTTTCTGCTCTGCAATTCTCATCTTCCCAATTATCTAAGATAGTCTGGGCTTGAGCAGTATATTTTTCAACTAATTTAGCCAAACGAAGCTTTTTTTCTGGGTCATCTTCAAGTTCCATAGCCAAATAGGCCTCGTTCATTCTCGATTTAGCTGCTTCGTATGCTTGGACAGTCCCCAAGTATTCAGCATTTTTATTCATTTGATTTATCAAACGGTTCGTTTGTCCATAAATGAAGGACCGATCACTTGATTTTAAATTTCGATAGCTCATTGACTTGCCTCCAATACACTTTGGGTTTGTCTAGTTTGATAAGATAAAAAAATTTGCCACACCACTCAAAATTATCTGAAGATAATCTGTGAACTTCTTTCTGAACACTTTTCTTACAGAAGATTTTTATAGTCATATTGAGCCATCTTATTATCTAGTAATCTCCTTGAAATCATATATTCTCTGACTTCATCTCGATTCAAATGTTGGATAGCTTGCTTTTGGAATGACAAATAGTCTGTCATAAACTCAATAACATCTTCCAATTGAACTGGTTTTCCTTCAAATAAATCTGGCGAAAGATACATTCTAACCAGTCTCTCAATGACTTCTTCATATAATTGATAATGTGCAGTGTGCTCAGCCAATAATTCTTGATGAATATCTCTAGTCATAATATTATCAAAAATCAAATTTGTATACTTAATAACTTGAAGATGTAAAGCCAAGAGTTCTTTATCATTATCCAAAAGTCGAATCAATTGGTGTTTATCAGGATCACGGAACTCAACTTCATGTGAAAAAGAATCTATCATTTTTTCTAATCGTGTAATCAAATTGAGTCTTTGTAAATCTGAAAACCCTTGGATAATCCCCGAATGAAGGTCTTCTTTTAAAGCCTTCATTTTTGAAATAATTGTATATCCATAATTTAGTCGATCTCTTGAAAGTATCTCATTCGATGAAGAATCATCTAGCATTTCAATCCAACTGGTTGCATTTTCAGCTACCTCATTCAATTCCAAACGGACAGTCTCCAAATTTTTTGCACCGTAAGTAATATGAATTCTATCAATACTTTCCTTGATAAAATCTCTCCTCGTCCCATCTTCATTAAACTCATAGGAATCAGAAAGCATCCCTTTTTTCTCCGGATCTCGCTTTTCAACCTGATATCTAAATTCATCCACGAACAGTACGACGCCTATTTGAACATCTAGTATTCCCATTCCTAAATCTTCAAGAGTAATGGCATTAACTTCAGCAGCCAAGTGCTCTAGTTTTTCCACAATAGCATAACCCTCATTTAGCTTGTCCCTAGTTTGATAATTGGTATGATAAGGTTCATCAAGACCAATTACCCAATCCCTTGCCAAGGAAATGAGTTGATTACCTTCTGAAATATAGGCTGTCAAACTGCGAATTGGAAAAGATTCCTTTCGGCTGACTTTACTAATATTCTCACGGTCTGCTGGAGAGCTAGACTGTGGCTGTTTTGATTTTTCCTTTTCTTTATTATCATCCTGTTGCAGCACTCCAATAATAACCAAAACTGGTAAAGTAATATACCAATATTTAATGAGTAGTATAAAAAAATCAATCATATCCCCTCACAATTTCAAGGAGTTTCTCATAAGAATCAACCACATCGTAAATCCGATCGTCCGCAATCAATCCTTTTTCCTTCAAGGCTTTGAAGTGGGCCTTAGCACACTCAATCTTAGCCAACTCTGCCCCCTTCAATTGCAAGGTTGACATTGAACCTTTGGTTTCAGCTACAAAGTAAACATGCTTGACCGAACCATCTCGGAAGGCAATGGCCCAGTCAGGGTTGTAATCACCCAATGGTGTTGAAATCTTGAATCTGCTTGGCAACTTAGTATAGACCATGACATCTTCAAATTGATCCAACTCTTCTTTAAATTTCTTTTCCGTATCCGAATCAACCTTCACATAGTTATAGACTCCTTTTTGCGATTCCAGTATTCGTTTGTCCGACAATTTCCCGCTTTCTGGATTGTCTGTAAAGACAGAGCTATCAAAGGTTTCCTCCAAGATATTGTAACGTATATGCTCAATCACCTGACTGGCCTTTTGCTCATTGATCAGGCGGCTTGTTCGTTGGATAAATGCCTCAGGGTTAAAGGCAAACATATCAAACTTGCTTGGTGAAATCTGTTTCAGGATATTGGCAACTGTTTTCCGTTTCAACTCCGTGCGACTGGCAATTTCACCTAGTAAATCATAGCGGAGTTGAATAGAAGACTTGTCTAGCTCAGCCTGACGTTTTCCGTCCTTATTGACCTTGAAATCTAAACCTTGTTCAGCCTTCATTTCCCTAGCCTCAGCCTCTGTAATCATATAGCTAGGCTTTTTGACAAAGAGAGCCTCATTGATAACCTTGACCGATTTTTCAATCAATTCCTCATCGTCAAACTCCACATAATAGGTGGACTTGTGATGAATGCTTTCCCACAGACGTTTAAACTCTTGACGATTGTAGTTATCATGATTGATTTCTCTAGCAAAGACAACTTCCGAATCATTTTCACGCTCAATCTGGTAACAATTGGCATCGTAAATAGACTCCAAGATATCTTTTACAGCCACTTCATAGCCAGCCAGATTTTCAGATAGAACAAACTGACTTGTTTCCTTTTGCTCAAAGTAAGTCGCTGTTAAATTATCCTCGCCGTCAATGTATTTTTGTTGAATAAGCTGATGTACAATCTTTTTAGCTACTTCCTTAGTGACAGTCAGTTTTTGACCTGCTTCATTTTCCAAGACCTTATTGACAAAAAGATCCACTTCCACCTTGCTTGGTCGATCAGCCAAGATCTCCTTGAGTTCTCTTTGCAAGTTCTTAGCAAAATCTTCATAGCTTTCATTGGCAATGACGGTCAATTTGTTAATGTTATGAACATCAGCTCCTAAGAGTTCCTCATCCTGTCGAACCCCTTTTTGGTCAACAGCAAGACGCATCCCACGACCAATCTTTTGCCGTTTTTCTGTCTCCGTACCCGTATTTTTCAGAGTACAAATCTGGAAGACATTAGGATTGTCCCAGCCTTCTTTAAGGGCTGAGTGGGAGAAGATAAAGCGTACTGGCTCATCAAAGGACAGCAGACGCTCCTTGTCCTTCATAATCAAATCAAAAGCATCCTTATCGTTGGATTGGTTGTTTCTCTTCTCAGTTGCCGATTTGTAGTCCACAAACTTGACCTTGTCCGATTTTTTCACCTTATCAACGGAGAAATAACCTGCGTGAACAGGATTGCCTTCCTGATGATTATTTAGGTAGTGCCAAAAGTTGCTGCCATGGAGGTTGGGATCTGCCAACAAGGCCTTGACCTGGGCTTCATACTCTTCTTCAAACATCTGGGCATAGGTGCCATTGTAGGCATCATTTTGCTCGTCGTAGCACTTGTACTTGGCAACTTCATCGATGAAGAAGAGGGACAGCACCTTGATACCTCGTTTATATAGGCCTTCTTCTTTTTGCAGGTGACTGGCAATGGTTTCCCGAATCTGGATACGACGAATGTCATCTTCGTTGGTTTCCCCAATCACTTCGCCCACATGGAGTTTGCGATTGGCACCGATTTGAATGGAATTTTCACCCTCACGCGCATCAAAATGACTCAAGGTCCAACCATCTTGATAGGCTGGTAGGTTGCCTGACTCTTCAAAGAGGGCAAAATTTTGCTCAACCAATTTGGTTACACGCTTGACATCACCTGACTTGGTTCGCATCTCAAACTCGATCCGAGCCTTGGGTGCTCCTGATTTTTGCGGAACTAGTTCTTGCAGATAAAGGTAGCCTTGTGTACCTGTGGTAGAAGTCTGCTCCACGGTCTTAACGGCAATCTTCTTGACCAACTTTTTATTGTAGGCGTCCAAGGCATCCAGACGATAAATCATATCGTGCTTGTCCTTATGGGTCGCTGAGTAGCGGAGGGTAAATAGGGGCTTGAAGTCCTCCAAGCGTTCTTTAGTCTTTTTCCCCTCAACCGACTGAGGCTCATCGATGATCAAAATCGGATTAGTTGCCGCGATGACATCGATGGGCTTTCTCCAGCGGAAACTTTCCTGCTCGGTGTGAATACGACGGGCATCTGCTCCAGTGGCATTAAAGGCTTGTGAGTTGATAATCATCACCTGAATGTCAGAGGAGTTAGCAAACTTGTCCAGCTCTCCCAAACGGCTAGAGTCATAGACAAAGTAGCGAGGTTTCTTGCCGTACTCCATCTGGAAATGGTCCGCCATGATTTCAAAGGACTTGAGCACCCCCTCACGAATGGCAATGCTCGGCACCACAATGATAAACTTGAGCCAGCCATACTGCTTGTTGAGCTCCATCAGGGTGCGGATATAAGTATAGGTCTTCCCTGTCCCTGTCTCCATCTCAATGGTCAAATTGTAAGACGGACGACCTTCGACTTTTTGGATAGATAGTTTTTCGGATGGTTTTAGTCCATAGCGGAGCTGCTGACTTCGTACCTGCTGGCTGATAGTATCCTGTGAAAGTTGGATGGGAGCATTGCGGAAACCGATAAAATTCATGTCCAGTTCCGCACCCATTCCCTGACCTTTATCCATGTGGTAATCAAAACCGCTATGTTTACCCTGACCAGCAAAAACATCCACAACCGAGGCCACCGCATCCAACTGAAATTGCTGCTGCTTAAATTGAAGTTTCATTGGTTGCCTCCTTCTTTTTGAAATCTATCCTTCAATCGTAATACTTTACATCTAGTTAAGACTCTAAAAATTTTACCATCGATTTTAAGCACTTCAACAAGTGTCTTTGTCTCGTATAAAACTCTCTTAGTTCCAATGGATTTATTGTTTTGATATTCTTCAAAACTTTTAATAAAGTCCAATAATTGCTGATAGACTATTTTATTTGTAAAGAAGTATGATTTAGCAATCAATTTATTCAATTCGTTGTAAATCTTTATTACATCTTCTTTAGATAACTTTCCAATATTCAAAATATCTTCAAGTAGATACATTAACTCCGAGTAAATGGTTATCTTTTCTTCATAAAGCCTTGTCTGCTTTCCCAATACGAAAGCAAGAAATGCAGTGATAAGCCCAAAAAGTATTGACAGCCCTTCAAAAAGATTTCCTATTTCCATCCCCTACACCACCTTCACTTTGGTATTTGGTGCTTCTTCTTTGAAGATTTGGCCTAGGTTGATTTTTGCTGCGGAGTTGGCGAAAGATTCGTCCTTGAAGACTGCTCGGAGTGGTTCTTCTTTGGCAATTTGACGGAGGACGCTTTCTGAAATTTCATCCGCAAAGCAGGCAACCAAGACACCATCTGCTACATTATAAATAGCTGTACCGTCAATCTGAGTTTTCGCAATCGGAAGAGATAATTCCATACCCCATGTCAACATAATCTGGAAGAGCAAGTCAAGGTCTGTTCGACCGTCTTTGATGTTGGAAATACTGTCAAATAGACTTTCTTGGCTAAAGCTATCTGGTGTTTGGCTGACATCCTTGAAGTTTGACGTGTCCAGCTTATAAGCCCTGAAGCCAAAATCTTGCTTGCCGACTGTTTCTGGATGCTCTTCCTGAATCTTTTTAGCAGCCCGACGGATTCGCTCACGAGAAATCTGGTCGATGGTTTCATAGCCAGCTTCCTTGGCAGCTGACTTGTCTGCCACTTGCTCGTCCAACGTACAGAGAATATACTTACGATTGCCACCGTCTTCAGCATTCAACTGCATGACTGCGTGTGCAGTAGTTGCAGAACCGGCGAAAAAGTCGAGGATAAGGCCATCTTCTGGTAATCCTAAATTTGTAATATTTTTCAACATCTTTGTAGGTTTTGAAAAATCAAAAATTCGTGTTGAAAATAATGCCTTAATTTCTGTATTTGCTCTCTGATTTGTACCAAAATCTACACCCCAAAAGTCATTTGCTAACTGGCCATTTTTCATAGCATCTTTCAAGTATATTTTAGTTCTAGGTACACCACCATTTTCTGGCCAATGCACTTTATCTTGTCTTACCAATTCATAAAAGTCATCTTGAGAAATCATCCAAGGACCTTTTAATTTTTTTCCCTTCGGACTAACTATTTCGTAATCAAATCGTCCACGTACTTCATCTCTTAGAATTCCTCGGCCATACTTTCCAAACTTATCCTCATAATTATATTCTTTTTTTGCGACTTCTGAGAGTGGTAGTCTACCATATTTCACATTTCGATAACTTTTAGAATATACATAAATATATTCTTTTACCCGAGCGCTTATTCCAATATTCGGCTGATTGTCACTTCGTCTCCACGCAATTGTCTGAACTATATTCTCCTCCCCAAATATCTCATCACAGATAGCTTTGAGGTTAGCTTGTTCGTTGTCGTCAATGGAGATAAAGATAACACCACTGTCTTTGAGGAGGTTACGGGCAAGAACTAGGCGAGGGTACATCATATTGAGCCAGTCAGAGTGATAGCGGGCGGAGGATTTTTCATTCTTGGTCAAGCCCACTCGTTGCAAACCATCCTCATCTCGTAGATTCATTTCATCTGCCAGTTCTTCCTCACTCATCTGGAATTTATCCGAGTAGACAAAATCCTTACCTGTATTGTAAGGCGGGTCAATGTAAATCATATCAATCTTACCCAGATAGGACTCCTGCAAGACCTTGAGGACTTCAAGATTGTCCCCTGTTATAAAGACATTCTCAGACTTTTCAAAATCAACACTTTCCTCAAGATCTGGTCGGAGGGTCTGGGTCGTCGGTTTACCTGCCTCCGCAATCGCTCCGCGTTTGCCGACCCAGGTAAACTCATAGGACTCCCGCCCCTCTACAATCTCTCTTGAAAGGAATTGTCGTAGCTTGTCAAAGTCAATGGCTGGACGCAACCTGCCATTTTCATCACTACTTTCTGTCAGAACCTCAGGAAAAAGCTGACCAATTTTTGCAATGTTATCTGATAAAACATCTTTTGAAGTGAGGTCTAGCTTTTCAACTTGAGTGTAGTCTCCAAGCTTGTGCTGTGCTGTGCTGTGCTGTGCTGTGCTGTGCTGTGCTGTGCTGTGCTGTGCTGTGCTGTGCTGTGCTGTGCTGTGCTGTGCTGTGCTGTGCTGTGCTGTGCTCATGGTAATCTCCTTTTCATAGGCTGTCAAGCCTTTTTTGATAATGTAGTTAAAAAATTGTCAAACGATTTTAGTTTGTGATATAATAGTTTTGAAAAAGGGATTGAGTTAGCGCTCAATCCCAGTAGAACCGTTTTAAAGACGGGACGAATATGAATAACAGTCAACTGCTAATCTACTCGGTCAAAGTTTCATAGCGGTTGACTGTCTTTTATTTTTTACGATTGTTAAAAATAAATGTCAGTAGCACAATTAGTAACGTGCCAAACTGAAACATCAGCCCGAGGGCCTCTGCGACAGACATTGCGGCAAACCTTTCTAGATTGGTACTGCATAGGCACCACCTCCCAAAATAGATTTCCGCCCCGCTTTTGGAACTTTTCTACTGTACTATTATACCATATTTTTCACAGATTTTACATAGATTTCAAAGCTCGCTCAAATTTCATATAGCATTTGTCAAACGAATTTAGTTTGTGATATAATAGTTTTGAAAAAGGGATTGAGCGCCAACTCAATCCTAGTAGGACCGCTTTAAGACGGTGGTTCGTGTCATACTAATTTAGAAATAGCCGTCACTCCCCAAAGTTTTGACGGCTATTTCTTTTTATCATCTTTGAAGATTGTATAGCACAAACTTGTCAAGGCGATTGTGAAACCACCAAAACTCAATAAAGTTTGTACCACTTCAAACACTGATCCCCCGCCTCCGACGTTCAATTTTTGAAACGATATTTTTCAAAAATTGAACTAGTGCGAACCTTAGACAAATCGCTTAGGATTTGTCGTTACTTGATGAGCAAGTTTACTTGCCATCAAGTTTAGGTTAGCCTCTCACTTAGAAAGTAACCACCGTCTTTCTCCTACATCTATTCATGGATATAGGAGCACTTTTCTACTGTTCAATTATACCATATTTTTCACAGGTTTTTCTGTGGATTTTTTTTGAATTTTACCATTCTCCGTGTATTATTTTGAAACTTTCAATCTTTTACATAAAAATAAACCTAGAATTTTCTAAATTAATATGGTAAAATAGTAAACTAGTAAAGCATTTGCGAGGTGGACCGTATATGAAAACAGAATTTATCAAAGAAAAAGCTAAATCAGCGTTTAACCTTAATGCGCTTACTTCCCCATTAATGGGGATAGTTTTGTTAATTGTAGGGGAAATGCTAGGATTGATTGTATATGCTCCGATAATTTCATTTATTCCGTATGATAACAATCCATTTCTCTCGCTTAGCTTAGATTTATTTGCTTTTATATTTATTAGTTTAGTTGTGATTCTTTGGTCTCGCTGTGTTGAAAAAAGCCCGTGGTTAGGACTTGGGTTTACTAAAAAAGGGGCTGGAAAAGATTTTCTACTCGGTTGGGGTATCGGAGCGACAATGCTAACCACTTGTGCACTCATCATGTGGGGATTGGGGGCGATTGAATTTACTAGCATCCAGTTCTCTATAAAATTACTCGGAGAATTCTTTGTACTAATCCTAGCTTGGTCAATCCAAGGTACAACAGAAGAGATATTATCAAGAGGATGGATGTTTTCATCACTTTCAGCCAAACACACTATTCCTGTTGGTATCCTTATTTCCTCGCTCTTTTTCACATTTCTTCATTTAGGAAATCATGCTATCTCACTCATACCGCTTTTGGATCTCACATTGTTTGGTATTTTAGCCTGTTTGTTGATGCTCAAAACAGGTAATATTTGGACAATTGGTGGCTTGCATGCTGCCTGGAATTGTTTCCAAGGAAATGTCTTTGCATTTCCAGTTAGCGGTACACAAGCTGGCCAGGCCTTTATACAAGTTGGTATCACAGGACCTGAATGGCTATCTGGCGGTGATTTTGGGGTCGAAGGTTCTGTAATTAGCCTGTTTGTTCAAAGTGGAATGATCGCTTGGCTTGTCTATGACCTCTATTTTAATCATAAAAGAAAATCCTAATAAACAACAAAAGACTGTTGACGATCACTCGCTAACAGTCTTTATTTTTGCTTTTATGGCTTCGTAAAAAATTGTCCTAGCTATATGGTAATATGGTTGAACAAAAATAGACAACAAATGTAAAGTTACCAATTCACCGACAAACCAGCCTAGAAATGATAGATCTAGACGAATTCGTTGCCAATAGTTTCCTTTCATTAAGAGGCGACTCTCTCTTAATACATTCAGCGGGTTGGTGTAACTTGCATTATCTAAATGATCAAACAGGACAAAAACAGTCTGAGAATAGGCGTAGTAAACAAGAAAATACAAGACGATGCCAACTATAAAAAGAATCACTCCTCTAGCCATCATTTGATCAGGCTGATGAGAAGCCAGCTCTGCCATTGCCCCAGGAGAAAGCACCATCAAGCTCCTCATAGTAAGACCGATAAGCCATAAGGCGGAACCTATCGTGGCGGGTAAACCTGCTACCATGAGAATCAAATACTGAAAGAGTAAGGTCACGCAAATAGGTTTTGCCCAATCCGTTTTGAGTAGTGAAAAGCAATCTTTCAGAGTGACTTCCTGTCTATCACCTCTGACTAATTCCAGCAGATGAAAACAAGCAAGCCCAATCAAAAGCTGTAATAAAAGCTGGATTCCTTCACGAGCAAAGTAAGCTAATGTAACAGATGAAACTAAGCGACTCTCTACCAATGAACTATCTTGTCGTAGACTCAGAAAAGTAAATAGACGAAAAATAGTCGTTGATAAGGCATAGCAAATAGCTAGCAAAATGGATGGCAAGAACAGGATCGTTGTCCCCTTGGTTCGCTCACGAATAGCCATCGCTCTAGATACGATATTGTTCGTCGTCATTTCCATCTCCCTTCCATTTTCATTCCTTATGCATCTGTTTTCATATTGGAAATCATCGTTCTATACACTACTACGGTATTTGATAAACACTCACTTTTAACTATAGTATATAACTTTTTTCATCTGTTTTCCATTAATTTCTATCGAAACATGCTAAAATCCCTTCGATTTGAAGGGATTCGCTACGATTTATCGATTAATGTGCTTGTGACACTCACAACTTAAGCAGGGGTTGAAGTGACGATTGTTTTTTCATTGGAAAAAGCCAAAGGATTCTTAGCTATTAAATCTTCATAAAACAGCGCTTGACAGGTCCAATAATAAGGGAACACATAGAGTCCTAGGAGTCCCAACGTTAAGATGACGCCAATAAACCAGCCAATAAAAGAAAGATCTAACAAGAATCGACGCCATTTATTCCCACTCATCAATTGCCAACTTTGTTTAAATATCTTGAAGGGTGATGTGTATAAATCCTTGTCCAAATAGTCATATAGCAAAAAGGTGACCTGACTGAGCCCATAATTAATATATAAATTCAAAACAATCCCAACTAGCATAAGTATGAGACCTAAATACAAATTTGTCGAATTGAAAAGGTTCGAAAAATTCGGAGAATATCCAACAGGCGCTTCAACAATAACAATTGAATTATAAAAGGAAAGTAATATCAATGCAACTCCCACTGTAGTTGGAAATGCAGCAACATAGAGAAAAATTTGTTTCAATAAAATGGTCACTACAATCGGTAAAAAATTTTTACCATCAAGCAGAGAAAAGCAATCTTTGAACGAAACGATACTTTTCTCTTTACGGACCACTCTAATCAATTGAAAACAAGCTGTTACAAGCAAGCATTGTACTAAGAAATCAAAGAGGGAAGACGGACCAAGTGAAATATAATGAATAGTGCGCGTCACACCATTTTTCACAAAAGTATTTCCCCATAAAACAATACCTGCCTGTCCCCACATCCTATCTAAAACATCTGATAGGACCATAATGAGAACAGGGGCTAAAAATAAGGTCATCATCCCATCCGTACTTTCACGAATGGCTGTTGCTTTAGCACGAATATCTCGATTTGACATCGCACTTCTCCTTTCATATTTGTGTCTCTCATTAAATATATTATACTATCTTATTTTTTAATTTTCCAGCATTTCTATAAAAAAATTGTAGAAAAAATCCCTTCAAATAAAGAAGAGATAAGCATTATTATTTTGCTTCAGAATGACCATACCCATAGAAGAAATAAATGAACATGCCAATTACTAAGGCAATTCCAAAAGCTAACCAAGTATCAAGACTATATTGGAACATAAAGGAAAGACAAATCAGAATTGATAAAATAGGCAATAAGGGTACCAGCGGTGTTTTAAACTGACCTTCTTTTGGCAACCCATCTATTTGTCTAAGACGAATGATACCGACTGCTAACATCATCAAATAGGCTAAGGTACAAATATTCAGAAAGGAAGCAATGGTTGCTAAGGGGAAAATACCCGCACAGATCGCCGCAAATATTCCAACCAGTATCGTCGCATTCTTTGGAACCTTACTGGTTTTGGTCAATTGACTCAAGGATTTCGGCAATAAACCATCGCGACTAATCGAATACACCATCCGTGAGAGTGCATAAGTCATCGAGATACATACTGTAATCAAGGTCAGAATGGCCACAACAGAAATATAGCTTGCTGCCCAACCTAAACCAACCTCTCGCAAAGCAAAAGCAACTGCATCTGCCACATTCAACTTAGAATAATGCACCATCCCTGTTAAGACTAATGTCACTATAATGTACAATATTGTGACAATGAAGAGGGATAAGACGATTCCCTTTGGCACATTCTTTTCAGGTGTTTTTACCTCATCTATAGCTAGCGAAATGGATTCAAAACCAAGAAAGGCAAAGAACATGAGAGAAGCTCCTGCCATTATACCTGCTTGACCACCGTAAATCGCTCCAAACCCAAAGGGCGCAAAATCAGCCCAATTGGACGGTTTGATAAAGAACATACCAGCAATTACAAACAAGGCCAAGGCAGAGAATTTTAAGATAACTAAGGCTGAATTAAAACGAAGGGCCGCCTTAGAATTTAGTAAAACAACCCCTATTACGAAAAACAAGACCAGAACTGGTAAGAGGTCCACATAAGTACCCGCAGCAGGGTTGAAGGTCCCATTCAATGCAGTTGGCATTGAAATACCAAAATGAGCTAAGAGACCTTTCAAATAAGCACCCCATCCCGATGCAACACTTGAAACAGCTGTCAAGAACTCCATAATGGTCAGCCAACCAGCAATCCAAGCAGGAAATTCCCCGAAAACCGTGTAGAGATACCCATAAGCTCCGCCGTTCGTAGGTATTCGTGAGGCAAATTCAGCATAGAATAATGCTGTCAAACCAACTGAAATTGCTGCTATTACGATAGAAATAACTAAGGCAGGACCAGCATATTGGGCAGCAGCCAATCCCGTCACTGTAAAAATACCTGTTCCCACCATTGAACCAATCCCTAAAAAGATCAAATCAACCAAACCCAAGTGACGCCGCATTTGACTACTACGCTCCCCTACCTGTTTTTTCCTCAACAGATTCATAAACAACTCCTAAACCATAGATTGTTGATAAGATATCATCCTAGATAAACGTTCTCATATTCTTTGAAAATCACTAGAAAAAATCACAACGCTCCATTATACAATAAAAACCAGCATTTCGCACGAAAATAAAAAAAGCGAAAAATCGTCTGACATCATCAGACAATCTTCCACTTCTTCTTATTCAGGATTGATGACAACCTGTTGCAAGTAATTCTTTTTATCCAATTGACCAGTAAATTGATCGCCTACCTTGATAAATGGCAGCTGGTCTGTACTGTCTTCAGTAGCCTTAACCTTATAAATCTTGCCTTCCGATTGGATATAATATACCGTTGACCCACCAATCATTTGGCTGGCAACTGCTTCCACCTTGCCCGTTACCACTTCAGTAGGTTGACTCGAATCTCCATTTGTCGTAGTCGCAAGTCCAGCTAGACTAGAAGCATCCCTACCAGTAACTTGTGAAATTAAGCTGGCCACATCATTGTTCACTGTGACTTGTTGGTAATCTTCTGCATCTACTAATGCATAAGATTTAACCAAACCTGCATCATCTTTTAGGGATACCAAATAGTATGCTGTATCCGCTAATTTGACTAAACTTGGAGCAGTTGCTTTGTAGCCTTTCTCCTGCACTTCCCCTTCTGCTGACTCTTGAGCAGCTGACTCTGTTGCCGAAGCCAATTTGTAGTTAGTAATTTCGCGAGTACGCATATTGACTAGGATAAAACCAAGGTTTGATGAATCCGCTGTCGCTGAGGTAATACCGGTATAGAGATAAATATCTGAACCGATGGAAATATAATTATAACTATCCGTAGTATTTTTCACACCTGTTTGGCTGAAAATGGTATTCCAAAAACCATTCTGGTAAGTGTAATGATCATCAACACGACTGATGACATTTTCAGCAGAATAAACTCGGTCCACCCACTCAGGAATCTCTTCAAGACGATACTCCTTGCTTTCTCCTGTAACCGCATCTAACACAATAGCACCAATTGGATCATGTGAGGACAGTCCAAATTTTGGCTCGTATATCGTTGCAATATAATAGGGATTCCCTTTGTCATCCACTTCAAACGAAGGCTTACCAAAAATAGTTGTTGGGTACTGGAGACGAAGATGCCGCAGAGTATCATTAAGTAAAAACTCAGAATCAGAGTAATGCATGGCTTCGTTCAACTTGGCAAGTTCTGCCTTACCTGTCGTCTGATTTACTTTTACATAGTAACCAATACCATCTTGGTGATTGCTCAGCCATTTCCAAAAACTCTTATACTCCAATGGAGACACACGAAACGGTTGCTGTCCGATTGTAATTTGGCGGTAGTCATTCGAAATACCAAACTGTGAAACCTTATCGATGGTACCCAGATAGGTATCACCAATCTTCTCAGCTGACGCACGATCTAAAAGTGCCAATTTTGAAATATCGGTCTCAGGAAAATCTGTTTTAAAATCCGCTTCTTCCACAGTCACTACTGAAGAATAATCTTTCGCACGAAAAATATGAGAATTGATGACCCCTAGAACGATAATCAGCAAAACAACTACAACCCAAACACGGCCCAACCAACTGAGATAAGTCGGTAATTTCCCCGACGAAAATTGGTAAGACTCCACTTGACGATTACGACCTGAAATCTTGGAAACTTTCCGAATCGGACTAGCTTTGCTAGTGATTGCGAGTACAATCCACAGCAAGCCAAAAGACTGAAGAATGAAAAACCAAAATTCTAGACTCAAAAAATTGAAAGCTGGTAGCTGAAACCAATAGTAAACTAGGATTTCCAAAATGAGAGCAAGCCAGAGAAAACCACTCAATATTCTTTTCATATATACCTCCACAAGCATTAATTTATTAGTTATATTATAACATAGTTTTGGTATTTTCATACAAGTAACTAAAACATATTTCCAAACTCCCTATTCGCTCGGAATCAGTATTTTTGATATAATATTAGTCAGAACAAACTAGAAAAGGAACCATATGAAACTTATTTCTTGGAACATTGATTCCCTAAATGCCGCTCTTACAGCTGAATCTCCTCGTGCATTGCTGTCACGCGCCGTCATTGAAACTCTTGTAGCAGAGGACGCTGACATCATTGCCATTCAGGAAACCAAGCTATCTGATAAGGGACCTACTAAGAAGCATCTCGAAATATTAGAATCCTATTTTCCTGATTATTTCAATACTTGGCGCTCATCAGTGGAGCCCGCTCGTAAAGGTTATGCAGGAACACTCTTTCTCTATAAGAACCACCTCACTCCTACGATAACATTCCCTGAGATTGGGGCACCAACCACCATGGATGCCGAGGGTCGTATCATCACGCTTGAGTTTGATGACTTTTTTGTTACACAGGTCTATACACCAAATGCAGGCGATGGTTTGAAGAGATTGGCTGACCGCCAAATCTGGGACCTCCAATATGCTGCCTACCTTTCACAACTAGATCGCCAAAAACCGGTTCTCGCAACAGGCGATTACAACGTTGCGCATAAGGAAATCGACCTTGCAAATCCAGCAAGCAATCGCCAGTCCCCAGGTTTTACAGATGAAGAACGTCAGGGCTTTACAAATCTATTAGCCCATGGTTTTACAGATACCTTCCGTCATTTACATGGTGATGTTCTTAACGCCTATACTTGGTGGGCACAACGTAGCCGCACCAGTAAAATCAACAATACTGGCTGGAGAATTGACTACTGGCTAGTTAGTGACAGAGTGGCTGATAAGGTTACCAAATCGGATATGATTGATTCTGGTGCTCGTCAAGACCATACACCAATTGTGATGGAAATTAACGTCTAATCCCCTTACAAACCTAGCAAAAGCTAGGTTTGTAAAATCAACAGATTTGTAAACGGTTGCAAAATATGGTATAATATATATATAAACTAGCAAAGGAGGAGTCATGAATCATAAAAAAATCGAAAGAAAATCTCTTATCGTGTCCTCAATCGTAAATGGATTGAGCGGAACAGCGGGTCTGGCTGTGTACATTATAACAGGATTAAACGCACTACTCTTAGATGGTGTCTTTTCACTGATTGCTTTTGTTTCCTCCATGGTAGCCTTTTATATTTCAAAAAATAGCCATCGGAAAACAACCACTTTTCCACAGGGACTCTATTTTTTAGAACCTCTATATGCCATCATGAAATCACTCGCAACCCTGCTATTATTACTATTTGCAGTATTAGAAACAAGTGCTACTGCTTTTGCCTATTTCGTCAACGGGATTGGTCATACAATGACAACTGGCCCAGTTGTTCCCTACACAATAACCATGTTCCTTGTTTGTATGGGACTCTATTTCTATAATCGCCACATGAGTGCAAGATTAAACCACATGTCCATTATTATCCAAGCAGAGTCTAAGGGAAATTTAGTTGATGGACTTATTTCAGGAGCCATCGGTTTGGCTGTCATTCTCCTTCACTTCATCCCAATCAGCAGTCCATTCGGTTTTTTACATTACACAGGGGACTTTTTCCTAACTGTGGTTCTAGCTCTCATTTCCTTTAAAGAACCATGGGATGGGCTGGTTGTTTCCTTTAGAGAATTGGCAAACGGGACCATACAAGCTCCCGAAATTCACGATTCCATTTATCAAATTGTAGAAACCTATTTAGATGACCATGCGGGCAATATTGAAATACATATTTTCAAGCAGGGAATGAATATACGAGTAAAGATCAACCTGCACAATGTTCAACATGAAATTGTTAGAAAACTGCTGGAAGATAAGCAGCAAATGCTCTATCTACTAAAGAAGAAACACGAATACATTTCCGTCGAATACGCATTATGAAAAAAATCTCGATCTTTCAAAGGTCGAGATTTTCATATTTGGTTCGGTAACCAATCTGTAGAATTTTACCGTCTTTGATCAACAAAGGGCGTTTGATAAGCATACCATCATTTGCGAGTAAACCAAGTGCATCTTCTAAAGTCAGACTGTCAAATTTATCCTTCAAACCTAACTCGCGATAGCTATTTCCGGAGGTATTGAAGTATTTTTTCAATTCAAATCCTGTCGCCTCCATCCAGTCTTTTAATTGACTTGCACTTGGTGGGGTCGTTTTGATATCAATCGCTTCAAATTCCACACCTAATTTGATTAACTCAGACTTAGCTGCACGACAAGTAGAACATTTTGGATATTCATAAAATAAAATCATTTCTTTACCTCAAATCCTGGAATTTCATGTTGCAAGAGCCAGATTTTCTTGTCTAGACCGCCAGCATAACCTGTCAATTTTCTATCCCCACTTAATACTCTATGGCATGGAATAATAATGGATAGGGGGTTACGACCTACCGCGCCACCAATAGCCTGACCTGATTGAATACCAAGTTCTTTGGCAATTTGCCCATAAGTAGTCGTTTGACCCGCAGGAATTTCTTGCAATATCTTCCAAACTTTTAACTGAAATGCTGTCCCTCTTAGATCAAGTGGCAGGGGACTAAAATCTGGATTTTCCCCAGAAAAATAGCTTATTAACAAGTCACATGCTTGCTCTAAGACATGATGAGAAGTGACAGATACCTCTTCCGTCACTCCTTTTTCATAATACTTCTGTCCCTCAAACCAAGCGCCCATCAAGCCTTTATCACTAGTTATAAGGGAGATTGAGCCTAAGGGACTCTTATAGATTTGTTTATATAGCATTATTTATGTTTAATTACTCGCACTTTTGTAATCGCATCTGCCGCCTTGAATTTTTCGACCAAATTCGCGATTTTGGTTTCATCAGATTCATCTAAATCCAACAATGTATAGGCGTAATCACCTTTAGATCGGTTAATGATGTTATCGATGTTAATCCCTAATTCAGATACAGCCGTTGTAATACTTGCAACAATATTTGGCACATTTTTATTGATCAAGGTAATACGGTACGGTGCATCCAAGAACTGTTTCACATTCGGGAAGTTAACTGAATTAATGATTTCACCAGTTTCCATAAAACGACGAATGGTCTGACCAGCAGCAATAGCACAATTCAGTTCAGCCTCTTCTGTTGATCCACCAACGTGTGGAAAGACGATAATATTTTCTTTGTTGAGAACTTCCTCGGTACCGAAGTCGGTAATATAGTTCTTAATCACTCCCGCTTCAATTGCCTCGAAAAGGTCTGCATTGACAACCAATTCGCCACGAGCAAAATTAATGAGGGTTGTTCCTTTTTTCATCTGTCCAAAACTATCTGAATTGAAAAGTCCACGAGTCTTATCTGTCAATGGTACATGAACAGTAATGTAATCGGCGTTGGTGAAAATTTCCTTTAAATCATCCACACGTTTGACGTGGCTTGAAATCGTCCAAGCTGTTTCAACAGACACATAGGGATCATAACCAAGAACATTCATTCCCAAACGACGTGCATCATTCGCAATACGGGCACCAATTGCACCCAAGCCGATGACACCCAAGGTTTTTCCTGAAATCTCTGTTCCTGCAAATTGTTTCTTACCTGCTTCAACTTGCTTTGGCACATCGTCTCCTGAAAGGGTGTTGGCCCATGCAGTCGCACCGATATAGTCACGAGCTGACAAGAGGATGGAAGCAATAACTGCTTCTTTTACCGCATTGGCATTGGCACCAGGAGTGTTGAAAACTACAATTCCCTTCTCAGTTGCTTCTTCAATTGGAATATTGTTGGTTCCAGCACCTGCACGAGCAATCGCTTTTAGATTTTCAGGAAAATCAAATCCATGCAAGTTTTCAGAACGAATAATAAAGGCATCAGGATTATTTGCATGATCGCCATCAATCTGGAATTTATTGCCCAATTCTTTCAGGCCAACTTGGTTGATATTATTAAAAGTACGTACGCTAAAAACCATTTATTTTTACCTAAAAAGGCGGAATAGCTACCGCCTTTTCTTTCTATATTTCATTAATTATTTCCGAGTAACCAACGGTCGTCTTCATCAATCTCTTGATAAAGACTACGTTCGTTCTTGTGTTTGATTTTTTTATAAGCTAACCGTTCTCCATCTATTGGAACCTTTCCACAGTAGACATAGCCCAGTTTTTGTAATATATGTTGCATTGCTTTATTTTGCTCATGAGTATCACAGCGGAAATCTGATCCTTTTTGCCCTTCAATTAAGCCTTGCAAAAAGGTTTGAATAACTCCCTGACCACGAAACTCATTCGAAGTTGCTACTCTATGGAAAGTGGTATAGACAGGATTGTTATGGTGCCATTTTCCATCATAAATTGCCTCATACTCTTCTTCCTGACCACGGTTAACCGCTGCATACGCAGCCACTTTTCCGTCCACTAAGCCAACATACCCACGTCCAGAAAGGATATCATCAAAGATATTGTCTTTATTGGGATACTCTCCCTGCCATTGATGAATATCAGAAGATGCTAGAAAAGCCCTAGCTTCTTCAAGAATATTGACAATAGCCTCTATCTCGTTTGGATGCGCTAATCTAATTTCCATTAAGCATTCTCCGCAGCAAATTTCTTCATGAATTCGATCAAATCAACCACACCTTGACGTGGAAAGGCATTGTATAATGATGCCCGCATTCCACCAACTGAACGGTGACCTTTGATATTCTTAAATCCAGCTGCAGTTGCTTCTTTGACAAATTTTGCATCCAATTCTTCACTTGGTGAAACAAAAGGAATATTAGCTACTGAACGCTCCTCTTTTTTGCGAACAGGATTTGTGTAGAAATCAGACTGGTCGATATAGTCATAAAGCAAACCAGATTTTTCGCGGTTGATTTTTTCCATCTCATCAACACCACCAATTTCTTTCACCCAATCAAAGACAAGTTTAGAAATATAGATAGAGTATGCTGGCGGAGTATTATATAGAGACTCATTTTCAGCTTGAATACGGTAGTCCAACATGCTTGAAAGCATAGGTTGATCATTGAGGAAGTCCTCACGAACAATCACCACTGTCACACCAGCAGGACCAATGTTCTTCTGTGCACCAGCATAAATCATGGCAAAATCTTCAACATTATAGCGAGCTGCTAAGATGTTTGAAGACATGTCAGCAATCACTGGCACACCATTGGTGTCAGGAATATCATATACTGCTGTACCTTCAATAGTGTTATTTGTTGTCAAATGCACATAGGCTGCACTTGGATCAATCTCATTTTTATCGAAAGTTGGCAATTCTGCATAGGTAATATCTTCAGTTGAACCAAGCAAAATTGGTTCGAAGGCAATCGTTTTAGACAACTTCACTGCCTCTGTATAGGCTTTTTTGCCCCATGAACCACCTACAAGATAGTAAGCTTTTTTGCCTTGAGCAAAGTTGAGCGGAATCATTGTGAATTCTAATGATGCTCCCCCTTGCAAGAAAATAACTTTATAGTTATCAGGAATCGCCATCAATTCACGAAGTGTTGCCTCAGCACTCTTTATAATATCATCAAAGTCCTTGGAGCGATGCGACATCTCCAAAACACTCATTCCCGAACCATTGTAGTCCAAGAATTCAGCTTGGGCGCGTTCAAGTACTGGTTTTGGCAATACTGCAGGACCTGCAGAAAAGTTGTAGATTGTCATAAAATCCCTCCAATATGTTAGTCTGTTCATTATATCACAAATATTCAGACAATTCCATAAAATGTTTAAATTTCGTAAAAATATTCGGTTTTAGGTCTAATATTCTTACAAAACTAGACTTTTTATCCCGATTTCGATGTTTTTTCTTTTATATTCTCTCACATAGTTCATAATAATTGCAAATTTATACACCATACATTAACAAATAATGAGAAAACACCACTTTTCAGGATGAAAAAAATGACTAGCACTGCTAATCATTTTAGATGACTGGGTCAATATTTAATTCTGGTATGATCCTTGTTAAAAATTGCTTGGTTCGTTCTTCTTTCGGTCGAGCGAAAAATTGTTTGGGCTCGCCCTCTTCGATAATATGGCCACCTTCCATAAAGATGACATGATTGGCGACATCTCTAGCAAAACTCATTTCATGCGTAACCACTACCATCGTAATACCCTCCTGGGCCAATTCCTTCATGACCGACAAGACGTCACCAATTAACTCTGGGTCTAAAGCAGAAGTTGGCTCATCAAACAGGATAACATCTGGTTTTACCGCAATAGCACGCGCAATACCTATTCGTTGCTGCTGCCCACCTGAAAGCTGACTCGGATAGGCATCTCGTTTGTCCGATAAACCAACCTTCGCTAGGGCTTTTTCCGCAATTTCTAAGGCTTCAGCTTTTGGAATTTTCCTTGCAATCACTAATCCTTCTAAGATATTTTCAATAGCTGTTTTATTGGCAAATAGATTATAATTTTGAAAAACAAAGGCTGTTTTTTGACGAATTTCTAATACTTCTTTTCGGCTGATTTTGGCCAAATCATAGTCTTTTCCATCCAGAGTCAATTGCCCTGCGTCAGCCTTCTCCAAATAATTAAGGGTCCTCAAGAAAGTTGTCTTTCCAGAACCAGATGGACCGAGAATGACAACGACATCTCCCTGATCAACCCTTAAACTAACACCGTCCAAAACCTTTTTTTCACCAAAGGATTTCTCAATATTTTTAACTTCTAACATAAATTCTCCTATACAAGTTTTACATAATTTTCAAGTTTGTTAAATAGAAATTGAATGAGGCCACAAATGAGAATATACATTAAGAAAATGACAAGATACGATTCAAAATATTGATAACCATAAGCTGCCTCTACTTTTGCGATAGCTGTAATATCTTTTACCGTCATGACAAAAACCAATGACGTTCCTTTCACAAGATTGATGACTAAATTACATAAATTTGGAAGGGCTGAGCGTAAAGCTTGAGGAAAAATAATTCGAATGAAGGCTTGAGTGTTTGTTAATCCAATGGCTTGAGCAGCCTCTAATTGACCTTTATCAACTGTTAGAATGGCTGAGCGAATTATTTCTGATAGGCTTCCAATGGTAATCAGACTAAATATGACAAACGCATATGCTATAGGAGGAATATTAAATACATTAATCCCAGTTTCCTTGAAAAGATTGTTCAATAAACTTGGAAAAAGACTGTAAAAAAATAATATCAATAATATTTGTGGTGTTGAGCGAATAAATGCAAGATAAATAATTGAAAAACTAGTTACCCCTTTAACCTTATAGTGACGTCCCAAAGCTAAAAGAAGAGCCGGAAAGAAACTAAGTATAATGGAAACAAGCATGATTCCCAGAGTGACTGGAACACCTGCAAGCGTCTTCAAAAATGTAGAAATGATGTATTGAATATCCATATTTAACTCCTTCTATCTACTTGTTTCCAAAGCATTTTCAAAGAATTGATTACCAAGTGCTAAAAGTAATGCTAAACTCCAATATACCACGGCTACTGCTGTATAGGTTTCTAGTGAATAGTTTCCTAAATTTCGTCCAATCAAGAGATTTCCTGCCCCCATGATATCTGCCAATCCAATTGTGTAGGCTAAAGCTGTATCTTTTAATAAATTCAAAATCGCATTACTGATATTGGGAAGAGCAAAACGAAAAGCTTGTGGCAGTAAAATTCTCTGAAAAGTTTGAAATTCTGTCAGACCGATACTTAAACCTGCTTCCATTTGTCCATTCGGTACAGCTAGGTATGCTGATTTAAATACCTCCGAGATCGTGGCAGCATATAAGAGTGTCATGGCAGTTATGACAAAAACTGTACGTGACCATCCGTTCACATCTAAACCTAACCACCATTCTAAGAACTCTGGTAAACCATAAAATACCATGAATAGTAATACAATGGGTGGTGTACATCTCAATACAAAAACATAGCCTTTGGAGATGGAGACAATCACCTCATCTCCATATAACTGTCCCCATGCTAAAAGTGCACCCAATAAACTTCCAATCACAATTGTTACGATTAATATCCATAGTGTTAATGGAAGTGCATAAAGAATTTCAGGCAGAAATTTAAAAACATAAGATAAGTCATACGAAACCATAAACACCTCCAAAATTGTAACAAAAAGGAAAGATCTCAGTATACCATCTGAGCTTTCCCTCAGTTATTTATTTTATTTCGTTACGTATGAGAAGACATCCTCTCCAAAATACTCAGTTGACAATTTCGAAATTGTTCCATCTTCTTTCAATTCTTGAATTGCCTCATCATACGCTTTAGCGAATTCCTCGTTTGCAGACGACTTGTGAATGAGTGGGTAGGTTTCAATTCCCTTATACGGGAACCATGTAAGCTTGTCTGCATATTGATGGTAAGCCCCATCTTCATTTGTCACTGCCTTTTCAAACGAAAGTTTGATATCAAAAAATGCATCATAGCGTCCTTCCAATACCCAGGCATATGCATCCGCAACTGTGAAACTTTCAGATTCTTCCAACTCGATTGGAGTTGATGAATCCTTATTATATTCTTGAATAACATTGTATTGAGCATTCTGCGGTGAAATTGGCACTAATTTTCCACCTGCTGCTGCAAAAGAGTCAATATCTGTGTACTTAGAACTATCTTCTTTACGAATTGTGAATCCAATAATACTTGCTCCAATAGCATTTTCAGGAATGATGAATTTTTCAGCACGTTCAGCAGTATACCACGCCCCCTTTGTACCAATATCATACTTACCTGATTCAAGACCAATTAACAGATTTTCATCACTCGTTCCAACGTACTCAAATTGATAGGCATCCAGTTTCTCATCTATTGCTTTTAGTACTGCAACTTCAAATCCATCACTTTCACCTTTTTCATTAATAAAATCATATGGAGCATAACTCTGTGTATGTGCTACTTTTAATGTAATGACTTCATTACTTGTGCTACTAGCTGTTGTATTCGATGCACTTTCGGACTTACCTGTTAATTGTCTACCTATGATTGTTGCTGCAATTACTGCAATAGCCACACCACCTGTAATTGCCCATTTTTTCTTTGTCATATTCTTCTCTCCTTCATACTGTATCGTTATGCTTGAGCTACCGCTTCACGCACCCATTCAATTCTCTCTGAACTAATATCACTTGGGATAGTACAATCTGCTCCAATTATGATACCCTGTTTCCCATTCTCCGCTATTAATCGCTTGGCTTCTGCCTGAATTTCCTCTTTACTTCCTGTATAGAGTAAGCTATTTTTGGTATTTTCAAATCCACCTAAAACGGTTTTTCCACTGAATAATCGTTGCCCATCTTTCAGTGAAATTCCTTCTGGTTTTACCGCCCAGTTCACCACCTGTACTGGATAATCAGTAAAGACCGTCACATCATTTCTTGCCCCCTCATACCCACAAATATGAAGAATATTATTTCCACCTACACTATCTGCCGCCTCAAGTACAATTAAGTCACTTTCAGAAATATAGCTGATGTAATCTTGACTTTCAATAGTCTCTGATTGAATATTTTGTGCACTATAGTAAATACCATCTGCACCCGCTTCCGTAATAACTTTTTTCGCCAGAGTTGCAATGTCATGTGCAATCACTTTCAATACTTCTCGTAATGTCTCAGGATCCTCTTTCAAGAAACTTGCGACCTGCTCGTCTCCCCCAGCAATCTTGTTAGAAACTTGCCACTTCAAATGGGTCAATGGTGCAAAAATATTATAAACAGCAACAATATCCTCAGTAAAATTTGAACGTACCTGTTTCACCAATTCCACTTGCTGATCGAACCACGGATGATTCTCTCCAATCGATTCAATCTTCGCTAATTCTTTGATGGAAGAAATTCCTTCTTTTATTAATGGATTTGGATAAGAAAAGAAACCATCACTCATAATTTTTACAAAATCAGGATTAACTTCCTCCACAAATTTTTTATGACCAGCAACATTTTTTGAAAAAATTTCTGGTTGATTAAAACCTTTAAAAAATTCATTTTCACTGGCAAAGTGGTACCAAAATCCAACAGGTACACGGTCAACCTCTTCACCTTTAAAAGCTTTTAAAACTAATTCTCGCTTATTTGTCATGTATATTCTCCTTTCGATTTGACATGTTCTTATCTTACCATCACAATTTATACTTGCAAAATCTATATTTTTTATTGTTAGCTATAAGAAAAATTTATTATAAAAGCTAACTATCCATTGCTATAGTTTTTAATAATGGTGTTTAGCATAACACCATCATTTTTGATGAATTTTATCTATTTTAGAACGATTTATATGAGCATTATTCGAGAAAATGCATTTTTGAGATAAAAAATGTAGTATTTTTATAGATTTTCTTTTTCCCCATAGATAAAGACTATCGCGTCATAGTTTATTTGTATTGGAGTTTTACCGAAAATATAGGGTTGGTTTTGCTATAATAACACTAGAAATGGTAAAGGAGGTGCTACATGAATTTACAACAATGTCGGTATGTTGAAGCTGTTGCACGAGCAGGTTCTTTTAGCCAAGCAGCAAAAGAACTGTTTGTGACTCAACCAAATCTGTCAAGCTCTATCAAAGATTTGGAGAATCAACTTGGCGTTAAATTATTTTTGAGATCCAATAAAGGCGTCCGTCTCACTGAAGAGGGACACGATTTTCTTAAGTATGCCAAACGAATCCTGGGCGAGCTCAACCTACTTGAACATCGCTATAGCAGCACCTTCAAGAAAAGTTTTACAGTTGCCTCCCACCATTATGATTTTTTATCCATCCCTCTCGCCAGAATGGCAGAGCTGTATAAAGAGGAATACCAAGATTTTCAATTAATAGAAACTACAACGAAACGGATTCTTGAAAGTGTCGCAAATTTTGAGTCTGATGTTGGTATTATCTATCTAAATCATGACAACAAAGACATACTTGAGCGCTCCTTACACAATCAAGATTTAGAATTTACGTCATTAGGAGATTTTCCAACTCGAGTCTTTTTAGGGAAGCAGCATCCACTTGCTCATTTATCAGAAATATCCGAGGCAGACTTAGTCGGTTACCATCAAGTTCGTTTTCGACAAGATAAATCTGGTATTATTTTTGATGAAGACCTACTTGAAATCCAACAAAGTCAAAATATTATCTATAGCAATGATAGAGGTACTGTGATGAATCTGCTGTGTGCAAGTAATGCTTATGCTTCAGGACTTGGTATCGTGAATAGTTTTATCAAGGAACAAATTGTCCTCATTCCTTTAAAGGATAGTCCAACACATACATTGGGATACGTGACAAATAAAAAAAAGAATATCACAGATATTACTTCCTCTTTTATCAATGAAATTAAGCTGAGTTTGACACCACATACAACTGCATAAACAGCCTAGAATTCATTTTAAAAATGGTTTCTAGGCTGTTTTTTATGCTTAAAAAACAAATTGTTGAATAAAGAGCTTTCAGACAAGGAAATGAAATACAGGTTACTAGAATGTTCTAGGTTGGAAATATGACAAGCTGAGAGTGACGATGTATCAAAGCGAATTCAAATGTCTATACAATATAAAAAAACTAGGCATCAGCCTAGTCCATGATAGATATCGTATACTTCTTGTTTTTTTAGTTGGTAACGTTTGGCTATTTCTTTGATGGCCTGATTGGGTTTCCGACCACCTGCAATTTCCTTTTCTACCTCAGCTTTTAGATCCACTTCTTCAGCTGATGGGCGGTCTTCTTCACCAGCTCCTGCAACAATTATCAGGCATTCTCCCTTAAGCGGGTTTTCTTCAAGATAGGCGAGGAGTTCTGAGATTGAACCTCTTTGGTATTCTTCAAACAGCTTGGTTAACTCCCGAACAATCGTAGCCTGGCGATCACCATAAACCGATAACATATTTTCCAAGGTATCAGCCACACGGTAAGGCGATTCATAAAAAATCTGAGTTTCCGGATAGGCTCTTTTTTCTTGAAAAAATTCCTTTTGTTGTCCTGCTTTCCTCGGTAAAAAACCATAGAAAATATGCGGTTGTGGGGCTAATCCGGATGCGATGAGAGCTGTAATCCCTGCTGAAGCACCAGGTAGGGCAATTACAGGAATATTTTCTTCAATTGCTGCACGCACTAAATCGTGACCAGGATCTGATATGGAAGGCAAACCAGCGTCAGATACTTGAGCAATTGATTGACCAGATTTGAGCCAATCGAGCAAGACAGGAATTTTATCGTGAGCATTGTGTTCATGAAAGGAAGTCTGCTTGGTATCAATCTCAAAATGTTTGAGAAGCAAACCTGTGTTCCTGGTATCTTCCGACGCAATGACATCAACTTCTTTTAAGGTCTGAATGGCTCTAAAGGTCATATCCTGCAAGTTTCCAATCGGGGTGGGGACCAGATAGAGGCTCCCGAAGGGCGACTGACCCTTAAATGATTTTTGTAGTTTCATTCTAATCTCGATTCAATAATTCAATACAGAACATACACGGTTCATCATTATCTCTACGTTTGCCGTATTCATAGGTACAGATATGGAAACCATCCTCATAGATATTCTCCAAATTCTCCTTACCAAAGTTTGAAGGCTTGTGTCCTATCTTATCTTCTTTCTCCAAACGCTCACGCAACTTAGAATTTTCCAAGCGTAATCGTGTATTTTCATCAATAACACTTTGAAGATGTTTTTTAATGGCGTCCACATCAGCCAAGGTTGTCAATAAATTTTGTGAAAAATCATCAAGTGCATCAAATAGTTCTTTTTTATCCATTCCTGTCCTTTCAATGATTCGCTTTACATGGTAAGGTATTCTAAACAATTTTGCAGACTGACATTTGCCTGCCACATTTTCTTGGCTTTCAGGACTGCGTCCATTTTTTCACGAGCTATCATCTCTGTTAATCTTTCTGCAAGTAACAAGCTCAACACATCAAACAAGCGCCCCTGCTCTGCTTTTTCCACCGCTAAAGAAACCAGCATCCCTACTTGTAAATAAGCGCGGTTAGAATCAGTTAAAAGCAATTCTGTAAACTTTTTCGCCTGACCCAGCAAGTCAATAAACGATTTGTTTGTAGCCAGCCTTTTCGCTTCCTCTTGACTAGAAACTAGTCGTGCGATAAGACTTGCTTGAGTTTTCAATAAGCCTTCTTCCTCTAGAATTCTCTCTAAATATGGAAGATTTTGGGGAAATGAGATAATTTGGGTACGACTCTTTATGGTTGGTAAAACAGCTTCTTCTTGATTGGTCAAAAGAAAAATATGGATCGTCGACTGAGGCTCTTCAATAACTTTGAGCAAAGAATTTGCGGCATTCACATGCATTTTCTCAGCATCACGTATGATAAATACTTGCTGGCTAGATTCAAAACCAGACTGTGAGAAGTTCTTGACCAACTCCCGTATCGTATCTGTTTTAATGAAATTACCTTGAGGCGCCACAATGGTCACATCCGAAAAGTCATTTGATTCAATCAACCGGCAAGAGCGACACTTTCCACATGGAAGGACACCAACTTTTTCTTGGCAAAACAAAGCTTGACTTAGAAAAAGGGCCATTTCAAAGCTCGCAAAATCACCTGAAAATAAATAAGCATGTGCCAAACGACCTTGTTCTAGAATCGTGACAAATTGCTGATAGACCAGTGGTTGAAGATCTTTTAGTTCCTGAATATTCATACTCTTTCCGAAAACCGTTTCTTAATAACCGCCAGAGCATCCGCAACGACTGATTCCAACGGTTGACTGGCATCAATTTTAACAAATCGCTCAGGTTCTTGTTCCAATAAGCTGAGATAACCTTGACGTACCCGACGGTGCATATCTGCCTTTTCCATATCTAAGCGGTCCACATCACGATCCGCATTACGGGCAATTCGTGCCAATCCTTCTTCGGTATCAATATCAAAATAAAGGGTCAAATCAGGTTTTAATCCATCCGTCGCAAACTGATTGAGCCAGTTGATATCAGCCACATTGAGACCACGACCAAAACCTTGATAAGCAATTGAGGAATCGATAAAACGGTCAATCAATAGTAATTTTCCTTGAGCCAATGGTGGCAATATCTTCTCTTTTAAATGCTGACGTCGAGCCGCAATAAACAATAACAGCTCCGTTTTGTCATCCATTTCGGTATTTGCAGGATTGAGAATTATATTACGAATCTCTTCTGCAATGGCTACACCACCTGGCTCTCTCGTTGTCACCACTTCAGGTCCCAACTCTTGTAAAGCTGGTAATAATTCCCGTAATACTGTAGTCTTACCAGCTCCATCCGGACCTTCAAATGTAATAAACATTCCTTGTTTCACTGTCTCTACCTTTCGATTTGCTCATTCATAGTTCTTTTTATTTTACCAAAATCTAGCCAAAAAAGCACTTGAAAATTGACTTGTATTTCTTGACCAAATACCGTACAATGTCAATATAGATTTCTAAGGAGAGTGAAAAAGTATGCTACGTTTCAGAAATATTCTGTTGATTGTATTCGGGGCTGGTTTATTTGCCTTTGGTTTGAACTATCTGATCATGCCGAACCATTTATTTGAAGGTGGTGCGACAGGATTAAGTTTGATTGTTTACTATCTTTTTAAGGTGCAACCTTGGGTAATGAACATTGTCATCAATATTCCCTTATTCATCATTGGTTGGAAAATTCTGGGACGAAAAACACTCTATCTGAGCATTCTTGGAACCCTTAGTGTAACCGTTTGGTTAGCCTTATTTGAAAAGGTTCCATTTGCCATTGATTTACACGAAGACCTAATCCTTGTAAGCATCCTTGGGGGGTTGCTCATTGGACTCGGTCTGGGCATTATTTTCCGCTCCGGTGGGACAACTGGTGGTAGTGATATTGTTGCCCGTATCGGTCACAAATACCTCCCCTATTCTATTGGCCAAATTATTTTCGCAATTGATACCATTGTGTTAACACTGATCGTCCTTGTTTTCCAAGATATTCGTCTGGTATTGTATACACTGATGATGGTTGGGATCGCTTCTAAAATAATAGACTTGGTAGCAGATGGTGGATATGGTAGCAAGGGTGTGATGATTGTTTCTGAGAAATCAGAAGAGCTTGCGCAAGCGATTGACCAAAAAATCGAACGTGGTATCACCTTCATAAAGGCGCAAGGCTTTTATAGCAAAACCAATATCAATATGATTTATTCTGTAATCTATAAAAGTCAGTTACAAGAAATGAAAGAGCTGATTCATCAAATAGATCCGCATGCCTTTATCACCATTACAGACGCACATGAGGTACTTGGCGAAGGGTTTACTTTAGATAAGAATAAACAACCTTTGCAACGTGATTAATAAAGCAAATTTAGTTAATAATTGGTAATATAAAAAACACATGAAATCAATGCTTGTAGCAACAAAGATTTTATGTGTTTTTTACTAGCTTTATGCTAAGACTTTTTTATAAAATAAATATACTGTGGCTCTTCTTAACCACCGAGCGATTGGGCAATATGTGCAATATCCATTTTAATCTATCCTTACTTACTTCTCTTTTCAGATATTTTAGTGAGGATTAAGAAAATGATATAAGATACGATTACAATGTAAGACAGAGGTCTCAAATATTCTTTGTCGTAAGTGAGACATGAGTCAATGAACAAGATAATCGCTAACGAAGAGCAACTGATAGCCAGACAAATATTAAAGAAATCAGATTTCATAGGATAACCTCCTTGTTATAAAACAATTATAAATAATTGATGGATTAATAAATGTATTGTAAGTCAATACTGAATGAATCTTTATAAGTTTATAATAGCAAGTATGTATATCTAAGTCAATCAAAAAGAGGTAACTTTTGTCAACATTTGGACACAACATCATTCTTTCCAGTCGTTTTACTACAAATAAAAACACACGGCACTACTATATCATGCTATGTGTTTAATAGTATCTAGAGAATCTACATATTGGTGAATAACAGTTGAGCAATCACACAAACGATATTTAATTCTTATTGTGGATTTTCCAACGGTTGTTCTGCCTCAGTTTGTGCTTCTTTACCTTGGTCTAACAAGGCTGCAATAATTTTTTGGTCTCGTAATTTCACTGAGTCATTGATGGTCTCAGCAGAACGTACGATAGCTGCCTCCAACTCACGACGTTTCTGACGTCCTTCATCTATTGCTGCAATGATGCCATTATTTTGGGCAACCAAACTTTCTGCCAACTTTGTAACCGATGCTACTGAAAGGGTCGGATTTTGGGCTGTACGTTCCATCATTGGAATAGCTTCTTTTGATGTATCCGCTAGCATTTGAAGTGCCGCATTATTAGCATTGACAATCGCATCTGCCGTCTGACTTGACTTGATAGATTGTTGCAAGATACCCAACTGTGCGATGGACAGTTTCATTGTAGGAATGGTATTGCGACGCAACATTCCCAAGCGCTGTTTCATATCCGACGATACTTTTACTAGGTTACGCATTTGGGGAGTTGTTGTCCAAGCAACATACAAACGGCTCATATATTCAGAATGCTGCTGTTCAAGGATATTTGCCACTTCGGTCACGCGCGCCAATTTCTCAGAAGCAATTTGATACTCAACAGTAGTCGGTGCCAAGTTCGCAATCTGTTCTTGTGCTTGTCTCGCGCGCTCAGCCGCTTCCTGACCAGTCGCTTCAATAAAGGCGATAACTCCGACTAAATTCTCAATCGATTTGGTATTATTTTCAATCAAAAGCTCAGCAGAGACAATATTACGTGCCAACACTTCTTCCTGCTTGACCACACTGGCTGCCATACTATCCATTTTCTTTTCAATGGTCTGAGAATCAAAGTAGAATTCCTGTAAATCATTCTTGGCTTGTTTGAACAAGCGTTGGAAGAAACCAGGTTTCTTTTCCAATTCCACCGATGTGGAAATATCTTTATATTTCGCTACAAATCCATTCAATTCACGATTGGTATTGGCCAACAGTTCATCTACCTGTGGAATTTCAATCTTCTTCTGTTCTGACAAAATGTGATTGACCGTCGCGTTGACTTCTTCTACTGCTTCCTTACCAAAATCCAAGAGCGCATTTTGATTAGCCAAGAAATTGTCAACCAACTGAGGTGCTTTTGCACGAATACCAGTTTGCTGCTCTGGCGTTAATTGAGCCAAAAACGATACTTTTTGACTATCTCCTGCAGGCGTAGCTTGGATGATTTCTGTCGTCTTGTCTTTTACATTCAAACTATTGCTTGCAATCTGATCAATATCAAAATTAAATCCTGACATCTTCTTTACTCCTCTTCCCTTTTCATCATACGTAGACTGACTTCAAAGTCTTTCATATCAGCTTCATTAAATTGCTTAATGGTATCGTCCAAATCCTTATCGAAACTTTCCATGGCCAATTTTGCCTGTGCCAAGCGTTCTTCAGCGTTGAAAAAATCCTTTGGAGATCGTTTTATTTTCACATATCCTTGTAGAATATCGTTAAACCGTTGCATATTGGCCTCATGAATAGCTGTCAACTCTTCCTTTTTATCGCTTGTATTTTCTAGCTTTTCAAGAATAATAAGATTGTCTCTTTGGATATTGCAATAAGTTTCTAAAATCTCTGGCGCAATTTCTGCAATCATTGCTTGTTCATCCATTACCTTACCACCACTAGGTGAAACCTGTTCACTCGTTTCTTTTTCTACCTTAGTTTCTGGTAATTTCAATTGGTATTTCAGCTGCAACGTATCAACAGCTTCTTTGCTTGCATAAGCGTCAAGGTATTTTCCAACCTTTTGATACAGTTGATCCAGTTCGAACAATTGACCTAACAAGCGTTTACGCAACTGCAGGACTGACTGATTCTCTCCCTTTTCTGCTAGCAACTCTTGGTGTTTTTCATAGCCAGAACGAATGGAAAAAATCAAGGTTTGGATTCGTTTTATTTGGTCACTATTCAAGAATCGGTGAATGGCATCTCGTTTATATACATAGCCAATCAAGAGTCCAAGTGGCAGTAATATATACCAAAAACTCATGATAAAACTGATAGCAAGTAAGACCAATAATATCGTAATGCCCGAATTCTTCTTCCCATGTCTATGGTAATTTCTATATTTGTGCCCCATAGAGCCTCCTCATACATGATATACATTATTATATCACATTCCTCTAAAATACTTGAAATATACCAAAAGAAAAAGCCAAGAAAAATCTTGACCTTTAAATAATCTTCACTACGTTTATCCTTATCGGAAAACCGAGTCTTCCATAAACAAAACTTATTGAAATTCATCAATCCGTGAATTATTTTTACATTTAATTTTTTTATTCTTGGAGGAGAAAAAATCAGCTAATAAATAATAATTCCGTCAGTTGTTCACGAAGTCTAGGTTCTAACCGATTTAATGAAGCTATCTTATGCAATATATTTTGACTATTTTCCAATTCTCGAACTACAATATGCTTTGTATCATAATCAATTTCCAAATCTTGTAAACAAGAGTAAACTCTGTCAATAAATGTACTATTTTTTTCAAGTTGTGTAGCATCAAATGGTACCATAGTATCCCCATTCTCCACTATCACGTCTTCCTGTCTTATTACATGAAAAATGAGACGATGTTTCCGGTTGGCCGGAATGATCGTAGCATCACCTGAATAAGAAAATTGAACCACTCTTTCATCCCATCGTAATTCACATTTAGTAACGAACCGCTTCCCATTGAGGTCTTCAACTAAGTCAAATGAATTCGAGGCTCCTGGGAAAATATGCCATTCAATTAATTCCGGCAATTCCACACCTGTCTTAGCTGGTTTTGCATCCAAGGGGATTATTGCCCCTTCTTTAGCAAACACTGGAATCTCTTCTTTTTTTCTATAAATAGGAAGTTTGATTGGTCCAGCATATTCGTCATCCGTGAAAAAATTATACCATTTACCTTCAGGAAACCAGACTTCAACACGTCCTTTTTTATCTGAAGGGTTTGATTTTTCAGTGATTGGAGCCACCATTAATTCTGAACCAAAAAAATACTGATTCGGAACTGAATAACTTTCATCGCTATAAGGATAATTATAGTACATTGGGGTAATTAGTGGCATACCATTTTCATGGGTCCGCACATTCATTGTATAAAGGTATGGAATAAATTTATGTCGAAGTCGAAGATATTCTTTCATACTCTCAGCAATTTCTAAGCTGTAGCCCCAAGGCTCCTTACTCTGAAACGGACTATTTGAACTATGGAGGCGATTTATCGGACTAAAGACCCCAAATTGTAACCAGCGCAAGGCAAGTTCTTCATCATGATAACCGAGCATATGGCCTCCAATATCATGACTCCACCAAGAATAGCCAATATTTGAAGCTGTACTAGTAAAGTAAGGTTGAAAAGCTAAAGAAGCCCATGTTGTCACTGTATCTCCTGAAAAACCAATGGGAAATCTATGACTTCCAGGACCTGCATACCGAGATAAAATGATATTGTTATCACCCTCTCGCGTAATATCTTTAAAATGATAATAATTCAATAACCAAAGGGGATCTATCTGTCCCTCAGTCCCTTGTTGCCAGTCAATCCACCAAAAATCAACACCTTGTTTTTCTAATGGATGATGGACATCTTCAAAATAAGCTTTTCTAAAATCCTCGTTTGACATATCAAATAGCGCAGGTTCTTCAATTGTAGTATTGAGTGAAAGTCGTTTCGCTACCGCCGGATATGCATCCTCAAAGGCACGTATTCCATCAGCTGGATGTACATTTAAAGTTGTCTTCAACCCACGATGATGCAACTCATTCAAAAATCTCTCTGGATCAGGGAATAATTTTTTATTCCAAGAATAACCTGTCCATCCGCTACCAAATCTTTCTGGTACATCATTTGTTAAATGCCAATCCATATCGATGACACTTACCGAAAGAGGCACATTCTCAGCTTCAAACTTATCCATAAGACCAAGGTATCCTTCTTCTGAATAAGCCCAATATCTACTCCACCAATTTCCAAGTGCAAAACGAGGTAGCAAAGGTGTCGAACCTGTTAAGTGATAAAAATCTTTTAAGGCCGTAAAGTAATCTCGTCCATAACCGAAAAAGTAAATGTCAATGACCTTTTCTGGTCTTTCTACAGGATTGTTCTTATTATCAAAAACAAAGCTATCTGAGTCATCTAAAATTGCAAAACCATTTTTGCTCATTATTCCATCTTCTAGTTCTATCGAACCATCAACGAAATCTAATGTTCGCGTAGTCCCGCCCAAATTTGAATATTGGTTCCCAAAATACCAACGATTCCCATATGCGGACAGATTGTTTTTTACATCAATGAATAATCCACTATTACTAAAAAGACTTTTATCATAGTGTAGGTGTAAAGAATCCGTAATAATTTCCAATTGATTTTCATCTTCTATTACATTAAGAGATAACTCTGACGTAAATTCTCTATTTTGTACGACTCTGGTCAACCTATCTTCAAAAAAGCCATTCTCTGAATACTCCAATCGAATTAACTGATTTGTTAGTATTGAAATTCTGTATTTTTTTCCTTCAAAAACTGTTTGCATAACTTCTCCTATTCTGTAATACTCAAAATATGTTTCGTTAACCAAGCATTTAATCCTGCAAGAGCAGATATTCCGCCAAATGTAAACACATATAGAGCTGTAAAAAGACCAACAATATTACTAATTGAAAAATATACAACTAAGATATTTATCCAGATTAAAACGAGACTATAAAATGGTTTCTTTACTATCAGCAAAAAGCTATTTTTTATTGCTCGTACTATCCTATCCTCATATAGACAAATATATGTTAGACTCACTAATACTATTATAAACCACATGATTGAAATCACAATCAAGGAAGTCAAACCAACCCATCTAATTGGTCCTATTTGATTGAGAAAAAAAATCAATTCGACCAATATCAACCAAGCAGTTGAGAGTAGCCCAACCCAAATAATCGTAGACTGACGAAAATTTGATATAAAATAATGAAAATAGGATTTTATAATTTCATTCTCTTCTCCTCTTAATATACGCTGCCAACTGCCATTCAATGCAGCCATCGATGCACCAATGGTTACGATTGGCAAACTGGTTAAAATAAATAATAAATTCAACATAAATATATCTGTTATTCTTGAAAAAATACGAAAATACCTAGATTCAATTGAAAAAATTTTTCTCATTTTACAGTCCTATTTTAAAGTAAGGGGAGAATTTCTCCCCTTATGGCATTTACAGTAATTACTCTTTATTGAGCTACGGACTGATAACGTTCAAAGGCAGCTTCTTGAATTTGCATAAATTCATCTAGTCCCATAGCTTTTAATTGTTTAATATAGTCATCCCACTCTTTGTCAATTCCGCCTTCGACAACCCACTTAGAGGCCATTTGAGTCGCATAAGAATTAATATCAACATAGATAGCAGAAAGTCTTGTTAATTCTTCTTGTGAATAAGAAACATTTGGGAATGCTGGTAGTGCATACTGATTGATTTCTGAATCAAGTTTCAATTTAAGACCATCTCCCTGACTTTCATCAATTTCAACTTTATCATTAAAACCATCTGCTACATACTTAGGACCAAAGTCTCTAAGTGAATTGACCCATGCCCACTCATCCGCAGATTTTCCATCTTGAGGTGGAAGTACTGCAAAACCAGTTTCAGTTTTCTCAGTACCAATACCGAAAGAACCATAAAATGTTTGAATACTTGCATCATCAGTATAGAATTGGTCAGCCCATTCTAACAATTTCTCTGGATTTTTTGCACTAGTTGTGATCAGCAACTCATTGCGAGCATAATTATAATGGTCTGGATCTGAAAATACGTATCGATTACCATCAGGTCCTGCTAATGGTGTTAAGGCAACATATTCGTCTGCGTGAAGACCAAATGTAGCATCAGCAGTCCATCCACCTGAAACTCCTACACGTGCAACTTCTTTATCCATCCGCTTTGCAGAAGCCATCGACTCATCCTGAGTAAATAGTTCAGAGTCAATTAAGCCAGCTTGATAAGCTTCGCTCATAGCTTTAATACCTGCTTTATAATTTTCAGTTGCGCGAAGGTAAACAGGTTTTCCATCTTTCAAACTCATTTCATAAGTATTATCAGCTCCCAATCTGTTATCAAAAGGTAGAATATAGGCAAATGTTGCATTTACATTACCTGTTCCATAAGGAATTTCATCATTCTTGTCGCCATTCCCATTTGCATCCTCGTTTTTAAACGCTTCTAATACCTTTACAAATTCATCATAGGTTTCAGGCATTTCAAGATTCAAATTATCTAGCCACTTTTTATTAATAAATAATTGGTTGCTGATAATAGGACGCATAGGGGCCTTTTTCGGCAAACTATAAATATGACCATCAGGTGAAGTAATCATCGCTTTCAATTTTGGATCATTTTCCAAAATCTTAGAAAGATTTGGCATATGCTCCTTAATTAAATCTTCAAGTGGAATAAACAACGATTGATTTTGTGCAATCTCTGAATCGTTCAAAACATTGGATCCTAAGAAAGCATCTGGCAAATCCCCACCTGCGAGAAGCACTGCTTTTTTATCGGTCCAATCAGCTGCAACGTACACATCCCAGTCTACATCAATTCCAGCATTTTTTTCAGCTTCCTCAAGAAATCCTTTTGTAAAATCATCTCCCCAATCAGACCAGCGTACTGTAGTGATTGTGAATTCATTAGATTCATCACTAGTTGTGCTAGAACTACTTTCACTTGTTCCACATGCTGTTAATGCACTGAGGACCAATCCAGACAATAACATTGATTTAAAAATTCTCTTTTTCATAAGAATGAACTCCTTTTTTATTCCTTAATAGCGCCAATCATGACACCTTTATTAAAATACTTTTGTAAAAATGGATACAACATCATAATTGGTGCTGTAGATACAACAATTGCTGCATATTTCATCATATCAGCAGTTGCTCGCAACTCAGATGCAAGTTCCCCTGTTGCTTGCGATTGAAGCATTTGGTTACTAATCAACAATCGTCTCAAAATCAATTGCAAGGGTTGTAAGTTTTCATTTGTTATATATATAAGGGAATTAAACCATGAATTCCAAATCCCCACTGCCGTCCACAAACCGATAACTGCTAAAATGGCTTTAGATAAGGGAATGACAATATAAAAGAAGTACCGAATTGTACTACAACCATCAATTTGGGCTGCTTCCCAAAGACCATCCGGAATACTATTGTTAAAAAACGTCCGAGCAACAATAATATTATAACTTGAAACTGCAAATGGAATAACCATTACCCAAAATGTATCTAAGAGGCCGACATTCTTAACAACTAAATAGGTTGGAATCAACCCCCCAGAAACAAACATGGGAATAATAAACAATGTGGAAACCCACTTTCTACCAAATAAATCTTTCCTAGATAAGGCATAACCTGCTGGAATATTAACAAATAGAGCAACTAATGTTCCAACTAAAGTATATAAAACGGTATTTAAGTAACCTCTCCAAAACAAGGGTTGTTCAAAAAGTTTTTTGTAACCATCTAATCTCCATTCAGTTGGAAAGAACCAAACATTACCATTGGCTACATCAGAAGGGTTACTAAATGAAGCTATGATTACAAACCATAATGGATATAGAATAACAAGTATCAACAAAATAGCAATACCGTAGACGAATATGTCAAAAACTCGTTCACTTGTTGATTTTCTCTTTTTCATAACTTCCTCCTAAAACAATCCTGTTTTGGTTGTTTTTCTTGATAACCAGTTAACTAGGAACAGTATTACGATATTGACCACAGTATTAAATAAACCTATAGCTGTTGAGTAACTGTATTGAAAGTTTACCATCCCCACTTTATAGACATATGTTGAAATAATTTCACTACCTGATAAGTTTAGTGAATTTTGTAAAAGTAATACTTTTTCAAAACCTACACTAAGAAGACTTCCGCATCGTAAAATTAAAAGAATCATAGTTGTCGGTAACAACATCGGTAAATCAATATGGATAATTTTTTGAAGTCTGGTTGCACCGTCCATAGTAGCTGCTTCGTAATATGTCGGATCAATCGCAGACAGTGCTGCTAGATAGATAATACTATCCCAACCGACATGTTGCCAAACATCACTCCATACATAGATTCCCGCAAAGTACTTAGGGATTGATAACAATGCTGGTAACTTAATACCAACTATTTTCAATAAATTTGCAACCATTCCACTGCTTGGTGATAGGAAAAGAATAAGCATTCCGCACATGACCATTGTTGAAATAAAATGTGGAAGATAGGTTGTAACTTGGAAAAATTTTTTAAATTTTTCAACTCTGATTTGATTACAGATGATAGCCAAAACAATTGGCAACGGAAAGCCAATTAGAATACTGTAAATTGAAACTTTCAATGTATTTTTTATCGTTGTCCCGAATTGAAAAGATTGAAAAAACTGATTAAAATATTTGAATCCAGCCCAAGGACTTCTCAGAATACCTAATGCAGGTGAATAATCTTTAAAGGCAATAACTAACCCAGCCATTGGAACATACGCAAACATAATTAATAAAACAATTGCAGGAAAAAGTAATAAATAGAGAGAAAGAGTATCGTTTCTACTTTTTCGAATGTTAGCATTACTGACTTTTATTTTCATCTAACTTTCCTCCTTGATTGTTATTATAGAGGAAACATCTAAACTTAAATAGAAAAAATGATATCGTTTTCATGAATAATACCGACATTGTTCGTTCCGAATATGTAAAATTCCGATATCCAAAAATATAATCTCGGAAACTTGCTAACAACTGCCTCAAAAAAAGGATATAATAAGATGAGGTATTATTATGAAATTGTTCCATTATCTAAAAAAATTAAATGAAAACCAATCTCTAGATTATCTTTCTAAGTTGCTTCTAACTATTTTTGGCATCGTTTTCATATTAAATTGTATTCTTAGTTCTTTATATTTGAGTAGCATGAAGAAACAGAACCTTTCACAGATTGAGAGCACCTTAAATATTTTTACTCGCGCATTAAAACAAGATTTAACTTCCGAAGAACGGTTTCTATACTGGACTGTGATAAATGATGAATCGTTAGATGATTTCCTGTTGAATGCTGAACAGGATCAATACATAAAAAATTTACAAAAAATACGATCACATGTTCAAGAATTTGAAACATACAATAAGGTTGATTTTTCACTATTTATACAAGAGAAACAATCATCAGATTTGATAAACATTTCCCCTCTACATATCTCTTATTCAGAATTTTTAAAGATTGAAGAATTTTTTAAATCAACAAAACAAGAGGATTACTCCAACTACAATTCTTGGAATATCACCACAATTGATCAACAACATTATATTTACAAAGTCGTTTCCTATAAAGAAAAAAAGTTGTATTCTATCACACCTATTGATGCGATACTTAAACCTTTAAATGAAATTGAAATTGGTGATAATGGAAGTATCTCAGTTGATGCTCCACAAAACACGTCCTTATTAGACAATACAAGTTTTTCCAAATATGAAACAGTCATTGCAAATAAAAAAGCAACAAAATTGCCGTTTAATATATATGTAAATATTGATTACCAAGATGCCTTTCGGAATGTCCTCATGCTTCAATTCTCAATCCTATTACTTCCTCTAATCATTTCGATAGTAGCATTCTGGAGCTTATTCTATACTCAAAAAAGAGTCATTTCCCCTATGAAGAGGTTACTCCAACATTTACAAGGAACAAATCCTGAAGATTTCGAATTTGATAAGGAGGGTATCATAGAAATTGATGATGCTAACAATCAAATTAACTTTCTTTTCAACGAGATTCAGATGCTCAAACATGACATTTTCAATTCAAAATTAAAACAAAAAGGTATTGAATTGAACTATTTAAAAAATCAAATTCATCCCCATTTTTATTTAAATATCCTAAGTATGATTCACGGAATGATTCAAACGGAACATTATGAAGAGATTGAACAATTAACACTTTCAACATCACGATATTTTCGTTACCTTTTTCAAACCGATCAAGATTTTGTTTTATTAAAAGATGAAATCCAACATATCCAAGATTACTTACAAGTTCAAAGACTACGTTACGGAAATAGTTTTTCATTTCAAGTGGAAATAGCAGAAAGAGTATATAACAATTCTATTCCCCCGCTTATTCTTCAAACATTTGTAGAAAATATTTTTAAACATTGCTTCTCAATGGACACAAAACTTTCAGTACGGTTGAATATTGATTCAGTCACCGAAGAAAATGATTATTACCGAATCGTGTTAGAAGATAATGGACCAGGATTCCCAGACAATATTTTGTCAAAATTAAAATCTCGAACATCCTTAATTACTAAAGATGGGAAGCATATCGGTTTAACAAACACATATGAACGATTGGATAGTCTCTATCAACAGGATTATTACATTCATTTTATGAATAAACCTGAAGGTGGGGCTATGATAAAATTGATACTACCAAATCAAAATAAGAAAGGAGCTACGAATGAAAATCTTACTCGTTGACGACGACTCCTACATTATCCAAGCCCTTAATGAAAAAATAGATTGGAAAGGTTTTGGTGTTAATCAGGTATTTTCAGCATATAGCATGAGACAAGCCCAAAGAATTTTCAAAGAAACGGAAATAGACTTACTTATCAGCGATATTGAAATGCCACAAGGATCTGGTTTAGAGCTTTTAGCTTGGATTCGGCAAGAAAACTATTCAACGCAAGCTATTTTTCTAACCAATTATGCCGATTTTAATTATGCTCAAAAAGCTATTGAATTACAAAGTTTTGAATATTATCTTAAGCCAATTGATTATGAAAAATTTGGACTTATTATCCAAAAAGCAATCGCTAAAATAAGAAAAAAGAAACAAGAGTCGAAAACCTTACCTGTAAACGAAGAAATATTTTGGTTTGAATATCTAAGAAAACCTGCATCTCATGATGATAAATTGTTTTTAGAGGATGCCATTTCTAAAAATATTTCAAATAATAGCTTACAACCAATCATCCTTACCTTACAATTATCTTATGAAAATAATCAGGAAATAACATTGTCTTGGACTCGACAATTAACCCAGGCTATTCACTCATTTACTAAAACACACACTCAATATCAGCTGGCTACGTCCATAAAAATACCACAATATGCTGAAAGGTATTTATTCCTTTTCAAATCATTCACTCATCTTCAGAAAAGTGAATTTTTCTCAGAGCTTCAAGTTTATTTAACTGAAAAATTCAATCATCCAATTCAAATTCTTCTGGGTAATCTTTCAAATCTCGAATCAATTCTATCAAATACGCAATCTCTCTATAACTTTAGTTATGAATACATTGGGCATCAGAACGCCATATATACAGTTGATAATAAGACTGAAACCATTCATTCAGATATTAGTATATTACCTGCGGATTCTACATTATTATCTTACAGTAAATTATCATCGTTTTTATTTGAACAATACCCTAGTTTAAAAAACAATCGATTGTTTCCGACTTCATGGTTAAAGAGAATGCAATTAGATATCTTACAAAAAATCAGTGTCATATTAGATCAAAAAGGAATCTCAGCACATAAACTATTTCAGACTAAAATGCATGATTATTATCAAGAACGGTGTTTTAACAGCATTGAAGATTGGCTGAAATACATTGAGTTTTATAGTAATACAGCTGGTGATTATATTAAACTACTTGAATCACAACAAACATTTTCACAAATTATTATCGACTATATAGACCATCACTATTCCGAAGAATTAAATCGTAAAGTGCTTGCCGATTTAGTTTTTATTAGCCCAGATCATCTTGCAAGATTATTTAAACATGAAACAGGTAAAACTCTCATTAATTATATTACAGATAAGCGAATTGAAGAAGCTAAAAAACTTTTATTAAATAGCACTGCAACAGTATATATTATTGCAGATCAAGTAGGATATGATAATTATTCATATTTTTCTAAAACATTTAAAAAAAATACCGGTTTTTCACCGATTGAATTCCGACAACACCATTCTATACATATCTAGCAAGACATTCAATATTGACTACTCCTACCATCTTAAATTGTGAATCATTGAATGGAGATGAATTCTATTAAATTAGTACTCATCTCCATTCTTTTTTAGCTATCTATCTCAGCAATCAATCTCATAATATAGTGCCTCAAAGCTACTGATCATTCGGATATCAATAATTAATCCATTGATTTTATATCGTTGACCAAAAGAAAAAGCCAAGAAAAATCTTGACCTTTAGATATTTTTTGCGACTGTTGGAACGAGGCTGTCAACTTCAATTCCTGCATCTTCAAAGAGTGACCGAACTTCTTCTAGATCAACCTTCCCTTCAATTTGTACTTCAATGACTACTTTTCCTGATTTAGTAGCAATTTGTACAGTTGAGACGATATTATATTCTTTGTCCGAAACCAGACGAATAATTTTTTCCAATTCCCCAGCTTTATTGTCGACGATGAAACGAGCACGAACTCCTTCTTCACCGTAACCAGAGACTTGTAAAAATGCAGCAAATATATCGCGATCGGTAATCACACCATATAATTGGTCATTGTCAACGACAGGAAGAATACCCACTTTATTTTTGTACATCAAATAGGTAGCATCTTCAAGACTGGCATAACCTGAAACAGTGATCACATCCTTGATCATGACATCCTTGACTTTGGTTTTATTGAGTAGATAGTTCATCTCATAGATAGATAAACTAGTAGCTTTAGAAGGACTTGCCTCTGCAATAGTTCCCTCAGTCACCAAGCCGACCAATTTATCATTTTCAATGACAGGCAGACGGTGCAAATCCTGTTCACGCATGAGATCAGCAGCATGAGCAATCGTTGTATCTGGAGAAATGTAAACAACCTTTCGAGTCATAAAATCTTTAACAGACATGAGATACCTCCTTAGTTTCTTATGGATTCATTATAACACAAAAGCGAAAACGATTTCAATGTTTTGTAAAAATAATTGAAAATACTTCGTGTTTTCTTTTCTCAACCTTCCAGACGATTTTCAGGATAAACACTCGGCTAAAATAGAAACGGCCTTATCTATCTCCTCTTCTGTAATGGTTAATGGGGGTAAGAGACGAATCACATCACTTCCAGCCGTCAAGACGATTAGACCATTCTTTCGTGCCTGTGTGACTATTGTGCCCAAATCACCAGTAACTTGGATTCCCAGCATCAAACCAAGCCCACGGATGGCTACTACTGTTGGTAAGTTACCAAGCTGGTTTGCCAATTGATCTTGTAAGTAGCTTGCCTTGACACGAACTTTGGCTAGAAAATCTTCGGTCAGGATTTCCAATACTGCCTTACTACTGGATAATACTAGTTTATTACCCCCAAAAGTCGTACCATGACTACCATAGGTAAAGGCCGTTCCTAGAGCTGACTTTCCAAGCATGGCTCCAATGGGTAGACCATTGGCCAAGCCTTTGGCTAAAGTAATAATATCTGGTGAAATACCGTATTGCTGATATGCAAAAAGCGTTCCAGTCCGCCCAATTCCTGTTTGTACTTCATCGACAATAAGGAGGAGGCCTTGCTCTTTACAATAGTGGGCTAATTCCGCAACAAAATCCTTGTCAGCTGGAATGACACCTCCCTCACCTTGAACCAATTCCAACATAACAGCTGCAGTGTTTTCGGTGACCAATTGTTTTACAGACTCTAGATCATTGTAAATCGCATAGTGAAATCCTTCAACAAGTGGTCCAAAACCTAGTTGTATTTTTTCTTGCCCTGTAGCTGACATCGCACCAAAGGTTCTTCCATGGAAGGATTGTTTAAAAGTAATGATGTCCGATTTACCAGAGAATTTTCGAGCTAATTTTATGGCAGCTTCATTGCTTTCTGCTCCACTATTGCAGAAAAATGCCAAATAATCTTCATCCCCAATCAATAAGCCTGCAACTTGTTCTTGGAGACTATTTTGATAGAGATTTGGACTATGCCAAATGGCTTCCAATTGCTCCGAAACTGCTTGCTTGACTTGCTTATGGAAACCTAAATTTGTGACACCAATTCCAGAAGAGAAGTCTAGATAGAAATTTCCTTCCTGATCCACCAAGTAAGTGCCAGCAGCTTTGATAAATTCAATGGATTCACGTTTGTAATTTTGAAATAGTTTTGTCATAGGACCTCCTAGGCTAGACAAATCAAGGTGCCCCTGCTCAGATTGTCACTGATGAGTACCGTTTCAACTCCCGCTTGAACCGTTTGACTGGCTCCTTTTATTTTTGGAATCATTCCACCAGTAATAATCCCCGATTGGATTTTTTCTTCAATTTGAGTAGTATTTAAAGTTGGTAGGATTGCACCATCTTCTTTCACACCAGGTACGTCTGTCATTAATATCAAACGTTCTGCTTTTAAGGCAACCGCTATTGCTGTGGCTACGTAGTCTGCATTGATATTTAACAATTGTTCATCACAAACACCCATTGAGCCAATCACTGGTATCATACCTTCTGCCATAATTGCTTCTAATGGCTGTGTATGGACCTTTTTAATCTGACCCACAAGGCCATACTTTTCTTGATTCAAATAATCAGCCTCGATTATTTTTCCAAGACTTGATTTGATTTGAATACTATCGCATCCTGCATTGTTCAAGCTACTGGTGATGCTTGGACCAACGATTTGAAATAGGCTATATTCCACTAATTTCATGACATCTTTGCTCGTCACACGTAGACCATCAATCTTCTCAACTGAGAGATGTTGCTCTGCCATTAATTTATCGATTGCAAAGCCACCACCGTGAACAACAACAATCTGTTTGCCTTCTTTGTGCCATTGTTTGATTTGCTTCACGCAACTCTGAGATAATTGTTGGCTCGCCAATCCACCAATTTTTATAACGATACTGTTTTTCATATTACACCTCACTAATTAGGTCCGATACAAAGCATTAATTTTAACATAGTCATAGGATAAATCGCATCCCCAGGCACGTCCGCTGGCCGAGCCCATCTTTAGATGAACTTGGATGTCAATGGTGCTTCCTTTGAGAACCTCTTGCATTTGTTGGCTATCAAACGACAAAGGACTTGAGTCAGCCATGACTGGAATACCACATAGCTCAATATCAATTGCGGTAGGATCAATCTCAACACCTGCATAGCCAATTGCAGCAATAATTCTGCCCCAGTTAGCATCCTCACCAAATATGGCTGTTTTGACTAAACTTGAGCCAACTATACTTTTAGCCACCATCCGTGCAGCAAGTGGGGTCGTGGCTCCAGTCACATCTACTTGAATTAATTTGGTTGCTCCCTCGCCATCTTTGGCAATCATTTTAGCTAATTCTGTCATCACAAGATGCAACATAGAAACAAACTGTGCATACTCTTGTGAGCCTTCCTGAATTTCTGCGGACGTAGCACAACCATTCGAAAGGACCAAGACCATGTCATTGGTAGAAGTATCCCCGTCCACTGTAATCTGGTTAAAACTCGTTTCGACCTCTTCACTCAGAGCTTTTTGCAGAAGCGAACTTGAAATAGTTGCATCACAAGTAATAAAGGCTAACATGGTTGCCATATTGGGGTGAATCATACCTGATCCCTTGGCAACACCAGACATGGTCACTGTAGAACCAAAAATCTCTTCTTGAACGGTGATGGTTTTGGTTCCAGTATCTGTCGTTAAAATAGCTTGAGCAAACTGTTCCGCATGACCATCTAGGTCTAGTTGCTTTAAACCTGATGCAACAGTCTGGAGGGGTAAAAATTCCCCAATCACACCAGTTGAAGCAATCCCAACTAAATCTTTCTCAATCCCCAGTTGGTTTGCACTTGCTTCTTGCATAAACAAGGCATCTTCATATCCTTTTTGACCTGTACAGGAATTTGCAACCCCAGAGTTTACTACAATTGCTTGCATCTGTTGCTTTGTCGCTATTGATTGTTTGGTAACAAGTAGCGGGGCTGCTATAACTTGATTGGTTGTATAAACACCTGCAACGCTGGCAGGAACTTTGGAAACAATCCAGCCAAAATCTAGTTTTTCTTTCTTAAAACCTGCGTGGACTCCATCAGCTGTAAAACCTTTGGGACTCGCAATCGTGCCATCAATAATCTTCATTTTCAAACCTTTCTAGATAAACGTTGGTAAATTGAGCAAACCGGCTGTTTCTTCAAAGCCAAATAATTGATTCATATTTTGAACAGCTTGTCCAGCTGCACCTTTTATCAAATTATCCAAGACTGCTACAACCGTTAAAATTCCTGTTGTGGGGTTGTAAGCAAAACCAATGTCTGTATAATTGGATCCTATCACATGATGTAAATCAGGTAAGTGTCGTCGGACACGTACAAAGGGTTTATCATGATATGCCTCTTGATAGATCTCAAACAATTCTTCCTCACTCAACTCATTTTCCAATTTCAAATATGCAGTAACAACAATTCCACGAGAAAGAGGCAAAAGTGACGTTGAAAATTGAATATGCTCCACTCGCTCATCGAATTGTTGAAGCATTTGAACAATTTCAGGAATATGCTGGTGCTTATTGAGTTTATATGTCACATAATTCCCCTGAATATGAACAAAATGACTTGCTGAGGTTGGAACTTTACCAGCACCGCTCAAACCGCTCTTAGCATCAACAATTAAACTACTTGGGTCCACCATTTTCTTCTGTAATAAAGGAATCAATGCCAACTCCGTGGCAGTCGCATAACAACCTGGATTTGCCACAAATTTTTGAGAGGTCAAATTAGAAAATTCTGTCAGTCCGTAAGAAAACTGTGCAATCACATCTTCACTAGCTGGTTCCTTTCCATACCATTGTTTATAGGTTTCCGCAGGTAAACGATGATCACCTGATAAATCAATGACTGGAAATTGATTTTGGACGAAGACAGCAGCTAAATCTTTGGCAATTCCACTGGGAGTTGCAAAAAATACTAAATCAGCAATTTCCATGATACGTTCTGCATTAAACTCCTCAATATGGTGATCGAAACCATCCGTTACATGTGGATAAATATACGATATTCTTTGGCCAACTTCTTTACTGGCATGGACAGAAACAACATCGACATGCGGATGATTTTTCAATATTCTAAGCAATTCCAGTCCACTATATCCAGTAACACCAACAATCGAAACTTTCATTCCATACCTCCAATAGTAATTATGCTGACTAGTTTATCGCATTTTTATACACTTGTCAACATATTGTTGCATAAAAATACAAAAAAATATTTAAGGATGAACATTCGGAGTTTCAGATTAACTTTAATTGAATGATGATTCTGATATTTTCAGGAAATTTTCAAACTTCTATGCAAACAAAAAAATACTCCTAGAAATGCGAGTGGATAGGATCCACCTTCTCCTCTAGAAGTATTTTTACACAAATCATATGAACACGATTAGCCTTTTACAGCAAAATAGTGTCCGCTTGGGCTAGCAAAATTAAAGTTAGGGAATGGCTCAGCATTCACTGGGCTACATGTATCCGTCAAAGCAGCTATGCGCTCTTGCAATGCTTGAATGTCATCTGACTCAAATAACACACTTGGTGTCATGTCAATGACTTCAGGCGATACTTGACGAATAAACTCTTTTGCATAGACTGTAATGGTTGTAGATGCTTCAGCATGGGGTTTCATGTCGAATGTTTCAAAGCCCATCATTTCAGCTTCATTCAAAATCGTAAAACCAGCTGCTTTCCAAAAAGCCTTCTCAGCAGCAACGTCTTCTACGTACAACATCAAACCAAATTCTTTTGTAAACATGAATTCTCCTTAAACTATGTTCAAATGCAAGCTGATAAACTGGCCACATTTGATTCACTCTATTTATATGAGTCTGTTTTTTCTTTGTTTTGTAGAGCAAGTAATTCTGATAACTCTTTTTTCAAATTCTTGATTTCACTCTTTAATGAAAGATTTTTGGTCAAGCCTATTAAGTATTGGATGACTATTCCAATGAGAAGCGAACCAATTATAACCAAAATCAAAGGCATACGAAATTGACCGAACAAATAATTGACAATAACCTCTTGACGATTGGCTAATGAAAGAACAACTGTCAAAATAATCACGAGCAATAAACCAATAAGTGATAATCTCTGTTTCATCATAACTCCTTTTCTACTATGACAGTCTAGCATAAGAATCAAAACATAGCAAGAAAGACTTCTTTGAATTTACCTCAAATTGAATTGAAGAAAAATTTATCGATTACTATTTAAAACCACTATTTCCATTTTTCAAGAAAAGCTGTCAGCTCTTCCTGTGCTTCTGGTGTGGTGCCGACTAGCTATCTTTGGATTAAACTGAAAAAATCATATTAACAATGCATTAAATACACTGTTAATGTGCACTTTTTAACCATTAAAAAAATGGTGTATTTTCACTCCTTCTCCAACACCTTAAATGGGATATGGGAGTAGTCTCTATGCTCTTTTAAAAATTCCAAGGCTTCTTTTTTTACCTGTACGAGATTGACACCTTGGGCATGTGCCCCATAAACACAGCCACAGTAACACTGGCGATAAATATCATATTCTTCACACATCTGAACCGATCGCTGGTAACCACCATTTTTCTTGAAATCACTCGGAAGATATTGGGTATCGTACAGCTTCTGCACCTCAATTCCAACAGCATTGATGGTTTGCGCATTCTTATGTGGACTAATTGTCAATGCCGAACCAAAGTAGTCAAAACCAAGTTCAACCGCCTTTTCAGCGGTCTTGTCCAAACGATAATCATAACATACCTTGCAACGGTCTCCACCCTCTGGCTCATTAGCCAGATGCTGGGTTTTTTTGAAAAATTCCTGAGGGCTATAGTCAGCTTCCAAATAACCCACAGTTTGACCCGTTTTCTGGTTGAAATCACTGACAAACTGTGCAGTCACAGCTGCTCGCCGTTGGTATTCCGCCTTTGGATGAATATTGGAATTGGCAAAATAGATAGTAACATCCGCATATTGTGTCAAATATTCCAGTGTATAGGTAGAACATGGTGCACAACAAACATGCATGAGAATCTTGGGACGAATTCCAGATGACTGCCATGAAGCTGCCATTTTCTGAAAAACCTTGTCATAATTGACCTTTTGATTTGGCGATAATTGAGTTAAAATCTCTTCAACTGTTATCATATAACCTCACAATCATCCTTTCTTTCACTTCCAGCCAACCAAGAGCACACCTTCAATGGTAATTTCAGTCAACTGCTTTAAGTCCAGCCTAGACTGGTCCACTTGGAAAAAGAGGGGGGTCATATCTGCCAATACTTGAGCATGATCGACAGAAATCGACAGGGTACGACTGACAAAGACCTCTTCAACCTGTCCCACATAAGCCTTAAAATGCTCCACTATATCACGGTTATCATAGGACTCCTTGCGGAGTTGGTCTTTGGCTAAATGGCGGAGCTCCTTGAGGTGATTGGGGCCTGGGACCAGTTTGAGAATAGCCCCACCAACTTTCAATACTCTGGCAAACTCCTGATAATTGGCTGGGGAAAAGATGTCCAAGATGCCGTCAATGGTCTTGTCTTGAATCGGTAACTTGGTCAAGTCTCCGACAAACCATTTGACTGACTTGGTACTGTCAGATCTGGCTGCTAGGAGTATGGAATCCTTAGAAATATCAAAAGCAAGAATGTCCAAGTCCATTTTCTCGGCTAATTTGCGGGAATAAAAGCCCTCTCCACAGCCGATGTCCAAGACTGACTGCAAACCCAGCTCTGCTATTTTCCCCTCCAAAGCCTCGTAGAGATGATCGTAATAGCCTGCCTCTAAAAAGGCCTGGCGATTTTCAAAGCTAGACTTGTGGTAGTTGGCAGACTGCTTGACCTGGGGTGCCAGATTGACGTAGCCCTGCTTGGCGATGTCGAAGGTATGGCGGTTGGGGCAGCGGAGGCTGTTGAGGTCAAGACCAAGAGCCTGCCCACAATGTGGACAGGCGAAAAATTGGTCGCTATTGCTAAAACGTGGATGTTTGGTCATGTTAGGTATTTTCTTTTCTAAAGCGGTGCAGGGCTAGTCCTGATAGGAGCGTGGCAATGGCTCCTGTAAAAACTAGCAAGTAGCCAATTGGGAGCAGGTAGAAGTTTTCATGCAGGATGCCGTTGGCATCGACATATTCGACGGAATTGGCCTTGATGAGAAAGCAGACTAGGCCTAAAACCATGAGAAAGCTTCCGATAATGGTAATGGTCAGGTGCATCTGGGTACGACGGCCTTCGCGACCGTCCTTGACTAGTTTTTCTGTCATGTTGTTCATGTCAGTTCCTCCTAAGATAAGTTGATCTAGGGAGATTGAAAAGACAGAGGACATGAGAATCAAGAGTTCCAAATCGGGTAGGTTTTTGTCATTTTCCCAGTTGGAAACAGCCTACCACGTCACATTGAGTTTGAGGGCAAACTGTTCCTGAGTCAAACCATTTTTCTTGCGTAAGTCTTTGATTTGTTGTCCAAAGTTCACTTCCTTCTCCTTTCAGGACCTGGCTTGCAGGCCCTGACTTTATCTTAGCTTGTCGGTCGATCTTTGCCAAGAAAGGCTGGCTTGCAAATAACATTTTTGACCGCAAGGTCATATTGCGGCAGACTTTTTCCAGCGCAAGTCCTGCTTGCAAGCCTGTCCTATCAAGGTATTAGGTTAGTATCAACTTCCTGTCAACCTAGCCAAGCTGTTCCGATAAGTCTTCCCATTCTTCCATGAGGCTATCTTGTTGGTTTGTCAGTTGGTCAATTTCTTTTTGATAATCGGTCAACGAACCAATGTCATTGGTTTCTAGCATGGCTTGGTTGAGCTCACTCAAGCGGTTCTCAATAGTCTCGATTTCTACCTCGATTTGCTCGATGCGGCGGGCCAATTTGCGTTGCTCTTTTAGATTTTCCTTTTGGGCTTGGTAATCCATGGCTCCGGTTGATTGGTTAGCCGTTTCTATCTGTTCAGGCAGGGCTTCTGCTTCCAGCTCTGCCTTTTTCTCCAAATAATAATCATAGTCGCCCAAATAGAGCGTGGAGCCAGTTTCCGAGATTTCCAGTACCTTGGTGGCGACGCGGTTGATGAAATAGCGGTCGTGGCTGACAAAAAGCAGGGTGCCATCAAAGTCGATGAGGGCATTTTCCAAGACCTCTTTGCTGTCGATATCCAAGTGGTTGGTCGGCTCATCAAGGATGAGGAAGTTGTTGTTTTCCATGGACAGCTTGGCGAGGAGCAGGCGGGCTTTTTCCCCACCAGACAGCATGGAGACGGACTTTTTGACATCATCACCTGAGAAGAGAAAGGCTCCAAGGCGGTTGCGGATTTCCACTTCAGGTGTGGTCGGAAAGGCTGACCAGAGCTCCTCCAAGACCGTGTTGGAGGGCGTCAGTGCCGACTGGGTCTGGTCATAGTAGCCCACTTCCACATTGGCACCTAGCTTGGCTTCCCCTTTGATAAATGGCAGAGCTCCGATGATGGATTTGAGCAGGGTTGTTTTTCCGATTCCATTGGGACCAACTATAGCAATGGCATCCAGCTTTCGTTGGTCAATGGAAATAGGCTGAGAGAGAATGTCTCCATCGTAACCCACCGCAGCATTTTCCACTGTCAAGACGATATTGCCAGAAGTCTTGTCCGACTGGAAAGTCATGTTGGCAGACTTCTGACCAGTTGTTGGCTTGTCCAGTCGCTCTATCTTCTCCAACTGCTTGCGTCTAGCTTGGGCACGCTTGGTGGTCGAAGCACGGACAATATTTTTTTGGACAAAGTCTTCTAACTTGGCAATTTCCTTTTGTTGTTTCTCATAGTTTTGCAACTCGGTCTGCAGCTTCTGTTCTTTGAGCTCAACAAACTGAGAATAATTGCCCACATAGCGATCCAAGGAATGCTTGGTCAAATCCAGAGTGACCGTTGCTACCTTATCTAAGAAATAGCGGTCATGGCTGACAATGATCAAGGCTCCTTTGTAATGTACTAGGTAGTTTTCCAGCCAGGCAATCGTGTCAATGTCCAGATGGTTGGTTGGCTCATCCAGCACCAATAATTCCGGGTTTTCAAGCAACATTTTTGCCAGTGCAAGACGAGTATTCTGCCCACCAGAGAGCTCAGAGATTTTCATATCCCACATGGTCTGGTCAAACTTAAAACCATTCAAAATAGCACGGATGTCTGCCTCATAGTTAAAGCCACCAGCCAGACGAAATTCTTCCGACAGACTATCATAGGTCTTCATCAGCTGGTCGAGTTCATTGCCAGACAGACTGCCCATTTGCTCTTCCATACCACGTAGACGTTTTTCTGTCGTCCGCAAGTCGTCAAAGACATGGAGCATTTCATCGTAAATGGTATTTTCCGACTGGAATCGACTGTCCTGCGCCAGATAAGAAAGGGATAAATCCCGTTTGGTAGAAATCTCACCGCTAGTCGCTGCTTCTTCTCCGACAAGGATTTTTAGCAAGGTGGACTTGCCTGCGCCATTTTTTCCGACAAGGGCAATCCGATCCCGTTCATCTACTTGAATGTTGATATTGTTAAATAAAACTTCGCCCGCAAAAGAGCGCTCAATCTTGTTTCCGCTTAGAATAATCATAGCAATATTGTACCATAATTTAGGGTAACAGTGCGGAATCCTTTTTCTGATTTCAACAAAAAACAGCGACTTTTCAGTTGCTGTTTTTCATGTGATTTTCACATTTTCTAACCTAAGCCATTCAGTAGTTCCTTATTCTGCCAAAGCAGGTAAAGTCCACCAACAATAATGATGACCATGATCATAAACTTAATCAAGCCTTTCACAAATCGAATGATGACTAGCAGTATCATCGAGACAATCAACCATCCCCATGCAGAGGAATTCAATAATGATTCCATTCCAGCAAGGCTGTTCCCCGCCAAATCACGCACCGGGGCAGGAATTTTTTCCACCCAGTCCGATGATACACCCAATTGATTCATAATTGACTGCCCACTTGTCTTCAGCCATGCAAAAATGCCGGCATTATAGAGAAATAGTAGAGCTTGCTCAGGATATCGCTTTAATAAATTGCGAAACATGTTAAGATAGACTCCTTTATTTATTTTATGATTCAATTATCAGTCAATACGTAGTATAAAGCTGGACAACTGCATCAATATCTGCCTGCTGAATACCATGATTGGAACCCGCTGACTCCATGACAGATGTCTGATTATCTTCATGGTCTAGACCAATCGCGTGTCCTAATTCGTGTTCAGCTGTGTGAACAATCCGATCCATATCATAACCATATTGTTCATTTAACAAATAATAACTATTTAAGCGAACCGTTACTGAACTATAATAATTCGTAAGTAAGTTCGTTGTTGAATTGGCTTCGCCTGCTGCCTGCGTATTTCCATCATTCATCTCAGTTGCGATAATATCGGCCTGACTCGGATCAGTCGTCACAACAAATGTGAAGGTACCCGTGGCATTCCAATTTGCAATAGCCGTCTGATAGGCAGCAACAAATGTTGGATTCTGGGTTTCGATATAAATGGTCGCAGTATTACTTTCCCAACGGCCATGATCGGCTGTATTCACCGTATCAGTTGTGAGGTGTTTAATGGTATCAACACCTTCTTCTAAAGATACCTCTGATTGTCCATTGACCATCAATTGAACTTCTTGTGCCAATGTTTGAAGCATTTGAGGGGCCGCATCTTTTTGAAAATAGAACAGCAATCCCAAACCACAGGTGATGACCACCATTGATAACCAAACTAAGCCCCAAAACGTTCGCCAAATCCACCAAATAATACTTTTAATAATATTCATAAACTATACCTCTACCTGGAAATAGGCTTCAGTATAGCTAAATTTTCTAAATCTTTTCTTAAAACTTAAGATAATCTTTCTTCTAATTCAAAATCAATTGGTAACCAGGATAAAACCTTTTCAATCTGCTGGTTCCAATAATACCATTCGTGTTTGCCAGGACCAACACTTGCTTCAATATCCAAACCCGCATTTTTTAAAGCATCAACCGCCTTTTGATGGCCATCAAAGAGAAAATCTTCTTCCCCACACCAGACATAGAACTTTGTTTTTTTATCCGATTGTTTGACCATTTCTAGCAAGCTATTTGGATTTTTTGTGTCAGAAATATCCCCAAAGACTCCCTGCCAGTAGGCCATATTTCCCAAGGACGCTGAGGCGGGATTGTCAAAATCAAACTGGAGAGCTCCTGACAAGGATGCTGCGTAAGAAAAACGATTTGTCCCCAGTGCCAATTTAAAAGCACCATAACCACCCATTGACAAACCAGCTATAAAGTTCTTTTCGCGCTGATTAGACATATTTGGGAAGAAGCGTTTCAAAATCTGAGGCAATTCAATCGCAAAGGCGTCATAGTAATTCATACCATAAGTAGTATTGGTATACCAGCCCTTATCTGTATTGACCATAACAACAATGAGATTGGTATAGCGAACCAGTCGTTCAATTGTCGACCGATTGAGCCAAGAGTCGTGGTTCCCTCCCATTCCATGTAGGAGATACAAAACAGGAATGTCTTTATCATCTGGATTTTCAACCCGATTCCGGTCTGGATAAAGGACATTGACCTGCCTAGACATATCCAATACTTCCGAGTGATATTCTATTTTCATAATAGCCATATATTTCTCCTTATTGGAAAGAGCCTGAGTTATCCTCGGCTCTTCACAAATTTATTAATCTCATTTAACTTCCATAATCACTGGCAAAATAGCTGGGCGACGTTTAGTCTGTTCAAATAGGAATTTAGCGAGGTCATCGCGAACAGCAGTTTTCAACTCTGTCCAGTCAAAACTATCTTTTGTAAAGTAATTTTCAACTGTTGCATTCACTAACTCTGAGGACTCACGCAAGATATCCTTACTCTTCTTGACATAGACAAATCCTCGGGTATTGACTTTAGCCTTAGAAATAATTTTCTTTTCACGACGATTGACTGTGATAGCTACAATAAAGATGCCATCTTCAGAGAGAATTTTACGATCACGCAGAACAATATTTCCAACATCACCGATTGCATTACCATCAATCATCACATCACCAGAAGGTACGGCACCATTGTGAACAAAGTCTCCATCTTCGAAGGACATCACATCACCGCGTTTGACGATAATAATATTCTCTGGGTACATACCGATTTCAAGAGCAGCTTTTGCATGAGCCTCCAATTGACGGTATTCCCCTTGGATTGGGAAAAGATATTTAGGCTTCATGATATTCATCATCAATTGAAGATCTCTAGAATTCCCATGACCTGACACGCGCAATTTCTTCGCAATGGATTGTACAACACCACCAGCTTTGTACACTAAGTTTTCAACACGGGCTACCACCGCTTCTTTTGAAATACTTGGAGTCGTAACAATATACACTAGATCTCCATCCTTGATTTCAACATACCTGTGTCTACCGATAGCCATTTTTCTCAAGCCATTCAAAGGCTCACCCATACGACCTGTTTCAAGAATAATGAGCTCATGGTCCTCATACTTCGCAATGTCTTTCGGCTTCACAAGTAGTTTTTCACTGACAAGATGCAACTTCTTCAGTTGAATAGCTGTACGGACAATGTTCTCTACGTCATGACCCGTTAAGACAATACGGCGACCTGTTTTTTCCGCAGCATCAAAAATTTGTTGGATACGGACAATATTGCTGGCAACTGCTGCAACAATGATACGACCATCCCAATCGGCAATTGTATTGAGAATTTCTTCCCTTGCTTCATGCATACTTGCACCCTGTTCACTGCTGTCTGCATTGGCAGAATCAGACAAGAGCGCTAAAACTCCCTCATTACCAATCTCAGCTAAGCGACTAAAATCAGTCTTGTAGAATTTATCTGCCGCCTGGTCAAATTTAAAATCACCAGTATAGACAATATTGCCTTGATCCGTTTTAATCACCACTCCCAAGCTTTCAGGAATGGAGTGAGTTGTTTGGAAGAAAGAAACAACCGAATCCCCAAAATCTATTTCAGTCTTCTCATTGATTACATGAAAATCATTGAATTTTTTCGTTGCATTATTATTTTTAACAATCAATTTTGCTAATTCAATCGTCAAATGCGAACCAAATACCGGCACCTTCACTTTTTCCAGAAGGTATGGAAGCGCCCCGATAGCATCCGCATGACCATGCGATAAAAAGACTCCTGCTACTCGGTGCTTATTTTCTTCCAAATATTCAAAGTTCGGAACGACAACATCCACACCAAGTTGTTCATTTTCTGGATACTTTGCACCCGCATCCAAAACAAATATATGCTCATTTACTTCGGCAATATAGAGGTTTTTCCCATTTTCCCGAACACCACCAAGAGCCATAATTTTAATTGTGCTCATCTTTACTCCTTTTGGACATCCCACAGGTGTCCATTTTATTTTTCTTACCAACGGTCCTTGGGAGTTCCAAGTCGAATTACAGTCTGCTATATCCGAATTTCCATTTTTTATGAAATGAGTTTGAAAAATCCATCATCATCAAAACTATTTCTAAATCCATATTTCTATATAGCTATCGTTTCTATTATACATTTTTTCAAGAAAATTTACAAAAACTCCGCTGAAAATCAACGAAGTTCCTATAAATAAATTTGTAACAAAATCACTTTTGTCTCCATTTGATGACGTCCATGCGAACCAAGTCCATAAACATTCTTACAAAATTGAAAAACTAACTATTTCATACTTCATCACAATTCAACGATATGGACTGAAAAACCAATTTCCTCAACAAAACGTAAAACATCCTTAGTCTTGACAAAAATTGTTTTGGTATTCACATTTGGATGAAAAGTTAGTATGGGTTGAGCTAAAATTTCTTTGTCAAAATAGACTTGAATATCCTTTTCAATATTATGCAACAAACCAAAAATAGAGACCACTCCAGCTGGCAAATGCATCTTTTCCATCAAACTATCACTAGAAGCCATCCGAATACGATTGGCTCCAACCAAATCACGAAAGTGCTTCATATCTAACTGTTTCTGGTCATCCATGATCAACAAATAGAAAGCTGTTTTCTTTTTGTTTGTCAGAAACATAGACTTGGTGCGAACTCCTTCTAATCCTTCAATAAAGCGATCCGCATCTTCTGTGGTCAAAGCAGCTGGGTGCTCAATAAACTCGTAATCAATTCCTAATTCTGCCAGTTTATTAAAAACAAGGTTTTCCATGACGCCACCTCTCTATGTATAATCGAATGAATTAGCTTTCAGACAAGGTACTAAGATGCAGGTAGCTAGAACAGCCTAGTGGGCTGTTCTAGGTTAGAAGTAAGACTTGCGAAACAAGTCACTTTAGTAGAGTACAGCAAGCCGAAAGTGACGACGTATCAAAGCTAATTCAAATGACTGATATTATTATAAGTATAGTATACTTCATTTTTTACATCACTCAAAGGAAAAGAAAAGCCTGGATTGCTCCAGACTTTAGGACCTGTATTCACAAGTGAAATGCTTTGAGTTAAGTCTAGTTTTTTTGCTAAAACTAGACTTAGAAGTACTGAACTATGACTACAGGTTCTTAATCAAACAACTTATAATAATCTTCCAGTTTCATCTTAGATTTTTCTTCAGCAGTCTGATCCTGAATAATCTGACCATTTTTCATGACAATCAATCGATTGCCGTGACGCAAAGCATCTTCCATCTGATGAGTTACCATAAGCGCAGTCATTCCCTTAGTCGCAATCAATTCATCTGTTAACTGCATCAAGGATTGACTGGTTTTGGGGTCAAGTGCAGCAGTATGCTCATCCAATAACAATAATTCTGGTTGTTTCAAACTCGCCATCAAAAGACTCAATGCCTGACGTTGACCACCTGATAAAAGCCCCGCTGGCGTTTCCAAATGTTTTTCCAAACCATTTCCAACTCGCGGTAAGAGTTGAGCAAATTCCTCTATCTGTTGAGATAATTTACGTGGTACCAAACCCCGTCCCTCGCCACGGTATTTTGCGATGAGCAGGTTTTCAGCCACCGTCATACGAGGAGCTGTTCCCATTTTCGGATCTTGAAAGACACGAGCCAAGTATTTTGCCCGCTTCTCTGCAGGCCAATTGCTCACATCCTCACCAAGAATATGAACTGAACCACTGGTCAAGGGCAAGGTTCCTGCAATGACATTAAAAAGTGTTGACTTTCCAGCTCCATTACCACCTAAAATTGTAATAAAATCCCCTTGGTAGATGGTCAGATTTACCTTATCTAAGATGACACGCTCTTCATTAAATCCATTGGTCACTACTTTAGTAGCATTTTTTAATTCTACAATTGCTTTCATCTTGACAAACTAGCTCCTTTCAACACTTTATTTTTCAACTCGGGAACCATGAGACAGATTGCCAAAATCATAGCAGAGAAGATACGAAGGTAGCTAGTATTGATTCCTAGTGAAATAACACCGAGAATTAAGAATTGATAAAAGATAGCTCCTACAGCAATGGCCAATAATCGCTCCAGCATGGTCAGATTTCCATATAGAACTTCACCTATGATGAGACTAGCCATTCCGACCACAATGACACCAATACCGCGAGAAACATCCGCATAGCCTTCCTGTTGTGCAATTAAGGCTCCAGCAAGAGCAATAATCCCGTTTGAAAGTACTAAACCGAGCAATTCCATTCTGCTGGTGTGGATACCAAAACTACGCGCCATATCTGGATTGTCCCCTGTCGCGATAAAAGCTTGTCCAAGTTTTGTATATAGGAAGAACATCAAAGCTGCAATCACTAAGGCAACACTTCCCAAACCTAACAACAAGCTATTGACCTGATCAGAAAAAGGAAGTAAATCTTGTAAACGATTCGTATTCAACAAGCCCAAATTAGCACGACCCATGATAAATAATATAACAGAATGGCAGGAGGACATCACTAATATACCAGCCAAAAGCGTGGGGATTTTCCCCTTGGTATATAGCAAGCCCGTAACTAATCCTGCCATGCACCCTGCCAAAACAGCTGCCAAAGTTGCCAAAACAGGATGAACTCCCTGAGTGAGCAAGGTAACAGCAACTGCTCCTCCTAGAGGAAAAGAGCCTTCGGTCGTCATATCTGGAAAATTCAATATTCTAAACGTGACGAATATTCCTAAACCAAGTACAGCCCATAAAAGAGCTTGTGAAACTGTTGATACAATCATAACTATCCTTTGTTTTATTCAATAACTTTACTTGCCTGATTGATCACATCATCTGACAAGGTAATTCCTAATTCTTTAGCAACTTTTTGGTTAACGACAACGGTTCCTTCATTAAAAATTTGTACAGGTGTATCCGCTGGATTCGCACCATCAAGAATTTTTGCAGCCATTTTACCAGTTGCAACACCCAAATCATATTGACTGAGGGTAACAGATGCGATACCACCGCCTTCGACCATGTCTGCTACGCTTGTGAAAATCGGCGTTTTGCTTTTATTCGCCACAGAAACAACTGTTGAAAATGCAGATGCAACCGTATTATCTACTGGGGTAAAGAGGGCGTCTACCTTGCTGCTTGCCACCTCCACAGTAGAAGCCAATTCATTGCTTGATGCAACTGCATATTCAAGAACTGTATAGCCAGCCTCTTCTGCTGCTGCCTTAAATTCAGCAACTTGAATTTTTGAATTGTCTTCGTTTGAGGAGTAAAGAACACCGATTGTTTTTGCATCTGGTGTAATTTCTTTAATCAGAGAAACAGTATCTGCTACTGGTGTTTGGTCAGATACCCCTGTAATATTTCCATCAGGATTTTTCAAGTCAGTTACCAAGTTAGCCCCAACAGGATCTGTTACAGCCCCCATGATGATAGGTAATTCTGTCGTAGCGTTTGCTAATCCCTGTGCAGCAGGTGTCGCAATACCAATCAATAGCTCATTGCCATTGTCCACCAATTTTTTACTCATGGTTTGAACCTGTGACTGATCACCTTCTGCATTCATAAAATCAATAGAGAGATTCTCAGTTGTTGTATAGCCACCTTCTTCAAGTCCTGCTTTGATTCCCTTGTAAATTTCGTCTAGTGAATCATGCGTCACAAATTGGAGGACCCCAATTTTAACTTTTTCTGTGCTATTCGTTGAATTGTTCTGTTCTTTTTGCGTCAAAAACAAGGCAGCAACCACCATCACAGTAAGGGCAATAATTGTAGCAAGTAAATTCTTATTTTTCATCATATCTAATTCTCCTTTTTAATAAACAAATCCTACATCATCAGTATACTATTCCACCATCGCCATCGTTTCATCATGATTACCTCGTTTTGTTAATAATTGTCAAAGTAGATTGCTTTTAGATAAGGAACGGAGGCGCAGACATAACTCAAGTTAGGCAAGCCGAACGTGACACAATATAAAAGCACTCTACGAAGACAATGGAAAAGCCCCCGCAGGAAAAACCAACCTGCGAGGGCGTCAATGACACGGTGCCACCTCACTTATGGGAATTGTATAGAATCCTCCCATATCTCATCTCCTCTAACAAGGAGTTGCACTGTAAGGTGTGCGGACCGAACTATCATTGTTTTAAGTTCATTTGCGTGACTGTTTTGGCTGAGTACTTTGTTAGCTCTCCTTGCTATACCGCCAGTATAAGCTGCGTCGACCTGCCTCGTACTCAGCCAAAACAGTCTACGCAAAGTATGCTATGCCAAACAATCATTTGTGCACCCAAGTCTGAATACAGACAATTCTGCACATCAGCCCATTTCATAAAACTCCGCCACCCGTTCTCAGTACCACAGGCTCCCTGAAGACTTCTGCTTTACTACTTCTTCTGATTAAAAAAATTATACGGCATCAAAAAGTCTTTGTCAAGGCTTTTGATTAAATTTTCTGAAAATTTTTCTTCCGGCTACGTGCTGAGTCTCATCAAAATATCTATAAAATATGATATACTAGACTGAGTTATAGCGATTAGAAAGAGGAAAACCATGTCTTTTGACGGATTTTTTTTACATCACATGACGGCTGAGTTAAGGGCCAATTTAGAAGGTGGGCGGATTCAGAAAATCAACCAGCCCTTTGAACAGGAAATTGTTCTGAACATCCGAAGCAACCGCCAGAGCCATAAATTGCTCTTGTCTGCACATTCCGTTTTTGGCCGTGTCCAGCTCACTCAAACAGAATTTACAAATCCTAAGGTGCCTAATACCTTTACCATGATTCTGAGGAAGTATTTACAAGGTGCGGTTATCGAGGAAATTAAACAGTTAGAAAACGATCGCATCTTAGAGTTTTCGGTGTCCAACAAAGATGAGATTGGAGACCATATCCAAGCTACCTTGATCGTAGAAATTATGGGGAAACATAGCAATATTATCTTGGTAGATAAGTCTGAACAGAAGATTATCGAGGCTATCAAGCATGTCGGTTTCTCGCAAAATTCCTACCGAACTATCTTGCCTGGTTCCACCTACATTCGACCACCGAAGACGCATTCTCTCAATCCTTACACGGTATCTGACGAGAAATTATTTGAAATCTTATCGACTCAGGAACTGAGTCCAAAAAATCTCCAACAGGCCTTTCAAGGTTTGGGTCGGGACACGGCTTCTGAACTGGCCAGTCATTTGCAGACAGACCGCCTGAAGAACTTCCGTGCCTTTTTTGACCAGGCTGCACAGCCTAGCCTGACAGACAAGTCCTATGCTGCTCTGCCATTTGCCAATAGCCCTGAAAACCAGCCACACTTTGAGAGCCTGAGCAGTCTGCTGGACTTCTACTATCAGGACAAGGCGGAGCGGGATCGGGTGGCCCAACAGGCCAATGAGCTGATCAAGCGGGTGGCCAGTGAGTTAGAGAAGAATCGCAAGAAGCTGGTCAAGCAGGAGCAGGAATTGGCGGATACGGAGACGGCGGAGTTGGTGCGGCAAAAGGGTGAGCTCCTGACCACCTATCTGCATCAGGTGCCCAACGACCAGCCGAGTGTGTGCTTAGACAACTACTATACGGGCCAGGAGCTGGAAATTGAGTTGGACGTGGCTCTCACTCCTAGCCAAAATGCCCAGCGGTATTTCAAGAAATACCAGAAACTCAAGGAGGCAGTCAAGCACCTGACCAACTTAATTGAGGAAACAAAGGCGACTATTGTCTACCTGGAGTCCGTTGATACCATGCTGGGACAGGCTAGTTTGGCAGAAATCGACGAAATCCGTGAGGAGTTGATTGAAACAGGCTACCTCAAACGCCGTCATCGTGAGAAAATCCATAAGCGTCAGAAACCGGAACGTTACTTGGCAACGGACGGGAAGACCATTATTCTGGTCGGGAAAAATAACCTGCAAAATGATGAATTGACCTTCAAAATGGCTAAAAAGGGCGAACTCTGGTTCCACGCCAAAGACATTCCAGGTAGCCACGTGGTCATCACAGACAACTTGGACCCAAGTGACGAAGTCAAGACAGATGCGGCTGAACTGGCTGCCTACTTCTCCAAGGCTAGACATTCCAACTTGGTTCAAGTCGATATGATTGAAGCCAAGAAACTGCATAAGCCAACAGGTGGCAAGCCAGGTTTTGTGACCTACCGCGGTCAGAAAACCCTCCGAGTCACCCCAACAGAAGAAAAAATAAAGACCATGAAAATCAATTGATTTTCATGGTTCTTTTCTAGGCTCTATAATTTCTGTAGTGGGTAAAACCACCGTGGAGATTATGGAGCCTTTTTGAGTATAGAAAAAAAGTCCCATATGACCTATAATGAAAAGTGCTCAAACTATCATTTTAGAAAGACTCATATGGAACAACTAAATCTTATCACAAATTTTCTCAGAATTAAAGACAAAAATATCACTATCACTGATGAATATGATATGGGAACTCACTTAGAACTCCACGGTTACTTGGATTACATGGCTCCTAAATGCCCAAAATGCAAGGGACAAATGGCTAAGTACGACTACCAGAAAGCATCAAAAATTCCCTACCTAGAAACCGCTGGTTATCCACTCCTTATCCGCCTTAAAAAGCGTCGTTTCAAGTGTAAAGAATGTGGGAAAATGGCGGTCGCTGAAACTCCTCTTGTTAAGAAAAACCATCAAATATCTGTCGCTGTTAACCAGAAAATTGCCCAATTACTCATCGAAAATCAAGCAATGACACATATCGCACACAGGCTAGCTATCTCAACATCATCAGTTATGAGAAAGCTCAATGAGTTCAAGTTTGAAACGGATTGGAATACCCTACCTGAGGTGATGAGTTGGGACGAGTATGCCTTCAAGAAGGGGAAAATGAGCTTCATCGCTCAAGATTTCAACTCCCTAAATGTCATCGCCATTCTCGACGGAAGAACTCAAGCAACCATCCGAAACCACTTTCTACGCTATCCTAGAAAGGTTAGAAATCAGGTCAAAGTGATTACCATGGATATGTTTAGTCCCTATTATCAACTTGCTAAACAGCTTTTTCCGAATGCAAAAATCGTACTAGACCGCTTTCATATTGTTCAACACCTTAGCCGGGCTATGAACCGTGTCCGTATTCAAATTATGAATCAATTCGACAGAACATCGCAGGAATACCGAGTCTTGAAACGCTACTGGAAATTGATACAACAAGATAGCCGTAAACTCAGCGATAAACGATTTTATCGCCCTATGTTTCGAATGCATTTGACTAACAAGGAAATCCTAGAAAAACTCCTGTCTTTCTCCAAGGAACTACGACAGCACTATGAACTCTATCAATTGCTCTTATTCCATTTCCAAGAGAAGAACTCAGACCATTTCTTTGACCTCATCGAACAGGAAGTAGCCACTGTTAATCTTATTTTTCAGACGGTATTTAAGACATTTCTAAAGGATAAAGACAAGGTTTTAAACGCCATGGAATTGCCTTATTCCAACGCCAAACTGGAAGCTACCAATAATCTCATCAAAGTCATTAAAAGAAATGCCTTTGGTTTCAGGAACTTTGAAAATTTTAAAAAACGGATTTTGATTGCTTTGAACATAAAGAAAGAGAGAACGAAGTTCGTCCTCTCTAGGTGTTAGCTTTTCATCTACCCACTACAGTTGACAAAGAGCCCTTTTCTATACCCATTTTTTGGAAAGTGAACAGTCATTGTGGTGCCTTGACCTAGTTGACTAGATACTTGGACACTTGCACCATGAACCTGTAAGGCATGTTTCACTATTGAAAGTCCGAGGCCTGTCCCCCCCACTTGTTTTGAACGACTTTTATCCACACGATAAAAACGTTCAAAAATACGTTCCTGATCAGCTTGCGAAATACCAATGCCGGTATCTCGAACCTCTAGATTAATGTGTTCTTGATCTTGATATAGATCAATTGTGACCTGACCACCATCTCTATTATATTTGATGGCATTGTCACACAAATTATACACAATGGATTGTATGAGAGCGGGATTGCCGGTAAAATCAACCTCATCCCCATCAAATTGAATTGAGATCCCTCGCTGATCTGCTTTTTCTTGTAGACTAGCAACCACCTGTTGGATCACTCCTTTGAAGTGGATCGGTTCTTTACTGATTGTCCGCCCCTCGTCTAGTTGCGTCAATTGAAGAATATCTTCAACCAATTGGATCATCCGCTGTGACTCTTGATAAATTTTTTCAGAAAATAATTGTACATTTTCAGGAGAAACCACATTAGCCCTGAGAATTTCAGAATAGCCTGATAAAATATGCAAAGGCGTCCGCAATTCGTGTGATACCGTTGCTGTGAATTCTCTCCGTAACTTATCAAGATAATATTGTTCAGTCACATCAAAAAATAGAAAAACTGCTCCGGATTGGAGTTTGTCTGTCAAAATAGGTCTGGCAATAACCTTGTACTGACTATCTTTTATTTCACAAATGGACTCCACTTTTTGCCCATTCAAAACGGTATCCATCAGACTTTTCAGGCCAAGATTCCGTTGAAAGAAAGGCAAGGATTGGCCAAAATCATCAGATTGAAAATCAAGTAGTTGGCTGGCTGCTCCATTGTAACTAACCAAATGCCCCTTGGCATCCACAATAACCATTCCTTCTCTTATCTTGGAGATAATGGTGTCAAACTCATCTTGCTTTTGTTGCAATAAGGTTTCTTTTTCAGCAAGTTGTGATTGATGGTAATCCAGACGTTTCAGCAAAGGGTGGAGTTCCGCGTAGACTTCATTGTCTAATGGTTTATCCAAATCAATTGCTTCTAAAGGTGCAAGTAGTTTTTTTGAGGTTAGTCTTGCTAGGAGGATTGCTGCAAAAACAGAAATCAAAAATAGTAGACTAACCCATGGTGCTAGATTCCATAATAAAACAACAATCGTTTTCTGTGCGATAGCTAAGCGAATCACTGTACCATCATTTAAGCGTTGAGAAGTATAGAGCAATCGCTGGGTTAAAGTGGCTGATTGTCGAATACTCTCACCATAACCAGTTTCGAGTGCTTCCACCACTTCTTCACGATTGCTGTGGTTGTCTAATTGTTTGACATCTTTTTCAGAATCATAAAGCACTTGACCGTCATGTGCAATCCAGGTAACACGCAAATCTTGCAAATCAATTTGATCCAGATAGGTCTGTCCATCCTCCTCAACTGCTTGTGTAATGAGACTGGTTTGGAGCCTTAATTGATCTAACTGTGAATTTGTAAAGTAGTGATATAAATACCCTAAGATAAGGATAATGGTACCTAAGAAGATGGACATCGAAGACAGCAAAACTGTTCGAAAAATTTTCTTAGTCATCTTCTTCCTCCAGTTGGTAACCAACACCTCTAACAGTCTTTATGTACCCACCTGCACTCCCCAGTTTCTGACGTAAGGTTCCAACATGCACATCAACTGTACGGGTTTCTCCGAGAAAGTCCTGTCCCCAAACCCTGTCCAATAATTCTTGACGACTAAATACTTTCTGAGGTGCTTTTAGGAGCAAATGGAGCAATTCAAACTCCTTCAATGTCAGTTCAACTTTCCGATTTCTAACCGATACTTTATGTCGCTCTACATCCATCTGTATATCGCCAAAGCAACAAAGATCCGATGGTTGATTTCGCTGACTTCGCCGTAAAACAGCCTTAATACGTGAAATCATTTCCATCATTCCAAAGGGTTTGACCAGGTAATCATCAGCACCAAGATCCAGGCTTTGAACCTTATCGATTTCCGTTCCTCTAGCCGTTGCCATCACAACAGGGAGATCGCGTGTGTAGGACTGACTTCTTAGTTCCTGTAAAATGGAAATTCCATCCTGCCCTGGCATCATTACATCTAATAAAACCAAGTCTGGTAATTCTTGTTCAATGACTGGCCAAAAAGCTTCAGCATCAGCAAAACCTCTAGCCTCAAAACCAGCGGTCTTGAGGCTATAGATCATTAATTCACGAATGGCATCATCATCTTCAACACAGTAGATCATTTATTTTACCCTTCTAATTGACCTGTGATAGCGTAATGAACCCATTTAGCGATATTTACAGCGTGATCCCCAATGCGTTCTAAATACTTAGCAATCATCAACAAGTCAATGGCCTGGTCCCCATTTGCAGAATGGTTCCCTAAATAATTGGCTAGTTTTTCTTTTATTGTACCAAAATATTGGTCAACTGTATCGTCTTTTTCAATCACTTCATGTGCTAATCGATCGCTTTCCTTTACAAAGGCATCCAAACTACCAACAACCATCTGGGTAACCTGCTCTGCCATTTTTTTAACCAAAGGAATTTCATCCACCAAATCAATTGTGTTACGGCTGATTAGATCCGCAATTTCAGAGGATTGGGCTCCGATTCGTTTCATATCATACACCATTTTTAGGGCTGAGGAAACAGTTCGTAGGTCTCTAGCAACTGGCTGTTGGCGCAAGAGCAATTTGATACAGCGTGCTTCGATATCTCGCTCTAACTCCTCAATTTGCAGGTAGGTTTGTTGAATACGCTCTTGATCAAGACTTTCAGGACCATTGAGCCCATCGAGTGAACGGTTGATAATCTCTTCGCAGAGGGCACCCATAAAGACCATATCTTTTTGCAAATCTTCTAACTGACTTTCGAATCGTGACCGCATTAGCCAAACCTCCCTGTAATGTAGTCTTCTGTACGTGGATCTTCAGGCATACTGAAGAGAGCGCTGGTTTTATTGCATTCCACAACTTCTCCCAACAAGAAGAAAGCTGTTTGGTCTGAAACCCTCAAAGCCTGCTGCATGTTGTGCGTCACCATGATAATGGTATAATCTTTTTTCAATTCCAGCACCAATTCTTCAATTTTAGCTGTGGAAATTGGGTCAAGAGCACTTGTTGGTTCATCCATCAACAAAACTTCTGGCTCAATAGCAAGTGCACGCGCAATGCAGAGACGTTGCTGCTGGCCACCAGACAAACCTAAAGCCGACTTGTTAAGACGATCTTTTACCTCATCCCAGATAGCTGCTTGACGCAATGATTTTTCAACAATTTTATCCAACTCTAATTTATTGTGAATTCCGTGAGTTCGAGGACCGTAAGCCACGTTATCATAAATGCTCATCGGGAAAGGATTTGGTTTCTGGAAAACCATTCCCACTTTTTTACGAAGTACTGTTGTTTTCATGTCCGTATAAATATCTTCCTGGTCCAATAATACTTTACCAGTGATACGGCAATTTTTCACTAAATCGTTCATCCGGTTCAGGCTTTTCAAGAGGGTTGACTTACCACAACCAGATGGGCCAATGAAGGCAGTGATTTGATTACTTGGAATATCCAAGTTGATATTTTTTAAGGCTTGAAATTCTCCATAGTACAGATCCAAGTCCTGAATGCTAAATTTACTCATGCTTATTTCTTCCTAATTTATTTGCAATCCATTCGGATAAAAGGTTCATCACGATAACGAGAATCAAGAGAATAACTGCTGTAGCGTAGGTTTGATTGACATAGATACCTTCGCCAGAAATCAAGTACATATGTACAGCCAATGTTCGTCCTGAACTCGTTAAACTCTTAGCAACTTCCGCCACTGTACCTGCAGTGAAGATAAGAGCTGCAGACTCACCAATCACACGCCCCAAGGCCAAAACAACACCTGAAAAGATACCAGGCAAGGCTGATGGTAGAACAACTTGAAAAATTGTACGTAACTTTCCAGCCCCGAGCGCGAAACTACCTTCACGATACCCATCTTCAACTGATAATAAAGCTTCTTCTGTTGTACGCATTATCAAAGGTAAAATCATAATACTTAACGTCGCCGCACCAGCAATAATCGATAAGCCTAGATTTAAAAATTTTACAAAGAAGAGCGCTCCAAATAATCCATAAATAATAGAGGGGATTCCGGATAAGGTTTCTGTTGCCAGCCGAACAACTGTGACAAGTGGATTACCTGACTTAGCATATTCCGTTAGGTAAACAGAAGCACCGATACCAATGGGTAGGGCAATCAACAAGGCTAAAATAGCCATTAAAATCGTATTTAGTAAGGCTGGTAACATTGAAACATTTTCACTATTATAGGTCCAGGAAAATAATTCTGGTCTAAGAAAAGGAATCCCTTTCAGTAAAATATAGCCCACAATAAATACGGTTGCTAATCCAGCAAGGCTAGCAGATAGATAGACTACCAGTCTCAAAAAGAGGGACAAGCGGTCATCACTATCTTGTTTCTTAAAAAATGACACTACTTAGTCCTCCTTTTTATATAAGAGATAGAAAGCCAAATTGATGATTAAAATAAATACAAACAAGATGACTGCCGTACCAATCAAGGCTTCACGATGTAAATCAGTTGAATATCCCATTTCCATTACGATGTTTGTTGTCAATGTCCGTACACCTGATGTAATGGAAGTTGGAATCAACGCTTGGTTACCGGCTACCATAATGACAGCCATTGTTTCCCCCATAGCACGACCCAAACCTAAAATGACGCTGGCTAAAATACCTCTACGTGCTGCAGGTAGAACGACGAAAAAAATACTCCGTTCATGCGATGCACCTAAAGCAAGCCCACCTTGATAATAAGATTCTGGAACAGCACGTAGCGATGCTTCGGATATACTGATAATGGTTGGCAAAATCATGATGCCCAAGAGTATTGATGCCGTCAACACTCCCATACCGTGCCCACCAACATAATTCCGAACAAATGGCACTAAAACTACCAAACCGAAGAATCCATATACAACTGAGGGAATTCCTGCCATCAAACTAACTGCTCGTTTAAAAATGGGGTACCATTTTTCCTTACAAAAGAAAGCAAGAAAGAGTGCTGTTAAGATACCAATTGGAACCCCAATCAGTAAGGCACCAAAAGTAACATAAACAGACCCAATAATCATTGGCAAAATACCAAAAATTTGATTAGAAGGTCTCCACTCTAGACCAAATAGAAAATTGCCCCAGCCAATTTCTTGAATAGCTGGTAAACCTGCCGAAAATAGAAAGGCACAAATAAAAATAACTGATAAAACGGAAATGCAGGCAGCCAGAAAAAAGACTGCTTGCATACCGGTTTCTCTGAATTGACGCATGAAACTCCCCTTAGTTTGAAGTAAAGGCTGACCACTTAGTTTCTTTACCAGTAAAGATGTCCTGTACTTCTTGACTTGTTAATCCATTAATTGGATTATCCTTGTTCACAATCACTGCAATACCATCGATAGCAATAGCTGTTGCTGATACACCAGCTGACGTTTCAGAATCTTTTAATTCACGTGAAGCCATACCGATGTCTGCACTACCTTCAATAGCGTTTGTAACACCTGTCGATGAATCACTTTGCTGAACTTCAACAGTTACACCAGCATTCACTTTTTGATATGCTTCTTTCAGTTTTTCCATTACTGGGTTGACTGAACTAGAACCTGAAACAGTTACCTTTCCTGAAGTAACACTAGCCTTGTATTCACCTTGAGCATCGACAGGAATATAGCCAGCTTTCTCAACTACTGCTTGACCTTCTGTACTTAAAATGAAATTGATAAAGTCTTGAGCTGTTTCTGAGACACTTGCCTGTGTAACAATATTGAAAGGGCGGGCAATTTTGTATTCACCAGATTTGATGGTATCAACACTTGCAGCAACGCCATCAATCTCAAGTGTTTTACTATTTCCATCCAAGGCACCGAGTGAAGCATAACCGATTGCAGTATTGTCCCCCGCTACAGTTTGTAACATAACAGCTGTTGAATTTGTTACAATAGCTTGATTTGTTGTGTTATCAACTTTTTCACCATTTGCATCTTTGGTTTCTACTCCAAACAATTCAATAAAGGCACCGCGAGTTCCTGAACCTTCTTCACGCGAAACTACCGTGATTGGTTGATCAGCTGTATCAGTTGAAGATTGTCCACAAGCAGCAAGAAGACCCAAACTAGCCAAACCTACTGCAGCAATTTTTGCAAAACGAAATGTGTGTTTCATAGATAACTCCTTTTCTTTATGAACACATTTTACAAATTCTTTATCAAATATATTGCCTATTTTTTGTAAAGTTTTTGTAAAATTGCAAGAAAACATAAAAAAGAGAGTAGTTCCAATAAGAAACTTCTCTCTTTTTAAGCTCAATTGCTAAATCTATTCTGCCTTATCAATATCTTCTCTAACTTCCTTAGCATTGAACTTAGCGAAAAGATACTGGCGGTCTTGGATTGGAAAACGCTGGTCTAGTTGATCTACTGGTCCCACTTCAACCATTCCTTCTGAAATAACATAATCCATAACATGACCACCGAAGGCCAAATCATCCGAAATAAAATGCAAATGATAGCCAGCCACACTGACACCATGGAAAATCTCTGGCGTCCAAATACCAACAATGGTACCTGAAATATTCTCAGCGGTATACTCAGGCTGGCGACTTGCCACCTCCGCAAACCGGACATCAGAAGCCGACTTTGGAATCATACGCACATGCATATGCGAAAACGTTCCTTTTATTTTGATGGAACGAAAGAGATTTTCACCATCATAATATGACTCAATCCGCTGATGCAATTCATCGCTAGTCATTTCAAAGCGTTGCTTGAAAATGACTTCTGCTTCGTGAAAAATAACCGCTGCATAGGGAACTTTCATATCAGCAGGAACTTCAACCACTTCTGGTTTTTCCCCTGCTCCCTTGGCCTGATAGGCCTTTCCATCTAAAACAATCAGCTCTCCATCAATGGAATCCAGGGTTCCCAATCCCAAATCACCATGTTCCAACAATTCACCAACTGTTAAAGAACCGCCATACAGCCCCGCCATCAAGGCACCTAAGGTATTGTATTGAAATAATCGATTTACTTGCATAACCTACTCTTCATTCAAAAATTCTTGCATGGCCAAATCGTCCGGCACCAATTGGATATACCGACTAGCTTGCTCTTTTGCCTCATCCAAACGACCAAGTTGGCGCAACACTTCTATATAATCAGCCAAAAATTCTGGGTTCTCAACTAGATCAAGGGCCAATTCATCATACAATTGAATAGCCGCATCATCCTGCTCCAGTGCTTGGTAGGCTTTTGCAATATTCCATCGGGCTAAGACATTCTCAACCTCTTCATCGAATAAAGCCACAACCTCTTCAAATCGTTCCTGCTCAAGATACAAATTAGACAAGCGCAAAGCGAGCTCATTCCCATCATCAGCCACCTCTTTTGCTCGGAGCAGATAGTCTTCTGCTCTCGCCTCATCATGTAATTCATAGGCATACTGAGAAGCTTGAAGTAAGAGATTGGCATCAAAATCATTTTTCGCCAGCCCTTTTTCCGTCATAGCCAAGGCTTCATCAATCTTATGCTCGGCATGAAGCGACTGAGCATAGGCATACTCGTAGCCATCAAAATCAGGATTAATCGTATCCAGTTGCTTAAAGTAGAGATTTGCCTTCTGGTATTCTTCACTTTCAAATAGCAGAGCAGCCAATTCAAAAACAGTTTGGTCATCGTACTCCAACTCAACAGCTTTTTCCAAAAATTCAATGGCCGCTTCAAATTTGCCTAAACTGGCATAGGCAATACCAATTCTCTGATAGGTAGAAACTCCAGTTAGTTCATAGATGTCACGATTGTCTAGTTGTGCATAATAAGAAATGGCCTCGTCAAACAATTCCAATTCCATATCCAATTCAGCCAATCCAAAAAGAATAATCGGCTCATCGGACAAGTAACTTGCTTCCAACATTTTTTCACGCGCAACATCAGATAATCCCTCAGCCTGATACAAATCAGCCTTGACCAACAAAGCCTCCACATAAACAGGACTATCCTCTGGAATTTCCTCCAAATAGGCAAATGCTTCTTCAACCAAACCATCTTCAAAGGCAATTTGAGCCAAATTCAGGCCTACTTCAGGAAAATCATCTTTCACTTGTGCATAGATTTGACTAGCCTGTGGGAAAAAACCAATTCCCTCCAAATATTCCGCTAGAGACAACAAAGTCTCAACATCATCTTCAGCCAATGCTCGTTTAAAATACTTATTGGCTTTCTCTAAATCCTGCTGACTGATACAAGCCACCATTTTTTCACTATTGTTCATTCTTTACCTCATTAGATTCCTCATTATATAAAGCACTATGTTCTTTGTACCATTCAAAGATTGCTTTCACCAAAACCTTGATAGAAGCATAAATTGGAATCCCTAATAGCACCCCAAGCACACCGTACATTTGACCAGCAGTTAGGAGTACAAACAAAATAGTTATCGGGTGAATACTGAGTGAGCTACCAATAATAAGTGGAGTCACAAAACGACCCTCTATGGTCTGTTCAATCATAAAGACAACCAAGACCTTAATCAACATGATTGGACCTGCAATCAAACCTAAAATAATCGCTGGAATCATGGCTAAGAATGATCCCAAATACGGAATTAAATTAAGGAATCCAGCCATCACCCCTAAGGTTATAGGGTAACTAAGCCCAATAATGGAAAACATGACAGAGAACATAATCGCAACGATGATCGCAACCGTAACCTGACCTCGAACATAATTTGATAACTGACTATTTACATCGGATAAAACTGTTCCAATTGGGTCCCTCCACTTAGTCGGTAAATATTGAGTGATATGTTTATTCAAATATTGCCCGTCTCGTAAAAGATAGAAGAGAATAAATGGCATAATCAGTACAGCTACAACAATCTGCGAAGCTGTCGAGATTAAGTTACTTGCCCAGTTAACAGCACTTGAAGAAAATTTCTGCGCAAAAGTCACTATTTGATCATTCACTTTATTTAAGACTTCCAATGCAGTTGGTCTGAATTGTTCAAATCGCTGATCTTGTAATAAGCCCGTGATTCGACTCTCAATTTTCTGAATATTAGTTGGCAAGTTTTGAGCAAAAGAGGTTGCCTGCTCCTGAATACTTGGAATAGCAACTGCTAGGCCCCAAACGATGAGCAACACAATCAATACAAAAAGGATTGAAATTCCAATTGTACGAGAAATCTTGTGCTTTTCCATCCAGTCAACCATTGGATTTAATAAATAATATAAGAGTCCTGTCAGGATCATCGGTAAAAGTAATATTTGTAAAAAACTACCAATTGGCGTGAATAAAAAGCTAATCTTACTAAACACGAAAATAGTTAAAAAAGTCAATAGGGTCACTAACAAAATGGTGACACCCTGATTATTTAAAAACCAACGAAAAAACCAGCTTAGAGTAAATTTTTGATCTTTGTCGTCCACAATGCTCACTCCCTTCTTTTTTATCTATTGTAACATTTCAATAGGAATTTTGTAATAATCAACTACAGAATTTATGCGACTTTATCAGAAAAAAGTGGTATAATTTTATCAATCATTTCCAAAAGGAGAAGCTCATGACGATCTATTTCGGTACGTATACCAAACGCGAATCAAAAGGTATCTATAAAGCACAATTTGACGCAACCTCAGGTCAACTTAGCAATTTAGAATTGGTTGCAGAAGAACCAAATCCTACCTATCTAGCTTTTGACCAAGCTGGTCATCTCTACTCAGTTGGGTCTGAAAATGGCCAAGGTGGTGTCGCTGCCTTTTCTGCTGACTTTACTCCACTAAATCACGTGGTAGCTGAAGGTGCACCACTTTGCTATGTTTCCGTTGATGAAGAAAAAGACTTGGTCTTTGGTTCAAATTACCACAAAGGGCAATTGCTGGTCTACAAGCGTTTGACTGATGGTTCTCTTGAACTTGCGGATGTTGCTCAGCACGAGGGCTCTGGTCCACATGAAAACCAAGCTTCTGCTCACGTTCATTTCTCTGATTTAACACCAGATAAATTTCTAGTGGCCTGTGATTTGGGATGTGACCAAGTGGTTACATATAAAGTGGACAATCAGGGAAAATTAGAAAAAGTAGCAACTTATCAAGCTACACCGGGTAGCGGACCACGCCATATCGTTTTCCATCCAACTACAAAAATTGCCTATCTCATCTGTGAGCTGAACTCTACTATTGAAGTACTCATCTATGATGGCTGGGGTCAATTTGAACTGATGCAAACCATCTCAACCCTTCCAGAGGACCACACTGGTTTCAATGGTACTGCTGCTATTCGTATCACGAAAGATGGTCAATTTGTCTATGGTTCAAACCGTGGGAACGATTCTATCGCAGTATACAAAACCCTCGGCGACGCTAGCTTAGAGTTAGTTGAAATCGTCCCAACTAATGGTAAAACTCCTCGTGATTTCATTCTTAGTCCTGAAGAAAATCACTTAATTGTCGTTCATCAAGACTCTGACAATGCGACAGTCTTTGCGAGAGATACAGAGAGCGGTCGTTTAACAGAACTATATCATGATTTCTACGTTCCTGAAGCTGTTTGCGTCACGTTTTAATTAGACATATTAATTGTGAAATTGAGACCATTTTGGTTTAATAGTTCCATAGGAGGTGAATTCAACATGAATCCAGTTGATCTTTTCAATGAAGTAAAAGACTTAATCGCAAACAAAGATTTTGAAGGTGCAAAACAATTTATCGAAGAAAACAAGGACCAATTCGGTGAATACTTGGAACAAGCAAAAGGCTTGTTATCAGGTTCTGAAGGTGTTAACGGTCTTTTAGATAAAGTTAAAGGCTTGTTCTAATACATGTAAAAACTAGGCTGAGAAATGTTCAGTCTAGTTTTCTTTTTTCTTTGAAAATAGTCGTAAGTTCTTGGATTGAATGCAGTTGCCAGTCACTCTTCCACTCCATATCCTCAACAGCAAATCTTCCAATTCCTGTCAATAAGCGAACAGCCCTCATACCTAGCGATTTAGCTGGTACAATGTCATTATCGTACCTATCTCCAACATAGACAACTCTATTTGCTGTGGTGTTTGCTTTTTGCAAGGCAAGTTTGAAAATAGTCGAATCTGGCTTAGATAGTCCAACTTCCTCAGAGAGGATAATAAGTTGAAAGTAAGACTCAATTCCCCATTCCTCCAACAAAGCCCTTACCGTAGCAGATTGATTTGCAATTATCCCTAATTGATAGTGTTTTGATAAAGTTTCAAGAACTAGCTTTGCTCCCGGATAAAGTTTTACCCCTTTATTTGTCCATAAAGGACGTGACTCGGTCGGTGAAAAATATTGCCAGGTCGCACGAATTGGGTCCAGCGACTTATGAGCATACTCCACCATTTTCTTTTTATAAGAATCTGATGAAACCTCTATATCCAGAGACTCTAACTTCTTCACACACTTGTCTATATAATAACCATAAGCAGCCTCTTCATCTAAAAGCGTCGAACCCAAATCAAAAAATATCCACTCTATCATCCCATTCTCCATCACTTTTCAACATGAGAATACTTAAGTTGATCAGTCTTTTTAGAATATCATTTTATCAATTTCAAGGCAAAGAAAACTCCCTAGGAATTTCAGTCTAGTATTCTATTCATTCTTAAAAATAGTTAGGACCTGTCTTGTCATAGATTTTCACAAATCAATAGATATCTTTACGATGTCCAAACTCAAGTGCTAAAATAACCAACTTATCATCTTGAATATCGCAAATCAGTCGGTAATCTCCGATACGATAACGCCACTCGTGAGCATGATTACCTGTCAAACCTTTACCATTGGCGCGTGGATTTTCAGTCCCTTCTAAGTGCTTATCAATCCAAGCAAATAGCAACCTCTGAATTTGCCTATCTAATTTCTTAATTTGCTTTTGAGCCTTTTTAGAATACTCTAAACGATACATGCTATAATCCTAGCTCTTTCTTAAAATCAGCATGACTAATTGTTTCTGGATTTGCTTTGTACTCATCATAAGCTTGATGATAGATTTTTAAATCATACTCATCTTCAATATCACGCTCCAAAGCTTTCTTAAAAAGGCTAGAAAGACTTTGACCTGTTAATTGTGCATAGCTTTTAAAGAATACCTCTTCTTCTTGATTTAATCTGATAGTTACTGTACTCATGGTGTTTACCTCGTTTCTTTGTGTTACATTGTAACACATTTTGGAGTATTTGTCAATCTATCAAAAAGCACCTTGTTTCCTAGGTGCTAGTACAATAGTCACGATTTAAACGTGAGATTCCTATATCAAGGCTACTCCATCTTTACTACTCCTTGCGCTTGAGAATATTATACCCCACACTTCGATAGATACCTACTATATCATTATAAACCTCCATTTTAGGTAAAGGAACTACAATAAAATACAAATCTGAATAGGTTTCAAACCATTTGTTCAACTTGTCATAAGGCGGTGACTGATACTCAATGAAAATGCAAAAAAGCTGTCTCAAATTATGAAACAGCCATCAATAGTTTATAAAGGAGGTCACACTTTGTGACTGCCCTCTTACTATACCAAAAATACAGCATTTCAAACATGGGGTGGTACAAAGGGTAGTAAATTCTAAAAAAGCACCTTGGGATGATGCCCCAAAGTGCCTAATATCAAGGCTTTACAGCCCTTAACCCCATAAAGAGATTATTTTCTAAGGTTGTAGAATGAGTTCAATCCTTTGTAGACTGCAACTTCACCCAATTGATCTTCGATACGAAGCAATTGGTTGTATTTAGCAATACGGTCTGTACGTGACAATGAACCTGTTTTGATTTGGCCAGCGTTAGTTGCAACTGCGATGTCAGCGATTGTTGAATCTTCAGTTTCACCTGAACGGTGTGATACAACGGCAGTGTAACCAGCTTCTTTAGCCATTTCGATAGCTTCAAATGTTTCAGTAAGAGTACCGATTTGGTTAACTTTGATAAGGATTGAGTTAGCAGCACCTTCTTTGATACCACGTGCAAGGTAGTCAGTGTTTGTTACGAAGAAGTCGTCACCAACCAATTGAACGCGTTTGCCAAGACGCTCAGTAAGAGCTTTCCAGCCATCCCAGTCGTTTTCATCCATACCATCTTCGATAGTGATGATTGGGTATTTGTTAACCAATTCTTCAAGGTAGTCGATTTGTTCAGCAGATGTACGAACAGCAGCGCCTTCACCTTCGAATTTAGTGTAATCGTAAACTTTACGTTCTTTGTCGAAGAATTCAGATGATGCACAGTCGAAACCGATCATGATGCCGTTTTCGCCAGCTTCGTATCCAGCAGCTTCGATAGCTTCGATGATTGTTTCAACGCCATCTTCAGTACCTTCAAATTTAGGAGCGAAACCACCTTCGTCACCAACAGCTGTTACCAAACCACGAGCTTTCAAGATTTTTTTCAAAGCGTGGAATACTTCAGCACCCCAACGAAGACCTTCTTTGAATGATGGAGCACCAACTGGTACGATCATGAATTCTTGGAAAGCGATTGGAGCGTCAGAGTGAGAACCACCGTTGATGATGTTCATCATTGGAGTTGGCAATACTTTAGTATTGAATCCGCCAAGGTAAGTGTAAAGTGGTACTTCAAGGTAGTCAGCAGCAGCACGAGCTACAGCGATAGAAACACCAAGAATTGCGTTTGCACCCAATTTACCTTTGTTAGGAGTACCGTCAAGAGCGATCATAGCGCGGTCGATAGCTTGTTGATCACGAACGTCGAAACCGATGATAGCGTCAGCAATCACGTTGTTCACGTTGTCAACAGCTTTTTGAGTACCAAGACCAAGGTAACGAGATTTGTCACCGTCGCGAAGCTCAACTGCTTCGTGCTCACCAGTAGAAGCTCCTGAAGGAACCATACCACGTCCGAAAGCACCTGATTCAGTATAAACTTCAACTTCAAGTGTAGGGTTACCGCGTGAGTCAAGGACTTCGCGAGCGTAAACATCAGTAATAATTGACATTATATTACTCTCCTTTGAGTTTAAAATTGTTACATTGCTATCATACCCTAAAATACGTTATTTTTCAAGAAAAAGTCGGTATTTTTACAGAAAGAAGTAATGTAAACGTCTTCCTTTTTTCTTACATAGTTTTATGTTATACTAATACTATGAATAACGATATAAATACAAGCATTTTAAGAAAGGCTTCCGGGGAAACTCGTCTAAATCCGGATGAACAACGTCTGTACATGGGAACCTACCGGGAGCGGGTTGTTCTCCTACTTTCTTTTGACGAATTGGCAAAGGAACAGGTCTCTCAAGACTTCAATCAGATTTGCCAAAAATTAGTTAGTAACTACCAACCGCTCTTTCTTAAACTATCCCCCTCCCTATCGGATAAGCAACAGATTTCGCTGATGAAAATGGCACAAACACACAGCATTACTACAGCTATTATCGACGAGAAAGTTGGTCAATCACCATATGCTTTGATTTTTCATACTGACCATGCTGTAGATAATGAAGATGTTACCTTAAAATCAGTATTTCCAAATATTTTCTTAATAGAAGAAAAAAAGGAAGATACAAAACCTTCCTTCTGGAAAAAATTATTTCTCGAGTTTATCAGTTAAAAAATGAAAAAAGCTCCCTAAACGCTGTCAAATCAACGTTTAGGGAGCTTTTTTGAGTCATAAATTGTGTTGTGTATGCAGTTTTTCCCTAACTTTTGAATATCTTCATGTCTGACAGTTCCACGATCCCAAGTGATTCCTAATAAATGAAGTAACTCACTTGCTTCATGGTTCTGCTTGACTCTATATATCCCTTGTCCCATATCTGCAGCTAACATACTGTTTAAGCCCTCTATCATTCGAGCAGGACTCATTTTCTTATCGGTAATGTAATACAATAAGCGTATCATCACTAAACTGATAAAGCAGGTTAGGAAATGGCCTTCAATATGTTCATTTTTTCGTACATAAACAGGTCTCGTTTCAAACTCTGTTTTTGTAATTCGGAAACAATTCTCAATCGCAGATAATTCTTGATAGGCCTCTAATATGGCATCATCTTCCATCTCAATCTCACTGGTCACAAGGACATGAACCCCATCAAATTGAGCATCAAATTCGACCTGTTCTTGGTCAATTCGGATAAGTGGCGAAAATGGTTTAACCTCTCCGGTTTCCTTATCCAAATAGCTCAACTCAAGGTATTTCTTTCCACCCTTCTTGCTCGTTTGTCGAAACAATTCCGCATCAGTTAGCTTATTGGCATAGTCAAGAGCCCCTTCACGTCGAATCCGTTCTCTATCTTCATATTTCTTTGACCAGGTCAGTAGTACTTTTTCTTTAACGGTTGGAGAATCCTTCTTGGTCCCAAGTTTTCTCTCTCGAATGTAAGACTTTTTAGCGAAAGTGATATCTTGATTAAACTGCCAACCAGATTCTTCCAATATTTTTTCTTGAATATCCTTCGGAGCACCTCGTTTCCCACGGTGCTTTTGCGAGAAGATCCAGCCGTCATTGTTCTTTATAGTGGCATTCAGGTTATTTGTGCTGTTCATCGCTTTGTCTGCGACCACTACCAACCGTTCAATCCCAAACTGTTTCTTTACTTGCTCAATTGCTGGAATATAAGTGATAGGGTCTGTAAGGTTTCCTCGAAATAGTTTATAAGCGATAGGAATACCGTTCATATCCATGAATAATCCCATTTGGATAATGGGGTCTTTCCTATATTCTTTACTAGCTCCTCTTCGACGAAGCCCCTCGACAAGAAGGTCTCCATTTTCATCACGGATATCTTCATCAGGAACATCAATTTCAAAAAAATAGTTGGTAACATCATAAAACACTAAGGTTCCAGTTCGATTCGTTAATTGGCTAACTTCTTGATGTAAGTGCTGTTGAATTTCTGATTGAAAGGTATTTAAGATATCTAGTGACCGATAAACTGAATTATATGGAACATTCCAATCTCCGAATAGGGAAGCTTGGTGGTAGAAAGTTTTATATTTACTTCCCGGATTAAGAATTCGTTGAAAAATCAGTAGTTTAACTGTTTCATCTAAGTCCATCGTCATTTTTGACGGCTTATTCTTTTTAAAGAATTGATGTAACTTAAGTGTAGTATAAAGATCTTCTAAAATCTTCCAACCAATGTTTTCGTCAGGTTTGTTCATTGGATCTTTCAAAGAAAGTTTTATCAGAAATTCCTCAGACTTAGCTTGTGAGTTTTCCTTTGCTTCACGTTTTAATCGCTCAAGAATGCCTGGTTCTTTCGCTTCCAATTCGTCCAACAAACCATATTTATAAAGAATCCGTTGTTTTGACTTTCCGTTCTCACGATATCCTTCAACAAGATAAACATGTTTACGGCCTTCTCTGTTTTTTGTAATTCGAATAAATGCCATAAATATATTATAACATACACCGCCGTTCACAACAACAAAAATATCAATAAAATGTTAAAAAAATACCGCTGTTATCGCAAAAACAGCGGTTGTGAAATGAATTAACTGATAAACTCGAGTAGATAATGAAGATGTTACCTTAAAATCAGTATTTCCAAATATTTTCTTAATAGAAGAAAAAAAGGAAGATACAAAACCTTCCTTCTGGAAAAAATTATTTGGGTAGACTGATTTACCAATGAACTAAAATAAGTACAAGACAAATAATCATACTTAATAAACACAGAATTCCCAGCAATCTGCCTATATCATTTTTTCATTGAAAAAGAAAATAGATTCATTTCCTTTCAATACATTCGATTCTGTCCCTCTTTCATTCTTAGAAAGTCTTACAAGGGTTTGCAGCTTTGCCAGACAAATTAAGAATAAATAAGATAGTTGCCATTGATTTCATCCATTCCATCTTACAGTTCCTCCTAATTGAATTACTCTTGCTACCTGTTCTGCTGTACGGATCAGGTTTTTTTCTGCATTTTTGAGCGTGTGTTCTAAACTGTCAACACTTGCAATGATAGGAAATGCGGCGCAGATATTTTCAAAAGGAAAATCAGGTAGGTCATCTTTGAGACTGCCACATATCGCAATGATAGGAACTCCAACTGGTGTTCGTCGAGCCACTCCTATAGGAGTTTTCCCTGCTAGACTCTGGACATCCATCCGACCCTCACCTATAATGACAAGATCAGCCTCAGCAACTCGGTGATCAAAATTCAATTGATTCATAACAAAATCTACACCCTTTTGGATATGTGCACCAGCAAATTGGACCAATCCTGCAGCCATACCACCACCAGCACCTGCTCCACTTACAGCAAGTATTTCGGGATTCACATTATTATAAAACCCAGCCATTTCTTCATCAATACGTTCAAACTCTTCAGCCACCAGACCTTTCTGACCAGCAAAAACATAAGTTGCACCCAAAGGCCCACAAAGTGGATTATTCACATCCGTAACCAAGTCAATCCTAACTTGGGATAAGTCCACCAACATTTCGTCTGTTGAATAGCGTACTATCTTTCCCAAATGAGCCCCAATAGCCTCAACCTCATCTCCATCACAGTCATAAAATCTAACACCAAGACCTGATGCCATACCAATACCACCATCATGACTAGCAGATCCGCCAACACCAATCAAAATTCTCTGAGCTCCATTTTGCACAAGTTCAACGATTAACTCTCCAATTCCTTCTGTTTTGAGCAAAAGCGGATTTCTTTTTTCGTGTGGAATACTGCCAAGGCCAACTATTGCAGCCATTTCAAACACTGCAAGGTCATCTTTCATCGCATAGGTAACCTTGACTTTGTCTCCAAATGGACCAGTAACATAGGTGTGTTTCACATCCAGCGATAAGGCATCTGTCAGACTCTCAACAGTACCTTCCCCACCATCACCCAAGGGAAGTAAGTCATAGCTTGCATGAGGATAAACCTTTGAAAATCCAAGTTTAATCGCTTCAGCGACCTGTGCTGCTGAAAGAGATTCTTTAAACGAATCTGGCGCTATGAGAATATGCATAGTGGACCAACCTCCTTTATATTATTAGTATACCATTCCCAAAAGAAGCTTTCAATAAGTCTTATCAGATTTTAAAAGAGTATGATATACTGAAAGAAAGGAGGCAGCTATGTATCAAACTATATTATTTGATTTAGATGGAACATTAACAGATTCTGGTCAAGGCATTTTAAATTCCGTTGCCTTTGCACTCGAAAAAATGGGGATTGAAGAAACAAAGCCAGATCATTTGAGAAGGTTCATCGGACCGCCACTCTATGAATCTTTTTCACAGTTCTATCAACTGAACCCCGAAGAAACACAGGCTGCAGTCGATGCTTTTCGCATTTATTTTAAAGAAAAGGGAATGTTTGAAAACCAACTTTATCCTGGAATTGTTCCACTTCTTGAAAAGTTAAAGTCTGCCGGCAAAACCCTTGTGATTGCTACTTCGAAACCCGAATTATTCGCAAAACAAATCCTTAAACATTTTGAAATTGATCATTTTTTTGATGTGATTGCGGGAGCAAGTCTGGACAATAGTCGTATCAGTAAGGCAGATGTGATTGCTTATGCGCTGAAACAATTAGGCAATTTTCCTCAACCTGCAGTCATGGTCGGTGACAGAGAGCATGATATAGAAGGTGCTCACATGAACCAACTTCCTGCCATCGGAGTTCTTTATGGCTATGGAAGTACCGAAGAGTTTGAAAAAGCAGGTGCTACTTGTATTGTAAAGAATGTAGCTGAACTGAGTGATTTTCTTCTAAGTTAATACACTTACCAATATTTTTATATTTTTCCAAGCACAGTTGTCGTAAAAATTCAGTATTTATTTTTTTTCAATAGATATTGTTTAAAGGAATTGGTATCAAGTACATAAATCATATCATTAAATATTCTTACAATGGAGAATTACCAAACACTCTCAAAAACAACGATGGGTGTGGGAAAGACATCCATGATGGCTCCGCCCTCACCCACAGAATAATGAAAACGAACATAAAGCCCTCACTAGGTGTATAATCATAGTGAGGGCTTTGTGGTTGACGAGTTAATGATGTTAAACATCGAGGGAAAAACTGATCCACTCTACTGACGAGCACCCCAAAATATGCGATAGGCATGAGTATAAAAATACGACTAAAATTCGGTAGATAAGCTCTCTAATTTTTAGAAGGAGGGAATTATCATGGATGTTCTCTATCAATCTTGTGCAGGTATTGATGTCCATCAAGCCAATATTGTCGTTTGTATCCTACACGGATCTCTCACCTCAACTCGTCCAAAGCGTGAGATGGCTACATTTGATACAACGACTAAAGGCCTACGTACTTGCCACGATTTTCTCAGTCAATTTCATGTGGAAGCTGTTGGTATGGAAAGCACAGGTGTCTATTGGCGACCTGTCTGGCATGCTCTCTGTGATGACTTCGAGTTGATACTCGCACAACCAGCCCACATGAAGGCAATTCCAGGTCAGAAAACTGACAAGAAAGATGCTCTCTGGATTGCCAAATTAACACGGATTGGTCTACTACCTCGGAGTTTCGTTCCCGATGAAACCATTCAAGAATTGAGGGAGTTGACCAGACAACGAAAACATTATGTGGAAAGTCGTAATAAGGAGACCAATCGTATCCATAAAATTCTTCAGTCAGGTGGTATCAAGCTAACGACCTATATCGAAGATATTATGGGTGCTTCAGGTCGTAATCTCCTTCAACTACTGATTGACAAGACGCCTATCACGCCTCGCATTGTTCATCAATCAGTTTATACAAGCTTGAAGAAGGAGGTACCTCAACTTCTTAATGCTATGGATGGTTATTTCTCTGACCATCATGGCTTCATGTTAAAGCAATCCTTAGAGCTTCATGATTTTTATCAGAAGCAGATTGAAATATTGGAGGACCGAATTAATGACTATCTATCACAATACGAGAAGCAGGTAGAAATTCTGGATTCTATCCCAGGTATTGATGTCATTACAGCCTCTGTCATTATCTCTGAAGTTGGAGCTGACATGAGTCAATTTCCAACTGCTGGACATCTAGCCTCTTGGGCAGGACTCTGTCCAGGTAACAATGAGAGTGCTGGTAAGAAACGAAGTACCAAGATTCGACATGGTAATTCATATCTAAAGAAATGTTTATGCCAGGCCGCTTTCGCTATCAAAAGACAAAAAGGAAGTCCTCTAGCTGAACGATTTTATCAGATTCAAAGTCGACGTGGTTCACAAAAAGCAACAATCGCCCTCGCACATCAATTATTAAAAATAGCTTATATTCTCTTAAAAGAGCAGATAACGTATCCTGAATTTTTAGCACAGAAAAAGACTACTAGGGACGAGCTAGTAGCCTAACATAAAAAATTTTTTCGCTTTGATTATATCATAGGGAGGGAGTTTTTGCATTCTTTTGAGTTTTCGTATAAGAACTCGACCAGTCTAAAAAGAGTTCGTCAACAATTTTTCGTTTCGAGTTGTTGAGCTGAAACAGTCTATCCCCAGACTGTTTCACTCCCACCACCGCACAGCTCCAACAGTCAGAGTAGTGACTGTTGGAGGTTGGAAATGGAGCGAACTTTGTTCGCAACAGTCGTAATGGTCAGATTTGGAGTGTGAAACACGAACAAATCTGCCAATCAACCACTGCGCTGAGATGTTGGCACAAACTCTGAGAAGCGAGGCTGGACTTTCTGCCCAGCCTCAAGCAATACTTATCCAAAAAGCATTCTACTACATAATGTTAAACAACCACTCAAAAAACTATTTTATATATGTTTTCGAGTGGTTGTTTCTTTATGATAAAAGAAGAATAAAAACATACTCTCCTTTGAATCGCGACAACTTCCTATTATTTCGTTGTTTATTTTTAAAACATGATACTTGACTGTGTTGAGAGCGAAATTGTTCACTGATCACAGCTTCGAAAGACTTTTTCTTTTGGCTCTATAATTTCTGTAGTGGGTAAAACCACCGTGGAGATTATGGAGCCTTTTTGAGTATAGAAAAAAAGTCCCATATGACCTATAATGAAAAGTGCTCAAACTATCATTTTAGAAAGACTCATATGGAACAACTAAATCTTATCACAAATTTTCTCAGAATTAAAGACAAAAATATCACTATCACTGATGAATATGATATGGGAACTCACTTAGAACTCCACGGTTACTTGGATTACATGGCTCCTAAATGCCCAAAATGCAAGGGACAAATGGCTAAGTACGACTACCAGAAAGCATCAAAAATTCCCTACCTAGAAACCGCTGGTTATCCACTCCTTATCCGCCTTAAAAAGCGTCGTTTCAAGTGTAAAGAATGTGGGAAAATGGCGGTCGCTGAAACTCCTCTTGTTAAGAAAAACCATCAAATATCTGTCGCTGTTAACCAGAAAATTGCCCAATTACTCATCGAAAATCAAGCAATGACACATATCGCACACAGGCTAGCTATCTCAACATCATCAGTTATGAGAAAGCTCAATGAGTTCAAGTTTGAAACGGATTGGAATACCCTACCTGAGGTGATGAGTTGGGACGAGTATGCCTTCAAGAAGGGGAAAATGAGCTTCATCGCTCAAGATTTCAACTCCCTAAATGTCATCGCCATTCTCGACGGAAGAACTCAAGCAACCATCCGAAACCACTTTCTACGCTATCCTAGAAAGGTTAGAAATCAGGTCAAAGTGATTACCATGGATATGTTTAGTCCCTATTATCAACTTGCTAAACAGCTTTTTCCGAATGCAAAAATCGTACTAGACCGCTTTCATATTGTTCAACACCTTAGCCGGGCTATGAACCGTGTCCGTATTCAAATTATGAATCAATTCGACAGAACATCGCAGGAATACCGAGTCTTGAAACGCTACTGGAAATTGATACAACAAGATAGCCGTAAACTCAGCGATAAACGATTTTATCGCCCTATGTTTCGAATGCATTTGACTAACAAGGAAATCCTAGAAAAACTCCTGTCTTTCTCCAAGGAACTACGACAGCACTATGAACTCTATCAATTGCTCTTATTCCATTTCCAAGAGAAGAACTCAGACCATTTCTTTGACCTCATCGAACAGGAAGTAGCCACTGTTAATCTTATTTTTCAGACGGTATTTAAGACATTTCTAAAGGATAAAGACAAGGTTTTAAACGCCATGGAATTGCCTTATTCCAACGCCAAACTGGAAGCTACCAATAATCTCATCAAAGTCATTAAAAGAAATGCCTTTGGTTTCAGGAACTTTGAAAATTTTAAAAAACGGATTTTGATTGCTTTGAACATAAAGAAAGAGAGAACGAAGTTCGTCCTCTCTAGGTGTTAGCTTTTCATCTACCCACTACAGTTGACAAAGAGCCTTTCTTTTCCTATCTCCAACCTAAAAAGGTCCCCCGGACCTTGATATAAAGAAAAACGCCTGCCGGCGTTTCCTATTTCCAGCTTAAAACAACGGGGACAAACCAGCAATGCATTACTGGTTTTCCTATCTCCCGATTAAAACAGCCTATCCGTAGGCTGTTTTAACCACCCAGATATGCTTTTTTGACTTCTTCTGAGGCGAGGAGTTCTTTTCCTGTTCCTGAGAGGACGACTTTTCCTGTTTCGAGGACGTAGCCGCGGTCAGCGATGGCGAGGGCTTTGTTGGCATTTTGTTCAATCAAGAGAACGGTTGTGCCTTGTTTTTGAATATCTTGGATAATATCAAAAATTTCTTGGATGAAGATTGGTGCTAGTCCCATTGAAGGTTCATCAAGGAGCAAGAGTTTTGGTTGGCTCATGAGAGCACGTCCCATTGCTAACATCTGTTGTTCACCACCTGAAAGGGTAGCGGCATCTTGATTTTTTCTTTCTTCCAAGCGTGGGAAACGAGCAAATATTTTCTTCAAGTTTGCTTGGTTCTCTTCACGATTATTGCGTAGGAAGGCACCCATCTCCAAGTTTTCCATAACGGTCAAACCTGCAAAAACATGACGACCTTCTGGAACTTGTGATAAACCATCTGCTACAATTTTACGGGCCGGAACTTTTTGAATCTCATTTCCAAGGAAAGAAATCGTTCCTGAAGATGGACGAACAAGTCCAGAAATCGTACGAAGGATAGAGGTTTTACCTGCACCATTGGCACCAATCAAGGTAACGACCTCTCCTTCGTTTACTTCAAATGATACATTTTTTACCGCCTCAATGACGCCATAATGTACCGATAAATTTTCAACTTTTAACATTGACATTAGGCTTCACCTCCGAGGTATGCTTCAATAACACGTTTGTTGCTACGGATTTCTGCAGGAGTTCCATGCGCAATTAAACGGCCATATTCCAATACATAAATTCGCTCTGTAACTTCCATAACCAGACTCATATCATGTTCAATCAACATGATCGTGATGTTAAATTCTTCCTTGATTTTACGGATGAGTTGGGTCAATTCTGCTGTTTCTTGTGGGTTCATACCAGCTGCAGGTTCATCCAAGAAAAGAATTTTTGGTTCAGTCGCAAGAGCACGAACGATTTCCAAACGACGTTGTTGACCGTATGGAAGGTTTTTAGCTAGAGTATCTGCATCGCCATCCAAATCAAAAATTTTCAAAAGTTCAATCGCTTTTGTTTTCAAGGTTTCTTCATTCTTATAGAATGCTGGAAGACGGAAAAAACTTGCAAAAAATTCTGCTTTCCCATGGTTACCAAGACCAATCAAAACATTTTCTAAAACGGTCATGTTTTTGAAGAGTCGGATATTTTGGAATGTCCGACCAAGACCAAGTGAGGCGATCTTTGATGGCGCTTTACCATTTAAAAGTGTACCAGCAAGAGTGATTGTACCTTCGCTCGGTTCATAAACTCCAGTTAAAAGGTTAAAAAGCGTTGTTTTACCTGCACCGTTAGGACCGATAAGCCCAACCAATTCTCCTTCATGGAGCTCCATGGTTACATCACCAACAGCAGTTAGTCCACCGAAGTTCTTGGTTAAATCTTTTACTTCAAGTAATACCATTACTTAACCTCCTTCTTCTTGAGTAGAGCTGCTACGCTAAATTCTTTGGTTCCTAAAAGACCACCAGGACGGAAGATCATCAAAAGAATCAATGCTAATGAGTAAATGATCATTGAAATATCTGAATAACTCTTCAAGAAGACATTCAAGATACCAAGTACAATAGCTGCCACAAAGGTACCAGTGATTGAACCCAAACCACCTAATACAATGACAATCAAAATATTCACTGAAGTCATGAAGGCAAAATCTTTAGGAACAATTGTTCCAACATAACCTGCGTGGAGACCACCTGCAATGGCTGCTGTCATGGCACCGAAGACAAAGGCTGAAACCTTAACAAATGTCGGATTAACACCGACAGACTCAGCCGCAATTTCGTCCTCACGAACTGAAATCGTAGCTCTTCCCATTGGGCTACGTAAGAAGTTTACTGTTACCAAGGTTGTGATAATAACAAAAATATAAACTAAAGGCCAGCTTGTAACGAGTGGAATAGACATGATACCAGCTGCACCGTTGGTAAGACTTCCACCGTTGATAATCAAAATACGAATGATTTCAGCAACACCAAGAGTCGCAATTGCAAGATAGTCACCCTTTAAGCGCAAGGTTGGGATACCAACCAACAAAGCAACTGCACCTGAAATCAACATTCCAACAACCAACGCAACAGCAAATCCACCGTAGGATGGCATCATTTTACCAATAATCCCGACAGAATATGCTCCAATAGCCATAAAACCAGCATGACCTAGAGAAAATTGACCAGAGAAACCAACAATCAAGTTTAAACCGACTGCCAAGATAATTTGAATACCGATTTGTTGAACAATTTGGATATAGTAGAAGTTTAAAATCCCTGCTGCAACAAGACCTTGAATCAGACCAAAACCAGCTAATAAGATAGCCAACCAAATCGCATTAACTTTTAAATTTTGCTTCATGGTTACACCTTCTCTTTCACATTCTTACCAAGGATACCACTCGGACGGACCAAGAGGATGATAATAAGCACAGCGTACACGATTGCATCACGGAAGGTATCTAAACTGATCACATAGGTGAAGGTTTCAATAATACCGATAACAAATCCACCAAGAGCCGCACCTGGAATAATACCAATACCACCTAATACCGCAGCAACAAAGGCTTTCAAACCTGGTGTCATCCCCATCAAAGGCTCGATTTGGTTGTAATAAAGGCCTAAAAGAACACCGGCCGCACCCGCAAGGGCTGATCCAAGAGCAAAAGTAAAGCTGATCGTACGGTTTACGTTAATCCCCATCAACTGCGCTGCATCACTATCAACTGAAACCGCACGCATGGCTTTCCCCATTTTTGTACGCTTCACGATTAATTGCAGAGCGATCATCAAGAACAATGAGACACCCAGAATAATCAACTGAATATTGGTTACAGAAACTGGACCCAAGTGGAAGGTTACTGCCTCAATTGCTTGTGGGAATGCTTTTACATCAGCCGAAAAGAACTTAATCATAGTGTATTCCAAGAAGAAAGAAACTCCAATAGCTGTAATCAAGGCTGCAATACGTGTTGAATTTCGCAAAGGACGATAGGCCAAAAACTCTATTACAACACCGAGAATAGCTGTTCCTACCATTGCCAGAATAAGTGCAATAAAGAAACGAGTTCCTCCATCCCCAATAAACGTTAAATTATTTAATAGAAAATACCCCATAAACGCACCCATCATGTATAGGTCACCGTGGGCAAAGTTAATGAGTTTGATGATTCCGTACACCATGGTATACCCAAGGGCTAATAGTGCGTAAACAGAACCAAGAATCAAACCATTGACAAGTTGTTGAAGCATAGGTTCACCAATCTTTCTAAATATTTTTCAAGCTCAGTAAGCATTATTACATTATACAAAATTTTCTGAAAATAAGCAAGTTCGATTGCCATTCATCAGCCACATAAAGGGTAAAATCAATCTGAGCTAATCAAACAGTTATGTCCACTCAAAAGTCTGCATTGATTCCTTAAAATTCGTATGATCAATTTGTACAAACAGAAGAATAATACTCAATGAAAATCAAAAGTAGCCTAGGAAACGAAGTCGAAGATAGAACTGGAGTTCATCAAGGCAAGTTGACAACGGATAATTTTGATTTTCGAAGAGTATAAACACTTTCTAAGCGATGTAGCAAAGATAACGTAATTTGAAAAAAGAGGGAAATCCCTCTTTCTTCTATCTTTTTATTAGTCAACTGAAATTGTATCCACTGAAGATTGCTCACCATTTGTCAAACCAACAACATAAACTGATTTCACAACGTTATGGTTTTCATCAATAGACATGGTACCAGTAACACCTTCGAAGTCTTTCAAAGCTGCAAGGTTATCTTTCACAGCTGCTGAATCTTTTGCACCTTTCGCTGCTTCTGCTGCCATATAAACTGAGTCATATGCAAGAGCTGAGAACATTGATGGCTCTTCGTTGTATTCCTTCACATATGCATCGTAGAATGCTTGTGCTTTTTCACTTGCTGATGTTACAAATGCTGAAAGGTAGTAAACGTTTGAAGCTGCTGAAGCAGTTGCCAATTCAGTAAATTGTGGAGAGTCGAAACCGTCTGAACCAAGGATTGGCTGTTCGATACCAAGACCACGCGCTTGTTTCACAATTGTACCAGTTTCATTGTAATAACCAGGCATAATGATAGCATCGAATTCTTTATCTTTCAATTTTGTCAATGCAGCTTGGAAGTCTTTATCACCAGAAGCAAATGTAATTTCTGAAACAATTTCTCCTGTGAAAGCTTTCTTGAAGGCCTCAGCTACACCTTTACCGTAATCAGATGAGTTGTCAAAGTAAAGAACAACTTTCTTAGCTGACAAGTTTTCAGTAGCGTACTTAGCCATGATTTCACCTTGGTATCCATCTGTAAAGGTTGTACGGAAGAAGTATTCTTGTACCTCACCTTTATCATTTTCAACCAAGTTTGTTTGTGTACCTGAAGGAGTAATCATAGGAACACCAGCAGATGTCAATGCTGGAATAGAGGCTGCTGAAGCTCCTGATGTAGCAGGACCGATCACGACGTTTGCACCCTCACTTGCCAAGCTTGTTGCAACAGTAGCTGCCTCTGCTGTTTCAGACTTGTTGTCTTTTGTAATCACTTCGATTTTTTTGCCGTCAATACCACCCGCAGCATTGATTTCTTTCACGGCAAGGTTGGCACCATTTTCTTCTGTTTGACCATAAGATGAAACAGCACCAGATAACTCCAAGTTATAACCGATTTTAAATGTTTCCCCAACAGTTGAACCAGCTGCGGATGTATTGGTTGTCGAAACATTACCACAGGCAGCAAGTAGAGCTGCAGAGGCAAATGTAGCAAGCGCTACTGCAAATTTTCTTGTTTTCATGAAAATACCTTAAAACTTTCTTAAATTTAACATGTATCTAATATACAGAATTATCTGAAAATTGTCAATACAAATGATCAAAATTTTAAAAAAAAATTAAAATTTTAATAATTCCCCAAATAATTCACAAAAAAAAGCCATCATTACTGATGACTCCATATTACATTATGACGATATGTGGGCAGGCTCTGGCTTTTCAAACGATTCACGCCATAGACTCCCTACAAAGTTTTGATCCAATTCTTTCATATATGAAGGAACTAATTTTTTAACAAACTTCTCCTTCTTTAGTTTTGTAATGGCCACATCTACTTTATCTTGATCCATATAGACAAGAACATACCGTAAGCGTTTGGAGTGATATACGATATCTCCGTATTGGTTTAATTTACGGGCATCACGGTTATAATGTAAATATACTGTTAAACTAATCCGATCTTTCTTCTCAAACATGTCAACTCCTCTAAAATTGATTCTTCCTATATTATACCGCTTTCAATTAAAAATGAAAAGCTCCAACAATCAAGTCGATCATCGGAGCATGTGAGAATAATCTTATAGAAACAACATTACTTAGTCTTTGTATTATCCATAATTTGGTCGATAAAGCCGTATGCCAAGGTTTCTTCAGCAGACATCCAATAGTCACGTTCTGCATCCTTATGGATTTGTTTGACTGTCTTACCAGAATTGTCCGCCAAAATTTTTTCTAACTTGTTACGAGTTTTTAAGAGGTGTTCTGCTGCAATTGCCATGTCAGTTTGCTGAGTACCACCACCAGTGCCTCCCATTGGTTGATGAATCATGTATTCTGCATTAGGAAGCATGAAACGTTTGCCTTTTGTACCACTTGAAGCAATGATTGTTCCCATACTTGCTGCAGTTCCCATTACAATTGTCTGTACGTCTGCTTTAATGAAGTTCATTGTATCCACGATGGCAAGACCTGCGGAAACAGAACCCCCTGGTGTATTTACATAGAGATAAATATCTTTTGTTGGATCTTGTGCATCTAAGAAAAGCAATTGGGCAATAATCGAATTGGCCATATTGTCCTCAACCTGACCTGTCAACATAATGATGCGGTCTTTCAGCAAACGTGAATAAATATCATACGAGCGCTCACCGCGACTAGTTTGTTCAATAACTACTGGAATCATAAATTTACTCCTTTTCGAGATTTTCTTTTCCCATTATATAGGAATAGTCAAAATTGGTCAAATAAAAAACACGATTTAAAACCAGAAAAGGGAGTGGGAAAGACATCCATGATGGCTCCGCCCTCACCCACAGAATAATGAAAACGAACATAAAGCCCTCACTAGGTGTATAATCATAGTGAGGGCTTTGTGGTTGACGAGTTAATGATGTTAAACATCGAGGGAAAAACTGATCCACTCTACTGACGAGCACCCCAAAATATGCGATAGGCATGAGTATAAAAATACGACTAAAATTCGGTAGATAAGCTCTCTAATTTTTAGAAGGAGGGAATTATCATGGATGTTCTCTATCAATCTTGTGCAGGTATTGATGTCCATCAAGCCAATATTGTCGTTTGTATCCTACACGGATCTCTCACCTCAACTCGTCCAAAGCGTGAGATGGCTACATTTGATACAACGACTAAAGGCCTACGTACTTGCCACGATTTTCTCAGTCAATTTCATGTGGAAGCTGTTGGTATGGAAAGCACAGGTGTCTATTGGCGACCTGTCTGGCATGCTCTCTGTGATGACTTCGAGTTGATACTCGCACAACCAGCCCACATGAAGGCAATTCCAGGTCAGAAAACTGACAAGAAAGATGCTCTCTGGATTGCCAAATTAACACGGATTGGTCTACTACCTCGGAGTTTCGTTCCCGATGAAACCATTCAAGAATTGAGGGAGTTGACCAGACAACGAAAACATTATGTGGAAAGTCGTAATAAGGAGACCAATCGTATCCATAAAATTCTTCAGTCAGGTGGTATCAAGCTAACGACCTATATCGAAGATATAGTTAATTGAAACAAGAACAGGACAAAAGTGCCTCAAGAAAAGTATCGCAATTTGGCAATACTTTTCTGAGGTGTTTTTTAATTTGAGCCCATGTTTTCTCAATGGGATTATACTCAGGTGAGTAAGGAGGAAGTGGTAAAAGTCTATGACCCTGCTCCTTGCATAACTCTTTTAGCTTACTCATCCGATGAAACCTTGCATTGTCCATAATGATAACAGATGGTCTATCTAAAGTGGGTAGTAAGAATGTTTTAAACCAAGCTTCGAAAAAGTCACTAGTCATGGTTTCTTTGTAGGTCATTGGGGCTATAATCTCACCGTTTATAAGACCTGCGACTAAAGATAGCCGCTGGAATCTTCTTCCAGAGACCTGACCAGTGATCAACTGACCTTTCAAAGATCGACCATATTCTCGATGAAAATATGTCTCAAACCCTGTCTCGTCAATATAAACAGGTGTCAAGTGACTTAAGTTATTAAATTCTTTAAGGAACTGATTTACTTTCTCAGGGTCTTGTTCATAGTAGGTACAGCTCTTTTTTTTCGAGTATACCCCATAGCTTTGAGAGCGTAATGAATAGCTGTTGGATGACAGCCAAATTCAGAAGCTATTTCAGTCAAAAAAGCATCTGGATGAGCTTCAAGATAGTTCTTTAATTTTTCTCTATCAACTTTTCTTGGTTTGGTTCCCTTAACTTGGTGATGAAGCTCGCCTGTACTCTCCATTAATTTTAGCCATTGATAGATGGTGTTGCGGGAAATATCGAAAACAACAGATGCTTCAGTAATACTGCCGGTTTTCTCACAGTATGCGAGAACTTTTTTACGAAAATCTAATGAATATGCCATAAGTACATTATACCATAAATGTACTATTTTTGTTTCATTTTACTATATTATGGGTGCTTCAGGTCGTAATCTCCTTCAACTACTGATTGACAAGACGCCTATCACGCCTCGCATTGTTCATCAATCAGTTTATACAAGCTTGAAGAAGGAGGTACCTCAACTTCTTAATGCTATGGATGGTTATTTCTCTGACCATCATGGCTTCATGTTAAAGCAATCCTTAGAGCTTCATGATTTTTATCAGAAGCAGATTGAAATATTGGAGGACCGAATTAATGACTATCTATCACAATACGAGAAGCAGGTAGAAATTCTGGATTCTATCCCAGGTATTGATGTCATTACAGCCTCTGTCATTATCTCTGAAGTTGGAGCTGACATGAGTCAATTTCCAACTGCTGGACATCTAGCCTCTTGGGCAGGACTCTGTCCAGGTAACAATGAGAGTGCTGGTAAGAAACGAAGTACCAAGATTCGACATGGTAATTCATATCTAAAGAAATGTTTATGCCAGGCCGCTTTCGCTATCAAAAGACAAAAAGGAAGTCCTCTAGCTGAACGATTTTATCAGATTCAAAGTCGACGTGGTTCACAAAAAGCAACAATCGCCCTCGCACATCAATTATTAAAAATAGCTTATATTCTCTTAAAAGAGCAGATAACGTATCCTGAATTTTTAGCACAGAAAAAGACTACTAGGGACGAGCTAGTAGCCTAACATAAAAAATTTTTTCGCTTTGATTATATCATAGGGAGGGAGTTTTTGCATTCTTTTGAGTTTTCGTATAAGAACTCGACCAAATTAAAAAGAGTTCGTCTTCCCACCCCCGCACAGTTGATTAGGTCAGATTTGGAGTGCAAAACACGAACAAATCTGCCAATCAACCACTGCGCTGAGATGTTGACACGAACTTTGAGTAGTGGTCCTGGGCATTTTGCCCAGCCATACGGAGATTATTTAGTACCGAAAAGGCGATCACCAGCATCTCCAAGACCTGGAACGATATAGCCTTTATCATTGAGTTTTTCATCCAAGGCTGCTGTAAAGATATCGATATCTGGATGTGCATCTTGAAGTGCTTTCACACCTTCTGGAGCGGATACCAAGGCAACAAATTTAATATTTGAAGCTCCACGTTTTTTCAATGAATCAACAGCAAGAATTGCTGAACCACCAGTTGCTAACATTGGGTCTACTACCAAGATATGGCGTTGATCAATATCTTCTGGCAATTTCACAAGGTATTCAACTGGTTGTAAGGTTTCTTCATCTCGGTACATACCAATATGACCAACTTTAGCTGCCGGAACCAAGCTAAGCAAACCATCGACCATACCAATACCAGCACGAAGAATTGGCACAATAGCTAATTTCTTACCTGCAATTTGTTTTTGAACTGTTTTTGTAATCGGTGTTTCAATTTCTACATCTTCAAGTGGCAAGTCACGCAACACTTCGTAGCCCATTAACATGGCAATTTCATTGACCAACTCACGGAAATCTTTTGTAGAAGTTGTAGTTCTACGAAGGATAGATAATTTATGCTGAATGAGTGGGTGTGAAATGACTTGGAATTTACCCATGATGATAAAACCTCTCTTTTTTGTTTTTTCTATTTTACCAAAAATTCATGAAAAAAGCTCGTGAATATTGAAAATTGTTGTCGATTGAATTAGCTTTCAGACAAGGAACTGAGGCGTAGGCTGTACTAGAGTACGGCAAGCCGAAAGTGACGATGTATCAAAGTTAATTCAAATGACTATATCTTATTTTTTGAGAACGATTGCCTCATACGGTCTCAATAATTGTCCAGCCAAAAATGCAGCCTCTTCGTAATTATGCATAAACAGGGAATATCCCTCGCTCGATACTTCGAAGGCTTGCTCATCACTTGTGAAATTTACCAGAATGATGAAATCATCCTGTTCATCATATTTACGGTAGGCCATTACCGAGCTATTTCCAGTCTCCATCACTTCATATTTTCCTTCAGACATACAAGGGTACTCTTTCCGAAGAGCAATTAATTTTTGATAAGTATAGAAAAGCGATTGTTTGTCTGCAAGTGCTTTTTCAACGTTGATGTCTTTGACAGTATCTCCCAAAGCCAGCCAGGCTTGACCTGTACTGAAGCCCGCTCCTTCTGCTCCTGTCCATTGCATTGGACGGCGAGCATTGTCACGACCTTTGGCATTTATAGAAGTAATCAATTCCTCCTTGGTAAAGCCATTTTCAATCCGTTCTGCATACATGCGACGTGTTTCGATATCGTCTGCTTGGTTAATATCTGTAATTGGTGTATTAATCATACCAATTTCCTCACCTTGGTAGATATAAGGTGTCCCTGACATAAAATGAAGATAAATAGCCAACATTTTACCACTTAGCTCACGAAATGCAGGTCGATCATCACCGAAGCGAGAAATGGCACGAGGTAAATCATGATTATTCCAGAAAAGAGAGTTCCAGCCTTTACCAACCAGTTCAGTCTGCCATTTGGATAGAACCTTATGCAAACGAGCTGGATCAAGCGGTGCCAAATCCCACTTTTCTTTCCCTTCCTGCTGATCAAGTCCTACATGTTCAAATTGGAAAATCATCGAAAATTCTTTACGATCAGGATGCGAATATAACTGAGCATTTTCTGGATTGGCACTCCAGGTTTCCCCAACAGTCACTAAATCGTAAGCACCAAAGGTTTTCTCATTTAATTCCTGAATAAGAGGGTGGAGAGTCGGTCCATCAGCTGTAATTAATTTTTCCGGTTCTTTTCCAATCAAATCAATCACATCTAGCCTGAAACCGCCGACACCTTTTTCAATCCAAAAATTGATCATGTCCCAGATTTCTTGTTTCAGAGCAGGATTTTTCCAGTTCAAATCCGGTTGCTTAACAGAGAATTGGTGGAGATAGTATTTGTTCAGATGTGGAACGTATTCCCAAGCAGAGCCTGAGAAGGTCGAGTGTAATTCATTCGGTTCATCAGCCCAAACATAATAGTCATAATAGGGATTATCTGGTCCTTTGAGGGCTTCTTGAAACCAGAAATGTTCATCCGAGGTATGATTGAGCACCAAATCCATGATTATTTTGATATTGCGCTTATGGCCTTCTGCAATCAGCTCTTCCATATCTTCCATGGTCCCAAATTCTGGAGCAATTCCTTGGTAGTCACTGATGTCGTAACCATTGTCATCCATGGGTGACTGATAAACAGGACTGAGCCAAATAGCATCAATTCCAAGCTCGTGAAGATAATCTAATCGGCTGATAATCCCTCGAATATCCCCTACTCCATCTCCATTTGAATCTTGAAAACTACGAGGGTAAATTTGGTAAATGACGGACTTCTTCCACCAATCTGTCTTTTGTATTTCTGACATTTGATTGATCCTTTCTGTACAATCTTATTTACGCAAGAAAAAGGGGAATCCCCCTATTTCTATATAATCATATTATAACTCAATTGTGGTAATTTTTCCCTCTTCTATTTCAACAATTTCAAAGGTTTTTTCTTTTAGGTTTGCTGTTAGGCGGGCAGATACCCCTGCATCTTGATTATTCCAGAAAATTTCCATACTTGTTTCATCCAGCATCTTAACAGAGAACTCTCCGTCGAAAGCTGGACTTGTATTGCGGAATTTAAGGAGTTTGAACAAGGATTGTACCACAGGACGTTGCACTTCCTGCTCAATTTCTTCCAAATCATAGTAATGGCGATTGATATTGCGACCTTCCTTACTTGATTCTAAAAGTTCAATATCATTTTCGCCTGCAAGTAAACCAACATAGTAAATCTGTGGAATACCTGGTGCAAAACATTGGAGAACACGCGCTAATAGGTAAGCTTGATCGTTATTGCCAAGGGCAGAATAATATGTACAGTTAATCTGATAAATATCCAAATTATTATAGGCTTCTGTACTATAAATTTTCTTCACATTAGCACCTTGTGCATATAAGGCTTCACGCGTTTCCTCTGTCTCCTCATCCGTCAGCAAATCCTTAACGTCCACAACCCCTATTCCATCATGTGTATCAAGAGTTGTAAATTGCTTACGAGGGCAAATCTCCATCCAGTGAACCAGACGATTGACATGACCAGAATACAAAGCGTGGAGAACCAGCATTGGCAAGGCAAAGTCATAAACATAATAATCCTGTTCCGCAATTTTTTGCTGAATGGTGTAGTGTTCATGAATTTCTGGTAAGATTTCTACATCTTTTGGTGCCAATAACTGACGTGGAAAATGGAGCATTTCCCAAATATCAGGCTCCACAAAGAAACAGTTGGTTCCTATTTTTTTATTGGCATAAGCAAAGGCGTCCAAACGAATGATCGAAGCACCATGTTCTGCCAACTGTTCCAGATTTTCTTGGATGAACCGGCGTGTTGTCTCTGTAGTCACATCCAAGTCAATCTGTTGCTCATCAAAGGTACACCATACCTTCTCCTCGCTACCATCAGCAAATGTTGCAATTCGATATGGAGCACGAGGTTTACGCTTATAGATCAAATCAACATCTTCTTGCGCTGGCTCACCATTTGGCCAAAAGTTTTTATAGCGAATAAACAAATCCGCATAAGCTGATTCATCCTTCTTTTCAAGAAAATCAAGGAAATAAGGAGATTTTGCAGAAATATGATTGATCATAAAATCGAACATCAGATAGTAGTCTTTGCTTAGTGCTTCAATATCTGACCAATCTCCAAATGCAGGATCTACCTTTGTATAGTCCATTGGCGCAAACCCACGGTCACCTGATGATGGGAAAAACGGCAGAATATGGATACCTCCCACAACATCCTTTAATGGTCCCTCTAGAACTTTTTTCAAATCCTTAAGATTCTTGCCTAAACTATCCGAATAAGTAATCAACATAGCTTGATTTTTAATTTTCATAGATTTTCTCCTTTGTAAGCCTTTTCTTTTTTCATTGTTAGAAAAGGTTGAACAAGTCAACCTTTGTAATTATTTGACAGAACCACTTGTCATACCTGAAATAATATGTTTTTGGAAGATGAGATAAACAAGTAAGATTGGGATAATTCCTACAACGTAAGATGCAAATGATGGACCGTAGTCACTGAAATACATACCTTGATAGTTGTATTGGAAAAGAGGTAAAGTCCACATGCTTTGATCACGGTTCAATACTAATAAAGGCAAGAGGAAATCATTCCAGACCCAGAGGGCATTGATAATCAAAACAGTTGCATGCATGGGTTTCATCAGAGGGAAAATAATTTTCCAGTACATGGTAAATTTATCACAGCCATCAATAGCTGCTGCTTCATCCATTTCCTCAGGTACAATGGTCTTTATATAGCCGACATAGAGGAAGAGGGCCTGAGGAACTGCATATGTCAAATATAGAATAATCAAACCGACAATATTGTTCAACCCAAGGCTTGACATTAATTTGGTCATTGGGAGCATAATCACTTGGAAGGGTACAAAAATCCCAATAATCAAGAAAAAGTAGATAAAGTTAAACACTGTCTGACGTTTCATTTGACGGGCTACTGCGAAAGCTGCCATTGGAATAACCAGTAAAATCAAGCCAACAGCTACAATCGTAATCAAGGCAGAATTGCCAAAATATTGTACAATCCCATCATTAAACAAGCGTTCGTAGTTATTTAAGGTGAAATTTTCAGGAAGTCCAAAGAAATTGCTCGTGATTTCCTTGGTTGGTTTGAACGAACTTATAATCGTCACAAGTAGCGGAATAAACATGAAGAGAATACCGCTGAAGAGTACGAGATAGACCCACCAATTTTTCTGTTTTTGAGTATTCATGACAGTCCTCCTAAATTTCAAATTTCTTCGAAATTCTCATCTGAATCAATGAGATGACAATAATGAAGATGAAGAGTACTACAGCCAAAGCATTAGCATAAGAGAATTTATTGTCTACAAAGGCATAGTTGTAAACGAGTAAACCCAAGGATTCTGTTTTGCCATCTGGACCACCACTTGTCAATGCAAAGATAAGATCAAATGCTGTCAAACCTGACTTCATTGCCAAGATGAACACCATACTGATAGATGGTAATAAGAATGGAAGCTCAATGTTGAAGAACTGTTGAGAACGACTTGCACCATCAATAGCTGCTGCTTCCTTCACATCTTCTGGAATACTTTGTAAACCAGACAAGAAGATGATGACTGGCATCGCCAACCCTTGCCAAAGAGCCACAAAAAGTACAGCTGGAATAACAGTATTTTCTTGGACCAATAAGTTTTCCATCAACCAATCAATATGCAAAATCTCACCAATTTGTGTGAAACCATAGTTGAACAATTGGACAAAAATCAATCCTAACGTGACTGTGGATAGCACTGCCGGGAAGAAATACCAGGTTCTAAAGAAACCAACTGCTTTAATCTTACGATTGAGCAGGGTCGCTAACCAAATACCGATGACAATTTCACCAATGACTAAACCGATGGTGAAGATAATGGTAAAAGTCATGGAAGTATAAAAATCAGGATTTTTTAAAATATCTAAGTAATTCTGAATACCGATTAGTTTGAAATCAGATGTTAATCCATTCCAATTCGTCAAACTATAATAGATACCTGTAAATAGGGGATAGAAGAAAAAGATTAACTGTAAGCCAATTGGTATGGCAACAAATAGATAGGGCCAATATTTAGCAATAAATCCTTTTTGATTCATCATGGTACTCCTTTTTGATAAAGTTATAGTTGCTTAGTCTCAGTTCAAGGAATCCCATAGGGTTACTAAAACTGACACTAGGCAACTATAAGGAGGCTAGGCTGCAACTAGCCTCTGCTTATAGTTTTTCTGAATTATTTTTTCATTGGGTCAAAGAATGCATTCAGTTTTTTCACTAATTCTGCTGAGTTTGGATTTTTAACCATTTCAACAGTGATATTCCAGAACTCTTCTTCTGATTCCCATTCAGATTGCAACCAAACTACGTGTTTGTCAGTGAAGGCATATTGTGTCACTCCAGCAGTTTCTTCAAACTTGCCTTCAGTGTCTACTCCTTCAACTGAAGTTGGTGAGCCATCTACATCATAGTATTTCTGGATAACTTCTGGACGAGAGAGGTATTCTAGGAATTTTTTAGCTTCTTCTGGGTGCTCTGTATCTGCGGAAATAGATAGAGCAAGGTCAGCTGCACCGATGGTATAGTCGCCACCTTCTTTATCACCAGGGAAGGTAAACATGCCGTATTCAAATTCTGGTTCTTGTTGGTTAACAGCTGTAGCTGCCCATGTACCTTGTGGAAGCATGAGGGCATCTCCTGCCGCAAAAGCTGCCACTGCATCTGCATAGAGCGCGCCTGTCGCACCTTTTTGTCCATTATCAGTCAGTAGTTGCAAGCGTTCTAAGACAGCTTTCGTTGTAGCATCATCTTGAATCGCACCCTTTGCACTGCGAATCAGAATATCTTCTGCACCATCAAATCCACCTGCAACAGTTACCCAAGCCAACTGATGGTAACCGTTCAATGACCATGCATCATTCAAGGAAAGAGCAAACGGTGCTGCACTGCCATCAGCCTTGATTTTGTCTACCAGAGCCACAAATTCTGCATAGGTAGTAGGAACTTCCAGACCCAACTCTTTGAACTTATCTTTATTATAGTAAATACCATAAGCATTAGCTGTCAAAGGAAGGGTGTAATTTTTTTCATTAACAAGATAAGGTGTTACAGCACCATCTTTCAAGTGGTTTAAACCTGCATCATCACCAATTTCTAGGAAACGACCATCCGCTGCATATGCTTTGAAGTCCGCATTTTGTGGATAAATGTTGATAACATCTGGCGCTTCGTTATTTGCCATACGGGTTTTCAGAACAGTTCCTGCATCTGGTACATTTGAAAATTTAACATCAATCGTAGGATTTTCTTTTTCAAAATCATCAATAATTTCCTGCAGAGTCGCTTGCATTTCAGGTTTTTGTGAGAAATATTCAATTTCTACCTTATCGCTACTACTTGCATTCCCACAAGCAACCAAGAAGCTAGCAAAAGCACACACTGACGCACATTTTAAAAATGTTTTCATTTTCATTATAAAATCCTCCTAGATTTTGTTAAAAATATATTGTACACTAAAATAATCTTTTTGAACATGTGGCATTGTAAGACCAATGTTCATCAATTCATCCCCGTAGAATGTTTCTCCCAATTGAGGGCATTCATACAAGGCATCCGGGTCTAGCCCCTTCAACCGAACATGAAGCAAAGGCGCTTCTGGCTTGGCAAGAATTTTTACAAATGTAAAGACCGCTTGATTCTTATCTTGACTAACATAATTGGCAGCCCAGGTATTGGTCGTCTTTTTCAGACGGTAGAGCTGACCGAATTGTATAGTTTCACGAATGGAGTGATAGGTTTCGATTTGCTGACTGATTTCATCCAATTCCTTTTCCGAAAGTTTCGTTAAATCCAGCTCGTAACCAAATGCTCCTCCCATCATAGCCACATTGCCTCGTGTAGCAAGAGGTGTGATACGACCAACCTGATGGTTTGGAACGGCAGAGACGTGTGCGCCAATTGAGGAAGGGGGATAAATCAAACTAGTACCTTCTTGAATAGATAAGCGCTCAATCGCATCTGTATCATCACTTGCCCAAGCCTGTGGCATGTAATACATGATTCCCAAATCATTACGACCTCCACCGCCTGCACAGGATTCAAAAAGAATATCTGGGAACCGCTTGGTAAGGTGGTCTAATACACGGTAGAGACCTAGCATGTAACGATGGTGGAACTCAAAGCGCTGGTCATTTGCTAAACCTTCAGGGATATTGGTGATATTACGGTTCATATCCCATTTTACATAAGAAATATTGGCTGATTCTAATATGGAAGAGACGCTATCAATGATGTAGTCACAGACTTCTTGCTTGGTCAAATCCAAAACTAATTGTTCTCGGCTGTAGATTGGTAAGCGTCCTTCTGTGCGAATTGCCCAATCAGGATGTTCACGATAAAGATCGCTATCAATAGAAATCATCTCCGGTTCAAACCACAGACCGAATTTCATGCCAAGCTCATTTATTCGCTCTGCTAAGCCATTCAAACCATTTGGCAACTTATCCAAATTGACTTTCCAATCGCCCAATGAACTTTCATCATTGTTTCGTTTACCAAACCAACCATCATCCAGAACAAATAATTCAATACCAGCTCGACTTGCGACTTGAGCTAACTGTAAAATCTTTTCTTCTGTAAATTCAAAATAGGTCGCTTCCCAGTTGTTGATTAAAATGGGCCTTGGTTTGTTTACAAACGATGATCGAATGAGGTGTTTTGTAATAAAGTGATGACTATTTTGTGTCATGCCAGTAAATCCTTTATCAGTATATGATAAGAGAACTTCTGGGGTTTGAAAACGATCATCCTTATCCAATTGCCATGAGAAATAGTGACTTTCCAATCCTAATCCCAATCGACTGGTTTCCATGGCTGTCGTTTCGACAAATGCTGTAAAGTTGCCACTATAGACAAGTTGGGCCACATAAACATCGCCCTTGTCCTCACTTGCATCGGGTGAGGCTAGTGCTAAGAAGGGTGTTCTTGTGTGACTTGAAGCACCTCGAATGCTACCAATCGAATACTGACCTTTTGTCAATGGGGTCTGTGTCCACTCTTTTTCATAAGCATAGCGTCCTGTCAAGCTGTGAACAATGAAATCTTGATGTGGAAAGTCAAGCGTTGCAGACAAGACTTTCTCTAGTTTGCATGGATATTTGCCAGTTTGAATTGTAGCTGATCGTGCGAGATAAGAAGCTTCTTCAAAAACAGAATACTGAAGTGTTACGGTAACATCTGTCAACTGATCATAAAGATCAATTTCAAGACTCTCTACTTCTTCTTGATTTCCAAAACTTGCTGGTAAACCATTTAACTCATTCTTTCCTTTATAGGTTCTATACGATTTAAATTTTAAATCTAGGGTCGTTCCAAATTCATTTCGAACATCTAATGCAGAAGTCCTAAAATCTCCCAGACCACTGCTAGAGTATTCGAGTGGGAGGACATCCAATGAGTATGTCCTATCTCCAGTAATTGGACTAGGAGAAAACGCTCGATCTAAATATGTTATTTTGTTTCCATCACTAAATTTTTCGATTTTTTTCCCAAAATAACGATGAACCAAATCACCAGTTTTTAATACTTGAATGATATAAGAAAATTCTCTTGTTTTTAGGTGAAAAATCTGTTTTGTTTCATGAATCTCAATCACTTTCATCTCCCCCATCTCTTCTTTATGGTCTTATTGTACAAAATGAAAACGCTTTATTTAATAGCCTTTTGTATTTAAAACATGTTATAATGTTTCCTAAGGAGGATTGAAATGAATATTCTAAATATCTATAATGAATTGGATAGTCATAATTTTGACCTAAATGTAGACCATTACGGTGCCGAACAATGTGACAAGGGCTACTCCTTCGGTCCTACTATCCGTGATAATTTTGTCCTGCATTTTATTACAAAAGGAAAAGGGAAAATTCTTGTTGACGGAAAAACAAGTTATCTATCAGCAGGTGATTTGTTTATTCTGCCAAAGGATGTTTCCATTTTCTATCAAGCTGATGATTTAGATCCTTGGACCTATATATGGGTTGGCTTTAGTGGATCACGAGCAAAAGACCTACTGAATCAAAGTCAACTGCTAGAAAACTACTACCTCCACTCCAGTCTAGAGTCCCCAATTCTAGGCTACATGCATCAGATTAACCATGTTCAGATGCATCCCATCCCCTCTATCACAGAATTGGTCCTAATTGGCTATCTCAATCAACTCTTAGCAGCACTCATCGAGGAATTTCCAAGTGAAACACTGATGAAACCCGAAACACAAACCAAATATTATGTTCAGCAGGCCATCAAAATGATACATAGCCACTATGCTCATCCGATTAAGGTCTCTGAAATAGCGGATTATTTGGCCTTGAGCCGAAGCTATCTCTATAAGATTTTTAAGCAGGAAACAGGCTATTCTATCAAAGATTATATTTTACAAGTAAAAATGAATCGTTCTTGTCAACTATTAGAAGATGCTTCTCGGAGTATCACTGAAATCGCCTATTCTGTCGGCTACCAAGATCCTCTCACCTTCAGCGCGGCCTTTAAAAATTATTTTCATATGAGCCCGACAGAATTTCGAAAAACGCAAAAAAATAAGGATTAGGTGATTTTACTCACACCTAGTCCTTATTTCTTTATCCAAAAACGTTTCTAAGTCGTTGACAGGCTTCTTCAATGACATCAAATGGAGCTGCCGCATTTAGACGCGCATGGTATTTTCCCTCTTTACCAAAGCTTAAACCATCGTTCAAAATCAATTTTGCCTGATCTTGCAACAATTCGAACAATTGGTCATGTTCCAGCTGATAGTCAGAAAAATCAAGCCAGATAAGGTAGGTTCCCTGGGGCTTCATAACCTTGATCCTTGTATGGGTAGTCAAATACTCTTCAACATAGTCAATATTTTTTTCTAAAACATTTTTTAACTCTGTCAACCACTCATCTCCATAAGTGAAGGCAGCTTCTGTGGTTAACAAACCAATTGTTGGAACTTCATGCTGATTGTTTGCCAATTGACGCTTAGCAAAAGTCTTGCGAATGCTTGGATTTTCAATAATAGCGAAGCTATTTTTCGTTCCAGCAATGTTAAATGTTTTAGTTGCAGATGATAAGATAATTGAAAAATCTTTGAAATTTTCATCTACCGTATTAAAGGTATCATGTTTGTGACCATATAAGGCCAAATCTTGATGAATTTCATCTGAGACAAAAACGACGCCATGTTTCTGACAGAGACGTCCAATAGCTAAGAGTTCTTCCTTGCTCCAAACCCTACCTCCTGGATTGTGTGGACTACAGAAAATATAGAGTTTCACTTGATTCTCTACAATGTCCTTTTCAAGCTGGTCAAAATCAATTCTAAAAACGCCATCCACATCTACAAGTGAATTGGTAACAAGCTGACGATTGTTTAATTTGACAGTCCGTGCAAAGGGTGGGTAAACTGGTGTGTTAATTAAGACAGCATCCCCTTCTTCTGTCAAAGATTGAATAGCCACAGTTAAGGCAGGAACAACACCTTCGATGAGCAGGATGGACTCTCTATCAATCTTGTAGCCATGCTGTCTATCTTCCCAGTCAATAATAGACTGATAAAGACTGTCACTAGCATAGGGATAACCAAAGACGTGATGATCTGCGTAGTCACGGATTACTTGGCGAATTTCTGGAAGTGGCTCAAAGTCCATATCTGCAATCCATAAAGGTAAGAGTTCAGTATCAGCTTCTACTTTTTTCCATTTTTCAGCATGGTGCGTTAGGCGATTTGGCTTACTAGTAAAATCATATCTGGTCATCTTATCCCTCCAAGGCTACTTCCAAGTCGGCAATCAAATCATCCGCATCCTCAATACCGATAGACAAGCGAAGCAGATCATCTGTCAAACCGTATGAATGACGGGTATCAGCTGGAATGTCTGCGTGAGTCTGGGTAGCTGGATAAGTAATCAAACTTTCTACCCCACCCAAGCTCTCCGCAAAAGTAAAGATTTTCAAGGTATTTAGAATGTGTGGAATCTTGCTCTCATCAACCACCTTCAATGAAATCATCCCACCTTTTCCTGTGTAATATACTTGCTTCACTGCAGGACTCTTCTCCAAATAGGCAACGATTTTCTGAGCATTTTGTGTCGCCCGCTCCATTCGAAGCGAAAGAGTTTTCAAACCACGCATGAGTAAATAAGCATCCAGTGGCGATAGGGTTGGGCCTGTTGTATTTTGGTCATAAAATAGCTTATCGTACAAGACTTTATCATTGGTCATCAAAGCCCCAGCCAAGACATCATTATGACCTGACAAATATTTTGTCGCTGAGTGTAGGACGACATCTGCTCCTAGAACAAGAGGATTTTGATAAATAGGGCTGTAAAAAGTGTTATCGACAATCACCTTGGCACCTTTGGCATGGGCGATATCCGAAACCTTAGCGATGTCAAACTCCACCATCAAGGGATTGGTTGGGGTCTCCAAGTAAACATAGTCCGTCTGGTCTGTGATTGCTGCAATCAGATCCTCTTCACTATTCGCATAGGTAAACTGAAATCTGCCTAGACTTTCCTGCTCGTTGAACCAGCGGAATGAGCCACCGTACAAATCACGCGCTGCCACTACCTTGCTTCCAACCGGAAAACCATTAAAGAGCAAGACAAGAGCAGCCATGCCTGAACTCGTCGCAAGGGCATAATCTGCTTTTTCAATCGCTGCCAAGGTTGCTTCCAAACTGGCGCGTGTCGGGTTCTTGGTTCTCGTATAGTCAAAACCGGTCGAGTGACCAAACTCAGGGTGCTGATAAGTGGTCGAAAGGTGAATAGGAGAAATCAAGGCACCTGTTTTCTCGTCATTGTTAATACCTGCATGGGCTAAAATCGTATCTATCTTATAATTTGTCATAACGAAATCTCCAATCTAACTTATTAAATAGTCTAGCATGAATAGACTACTTTTGTTAATAAAATATCCAAAATGACTTATATATATTTTTTAACAAATGGTATAAGTAAAAACTATATCAACCTATTTATTATTGCTTTCTGGTTATAAATAATTTACAATAATAGTAAGATTCGACTATCAGAAGGAGGGTTTACAATGTTTAAGTCATTCAATCAACAGTATTATAGAAACTTTTATTTTTATCATGCACTTGTTTGGTCAATATTGACAGTAAAGCAATTTGACCGTAGTCAAATCGGTGTACTATTCCTCCTATTACTACCAATTCAATTTTATTATGCTTTTTTCCGCCCCAACTATAATATCGTTAAAAATTGGCAATTAGCAATCTGGATCATTTTTTCAACCATTATGGGTTATATCTTCATTTTTATGTAGTAAACGAATGAATCCGCAATCACTAGCAAAAGCAGATTCCTAATTGTTAGATGAGTTGTTTCCCCCCGCACTTGTCAAATTCCTTTCATAAGTTTACAATAGAAGCATGATAACATTTGACCGTATAATTGAAATTTTAAAGACAGATGCAAATTTTCGTTTGATTACAGGGAATGAGCCTACAGCTATTGAATTCGACGCTTTGAGCTATGACAGTCGAACCGTAAGTCCAACAACCCTTTTCTTCGCCAAGGGCTTGGCCTTTAAAAAGGAATTTTTAGAAAAAGCAATTGAAAACGGCTTGGCCTACTATGTATCAGAAATAGACTACGAAGTCAGCATTCCAGCCATTCTTGTTAATGACATCAAACAAGCCATGAGTCTGATTGCGATGGAATTTCACGGTAACCCACAGAACCAGCTCAAACTCTTGGCATTCACAGGCACCAAAGGCAAGACAACCGCAGCTTATTTTGCCTATCATATTCTCAAACAGAATCATAAACCTGCCATGCTTTCGACCATGAACACCACGCTGGATGGCGAGACCTTTTTCAAATCAACATTGACTACCCCTGAAAGTCTGGACCTCTTTGCCATGATGGCAGAGGCAGTCAAAAATGGGATGACTCACCTTGTAATGGAAGTCTCTAGCCAAGCCTACCTTGTCAAGCGTGTCTATGGCCTGACTTTTGATGTTGGTGTCTTCCTCAACATCAGCCCCGACCACATTGGTCCCATTGAGCATCCGACATTTGAAGACTATTTCTACCATAAGCGTCTTTTGATGGACAATAGCAGAGCAGTTGTTGTCAACGCTGGAATGGATCATTTTGAAGTCGTGAGAGACCAAGTGATGTTCAAAGACCATGACTTCTATGGCCCTTCTTCTGAAAATGAAATAACCCAGTCAGCAGGATTCGACTTCACAGCGACTGGGAAATTAGCTGGGCACTACGCTATTCAGCTCATCGGTCATTTCAACCAAGAAAATGCCATAGCTGCTGGACTAGCTTGTCTTCGCCTAGGTGCAAGCCTAGAAGATATTCATGCTGGGATTGCCCAGACTAGCGTACCGGGTCGAATGGAAGTTCTAACCCAGCAAAATGGGGCAAAAGTCTTCGTTGACTACGCTCACAATGGCGATAGCGTAAAAAAACTGCTTGATGTCGTCCTCACACATCAATCAGGAAAGGTCATCCTGATTTTAGGCGCCCCAGGTAATAAGGGAGAAAGCCGCCGTAAAGACTTTGGACTTCTACTTAATGACTATCCACAAGTTGATGTTTTACTAACAGCTGATGATCCCAATCATGAAGATCCAGCTACTATTGCTGAGCAAATTCGTTCCTATATGAACCGCCCGAGCACCTTTATCTTGGACCGAGAAGAAGCAATCCGAACCGCTATGGGACAAACAACTTCAGCCCAAGATGCTGTTATCATAGCCGGTAAAGGAGCCGATGCCTATCAGATTGTGAACGGTGAAAAAACAACTTATGATGGTGATTTAGAAATCGCCAAAAAATACTTATAAAGTCTACCCTTGTCGCTCGAAGCTGACAAGGGCTTTTTATAACAATTCTTATTAAATTAAAATTTTCAGAAAACTCTTTGTTTTGAAGCGTTTTTTTGGTATAATACTGGTCGTAATATTTTTTACGAGAATCTTTTTATGAAATGGAGAAACTTGTGTCTTCGATTCAAGCAGAACATATCCAGGTAGCCTATGACCATCGGGTGATAATTGAAGAATTATCTACCAGCATTCCAAAGGAGAAAATAACCACTATTATCGGTGCCAACGGGTGCGGTAAATCTACCTTACTCAAGGCATTGACCAGGATTCTACCCATTCAAAAAGGAGCTATCTATCTAGATGGCCAGGCCATTGCCCAACTACCAACCAAAGAAGTCGCCAAAAACTTGGCCCTCCTTCCACAGGTATTGGAAGCGACAGAAGGGTTTTCTGTCTATGAATTGGTCTCTTATGGTCGCTACCCCCATCAAAATGGACTCGGCTATCTCACCGATCAGGATAGGGAGAAGATCAACTGGGCTCTAGAAGTGACCCAAACCGCTCCTTTCGCCAGGTTTCCCGTTGATGATCTATCTGGTGGTCAGAGACAACGAGTTTGGATTGCCATGGCTCTTGCCCAAGATACCGATACCATTTTCTTAGATGAGCCAACGACCTATCTTGACCTCAATCATCAATTGGAAGTTTTAGAGCTCTTAAAAGAACTCAACCTGAGCCAACAGAAAACCATTGTGATGGTTCTCCATGATGTTAATTTATCCGCTCGTTTTTCTGACCATATGATTGCGATGAAAGATGGAGATATTCGCTACCATGGATCTGTGTCCAGTATCATGACTACTGAAATTCTGAGCGACATTTTCAACATCGAACCCCAATTGATACAGGCACCTGATCAAGAGTACCCCATTTTATTGACCTATGATTTAAAAAAACACTAAGGAGAAAAAATAATGAAAAATTTTTTAGCAGTATGTAGTTTAGTTGTTGGGCTGTTTTTCTTAACAGCTTGCTCTAGCGCATCTACCCCATCAGATGTAGAATTGTCAAAGATGCCTGAAATTGAAGGCATTACCTACTATGGAGATATTCCGAAAAATCCTAAAAAAGTTGTCAACTTTGCCTATTCTTACACAGGCTATCTCCTGCAATTAGGGATCAATGTTTCCAGTTATAGTCTGGACCTAGAAAAAGACAGCCCTGCATTTGGTGACCAATTAAAAGACCTACCATTATTAACAACAGCAGATACAGAAGCTATCGCTGCTCAAAATCCAGACCTTATCCTTGTTTTTGCTGGTGATGACAACATAGAAACACTAAAAGAAATCGCGCCAGTTATTGAAATCACCTATGGAAAAAGTGACTACCTGAAAATGCTGACGGATGTTGGTCAGATTTTTGGAAAAGAAAAGGAAGCACAAGCCTGGCTTGACCAGTGGGATAAAAAAGTTGCAGCTACCAAAGAAGAACTCAGTGGAGTTGTAGATACAAGTGCGACCTTTACAGTGATGGACTTCTTTGATAAAAACATCTTCCTCTACGGAAACAACTTTGGCCGTGGTGGTGAATTGGCTTACAGAGCGCTTGGTTTCGCTGCTCCTGCTAAAGTCCAAGAAGATGTCATCAATAAAGATGGCTGGTTTGGCATTTCGCAAGAAGCCCTACCAGACTATGTTGGTGACTACCTTCTTGTAAATGTTAATGAAACAACCAAAGACGCCGCATCATCACTAAAAGAAAGCGACATTTGGAAAAATTTACCTGCTGTAAAAAATGGACATATCATTGAAGTTGATTATAACCTCTTCTACTTCTCAGATCCTATGTCACTTGATTTGCAAATAGACGCCTTTGTCTCTGCATTAAAAGAGATTCAGTAAAAGGAATGAACTATGAATAGAGTAATACGTTCTCATTCTTCAAGGAGAGGAGCTGGACATCTAGTCCAGCCTCTTCTTGTTTTTTTCATCATTAGCCTGCTTTTCGTAATCGGTGCCTATTTGAGTTTGCGATTTGGTGCTATTTCTTACAGTCATCAGCAACTCGTAGAAACACTGCGCCATCCGATGACAGATTCATCAGTACAGGATGTCATCATTGATTTACGATTGCCTCGAATGGTGGCTGCCATCTTGGTTGGAGCTGCTATGGCTCAAGCAGGAGCGATGATGCAGGGAATAACGCGCAATGCAATCGCAGATCCTGGCTTATTAGGAATCAATGCTGGAGCAGGACTCGCCCTCATCCTTGGCTATGCCATTTTTGGTAGCTTGCATTACAGTCAAATTTTAGTGATCTGTTTGCTCGGTTCTTGCCTAGCAGCTGGTCTGGTCTTTGGTCTCTCTTACCAAGTGCAAAAAGGCTATCATCAACTCCGTTTGATTTTGTCGGGTGCAATGGTAGCCAGCTTATTTTCCGCAATAGGGCAGGCCATTACCATCTATTTCGATCTATCAACAACTGTGATTGGTTGGCAAGCAGGGGGATTGGTACAGGTAAACTGGAAAATGCTGGCCATCATAGCTCCTCTTATCATCATGGGCCTCATCCTTGCCCAACTCTTTTCACATCAGCTGACCATCCTGAGTCTGAACGAGACTGTTGCTAAAAATCTTGGTCAACAAACTGTACTGATGACCTTGGTATTGTTGGGTATCGTCCTTTTGCTCTCAGCTGCTGCAGTGGCACTGGTGGGTTCCCTCTCATTTGTTGGGCTCATCATTCCACATTTTATCCGTATGTTTACAGGAAAAAATTACAAACTGCTCTTACCTTTAACAGCTTTTGCTGGAGCTAGTTTCCTAATCTGGGTAGACTTGGTTTGTCGTTCAATCAACCCACCTGCTGAAACACCTATTAGTGCAGTGATCAGTATCATAGGCTTACCTTGTTTCCTATGGTTGATTCGAAAGGAGAAACACCTTTGATAAGACGTCATAACTATCTCAAGATTTTTTCATTCCTCCTCATCCTCTTATCTGCTGGTTTTCTCATCGCCTTATCAGTTGGATACGCCAACTCGTCCTTTTCAGATGTGATGGATGTCATCAGTGGACGAGCCAGCTCCTCAACTCTCCTTATCATTGGTCGAATTCGTTTACCGAGAATAATCGCCTCAATGATTGGAGGGGCTTCCCTCGCTTTAGCTGGACTCTTATTACAAACATTAACGCGAAATCCTCTGGCTGATTCTGGCATATTGGGAATTAATGCTGGAGCTGGTCTTGTTGTAGCACTCTTTGTTGGACTTTCATCAACAATTAGCCCAACCTTCGTACATACGTTGCCACTATTTGCCATGATAGGAGGCGGATTAACTATTTTTCTGGTTTACTGGATTGCTCGCAAGAAATTATATGGTATCCATCCAACCCGCTTGATTATCACTGGGGTCGGTATCTCGAGCATGTTATCAGGCATCATGGTCAGCCTAATTAGTCGCTTGGATGATTTCAAAATGGAATACATCGTCCAGTGGCTCAGCGGACGAGTAAATGGTGGAGATTGGAAGACTATCGCAATCTATACGCCACTTCTTCTCATAGTTTGGCTAGCAACATATAGTCGCAGTCGTTCCCTCAATATTATGAATCTCAATGACCAGACAGCCATGGCATTGGGACTCCACTTACAACGCGAAAGACGGATTACCTTGGTATTGGCAACCGCCTTAGCCTCTCTCAGTGTCATTTTAGTTGGTAATATCACCTTCGTCGGCCTCATTGCTGGTCACATTGTTCGCAAGTGGTTAGGAAATGACCATCGTGTCATTATTCCAGCCAGTATGCTGGTGGGAAGTTTTATCCTCCTTTCAGCTGATACAATTGGACGTGTGCTACTTGTCGGAACAGGCATCCCAACCGGTATTATCGTCTCCCTTATCGGCGCTCCCTATTTTCTGTGGTTACTAAAACAAGAAGGCTAGATGATTCCAGCCTTCTTGTTATTTTTCTAAGTAAAGTTCAATATCCTCTTTCAGTTTTAATGGACTAGTCGTTGGTAAATACCGCTTAACCACGCGCCCTTGTCTATCGACCAAAAACTTGGTAAAATTCCACTCGATTCGACCGCCTAGTAAGGTCGATTTTTCTTTCTTGAGATAGCGATATAGTGGACTGGCTTCAGCTCCATTTACGGCAATTTTGGCAAAACGAGGAAAAGTTGTGCCGTAAGTCAAACTGCAGGTCTGATTGATTTCTTCATCAGAACCGGGAGCCTGATTTAAAAATTGATTGCAAGGAAAATCGAGCACGACAAAACCTTTGTCTTTATAAGTATCATAGAGTTCTTGCAATTCCTTGTATTGAGGTGCCAACCCACAACCTGGCGCCGTATTGACAACTAAAAGAACCTGACCCTGAAAATCACACATGGGCTGATCTGTTCCATCTTGTTTTTGAACTGTAATATCGTAAATGCTCATTCTCATTTCCTACATTAATCAAAATAAGTTAACAAATGTTCCATTTCATTTGGACTGAGTTGTCTGTATGCACCTCGTTCCAAATCTCCGAGCTCAAACCCACCAAAAGCGATGCGTTTGAGATAGGTGACCTTGAGACCATAGGCCAAAAACATCTTCTTAACCTGATGAAATTTGCCTTCAGCCAGCTTGATGGTCGCTCTGCTATGGTCCAAAGTAGCTTCCAAAATAATTAAGTCTGCAGGCTGACACCGTGTTCCATCCAAGAATGCAATGCCTGAGGCAAAAAATGCTGGTGCATCCTCTCCCAACCGTCCATTCACCTCTACATAATAGACCTTTTCCACATGATGGCTGGGATGGAGCATCCGATAGCCGAGCGGACCGTTGTTGGTGATAAGGACTAGACCTTCGGTGTCCCTGTCTAAACGACCGACGGGGTAGAGACCTTCCCTACTGTCTTGTGGGGAAATCAAGTCGATGACAGTTTGGTGGTCTTTATCCCTCACAGCTGAAACGACTCCAGCTGGTTTGTAAAGTAAATAATAGACAGAGCCTTCTAATGCAACTTTTTTACCCGATACTTGGATCGTTTGCAACTCTGGGTCAACAATTTGGCTTAGGCTTTGAGCGGGTTGCCCATCAATGACAATCTGTTGGGACTTAAATAATTTCTTTACCTGCTTGCGGGAGCCAATCCGAGCCTCCTCCATACACTTGTCCAATCTCATGAGACTATTTTACCACAAATCGTTTCACTTGACTTTGAAAGAGAATAGCCTATAATACTAATTAGTGATATATGTTTACAAAGGAAATCCAATCTTCCTAGAGGATTTCCTATTTTTTCAGTAAGGGAGAAAATTCATGGGACTTTTACAAGATGGTAAATGGGTGGATCAATGGTATGACACCAAGTCAACAGGCGGTAAGTTTGTTCGTACTGTCACACAATTTCGCAACTGGATTACTCCTGATGGGCAAGCAGGTCCAACAGGAAAAGGTGGTTTCAAAGCGGAATCAGGTCGCTACCACCTTTACATTTCACTAGCTTGTCCTTGGGCAAGTCGGACCTTAATCATGCGAAAATTGAAAGGCCTAGAAGACCACATTTCCCTGTCAATCGTCCATCCGCTCATGTTGGAAAATGGTTGGACTTTTGCGGACGGACCTGGTGTCATCAAGGATTCCCTCTTTAACAGCGACTATTTGTATCAGGTATATTTAAAAGCTGATCCAAATTACACTGGTCGTGTCACTGTTCCAGTTCTTTGGGATAAGCAAACCAACACGATTGTCAATAACGAATCCGCTGAAATCATGCGCATGTTCAACACTGCTTTCAACGACATTACAGGTAACTATGAGGACTTCTATCCGGAACACCTGCAAACTGAAATCGATGCTATGAATGATTTTGTCTATCCAAACATCAATAACGGAGTCTACAAGGCAGGTTTTTCAACGAATCAGGCAGTTTATGAAAAAGAAGTAAAAAACCTTTTTGCCGCCTTGGATAAATTGGAAGAGCATCTGGCAGACAAGGACTATCTAGTGGGGAATCAATTGACAGAAGCAGATATTCGTCTCTTCACGACCTTGCTTCGTTTTGATGCTGTCTATTTTGGGCACTTCAAATGTAATATAAAAGCCTTGGTCAACTATCCAAATCTGTGGCATTACACCAAGCGACTTTACAACCATGCTGGTATTGCAGAAACGGTGAATTTCGACCATATCAAGCAGCATTACTATGGTAGCCATAAAACCATTAACCCAACAGGTATTGTCCCAGTCGGCCCTGACTTGGACTGGACAATTGAAAACTAGGGACATGTTTGTTGCACTAAGGGTGCTTAAAAGTTCAGGAAATAAGCATAAGTAAAACGGATCTGGAAAAAACTCGAAATCCTACTAATATTTTTTTAATTATGATAAATAAGGAACCGCATGAAATCAACGTTTTTTGACGAAAGGATTTCATGCGGTTTTGCTATTTTTAGACTTTTTGCTTAGTTCCGTTTTTTTGTGATTGCTCAAGGTAAGAAAAGTTATTGACTGTCAATTTTCTAACCTAGATTTCTATACCACAACTTAATGGTTTATAGTGATAAATATTGCTTATATTTTTCACTGGAAAAAGACAAAGAGAGCACAATTTTTATTTCTAATAAAAGGTATAATCCATTGTGCGTTTTTCAACTATCCTAATTTACTCGCAGCTGCTTGGTCGATAATCAATACTACATCCTTATGTTTTTGGAGGATACTTGCTGGAACTTCTTCCGTAACTTCTCCTTCGACCATAGCTTTAATCGCATCTGCCTTTTCTTCCCCATAAGCCATGAGGACAATGGTCTTGGCTGCCATAATATTGGCAATCCCCATTGAAATCGCTTGTTTTGGAACATCCTCTGAATGAGCAAAGAAACGAGCATTGGCTTCAATGGTTGATGGTGCCAAATCAACCACACGAGCAACAGTATCAAATGACGCTCCTGGTTCATTAAAACCGATATGACCGTTGCGACCAATTCCTAAAATTTGGAAATCTACCGGATGGTCTGCCAAAATCTGATTGTAACGGGCAATTTCCTCGGTCAAGTCGTTTGCCAAGCCATTTGGTAAAAATGATTGTTTGAAGGGTTTAGCATTGAAAAGATTCTCTTTCATAAAGTGAACATAAGACTGGTCACTGTCTTCACCCAATCCCACGTACTCATCCAGATTGACAGAAGTCACATCAGAAAAGTCCAAATCTGATTCGCGAAGGACCGAATAAAATTCCAATGGGCTAGAACCCGTAGCTAAACCAAGCACTTTTGCACCATTAGCCAACTTTTCTCTCAACAAATCTACAGCTAGTACTGCACCTTCAACTTGATTGTTTACAATATGAATTTTCATATGATTCACCTCTTACCTATTTCTTACGTATATTATATGGTATATACCAATTTTTGTCAATTGATATATACCAATTTTCATCGATCCACACCACGTTTGATTGAAATTATGATATAATGGAGGCATGACACAAGAATTATTGATCCTATTTTTTACAGGAATTGCTCTCTGTTTAATCAGTTATTTTATTCCAAAGCCAAAAAGTATAAAAATCATCCTATCGGTGCTTGGTGTAATACTCATTCTATTCCCGTTTGCCCTATTGATGTATTTGATGGCTGTATTATTTTAGATTAAGGAGAGTATATGAATACTGCAGATTTTGATTTTGATTTACCAGAAGAACTGATTGCCCAAGTTCCGCTTGAGAAACGTGACAGCTCCAAACTTCTCATCCTCGACCGCGAGAAGCACAGCATGGTTGATAGCCATTTTGACCATATTATTGACCAGCTTCACCCAGGTGACGCCCTTGTGATGAACAACACTCGCGTTCTGCCTGCCCGCCTCTACGGCTACAAGCCCGAAACAAATGGTCATGTAGAACTTTTACTTTTGAAAAATACCCAAGGTGATCAGTGGGAGGTTCTTGCAAAACCAGCGAAGCGCTTGAAAGTCGGTACGACAGTTGCCTTTGGAGATGGACGTTTGACAGCTACCATTGTAGAGGAATTGGAACACGGAGGCCGAATCGTTGAGTTCACTTACGATGGAATCTTCTTAGAAGTCTTAGAAAGCCTCGGTGAAATGCCACTCCCTCCATATATTCATGAAAAATTGGAAGACCGGGAGCGATACCAGACTGTTTATGCCAAAGAAAATGGTTCTGCCGCAGCTCCAACTGCCGGCCTCCATTTTACCCAGGAACTACTTAAAAAAATTGAAGCCAAAGGTGTGAAATTAGTCTATTTGACACTTCATGTTGGTCTTGGAACCTTTCGCCCAGTCTCTGTCGAAAACGTTGATGAGCATGAGATGCATTCAGAATTTTACAACCTAACCGCTGAAGCCGCTCAAACACTCAATCAAATCAAAGAAAATGGTGGACGTATCGTTGCAGTTGGAACCACTTCTATTCGCACGCTGGAAACCATTGGAAACAAATTTGATGGGCGTTTAGAAGCAGATTCTGGTTGGACAAATATTTTCATCAAACCAGGATATACCTTCCGAATTGTCGATGCATTTTCAACTAATTTCCATCTTCCAAAATCCACTTTGGTCATGCTTGTTTCAGCTTTTGCAGGTAGAGAATTTACCTTAGAAGCTTATAAACATGCTGTTGAAGAACGTTACCGCTTCTTTAGCTTTGGAGATGCCATGTTTATCCAATAAAACTTTTTAATTGAGGTTACTTCCATGAATAAGATTGAAAGTCGTCATAAATTAATTCTGTCATTAGTAAAAGAGAAAAAACTCCGGACTCAACAAGAACTGCAAGAATTACTGGAATTGAACGGTGTATCCGTTACCCAATCTACACTATCGCGTGACATTAAATTACTTAATTTAGTAAAAGTCAATGAAGATACATCTTCTCACTACATTGTCAATCCGATTATGCCAACACGATGGGAAAAACGACTTCGTCTATATATGGAAGATGCTTTGATTATGCTAAAACCAGTACAGCACCAAGTTGTATTAAAAACACTTCCAGGACTTGCTAGTTCTTTTGGCTCAATACTTGATGCCATGGAAATTCCAGAGATTGTCGCTACGCTTTGTGGCGATGATGTCTGTCTCATTATTTGTCAGGATAATCAGGCGGCTCAAACTTGTTATGACTACCTCACCCAATTTACCCCACCATTCTTTTTATCAAAGGAATAAGAAAAAAATATCCTAGGTTACATTGCCTAGGATATTTTGTTTTTATCGAAATTGATTGTATGCTTCTTTCTTTAAATTACTGATGGAGAGCATGGCTGCAAAGCTAATTAGATACAGACTTGAGAGAAAAATCATCACAACAGCTGTGCTGGATGCATCTAATATCATCCCAATGATGACAGAAGAAAATCCGCCAATGGCACGTCCAACATTTAAGATCACATTATTGGCTGTTGAACGAATATGATGCGGATAGAGCCGTGTAATCATTGCTCCGTAACCAGCAAACATTCCATTTACAAAGAAACCAACAATCATACCGCCCAGAATCATCGTGATTTGAGAATTAGCAAACTGGAATAAGAAGACACAAACTGCTGATGACAGCAAAAAGGCGCTGTAAACAGGACGAGGACCAAATTTGTCAAGAATTTGTCCAAATACTAACATTCCTATGCACATCCCTAAAATGGTGGTCACCATCCACAGTGATGAATCTTTCACGCTAATCTTTAAACTAGTTTGAATAATAGTCGGTAACCAGTTCATCATCCCAAAATAACCAGCAATCTGCACAGTTGTCATCACCATTAGAGCCAGGGTTTGTCTAGCTAGAGCAGGTGTCTTGAAGAGTTGACCAACATGGGCAACTTCAGAATCTACTGGATCCTCTCCCTCAGTATGGTCCTTAATGTTTTCATCATCAATTGCAAACTGCATCCAAAGAACCAACAAAAGTGGTGCTAATCCAAAGAGAAATAAACCTTTCCAACCCAATGTTGGGGCTAACCAACCTGCTAGTAGGGCCGATGTGATGGAACCAACTTGACCAGCAATCCCATTTAGCGAAGAGATTCGTCCCATTTTTTCCTTGGGTACAATACCTGCCATGATGGCTATCGCGACCCCATATTCACCACCAACACCTATACCAGCAATAAAGCGCATAATATAAAGATAAGGCAAGCTAGTTGTGAAATATATGAGTCCAGTTGCAATAGCAAAGATTACAATGGTCCACTTAAAGATATTAAACTTATTATAACGGTCAGCTAGGACACCAAAGACGAGTCCACCTAGAAGCATTCCTAAATTCGTAATGGTGGCTATCCATCCTGCTTGAGCGCTCGAAATAGAAAGCTCTTTGATAATACTAGCCATGGAAAACGAGAGGAACATGACATTTAAATCATCCGTTCCGGAGGCAACAATGGCAGAAGCAAGGGCACGTCGATTATTTTTATCGAGTGAAAGATGTAACATAAGAATCTCCTTTTAATGACAGCTCTCAGACTGTCTTTATTAAATTGAGAAAAACTTCAAACAAATAAGGATTGGAAAAATATCCAATCCCGCCTGTTATCGATAGTAGTTAATAGATCATCTCTAACAAATTTCTAGGAAGAGAGGTTTCTGTGTAAACTGCTAACTTTCTTGTCTCACGGGACACGTTTAAAGTTATCAACAATTTCTACTAGTGTAGCTCACTTCTAGCAATTTGTCAAGAAGAGTATGGTAAAGGTAAAAGATTAGCCAACTTGGAAAACAACAATTTAAAGTCTTTTGATTTAATAGTTAGTTGTTCGATGGAATACTCCATAAACCATCATTATTTTCTTCTAAATACGCTGCAAATTCATCAGATTGATATGCTTCAACAATATCTTTCGCCCACTGACTATTTTTATTTTCTTCTTTTACAACAACTTGTAGCCATAAATGGTCTGCGATATCTTCCTTCAACAAAGCTGTTGATGGATCAATTTTTGCTGAATATACAATTGCACCGACAATGACAGCATAATCAAAGTCATCTAATGCTGGAGGAATTTGTGCTGACTCAACAAGAATAAATTCAATATTATATTTATTATCGACAATATCATCAACTGTCAACGCCGTTCTATCTGCAGTTTTATCCAGAGTAATCCAATTGGCTTTCTCTATAATTGCTAAGGCACGAGATGTATTGGATGGATCGGAAGGTATAGCAATTTTTGCACCATTTTTTATTTCATTTAGACTTTTATGGTTTGATGAGTATAGAGCCGCTGCAACAGTAGGAATTGGAGTCAAAGCAACTAGATTGGCATTATTACTACTATTGAAGTTATTCATATATGCAGTATGTTGCTCTACATTAACGTCAATATCACCCTCTGCAAGCGCCGTATCATTCTGTACCAAATCAGAAAACTCAGTAACCTCAAACGAATATCCTTTTTTTTCAAGTATAGGTATGATTGCATCTTCAAATAAAACGGTATAGGGCCCTGCTGCTTTTCCATAATGAATGATTTTATTTTCAGAAATATTTTCCGCACTTTTTTCAGTGTTGCATGCCCCCAATATAAATGTCAACGCAGCCAATCCTAAAACAAATAAGCATTTTTGTAAATTCCTAAACATTTTTATTCCCCTTTAATTTCTAAAATGATTTGCTAAATAATTTCCAATTCCTTGTAATGATTGTACAAAAACAATTAATATTAGTACTGTCGTAACCATCAAAACAGTATTAAAACGTTGATAACCATATGTTAACGCTAAATCACCTATGCCTCCTCCTCCAATAATTCCAGCCATCGCTGTTGCCCCCAACAGACCAATACTTCCAGTTGTAATAGTTAAAATGAGTGAGGACTTTGCCTCTGGTAAAAGAAAATAATAAATAATCTGCCACCAACTTGCTCCCATGCTTTGGGCAGCTTCAAGTATCCCTTTTTTTACTTCCAGCAATGAATTTTCAATTAACCGTGCTAAATAGGGAGCGATATAAACTACTAACGGAACAATTGCTGCTCTCGTTCCAATTCTTGTCCCAACAATCAATTTTGTGACTGGTGAGATAAAAATTAGCAAGATTACAAATGGTAGAGAGCGAAAAATATTTACTAAATTACTAACTATAGTGAATACTATTCGATTTTCTTTTAGACCTCCTGGTCTAGTAGTAACTAAAAGCAATGCAATGGGGATTCCTATTATTAAACCAAATAAAAGTGATAGGCTTAGCATATATATCGTTTGAACACCTGATTCTGCTAATCTTTCTAACTTAATTCCCAATAGTTTCTCCACCTATAATTCACCCAACCTTTCTATTGATACATTTTGTTCTATTAGGTATTCTTCAATTGCTGAGAAGTTGAAGTAATCTCCCTCTATTTTAACGATTAATATCCCTAATAAATCGTTTCTTAATTCACTAATGGATGCCGCTAGAATGCTAATTTTGATATTAAAGACTAGTGCTAATGAATGTAGAATTCCATCTCCAGCATGTCTTCCTACGAATATGAGTTTAGCAACGGTATCAGTAGGTAATAATTGCTCACTAATTATTCTCGGAACTCTGTTGCTCACAACAGTTTCTACAAATCGTTTCGTTATTTCTTGTTGCGGGTTTTTAAAAATTTCCAGAGTATCTCCTTGTTCAACAATTTTTCCAGCTTCCATTATTGTAATTTGATCACAAATTTTTCTAATCACATCCATTTCATGAGTAATTAATAATATTGTAACCCCGAATTGTTCATTTACTTTCACTAATAAGTCTAATATTGCATCTGTTGTATGTGGATCTAAAGCGCTAGTTGCCTCATCACACAAAAGGATTTCTGGATTTGTAGCTAGTGCTCGCGCAATACCAATTCGCTGTTTTTGACCTCCTGAGAGCTGAGAGACTTTCACATTCGCCTTTTCTCTCAAACCAACGAAATCAAGTAGGGTGTTGACCCGATCTTCTTGATCTTTTTTAGAAACTTTAGTAAGAATAAGTGGTAAAGCAATATTTTGAAACACAGTTTGACTTTCCAATAAATTAAACTGCTGAAATACCATACCAATATTTTTTCGAAGAGCATTTAATTCATTCTCAGGTAACTGTGTTAGGATTTTTCCTTGAACTTCAACTTCTCCCTTATCAGGTTTTTCCAAACCATTTACTAATCGTAATAAGGTTGATTTCCCGGCACCAGAATAGCCAATTACACCATAAATGCTCCCTTTTTTCACATGTAATGAGACATCTTGTAAAGCTGAAATCACTCTTCCGTTAACAAAATATGATTTTGAGACCTGTTCAATCTTAATCATCCTTTTCTCCTCTCAAAATCTTTAATGTTTGTAAAGCAAGTTGAGTGTAAATCTCTGAGGCTTTTGAGAGCGGTTCAGGTGAAACTTGAAACTTTGGATGATGATTTGGGTAGGTTATCCCTGTTCCAATCTGCCAATAAACACCTGGAATTTTCTCTTGATAAAAAGCAAAGTCCTCACCTCCAAGATTCTGCTTTGGCACTTCTACATTCAATCCTGCTTGTTTAGCAATTTCACTGATTACTTCAACCCATTTAGGATGATTTCGTGTGGCAGGTGGACCTTTTATCCAATCAATCGAATAGTCAACATTGTATGCCATAGCAATATGGCTAACAATATCATAAAACCGTTGTTTAAAAAGTTTTCGTTCGCTTGCTTTAAGAGTACGAATTGTTCCCTCAACTGTGGCGCGTTCAGGTATAACATTCCAAGTACTTCCAGCTTGAACATGAGTAAGACTCAATAAACTAGATTGAAAAGGATCACTATTTCGACTAACAATTGTTTGTAGTGACTGAATTAATGCACCTACAGCTACAATTGGGTCCTTACTAAGTTCTGGTTTTGCAGCATGTGATCCTATCCCTTTCAGATGTATTTTAAAACGATCTACTGCACCTGTCATTTCACCTTCTCGGACCGACACTGTACCAATTGGAAATTCTCCTGTTACATGGATACCATGAATCACTTCCACATCGTCTAGTACACCGGTCTCAATGATTTTAAGTGCCCCAATAGATGACTCTTCTGCAGGTTGAAAAACCAACTTAACAGTTCCTGAAAAAGTTGAACGATTTTGATGTAATAAAATCGCTACTCCAATTAAGGTAGTTGTGTGAAAATCATGTCCACAAGCATGCATCACACCTTCTCTTTCTGATTTCCATTCTAATTCAGTTTCTTCATGGACAGGTAATGCATCAATATCCGCTCGTAAAGCTATAGTAGGTCCTGCTCCTTTAGACCCCTGAATTGATGCAACCAATCCTGTTTCTAATGGAAGGTTTATAATGTCTATTCCGTATTTTTCTAATAATTCACGAATCCTTTCAGTGGTTTCAAATTCCTGATATGATAATTCTGGATGTTGATGAAACCATTTAAACAATTGTTCAAGTTCCTTTTGAATTTCCATGCATAATCCTCCTAGTTCCAACTATTTACACTAAAATAGTGCCTGTTAGTTGGTACAAATATTATCACATATTTGTATCTAGAACCAATACATATTATTTATTACGGCGATAGAATATTTTTATAGCAAATACTTTAATGTGCTCTAAAATAGATATAAATATACTCAAATAGATGAAACGTCTAATCTTTCTATGAAAAAACACCTCGTATTTTTCAACACGAGATGTTTTACAGTTTATTGCATTTCTCCAGCTAAGCGATAGACTGCTTCTGCGTAGATATCCATCGTTTTTTCTAAATCCTTCAACGGCATCCTTTCATTTTCCTGATGCTCGGTTTGCTCCGTATCTGGGAAACAGGCTCCGAAGGCCACACAGTTTTTCATGGTTCGAGCAAAGGTTGCACCACCTGATGAGATAGGCTGACTAAGAGTATCACCCGTTTTTTCTTGGTAGACTGCCATTAAGGTCTGAACCAATTCACTGTCCAAAGGGACATATAAAGCTGGTAAGTAGTCAAATTCTTGATAGTCTAAACCAAAAGTTGCTGCCTTTTCACTCAAGATATGCACCAAATGTTCCTTATTCGCAAGTACAGGAATCCGCATATCAATCCGAATTTCAGATTTTTTAGGCTGAATCGTGAGACCCGCAATATTGAAACTAAGGGTTCCAGAAGGTTCATCCGTGACATCGTCAAATAATCTGAAACCTGTTGCATCTTCCCCTACTGCATTGGCAATGAAATCAATAGCAGGATGGCCAACAAATTTTTGGAGCGCAATGGCCAATCGAACGATCGCATTGATTCCCTCTGCAGCATCCTTGGCATGTTTTGAAATGCCTAAAACAATCACTCGATCATCATCTATTTCATAATCGAATCCTAATTGATCCAATTCAGCAACCAAACTGGCCAACAAATGCCCTGAATAACTAGCCTTTGCAGGCACAACATTATAAGCTGTTCCAGCCTCCATCGTTAAAATACGGTCTCCAGGACCAACAAGTTTTGCTTGTAACAGACCTTTTTCTGCATAGGTCAAGGGGAAAGAAGAATCTGGTGCAAATCCCATCGTCGCAACTTCTTCTAGTTGATTGTACCGATTCATACACCGCCATAAGGTTTCTTCGTCTGTTCCAAAGATAAACCGAATACGTTTGGTAAACGTAACACCAGCATCCATTAAGGCCTTGACCGCAAATAAAGCTGCCATGGAAGGACCCTTATCATCTTGAACCCCTCGGCCAACCAAATGGTCATTTTTTATGGTTGCTTCAAAAGGGGGAGTTTCCCAATTCGAGAGGTCCCCAGCTGGAACGACATCTAAATGACATAGAATTGCCAACAATTCATCCCCTTGACCGATTTGGGCATAACCATAATACCCTTCCGGATCGAGATAAGTTGAAAAACCCAGTTTTTCAGCCATGGACAGCGTGTATTCTAAGACATCTTGAATAGCTTGTCCAAAAGGAGTACTGGTCTGATGTTCTTGCAACACAGAGGGAAAGGCGACTAATGCTTGAATAGCCGACACACAAGCCTGCTTGTGCTCCTCAGTAATAAATGAATGTTCCTTCATTGTCTCTCCTTTCATACACAATTTATGGATCGGAGTAAGACCTACCATTTTTTAAAAGAATGTTGCAATCACAAGAATGATGATGGATGCAACAATAATGGCTGCAATCAATTTTCCAACGAATTTATACCAAGTAGCAATATCCACGCGACCAAGTGCCAATGCTCCCATAACAATACCAGAGGTTGGAGCAACTAAATTCAATACACCAGAAGCTGCTTGGAAAGCAGTGATAATCAAATGTGCAGGTACATTTACAAACTCACCCAATGGAGCCATGATACCCATAGAAGCACCTGCCAAGCCAGATGTGGATGGAATTAAGAAGGACATTGGAAGGTAGAATAGATAGGTCAAGACGATAAAGACTTGAGAAGAGAGTCCTTGGAGTCCCACTTCGCCCCAGTGTAGAATAGTTGCAGTAATCATACCATCATTCATAATCACTTGGATTCCACGCGCAACAGCACAAATCAAGGCAACACTGAGAAGATCCGCAGCCCCATTCATAAAGGCCTTCACCAATCGTTCTTCACCCATACCATAAACGACACCTATCAATACACCTGAAGTAGCAAAGAGCATAGCACCTTCAGGGAAATACCACAAACCAAATGGATAGGTTGTAATACCAACAATTTGCCCTAGAACTGGGATTGAAATCAACCATTCTTTAATATCTGTAAAGAGTGTTACCCCTAAATCTTCCCATGGAATGAAACTCAAAATCATAAAGACAAAAGTAAGGAAGAAGAGAATCAAAACACGTTTTTGTGCAGGAGTTAAGGTATCATTAACAGCCCGATCAGCAGTCACGTTGAAATGTTCCATATCTTCTGCCCTTTGTTTATAAACCAAGGATTTAGTTGGATCTTTCTTCACTTTTTCAGCATAATTGGCAACAAAGGCCATTCCCAAACCAAGGATAACAATAAAGAAAACAATCCGCCAAATCATACCATCGGCAATGGATACCCCAGCTGTTGCGGAAGCCACACCAGTCGCAAATGGATTGACAGTTGAGGCTAAACAACCAATTTGAGAACCTAGCAGGATAATGGCAACCCCAGTAATACTATCGTACCCAACTGCCATCATGACAGGAATAATCAGCGGGAAGAAAGCCATTGTTTCTTCACCCATGCCATAGGTGGAACCACCTAAGCCAAAGAGAAACATAAGGACATAAATCAACCATTTTTCACGGCCCTTGAAGCGTTTCACGATGGATGCAATCCCAACGTCTAATGCACCTGTCTCATTCACAACTCCAAGAAAGGCACCAACCATCAAGATAAAGAAGGAAACATCAATGGCTGCAGATGTTGCACCGTGCCCTAGCATTGCCCGCACAGGAGCCATCAATACGTCCCAAATCCCTTGGGGATTTTGATCCACTGCTTCATAGGTTCCTGTAATAAAATTACCGCCATCATCCACTTGATATTGGCCGGCAGGAATAATCCAAGTCATCACAGCCATAATGGCAATGATGATCATGAGGACAGTATATGAAGAAGGCATCTTAAAGCCTTTTTTTACTTTTTCACTCATTGTAAAAACCTCCCATAATATTTTTCAATGTATGGATACATAAAATGAATGTCAAACGGATACAAAACTCTACTAGATACCATACGAACAGCTCTGGAAAAAATTATGAAACTATTCATACATGTTTCAAAAACACACTCCAGAATAACCAGTCTTCAATCTTGTCTTCTAGTTTGCATTTCGTACTCACTCAAAAAAATTAGGAAATCTTTTAATACCCAAAATCGTAGGGATAAGATTGGTTTTAGTAGTTACAGTTCCCTTCACCAGTCTGTTTCTAGTGACGGTCAAAAGTTGGGAAACTACTGACCAATGCAAGTAAATTCATGAAGTACAGTTAAAGCAAGTTTAAGATAGATAACATGTCGGTATTTCCAGTAGAATCATCAACTCAAGTATCCACCTACACACAATTGAAAGGTCCTTATGATTGGAAGGCAGGCTGGATGAGTGTTCGTCATCCTCAGTTACTCATAGGTAGATACTGATGAGGAATAAGCTAAAATGGAAGGAGAGTAAGAACTGAAAGAAATACTCTCCTGTCCTTGAATAGCAATCTGTTTGCTATTATCAATGTTTTGTAATGGTTGTGCCACTATGCGACTCAATCAATGCTCCTAAATTTTCTAACGAGGTAATCACAGCCTTGGAGTTTGGCTTATGATTGACAAAAGCAATAGCTGCTTCTACTTTTGGTAACATGGAGCCAGGCGCAAATTCATTTTGACGAATATACTCTTCAAGCTCCGCAACAGTTACCTTTTCCAATTTCCTTTGATCTGGCTTGTTAAAACGAACATAGACATAATCCACACCCGTTAAGATAATAAAGACATCTGCATCGACTAATTCAGCAAGACATTGAGATGCAAAATCCTTATCAATGACAGCCTCGACGCCCACAAGGGTTCCATCTTCTTCTTGGATAACAGGTACACCACCTCCACCTGCTGCGACAACAATCTCCCCTGCATTTAGTAGAGTACGGATTGTGCCAATCTCTTTAATACCAATTGGCTTTGGAGAAGCCACTACTTTGCGCCAGCCCCGTCCAGCATCTTCTTTGAAAGTTGCACCAGTCTTTTGACTTTCCAACTCTGCTTCTTCTTTGGTATAGAATGGACCAATGGGTTTTGATAAGTTTTCAAATGCAGGATCATTTTTATCTACAATTACTTGTGTGACAACAGAGACAACACCTTTATCAATACCTTCTTTGGCTAATTCATTTTCAAGAGCATTTTGTAACCAGAAACCGATTGATCCTTCGGTCATAGCGACCAAACTGTCTAATGGGAAGGCTGGATTTTTTTCAGAGTTAGCTGCTAAGTTTTGCAATAATAAATTCCCAACTTGCGGACCATTACCATGAGTGATAATCAAATCATCCCCATTTTTGATCAGTTTGACAAGGTGCTTAGCAGTCTGTACCAGAGCAGCTTTTTGGGCTTTGGCTGATGGATCTGACGTTAAGATGGCATTTCCTCCCAAAGCAACAACAATTTTACGATGAGTCATATTGATTCTCTTCCCTCCTTTCTATAAAGAAATCGCTTACATTTCTGATTTTCAAACTGGGGACAGGGTCAAAATTGAATCCGGTCCCCAAACATGATGACTTCACTGACCATTTAAGCTACACACGTGGTACAAATGGATCCCCTAAAGTAGCTGCCATCACTGCTTTAATGGTATGCATGCGATTTTCAGCTTGGTCAAAATGGCGAGCATATTTGCTACGGAATACTTCATCCGTTACTTCCATTTCTTCTACACCAAATTTTTCAGCAACATCTTTACCATATACAGTATTAGTATCATGGAAGGCTGGCAAGCAGTGCAAGAAAATCAGATTCTCATTTTCTGCTTTTTTCACCAAATCCATGTTTACTTGATATGGTTTTAATAATTTCACACGTTCTTCAAATTTAGATTCTTCACCCATTGATACCCAAACGTCTGTATAGAGGACATCTGCGCCTTTAACAGCCTCGTCAGCATTGTCCGTAATCAACACACGCGCACCAGATTCTTTAGCAAATCCTTCTGCAAGGGCTACCACTGTTTCGTCTGGGAAGAGTTCTTTTGGTGAGAAGATGTGCACATTGACACCAAGAATAGCCCCTGTTACCAAGAGGGAATTCGCCACATTGTTGCGTCCGTCACCACAATAAACCAAGGTCAATCCTTCTAACTTGCCAAAGTTTTCTTTCACAGTCAGATAATCAGCCAACATTTGAGTCGGGTGCCATGCATCTGTCAGACCATTCCATACAGGAACACCTGAAAATTCGGCCAATTCTTCCACCATCTTTTGACTGAAACCACGAAATTCAATCCCATCGAACATGCGTCCCAAAACTTTAGCAGTATCTTCTGTGGATTCTTTTTTACCAAGCTGGATATCATTTGCACCTAGATATTCAGGGTGTGCACCCAAGTCAATCGCCGCAACAGTAAATGCAGCACGCGTACGAGTGGATGTTTTTTCAAATAAAAGGGCAATATTTTTACCTTCTAAATAGCGATGAGGGATATTGCGCTTTTTCAAATCCTTTAAGTGAGCTGCAAAATCAATCAACCATTCTAATTCAGCGCGAGTGAAATCTTTTTCCGCTAAAAAATGTCTGCCTTTAAAAATGTTTGTCATTATCCTTCTCCTCTTTTTTAAATTAAATTTTTGGTCAGAGTCTGACACCATTCACCATCTTCTAAATAGATTTCGGAAGTTGGCTGATACCCCAGCATCTCATAAAATGTTTTAGCTGTCAACTCAGAATGTATATTTATACATAAAACATTCGTGTTTTTAGCATATTCTTCCAATTTTTGGATAATTTCCCGAGCATATCCCTTCCCACGGTGTGGGGCCAGGGTAGCAATCCGAGTCAATCTTGCAGTTCCAAATTCTGTTGGTAAGAAACGGCCGGTAGAAACTGGCTCGCCATGAACGAGTAGATTGGCATAGACGCGTCCAACTTCGTCATATTGATCAAACTCATCTTCCCGTGCAATGGATTTTTCCATTACAAAGACACGATATCTTACGTACATAGAACATGCACGATGCCAAGGCTCACTTCCGATAACCAGTTCAACATCTGGTTCATTCATTTAGATATCCTCTCTGACAAAAGGCATAGACATACAACGCGGTCCACCACGACCCCGAACTAACTCACTACCGCTAATCTTGATTAAGCGAAGACCTTTTGATTCTAGGATGGCATTGGTAATGGTATTCCGTTTATACACCACAACAACCCCAGGTGCGATGGTCAAGGTATTGGAACCATCGTTCCATTGTTCCCGACCAGCAGCTACAATATTTTCACCACCACAACGAATCAAGTCAACTTTTTCAACGCCCAAGTTTGCAGCTAATAATTCAGCCAAATCACCATGTTCTTCTTCAATATGAAGCTCTTCATTTTCATAAGTAACAGAGAAGACACGCAAGCTACCTTCAATTTCTGGGTGAATAGTAAATTTATCATAATCTACCATAGTGAAAACAGTATCCAAATGCATGAATTTCCGACTATTGGCAAATTCAAATGCAAGGACCTTCTTAAAGCCAACGCCTCTTTCAAATATGTTAATGAGGAGTTTTTCAATGGAAGCTGCGTCTGTCCGTTGAGAGATCCCAACCGCAAGCACATCCTTGGATAAAATCAGCTCATCACCACCCTCAATACGTGTGGTTTCATTTCTGTTATATACCAGCGGAACCTTGCCACCATAGACTGGGTGGTAAGTAAAAATATACTTACCATAAATGGTTTCACGGTTGCGGGTTTCTGAATACATGTGGTTAAGCGATACCGCATTCCCTATTGTTGCAAAAGGATCCCGTGTAAAGTACAGGTTTGGCATCGGATCGATTGCAAATGGGTAAGATGATTCAACAAGGTCTGTTAACCCTTTTTCTTCAATGTCATCTGACGGCAATTCAGCTTTTTGAATACCAGCCATGGTCTTTTCAATTAGCTCTTTATTGTCCTCAATTGCAAGTAAGAGTTTCCGAATGGCTTTTCTACACATCCGACCACGAATGTTGGCCTCTTCTAGGTATTCATCAATAAATTGTTCACGAATTTCTGGACTAGTCAGTGATTCCGCCGCCAACTGTTCCAAATATAACACTTCTACGCCTTCATCTCGCAGAGCTTGCGCAAAGGCATCATGTTCTTTTTGTGCATCTTCTAAGAAAGGAATATCATCAAATAACAACCGTTCAAGGTGATCAGGCATCAAATTTTCAATTTCTTTACCTGGTCGATGGAGCATAACCGTTTTTAGTTTCCCGATTTCTGAAAATACATGAATTGGACTTTGTGACATCAGAGCCCCCTCCTTTGATATTTTTTCTTGACTGGGAAAGGTGGAGGACCGTACGCTTTCCTTCATTCCCTTTCCACTTTATATCTGTAGTGTACCAAAGGTTCTTAGTTCGGAAGCGAAATTTTTGGCATCAAAAATGCGAAATCCACCACATTCTATTCATATTTTTGGGTATTTTCCAATTTTTGGCTGACTTTATCCGCATATTTATCTTATATATATGGATATATGCATTTTTATTTTTTTGATATCCGTTAGTTGAATTAGCTTTGATACATCGTCACTTTCGGCTTGCCCTGCTCTATGAAAGTGACTTACTGCGCATGTCTTATTTCCAACTTAGAATAGACTCACCTGTACCTCAGTTCCTTATCTGAAAGCTAATTCATTCAACAATAGAATGTGATTTCCAAGCTATTCTCTACACAAAAAAACAGAAACATCAATGTGTTTCTGTCAGATTGAAGACAAAGTCGTTAGAATTGTATTTCTAACGGCTTTTTCATATGTAAAGTAGTATAATAGAGATAGGAATACTAGCTAATAAACAGCGGGAGAATCGCTATGTTACACAAAGAAAACCCAGACTACAATCGCGGTCAATTTGGTTTCTACAGTTTAAATGACCTTGTTCCTCAAGATCATCTCCTTCGTCAAATAGAGGAAGCTATTGACTTCTCCTTTATCTATGACATAGTCGCAGACAGCTATAGCGATGATACAGGGCGCCCTAGTCTTGACCCTGTTCTGCTCATTAAAATTCCTATCCTTCAATGCCTCTTCGGTATTCGCTCCATGCGTCAAACCATTAAGGAAATTGAAGTCAACACTGCCTATCGTTGGTTTCTTGGTCTTCGACTGGATGATAAGGTGCCTCATTTCACTACCTACGGAAAGAATTATGTCCGTCGTTTCCAAGATAGACAGGTCATTGAAGGCATTTTCACCCATATCTTAGGTCTCTGTGTCAATGCAGGATTCATAGATCCGACAGAAATTTTCATTGACGGTACCCATATCAAAGCTGCGGCGAATAATCGCAAATTCATCAATCGTGAAGTTGAAAAGCAAGCCAAGTTTATGAGTGAGCAGTTAGAGATTGAAATCAATAGAGATAGAGAAAAGCATGCAAAAAAGCCGCTAGGGCCCGCAAAAGAGGAGGGGCCCGTCGCTAAGAAAATTTCTACAACCGACCCAGAAAGTGGTTGGTTTCATAAAGGGGACCATAAGGAAGTATTTGCCTACACAGCTCAGGTGGCTTGTGACAAGTATGGTTGGGCTCTGGCTTATAGCGTTGAGGCTGGCAATGTCCATGACAGTCAGGCCTTTCCTGCACTCTTCGCCAAGCTCCAGCCCTTTCAACCTAGCTTTCTCATTGCCGATTCTGGCTATAAGACCCCTAGTATCGCTCACTTCCTTCTGGAACAAGAGATTACTCCTGTTTTTCCTTACACTCGTCCGAAAGGGAAGAAGGGAAAACTGCGCTCGAAGGATTTTGTTTACGATGAATACTATGACTGTTATATCTGTCCTGAGAATCAAGTCTTAACCTATCGCACTACAATCAGGGAAGGTTATCGGGAATATAAGAGTGATCCAGCTATCTGTGCTAGTTGTCCACTTCTATCAATTTGTACAGAAAGCAAGAACAAGCAGAAAGTGGTAACTCGACACATTTGGAAAGAGGCTTTAGAAACCTGTGAAGAGATTCGGCACAGGAAAGGTATGAAGGAGCTCTACCAGAAGCGCAAAGAAACCATTGAACGCCTCTTTGGGACAGCCAAAGAGTACCACAATCTTCGTTATACAAGAGAGAAAGGCAAGTCCAAAATGGAAGATAAGGTTGGACTGACTTTGGCGTGTTTAAATCTCAAGAAATTGGTAAAAATGAGGGCAGGGAAGCCTTTTTATATTGTACAAATAGTCACGATTCTGGCAAAAAGACTGACTATCAGACCAATAAACAGAAAAAGACAAACATCAGTCGAGATGTTTGTCTTCATTCTGACAGAAACATCAATGTGTTTCTGTCAGATTTTCTAAGAAAAAGGTGGTATCTAAATAGGTTAATTTTTTATGGCAATAAGTAATTTTTTCTTCGCTAATCAGCTGTTTTAGCACATGACTAACTGTTTCTCGTGTCGTTGCTGCCAATTGAGATAGCTCCAAGATATGGATTTCAAATGGCAAGGATGATAGGTGATTCCGTTGACACATATCCCAATAAAGCAAGGCAAGCACTTGAATCACCCGCTCAGTTGCCTTGGATTGGAGGGCATTTCGCAAGCGTAACTCCTGAAAGTGTAAAACACGGGATAGTTTTTTACAAATATAGACAAGCTGCCTTGGATTGACCATCGAGAGAGATTCAAATAAGTCCATGGGAATGATAAAACATTCTACATCTGTAATCGCAATTGCTGTGTAAAAATAGTCCTTGTCTTGAAACATCCCGCCAAATGGAAATGCACTGTCTTCCCGAATGTAGTCAAGATAGGTAAAGGTGTCCGTCTCATCGTACTGTTCAATACGGGCATAACCACGAGACAAGACAAAAAAGTAATCTCTTGGGTCCTGTGCATAAAAAATGACCTGTCCCTTAGCAATCTTTCTAAAACGGATATGCCTCGCTAACTGATCAAAAGCCTCTCTGGTAAGTTGTGCAAATGTCTGATGTGTTTTGAGATAATCATACTGTTCATTACTAATCATTCAGAAACCTCCAATCACGACAATCTTCTATGTATATTTTACCATACTGAATCGATAAAATCTAACATTTTATGGAAGCGGATACAAAATCGCTACACACAAAAAAATAATCACCTACTGCCACAGCTCCTTCCTCGATGAGAACTGAAACAGGGCAGGAAGTGATTATTCACAATAACACCTATAATTCTTCTGCAATTTTATTTAACTTACGTAAACGATGGTTAACACCACTCTTGGTAATGGGCTGTGACAGGCTTTCAGCTAACTGCTGGATCGAATAATCAGGATGTTGAATGCGCAATTGAGCAATTTCTTGTAAATCACCCGACAACTGGTCTATACCGATTGTATCCATTATTTTAATAATATTATTAATGGTTTTCATGCTAGCAGTGACTGTCTTGGCAATATTGGCCGCTTCAGCATTAGTAGCACGATTCAAATCATTCCGAGCTTCCCGTAACAATTTCACATTTTCAAACTCAGTCTTTGCTTCTTCTGCCCCAATCACCAAAAGGAAGTCCATAATATCTTCTGCCCGTTGTAGGTAGGTAATGGTTCCCTTCGACCGTTCGATAACCTTAGCATCCAATAAAAATTTCTGCATCAAATTAGCCAAGTCATAGGCATGATCACTATAGACAGAGGCAATTTCCAATTGGTATTTGCCTTTTTCAGGATCCTTTACAGAACCACTTGCTAAAAAAGCACCACGTAAATAAGCCTGACTCCACGAATCATTTTCCAAAACTCTTGGTGAAATCCCTGTATCCAAACCAAAAAAACTGTCAGCCAGATGGAGATCATTGAGAATCTCGTTGACCCCATCTTGCACAAAAACCGAATAAACACGATTTTTCTTTAAATTTGACTTTTGATGATGCCGAATTTCTGCTTTTATCTGATAAAGGTGAAAGAACAGTTCATAGATATGACGCGCAATCTTAGCGTTTTCAGTGCTAATCGAAAGAGTCAGCCCTGAAGAAGCAAGACCAAGACTACCAGCCAACTTGATAATGGCTGACAATTCACTTTTATTTTGATTGGATTGAAGCAGTAATTCTTCTTTGACCTGCACAGTGAAACTCATGTTCGCACCTGCAAAATGTTAAATAGCTCTTCCACGACTAAATCCCCATCGTGGAAGGCACCACCATTTTCTAGTTTCAAAAAGTTGGAAGAAATGATGCGACAGCCCTGGTCCTGTAAGCCTCGAAAATCATGCTTGACCTGCACCAAATACTCATCAAAGGCATGGGTATTCATGTATTCTTGAGGAACGGGCTCAATATTCACAAGAACAGTATCGACAAATTGACTGGCCAGATGTGCATTCAACACACTGACGTGATTGGCATCTGTAAATGATTCTGTTTCGCCCCGTTGGGTCATGATGTTACAAATATAGACGACTTGTGCTTCTGTCTCACAAAGTGCCTTACCAATATCTGGAATCATGATATTAGGTAAGATAGAGGTATACAGAGAGCCTGGTCCTAAAACAACCAAGTCGCTGTCCATAATCGATTGTACTACTTGACGGCTGGCTTTCGGTTCCTCATCATTATACGTATTTGTCACATAAACATGACCAATCATCCCCTTGTAGTTGGCAATGTTACTTTCACCAACCACTTCTGTCCCATCTGTAAAAACAGCATGTAGGGTTAAAGGCGTTTCACTAGACGGATAGATCCGACCAGTCGTATGAAAGAAGCGTGTCAATAAGCGCATGGCATCATAAGTGGATCCCTGCATCTCAGAAATACCCGCAATAATCAAGTTTCCCAGAGGATGACCCGCCAAGGGGCCGTCCGATTCAGCAAATCGATATTGAAAAATCTTTTCATAAAGCTTTGGCATATCTGACATAGCCAAAAGGACATTGCGCAAGTCACCCGGAGGCGTCACCTGTAAGGCCTGACGAATCTCGCCTGACGAACCTCCATCATCAGCAACAGTCACAATCGCTGTGATATCGGCATCCTTGGCACGAAGGCTCTTCAAAATCACAGGAATCCCCGTACCGCCTCCAATCACTGTAATCTTTGGTTTTCTCATGAGCGGTTGACCGTTTCCTTCCGTCTATCCTTGTCGCGATGACTACGGTTGACAATCCAGTTTTTTTCTAAATCGTCGGCAAGGCGTTTGGCAAAAGCTACGCTTCTATGTTGACCACCAGTACATCCAATGGCGATAGTCAAAATAGATTTTCCTTCCTTCTGATAGCCTGGCAGAATTGGTTCGATCAAACCAAGCAAATGCTTGTAAAATTCTTCTGATTCCTCATGATCCATCACGTAGTCATAAACAGGTTGATCTAATCCGGTCATTTGCCTTAATTCCAATTTATAATAAGGATTTGGCAAGAAACGGACATCAAAAACCAAGTCCGCATCTAGTGGCAAGCCATATTTAAAGCCAAAGGACATCACTTCAATACGAAAAGATGGCTGATTATCTTGACTAGCAAATTGATCGGAAATCTCCTTCCGTAAATTACGTGGAGTCAGTTCCGATGTATCAATCACATTTTGGCTCATATTTTTCAATGGAGCCAAGAGTTCACGCTCAAGCTGAATACCATCCAATACACGGCCTGTTGCTGCCAAGGGGTGTGACCGGCGTGTTTCTTTGTATCGTGCAACCAACTCACTATCGGTCGCATCCAAGAAAAGGATTTTAAAGTCAAGATCTTCTGCGTTTTCAATTTCGTCCAGCACTTCCCGAATCTCAGAGAAGAATGATCGGCTCCGCATATCCACCACTAGAGCAATCTTGTTGTTATCTTGACTATGACGAATCAACTCTAAAAATTTTGGCAAAAGTGTCGGAGGCATATTATCAATGGTAAAATAACCCAAATCCTCAAAGGATTGGATGGCTACAGTTTTACCCGCACCCGACATCCCTGTCACAATGACCAAATGGAGTTTATCTGACATGGCAGTCCCTCCTATTCTCTCTATTCTCCAATGACTGCAATCACTTCTATCTCAACCTTTACATCACGTGGCAAACGAGCCACCTCAACTGCAGAACGAGCTGGAAATTCCGCTGAAAAAGCAGTCTTGTACACTTCATTAAAGGCAAGAAAATCATTCATATCTTTTAAGAAGCAGGTTGTTTTCACCACATGGTCAAAATCTGTCCCAGCTTCTGCCAAAATCGCCCCAATATTTTTTAAAACTTGTTCCGTCTGTTCTTGAATGGTTTCCCCAACAACTTCACCAGTTTCTGGTGAAAGAGGCACTTGACCTGAAGCAAATAGGAAGTTTCCTACCACTTTTCCTTGTACATATGGTCCAATCGCCGCTGGCGCTTTATCTGTATGAATCGTTTTCATCTGTCAATCTCCTTTTTATTTACTCATTTCTATTATACCAAAAAACCAGCCTATTCAGCTAGTTTTCGTGTCTTTACCATAAATCTCCATGTGAGGAAGATAGCTCTCAAGAAAAGGTCAATCAAAATCGACAGCCATACCCCTGCGATTCCTAATCCCAAGATCTGGCCGAGGACAATTACCCCAACCACGCGCAGCCCCCACATCCCAATAGCTGTGGAATAAAGAGGTGACTTTGTATCTCCTAACCCTTGCAGTGCGCCAGCCATTATCAATGAAACCGCAAGCCCTGGTTGGTTAAACGCATCGATTTTCAGGGCGATAACGACTTGATGGATAGCTTCAAGGTCTTTGGTAAATAGCTGAGCAAATATTGGAGCGCCAACAAATAAGACAATGCCGAGTAGGGACATAATGACTAAACCATAGGCTGAGCTTAGAAAGGCAAGACGTCTGATCATCGGAATATCACCCCTACCCAAGGCTTGCCCAATCAAAACCGCTGCTGCAGTCGCAAGGCCATAAGCAGGCATATAGGTGAAACTTTCGATATTACCAGCAATCATATGAGAGGCATAGACAGTTGTCCCAAGAGCCACAATCAAACTAAAATAGACAACCTGCCCCAAACGCATCACCAAGCGTTCCAAGGCAGCAGGAATGGTCAAGGAAATCAACTCCCGATAGTCACTCAAAACTCCATTACTAGTGAGTTCAAGCGCTAAGTCCGTTTTTTGAACCTCGCGACTGAGCAGATAACATCCAAGAAGACGAGCAAAGATGGTACCGAGTGCGGTCCCAAAAATACCCAAACCATTCCAAGACCCGATGCCGAAAATCAAGAAATAATCCAACACTAGATTGGTCACATTTGTGGTAATTCCCACCTTCATGGGTGTGACCGTATCGCCTGTAGCCCTCAAAATCGTACCCAAACCAGTCATACTGGCATGGAGAAGGGAAAAACCACCAACCCAGAAAAAGAATACCTGAGCATCTTCCAAGGCCTTACCACTTGCCCCCATGGCTTGTAACATCCACCGACCAAAGACGATTGAAACTAAGCCAAACAAAATCCCAAACGCAATAGAGGTTGCCTGTGTCTGGCGGGAATATTGACGAGCCTTTTTTTGGTGACCAGCTCCCAAACTACGAGCAATGAGGGCTGTTCCACCAACACCAATAGCCATAAAGACTGCTAAATAGACATTCAAAATCGTATTGGCCAAACCAACTGCCGTCACCGCGACCAATCCCAACTGTGCAATCAATAAAGTATCCACAAACCCTACCAAGGTCTGAAAAATATTTTCAACTGTTGCTGGAAAGGCCAGACGAATAATTTCAATTCCTAAGTGCTTTTCTTTCATACAGACTCCAATTGTTTATTTAGAATAATTATAATTAAAAGCCTCAAAATTTGCAAGAAAAAACAGACCACATTTGTAGTCTGTCCATCCCCATTATATTAAAGGATTCTATAAAGGAAATGTAAGCAAATTACAAAATTTCCATAATCAATCGACTCTTTCTTTACCTCGCTGACGAGTAGCATAAGCAAAGCTTGTCGCTAATACCGTTAATCCAATGAGACTCATGAAATTCGTTTCTTTCTCACCAGGTGTAGGATAGCTACATTGCACAGATTCTTTTGAAGCAACCACATTGTCAATGGATTTATATGTATTCCTATCGAAAAAGTTTAGCATAATCAGTCTTGGATAAGAATAGGAAAGCAACTTCAACGGAATGCGCTTCCTGGTTTACAGTATAGATGACAATATATTTTACATTTTGAATGGTTATTCCTCGGCTACTACGTCCATTCTTATCAATCTTAACTCCAATTTTTTCATCAGCATCGAATCCACGCTCCGGAAAGAGTTCTAGACTCTCTATCTCATCAAAAATGGCCGTTACTAAACGCTCTGCAGTTTCTGGACTCAGTTTCACATTAGCAACATAATCCCTAATGCTTTTGATTTGCTCAATAAGCCTTGGCGAAATAATGACTCTATATTTCTCCATTATCCTAGTACTGCCTTTCTTGCTTCCTCAACCGACAACCCCTTACCTGCTTTTAGCTCTTCATAGCTAGTGGAAACTTCTTCTTGAAGTCGAGCAATTAACTTCTCTCTCTCTTTTTCCTCTACTGTCTTAAAAGGTAATGTTTTGGAAATTGCGACCTCTTGGACAAATTCATTGAATGCTGATGTAATATCCAGTCCGTTTTCCTGAAAGACCTCTTTCGCTAATTCAAAGTATTCTGAGTTTACTTTGAAGTTGATTTGTTTATCCCTTATTACTGTTGGCATAACTAAGCCCTCTCATTTGTATAGATGATAACTATATTTTATCATTTCAAATAAATATATACAAACTATATTCGTTCTCTATGTTTTCTTTTCAAAATAAATAAAAATGAAAAAGAACCGTGCCAGTTGACACGGATAATAAGCAATCATTTTCGATAAATATCTTTCCGATGCCCGATTTCAAGAGCTAAGATGACCATTTTGTTATCAATAATATCGCAAATCACACGGTAATTCCCCACTCTATACCGCCACAGGCCCTTATAGTCTCCTACCAAGGCCTTACCAAACTGTCTTGGATTTTCCAAACCGTCCAATCTTTTTTTCAAATCCTTAGCAAGCATCATCCCTACATGCCGGTCCATTTTTTTCAACTGCTTCAAAGCATCATCGCTGAGAACAAGTTTATAAGCCATCTTCTAACTCCGCAAGAACATCATCAATCGAGTGTGTAACAGGATTTTCTTGGAATTTCTTCAAAGCCTTGATACCAATTTCATAGTCCAACTGGTCTTCTATCTGTTCAACAAGTGCAGTTTTGAATAACTCAGACAGGCTTTTTCCTGTATGAATGGCATAGCTTCTGAAGATTTCTTCTTCTGTTTCATTTAATCGCAAGGATACAATTCCCATCATTCCACCTACTTTCTTCTTGTAATACATTGTAAAACAATTCGTTCAAAATGTCAATTGACACCAGAAAAACAGACCACATTTGTAGTCTGTCTGTATATCTATTAAATTACTTACGGATGCAAGCGATGCAACATTCTCGGGAACGGAATCGCTTCACGGATATGTTTTGTACCTGCTACGAATGTAACCATGCGTTCGATACCGATACCGAAACCACCGTGTGGCACAGAACCGTATTTACGAAGATCAAGGTAGAAGTCATATTCTGACTTGTCCATACCAAGTTCATCCATTTTCGCTACCAAGGCATCATAGTTGTCCTCACGCATTGAACCGCCGATGATTTCACCATAGCCTTCTGGAGCAAGCAAGTCTGCACAGAGTACACGTTCTGGGTTACCAGGCACTGGTTTCATATAGAAAGCTTTAAAGCTAGCTGGATAGTTCACAACAAAGGTTGGCACGCCAAAGTAGTTTGAAATCCATGTTTCATGAGGTGAACCAAAGTCATCCCCATGCTCGATGTGTTCATAGTCTGTATCTTCGTCCGCTTCATGCTCTTGCAGAAGAGTAATGGCATCATCATAAGCTACACGTTTGAAAGGCTCAGCGATGTAGCGTTTCAAAGCATCCACATCACGCTCAAGAGTCTCCAAGGCTTGAGGAGCTCGGTCAATAACGCCCTGAATCAAAGCTTTAACATAAGCTTCTTGCAAATCAAGTGACTCTTCATGGCTGAGGAATGAGTATTCCGCATCCATCATCCAAAATTCTGTCAAGTGACGACGGGTTTTTGATTTTTCCGCACGGAAAACAGGACCAAAGTCGAAGACACGACCAAGTGCCATGGCACCAGCTTCAAGGTAAAGCTGACCTGATTGGCTCAAGTAAGCAGGCTGACCAAAATAGTCTGTTTCAAACAATTCTGTTGAATCTTCTGCCGCATTTCCTGACAAGATTGGGCTATCAAATTTGATAAAGCCATTTTTTTCAAAGAATTCATAGGTTGCATAGATGATGGCATTACGAATTTGTTGGATGGCAACTTGTTTACGAGAACGCAACCAAAGGTGACGGTTATCCATAAGGAAGTCTGTACCATGTTCTTTAGGCGTAATTGGATAATCTTGTGACTCACCGATCACTTCAAGGTCTGTCACATCCAACTCATAACCAAACTTAGAACGTTCGTCTTCCTTCACAATCCCTGTCACATATACAGAAGTTTCTTGGCTCAACCGTTTCGCCACATCAAACTTCTCTGTACCAGCTTCTTCACCGAATTTTTCAATGAAGTTTGGCTTGAAAGCAACTGCTTGGAAGAAAGCTGTTCCATCACGTAATTGTAAGAAGGCCAATTTCCCTTTACCTGACTTGTTGGCAACCCAGGCACCGATGGTCACTTCCTGACCCACGTAATCTTTCACTTGGTTAATCGTAATCAATTTTCTAGACATTCTATTTCCTCTTTATTATTTTTTCATAAATGTATGTAAACGAGCGACCGCTTCCTTCAGCGTGTCCATATCTGTCGCATAGCTGAGACGAATATTCTCAGGAGCACCAAATCCTGCACCAGTTACCAAAGCCACACCGACTTCTTCCAAAATGGCTGTCGTAAACTCCGTTACGTCTGTAAAGCCTTTCATTTCCATGGCTTTTTTCACATTTGGGAAGAGATAAAAGGCTCCTTCAGGTTTGACTACTTCAAATCCAGGTACCTCTGCAAGCAAAGGATAGATGGTATTGAGTCGTTCTTCAAAAGCTTGACGCATGGTTTCTACCGTATCTTGGGGGCCTGTAAAGGCTTCAATGGCCGCATATTGGGCAACTGTGGTCAGGTTTGAAGTCGTTTGACCGATAATTTTACCCATGGCTGCGATAATTTCTGGATTACCTACTGCATAACCAACCCGCCAACCAGTCATGGCATAGGCTTTTGCAACACCATTGATAACAATGGTCTGTTGACGAATGCTCTCTGAAATACTAGAAATCGGTGTAAAGGTATTACCGTTGTATACCAAACGACCGTAAATATCATCCGCCAAGATCAACAAATCATGTTTTACAGCCCAATTACCAATAGCTTCCAATTCTTCACGACTATAAATCATACCCGTAGGATTGGATGGACTATTGAGCAAGAGGACCTTGGTCTTGTCAGTCCGAGCTGCTTCTAACTGATCAACTGTAACCTTGAAATGATGCTCTTCCGTCGCAGTCACAAAGACTGGCACCCCTTCATTCATCTTGATTTGGTCTGCATATGAAACCCAGTAAGGTGTTGGAATGAGAACCTCGTCACCTGGATTGATGACCGCCGCAAAGAAAGCATAGAGAATAAACTTGGCACCCGTACCCACTACTACTTGATTGCGTTGAATAGAGTAACCATAGAACTTCTCAAAGTAAGTATTTACCGCATCTTTCAACTCTGGAAGACCAGAAGCTACTGTATAAAAACTAGCCTTGCCATTTTCGATGGCTTGAATAGCTGCTTCTTGAATATTTTTAGGAGTAACAAAATCTGGTTCCCCCAGCGTTAGTTCTAAAATATCGCGGCCCTCAGCCTTGAGTGCTTTCGCACGCGCACCAGCAGCCAAGGTCACACTTTCTTCCATCTCTAAGACACGTCGTGATAACTTGCTCATAATCCCTCCATCTTGACAAAGTCACCTGTTTCAAAATCCACCAAATAATAGGCTGTCCCCGATTTGACTTCCCAAATCAGTTTACCATCCCTATAGCCTAGAATGGTTCGATCAGCCGTCTTTGCACCATTCTCCTGAGCAATTGCTTGCGCTTCTTCCTTTGTAATCCCTGCCCCAACTGGATAGACGTAAATAGTGGACGAAGAACTTGGTATCAACACGTATACCTCATCTCCGTTCTTATCCTTACCTTTCAAGCTATAATACGTTTCCGTACCATTATAGATTGCAAAGTCATCCACCTGATTCACATCTGCATATTGCTGCGCAATCTGTTGCGCCCCAACTCTAGCCTCCTCAAAAGGACGAGAAGACTGCTCCCAAACGTAGAGGATTAAAAAGATAACACTGAATGCAAGAACAAAAAAACCAATAAGACATTGACCCAAACGGCCACTAGCAAATGCCAAGAGACGGCTGAATTTTTTTTCCATAGTATCCCTATTATACTACAAATCCCCCTGCAATGCTATTTTTTCTAGAAATTCAAATGGAAATTTTACAAAAAATATTCAAGTATACCTTTCTATTTTTTAGGAAATCACTTGCCAATCAATGTAAATATTGCTAAAATATTCGTATGAATAGCGTAGAAAAATCATTAAACGAAAACAAACATGCCTTACACAGCCTTGTCGTTTTTCGAAGAGCAGCAAATACTATTTCAAAAAAAGAAATGGAAACCATCAGAAAATATGGACTGACCGTTGCCCAATTTGGAGTATTGGAGGCACTCTACAACAAGGGCGACTTGAGAATTCAGGACCTAATCGATAAATTGCTGAGCACATCAGGAAACATGACAGTGGTCATCAAAAATATGATTCGAGAAGGCTACATTTCCAAAACCATCGACTGCAAGGATAGAAGAGCATTTCGAATCGGTCTAACACCATATGGCCGAGAAATCATTGAAAAAATCTTACCTGATCATTATGCACATGTCGGCGAACTCTTTTCCGTCCTCAGTCAAGAAGAGCAAGATCAACTAGCTGAGATTTTGAAAAAATTTAAAAACTAACTAAACTTACTATTGCTAACTAGTGATAAAAAAGTTATACTAAATCTATCAAATTATTTTAAGGAGCTATTTACTTTATGGCAAATGTTCTATTTTTAGTTGGTTCTCTTCGTAAAGGTTCATTCAACCATCAAATGGCTAAAAAGGCCGAAGCATTCTTAGCAGAGAAAGCCCAAGTCTCTTATGTTGATCTTGCAAAAATTCCTTTGTTCAACGAAGATATTGAAACTCCTATCCTTCCTGAAATTGCAGAGTTACGAGCACAAGTAGCTGAGGCGGATGCTATCTGGATTTTCTCACCAGTCTATAATTATGCAATCCCTGGTGTCGTAAAAAATACTCTTGACTGGCTCAGCCGTTCACTTGACTTATCCAATCCAAAAGGAGCTTCTATCCTCCAAGATAAAATCACAACTGTCTCAGCAGTCGCAAATGGTGGACACGAACATTTGTTTAAGGATTTCCAACACCTACTTCCATTTATCCGTACTCACATTGCTGGCGAATTCACAGGCTCTACTGTTAATCCAGAAGCGTGGGGAACAGGTGTATTGGAATTGTCTGAAGAAACTCTTACAAAACTCGAACAACAAGCAGATGCGCTTCTTGCAGCAATCAACTAAAACCATCTGACGATCGTTAACCACTAACCGAGCCAACCGTGCTCGGTTTTTTGCAATGAAAAAGTGAAAAAGCTATAGAACCGGCCTCTTCCCCTTAAAAGGAATCCACCAAGATTCTATAGCTTTTATTTTTTATCACCGAAACTGGTACTCAATGATAAATTTATTCTCCAATCATCTTTTGGTATTCTATCTTAATGCATCGGTTCATGACAATTTGGTCTCGACCTGCCTGACGAAGGATTTCCTCAGCTTCCTCACTTTCCAAACCGAGTTGAGCCCAGAAAATTCGAGCATCTGTTTCAATGAATTCACGAGCAACGTCTGGGAGAAATTCACTCCGTCTAAAGACATTCACAATATCGATGGAAAGAGGAATATCTTTGAGACTTGCATAAACAGTCTCACCAAGAATTGTTTCTCCAGCAGACCGTGGATTTACTGGAATAATCCGATAACCAGCGTCCTGCATGATCCTAGAAACCCGATAGGCTGCTGTTTCTTCCCGATTGGATAAACCAACAACCGCGATAGTTTTAGCTTCTTTAAGATAGTCGAAAATAGTATCCTGACTAGGATTTTGAAATGCGTACGTCATGTAATTCTCCTTTAATGGAATGTCCTTGGGTATTGGAACAATGAATGCTACTTTTTAGATATTTGGTAAACAACATCCTTCAATTGGCCTATGGTTGTTTTTAAAAGGGTGCGATCCTTGTCCAGTCCTGCATCTAAAGAATAGTAGACTGCCCCTACGACGACAGAATCATCATAAGAACCAGTAGATTCCATACGGTAGAAGGTTAAACGAGCCAATTTTTGGTCACTGAGAATCTGGCGTCCAACCTGCCACTCTTGACCAGCAATTGTCACAACCGTTTCTTCTGAAAAATCGTGATTGGTCTCTTTCATGCGTTCGGCCAGCTCGTCCATGGTCATATTGCGACCATCCTCTAGTGGAGATTGATTGAAGGCATTGATCGTATAGAGCTGAACCATAAAGGTACTGGCACCTTCTTTCACATCATAGACAGCCATCAGAGTCTCATCTTCGGTGTTTTCCACATTCATCGTCCATGTTGATGGAACATCGTAATAACGAAAATACTCTTTAATATTTCCATTTTCATCTTGTTCCGCTACACCATTGTTGGCCGCATGAACCTTGTGGCCTTTTTGCGTCTCATCCACTGGAGGATTTGGGTTGACGACAATGGTTTCTGCATTGGCCAAGACATCTAACTTTTCGTTACTTGTATCTTCTTTCTCCTGTAAAATAGGCAAGGTGGCTGAGAATTCTTCTCCTGATGAACTCGACTGTTGACTCGAACTCGTTTGTTCCTTACCACCACATGCAGTGAGAAACAAACTCAGTAATCCCATCAGTACAAGTGATTTCTTCATCGATTTACTTCCTTTTGCTTATTTGGCTTCGTACCAAGTCTCACCTTCATTTTCATCCGCAATCAATGGGACTGACAACTGAATGGCCGACTCCATGGTCTCCTTAACCATAGCTTTTACTGTTTCCAGCTCTGCCATTGGCACCTCTAAGACAATCTCATCGTGTACCTGCAAGAGCATACGGGTCGAAAGACCAGCTTCTGTCAGTGCCTTATCAAGATTGATCATGGCTACTTTGAGAATGTCTGCGGCCGAACCCTGAATCGGTGAGTTGATAGCTGTCCGCTCCGCAAAATTACGGACATTGAAATTCCGAGAGTTGATTTCTGGTAATTCCCGACGACGCTTGTAGAGCGTTTCTACGTAGCCCTTATCACGTGCCTCTCGCACAATGGTTTCCATGTAGTTTTTGATACCAGGGAAACGTTCAAAATAGGTATCGATATAGTTTTTGGCTTCTTTACGGGAAATGCCAAGGTTGTTGGAAAGACCGAAATCAGAAATTCCATAGACCACACCAAAGTTAACGGCCTTGGCATTCCGACGGTCATTTGGTGTCACATCCTCTGCCTTTTCAATCCCAAAAACACGCATGGCTGTTGACGTGTGAATGTCAGCACCCTGTTGGAAGGCTTCAATCAAGTGTTGGTCTTGGGAAATATGGGCCAATACACGCAATTCAATCTGTGAATAGTCCGACGCCAAGAGGACACTATTTTCAAGCGAAGGAACAAAAGCCTTACGAATCAAACGACCTTGTTCCAGACGAACAGGAATATTTTGCAGGTTGGGATCCGTCGAAGAAAGACGACCTGTCTGCGTCAAATCCTGCACATAGCGAGTATGGATCTTACCATCTTCTAAAATGGCATCCTGTAAGCCGATAACATAAGTAGACTGAAGCTTGGTAATCTGACGGTAGTCCAAAATTTTTGAAACAACTGGGGCAATTGGGGCCAACCGTTCCAAGACATCCACCGCTGTAGAATAGCCTGTCTTGGTTTTCTTGGTGTATTCCAAGGGCAAGCCCATATCCTCAAAGAGAATAGTCCCTAATTGCTTAGGTGAATTGATATTAAATTCTTGACCAGCCAACTCATAGATTTCCTTGGTCAACTGCTCAATCAAGACTTCATTTTCAGCCTGCATGGCTTTTAGGGTCTCAACTTTTACCTTGATTCCAGCAATTTCCATCTTGGCTAAGACATTGGCAAGTGGCAACTCCATCTCAAAGAGAAGATCGGACTGCTGGTTTTCCTCTAACTTGGCCAACATCGGTGCTTCTGTCTCCATCAAGACCTGCACCTTGCGGGCCAAATGTGGGAAGAACACATCACGCTCAGGCAGAGCCAACTTCGCACCTTTGCCATAAATAGCCTCGTCAGGAATCAAGCTGGTCTGTCCATAAAGATGGGCGATGGTTGTCAGCGCATTGTCGTCAACTGTCGAAAGCAAATACTTAGCGAGTCGGCTATCAAAGGTTGCAGGTGGCAAATCAATCCCTTTACGAGCAAGCAAAACCTTACCACGCTTGAAATCATAGGTTTTGATAGGCTGGTGTTCCAGAAAATCCTTCAAGGCTGGACTATCCAAGAGCTCAGGACCACCAACATAGATACCATCCTTGTCCCCCCAAGCCAGACCAACTACCTCTTCTCGGTGGTAATTCTCCCCCAAGATTTCAAAGTAAAAGAATTGGTCTTTTTTGAACATAGCAGAGCTGACTTCGGATACGATTTGAAAATCCAGTACTTCTTCCTCTTGCGTGTTCGTCGTGCCTAACTGAGCCCTTAATTGCTTGAAGCCCATGTCATCATAAAATTGTCCCAGTTCATCCACCTTAGGGCCTTGATAAACAATGTCATCCAGACCAATTTCAATCGGTGCCTGCGTATCGATGGTCGCAAGGGTTCGAGAAAGAAAGGCCTGTTCCTTATCCGCAATCAGATTTTCTTTCATTTTTGAAGCCTTCATGCTATCGATATGTTCATAAATTCCTTCCAAGGAACCAAACTCGGTTAGAAGCTTCAAACCTGTCTTTTCACCGATTTTCGTCACACCAGGAATGTTATCGGACTTATCTCCCATGAGGGCTTTGAGGTCAATAAACTGTGTTGGCGTGATTCCCATTTTTTCCATGAGGTAGGCAGGGGTAAATTCTTCGAACTCGGCAACCCCTTTCTTGGAAATTTCCACAACAGTGTTTTCATCCGTCAGCTGAATCAAGTCTTTATCACCGCTGACAATGGTCACATCGAAAGGAATGTCTGTCCGCTCTGCCATTTTATCCAAAGTACCGATAATATCGTCGGCTTCGTACTGGTTCAGCTCATAGTGCTTAATCCCCATGGCATCTAGCATCTGACGGATAAAGGGAAATTGCTCACGGAACTCATCTGGTGTTTTGGCACGACCTGCCTTATAGTCCGCAAACATCTCTGTTCGGAAAGTTGTCTTCCCTGCATCAAATGCCACCAAAATGTGAGTCGGCTCAATCCGCTTCATCATGTGATCCAACATCAGGTTGAAACCATAAATGGCGTTGGTATGAAGACCAGTCGGACTCTTAAACCGATCGATTTGATGATAGAGTGCAAAGAAAGCACGAAAGGCTACAGAAGAGCCATCAATTAATAATAATTTGTTTTTATCCATAGAACTATTATAGCATGAAATCAGGGATTTTGCGGTATGAGGATGCCTGATCAAATAGAAAAACCTAGCAAATACTCAATGTCATTAAGTTAAGCATTTAAGCAGCTAAAGAAACTATTCCCGTCTGAGCAGTTGATGACAAGACGGGAATAGTTTTTGTATTTAGGGCGCACAAAAAGGAAGGTTTTTAACCCAATTTTTTAACTATTATGTTACTCTATAAGTGAAGCTTACGGGAGCCTGGCTTTTTATCTTTCTTTGGAAGGTTCGATTGGGTCGAATAATGGATAAATGCTTAGCAATGTAGGTTTCTAATTGGAAGGAAGTTGGTTCTTCTCTAAGAAATTTTCGACAGGCATAAACAGAGTCTGAAAAACAAATTTTATAAGTCTGTTTTAACTTTGATGTTTTAATGGTAACGTGTGAGGTTAGCCATTTACAAACATTAAAATTGATAAAGCGAGCGTAGATTTCTTGGAGAATTCCTTCCTTCTTTTTCGCATGAAAATGAGTCAACCCAATACTGTATTTTAGGTCACGAAAACTGGTATCTATGCCCCATCTGTAGGCATAGAGATTTTTTAATTTTTCTGGTGAATAATCCGTATTTGTCACCAAAGTTTCAAAGAAACCTGGCTTGATTTCGAGGCGCACCATCCGAAAATGAAGGTCATAAAAACTGATTGGATCACTTTTTCGACTAGAGTTTGGTAAAAAGTCAAAGGAAGCATTATGAGGTAAAAAATGATACTGATTAGGGAAGTCTCGATACAGTTCTTTCATGTCATTGGTTTGTTTGCGACAGATGTTTAGGTCAAATGCCTCATCAAAACAAGGAGTATCAGGGAGACGAAAACTCTTTTTCATCGAATTATTTCCCTCGCGAATACGAATAATATACGACCAATTTTTCTCCTGGCAATGCGCCATGACATCGTAGGATTCATACCCCCTATCCATTATCACCAGAGCTTGTTCAAAAGGGACAACTCTCCATCATGTCGATGAAAGCCGCACGCTCATCAACCTCCCGATTATCCTGAATTCGTAGGTCATGATAAATCTCTTGTTCAAGATTGTAGAGAGCATTGATATGAATGAGATTGTAAGGAGTGTGGTGTGGTCCAGTTTGGAACGAGGTTGTTTTATCAGAACGATTTCTTGGTAGAACCACATCACTACCATCAACAGCTAGGATAGGGAGATCTTTAGAAGTTGGAATTTTAGAAGTAATATTGGCAAACAGGGTTTTAAAAGCTTGATGTTTGATCCGATATCGTCGTTGGACAAAGGCAGATTGAGTGACTGGCAAATCTAAATCAAGTAGCTCTTTGGCTAAGGCATTACCACCCATGGTCAGTATAGCTTGAATCATGGTTTTCATCGTTAGCTGACTTTTCCGACTAAAATCTTTTTCAGGATGAAGTACAAACTGGTCGGCAGAGGAAACGATGTCATTGATACTTTCAAATAAATGAGATTTAATCTGGTCTAGCATGATTTTTCCCCCTTTATTTTTAGTGTAACATAAAAAACTAATCTACCACAAAATGTGATAGATTAGTTAACTTAATGACATTGAGCAAATACTAGGATTTTTCTTTGCGATAATAAATGTTCTTTGCAACAACCATACTATGTGGTTTTTCATATTCTTGATCCAGATAGGTTTGATAGGTGCCAGGGGCGATAAATCCACGAATACCAAGGATATCCGTTCCCGCTTGTCCAATGACGGAATCTGCCAAAAGGACACAATTGGTGGAAAGGAAGAAATAGGTTTTAAATTTCGATTTTTTAAATTTGAACAATTGAGCGCCAATGATTTTTTTGATACGGTAGGCGTACATTTCAGTTGGTTGACCATCTGCAGTTGTTGCTACCTTCTCTGCACTAGGATTCCAAGGAATCAATAATTTATCAATCTCAGCCAACCTTTCTTCAACCGCTTTTTCTTGTTCAGTATTCAAGGTCAATTGGTAACCAAGCATGGTCATTCCTTCTTGAGTACAAAAACGGATATAAGCATTGCGCTCTGCTTTAAACAAAACACCATCGCCAATTGCACCTCCCAAGCGCTCTGAAAGGACATCATAGGAACCGTAGCCATAAACACGACCCTTATAGCTCAAATCAATATGTCCTACTGCTCCAAATCCTTCCTCACCGACATGTACAAATACTTCTAGGGAGGGATTACCCACCCACTCTTTATGGGTGTTGTAGATAGACTGAGGAGTCTCTCCTTTGTTATCTGCCAAAAAGTCATTAACTCTTTGCAGGGTCAACCTTGGGACTAGGGCAGCGATAAATAAGGGAAGGGTCACACGAAGATGACGCTTGGGACGTTGCTGCTCTACTGCTTCTTCAAACAATAAACCATCCCGCAAATTAGTCATACCATAGAGGATCAAATAAACACCAATGACCAAGGTCTGTACAACCAATTGTGTACCAGATACAAAAAGGGAAGCTATCCCCAAGACAGATAACCAAATCCCATCCATCAAAAAACGAAGCCGTGGTTCAACCCGATCTTTTCGATACAAATAATAGGTAATAAAATTAATCACTGCTGTAAACAACTGGTATATACCAATAAATATCGCCGCAAAATACAGGGGAATCTGAACGGCCAAGTCAATGCTAGCCAGAATACCAAACAAAACAGCCTTGCCCACCAAAGCTAAAATACTTTCATTTGACTTCTTCTTTCTGAAGAAAATCATGCTCAATTCATAAAGGGCTAAGAAGAATAACCCAGCGTGAATAAAACGCAAAATCAACCCAGGAAATTGCCAACCAGCAATCAGAAAACCAATACCTATGATGACTAGAATCAGCGCCTCACCAACCAGCTTTCGACCCGTTAAACCTAAATCACTTATCTTTTTCATATGAAGATTATACCATAGTGAGGACTGTAGACAAAAAATACAACATTTAACTTCTCTAACCTACAAATGCAGAACTATTCGTCAACAAGCTACCTCACACATAAAAAACTTGTATAAAATAAAATTGTCCTTCGAATAGGTATAAGCCATAAAAATGAATCCTAATCATAATGACTAGAATTCTAGTTTTTACACAAAGAAAAGCCATGATTTCAATAGAAATCACGACTTTTTGAAACATTTATTTTTGGACTGATAGAAAATCCTTTCATGAGCCAGTCCACCTGCTCGGAAGTTAGCGCCTTAACCTCCTCTTCATTGTTTGGCCAGGTCAATTTCCCATTTTCAAAACGTTTATACAATAACCAAAATCCCTGTCCATCCCAATAAAGAGCTTTGAATCGATCTTTTCGACCTCCGCAAAAGAGATAGACCTGACCGGAGAAGGGATCCAGATTGAACTGACTTTTGACAAGGTAGGCGAGAGAATCAATCCCTTGACGCATATCTGTTTTCCCGCAAACCAAGTAGACTTGACCTAAATCACTGAGCCGGATTGTCATAGAACAGTACCTTATCCAGGATTGTTTCCAACACCTCTTGGTTGATAGAGTGAAAGAAAGTGAGTTCTACTTTTTCGTGACAAATCTTCATCAGGATCTCATTTCTGCTTTTCTTTTCAGAGCGTCGTGATTTGGGAACAGTCAATGGGACGATGGGTTGTGACATAAAAAAATCCTCCAGTTTGTTTTTTATTACAGTATACTGGAGGAGTGACTGATTGGATAGGTGCCTTGTTATGGGGCGCTTACGATACAAATGCATACCCCCCCAAGAAAACAGCGTTTTTCTTGACACATGTAACAGTTTGTCATCATATTTTTTCAGATAAAGCGTAGAATAATAAATCATCACAAAAAAGAAAAGTTCACTTTTTATTCCAGCATTATAATCTATAAAAGAACCAATAATCCAACTCACAATTTCAAGCGAAAACAAAAGAAAAATGAGGTTTCCAAGAAAGTGTTCATTCATTTTTTCTTGCAAGATTTTTATAAAAGGCAAAAAGGCTAAAAACCATAAATATGCTACTGCATATCCATGAGAAGCACCAAGCATAGGAAGGATTGATCCGACAATCATTTTTATGGATAGTAAACCATTCCATCCACTTCCTACAAGAGTTGCTAACATCATTACAATATTATAAAATAAAACCTCCATCCAAACTTTCCAGAATCTCTTGCTTTTTACATTTGCATTGGTTAAAAAATAACTGCTAATAACCATAAAGACTACATAGCACATTTTTCCTAATGGAGCAAAAATCAGAGAAAAACGTTGCACAAATATATTTTCATTTAGGTATAGATTCCCATGAATCGTAAAGTGATGAGCAACCAAGCACATCATACATAAAATTCTTAATAATTCAATATTGCTTTTTCTCTTTGTTGTGATGTTCATTTCTTCCCCCGGTAAATATGATATTAACTACTGTAGGCAGTCTTCTAATAATCAAATTCAAGCAAAACCCTATTGTAACAATCAGCACTGTTTCGAGAAGTATCATGAAAATCAAGCTACTGTATTTTCCAAAATGAACATTTTCCTTATTAAGCACAGCAAGCATTACTATAATTATTCCCTCATGTATTGAATATACTATAAACATATCATTTTTAATTATCGAATCAGCCTTCAATGTAAAATTAGGAAGAACATTCCATAATGACAATGTGCATAAATATAATAGTAGTGTTGTAATAACATTATCGCCTAAAATCGTGGAACTTAATAAACATATCATCGATATAATTCCTGGTATAACTGTACTATGCCTACCAAGCTCAATTGATTTATGCTTTGAACAATATACACCATATAAGAATGGCGGTGCCATTCTTAATGTTCTTTCAACCCACCAGTCATACGGAAAGCTGATCAATGAATAAATCACAGCATGGTGATACACTGCTGCAACAAATGTCAATATAATAATTAGCCATTCAAGTTTTGTTGATAGCCGAGGCCACAGACTCATACAAATTGAGGAAATTGCCAAAAACATATATAAAACAAAAATATACCATAACGGTCCATCAAAAGGTGTCAATGTATATCCTAAAATAATCGTTCTAATATTGGGCAATCCATTTTGGAAAATATAAAGGCCGATATAAATCGTATTCCAAGCAATATAAGGAACAATAAGTGTCATTAATCGTTTTTTTAATTTATCTCTACAAGATTTTTCAGACACATAAAACTTATATGCAGAAACAGCAAAAAAATAATTTAACGCAATTGACCCAAATGTTTCAAAAAACGGTCTTATGTACCCCCCCCTATTAAAATCTGACAATTCAATTAAATGAGGAGCCAAGTGGTAGACAACTATTAGAATAGTCATCCAAAAAGAATAAAAAATCATTTTGTCTTTATTTTTATTTTTTAACAAAAGTTTTTTCTCCCCCTACTTTCTTATCAATTTGAGTTTTATAATGCTGATTATCTCTTGTTTCTCCTGCTTGCTAAAAACGAGAATAAATTCCAATATATACCCAATCAAACCTGCTATCATTATATTGATGAAAAAGCTGATCCAATTTTGGAAATCCATAAAATTTTTCATTACAGAGAAAACAACACATACAACGACTAAAGATACCCAGGATTTAAATTCTGTTTTCCAAAACGTCCATATAGGTCGATGCAGTAATTTTGCTGCACACGCCGGAACAACAACTCCATGCGTAAACCCTAAAATTACCGTGCTCGTTCCTGCTATAGCATAAACACCTAATCCAGTATATTTCAGAAGTATTAAGGTAGTTGCAATACTGATTATACTTGAAACGAGCAGTACAACTGAATATATCCTAACTTTATCAATAGCAATAAATATAGAATGAATGCTGTACATATATGTGCTGATAATAATATCCAAAAGTACTAAGATCATAAGGATATATATTTCTACGAACTGTGTTTCTGTATAACTCGTGTCACTCAACCATAGCTTCAAAAAAACATATCCAAACACAATAATACCAGCATATGGAACGGTGAAAAACATCGTCAATATTTTCAGCTGACTATTGGCTTCATCAATAAGTTTGTTGTTGCCTTCTGACGCAAAAACTTTCGTTAGGGCTGAAGAGAAAATATTTGAAAACACTCCTAAGGCATTACTTAACGCCAAAGGGATTTGCTTAGCCAAAGAAAGACGCCCCATTATAGCACTACTAATGAACCAGTTGCTAAACAAAAGATCCAATCCGTTTAGTAACAAATTGCTTGTATTAGATATCAATACCCAAAAACCCGACTTCAACAATACTTTTAGTTTACTGAAATCAAAATAACTTTTATCTATATCAAAATCTACGAACAATTTTTTTGTAACTTTATAATTTCCCCAAAGAGTCACAAGACCTGCAATAAGCGTTGCCAAACTCAAGTAATAAACCTTTGCCGGAAAAAAAGAGAAAAGGCTAAATATTAGTATGCATTTAATTACATTCGATATTATTTGCACAATCGAATTATAGTGCATTTCTCCCGTTGTAAATGCTGCAGCCGTATACACCGTGCCTATTAGAGATGTTCCCATATTTACAAAACTTAATAAAAATGTCAGTTTAACTTGAAACACCAATGCTGCTGTGATATTCACAATATATTTCAATTTCCAAACAAATAAAATCGAAACAATCAATATTAGCCCATACAAAAAGCAATTTGCAATAAAGACAGAGCAAAAATATGATTTTGCCTTTTCTTTGTTGCCGGAATTATATTCTACCGATATATATCTACTAGCCATTGAATTAATTGCGACGGAAACAAGACTGGCATACGAAACGAAATTATTAGCTAGATTTATAAATCCGTATGCCTCTTCTCCTAATTTTCCTACGACAAAAGGGGACAGCCAAAAGCTAATAAACATCTGAACCCCTAATGTAATAAGTGCAGCAAATATATTTATTAACGTCGTTCTTTTATTATTCATCACTTATTTCCTCAATATGAGTTCCTGAGATAGTATCTATCAAATACATAAATCTTTCTTTCAATAACAGTTTTCTTTTTAAAATACCTAAAGATTTTCTTACAACATTTTGTCTCTTGGAATACTGGCCTTTAAAGGATTTAACATCAAATTTTGCCTGTTTACTTACAGCATATATTTTCTTCGGATATGAAACTTCCATGCCACAGGGATAGCAATACATTGGCTCTAATATACGAACACCCGATTTATTAACAATATATCTATTTAACTGTGATTCATCATGCCATTTTGCAATAATGTTCTTTTTTAAATCTTCCTCAATATTATGTTTGAGCGTTTTTGACATCTTAATAAAAGCATCACTCGTACCACAGAACAACGCACCAATTACATAATTTTTTCCACAATTCCACGGTATATATGCCGTAGAACTTTTTCTTCTTTCAAAAGGAAATTCTATTACACTTTTTCCATAATATCCCGGATGTGAAGTCACCGATAACACTTCATTTTTTCTTGGTAAAAATTCTTCCGGTGTGATAATCTCATTACAAATCATGTTTGCATTCGAAAACATGAGATAATCACATTTTTTCAGTTCATCTTCTATCTTCAAAAATGTTGAAAATCTAAAAAGCGTAATAAGCGGCCAAGGCATTGGCTCAATCTCAATTTTTTTTACATTTAGATTGTTCTCGACAAAGATTTCCTCGGCATCCGTAAAGACATAATATCTTTTCTCATAGCCGGGTAAAAAATTCTTTTCAAATGACTCATAGAAGTCCTTCCAAAATAAGACATATGGTCCTGTACATATATATAATATTCCAATGCTTTTTGTCATAAACATTCCTCACATTCTCTATACTTCAATTAAATGCCAGCTATCCTCATATAAGTCAAGTGGCATATCAACCGACATCCATTTGGAAGGAGCAACAACAATTTTTTTATCTGCTTTAGATAAATACTGTGCCCACCAACCAAATGTAGTATTCCCTATAATAAAATTCTTACACTCACTCATTGCTGCAAGCGACACATAGACCGGTTTGCTTTTATCCTGAACTACATAGTCATATTTTGAAGCGTCAATTAAATGCTCCAATACATAATCTACATTATCCGAGCAAATAAAGAACAGCGGATTATCAACATTTTTTATTACATATTGAATGGCTTCTTCCCAATATTTCATTGAACACACGTCGTACATAGAACTTCCAACATTATGCTCAACCTTTACGCTTATACAAACACTGTTTCGTTCACGCAATTTGTAAAGACCCGGATATTTATCATAATCAGGAAATTGTGTCCCATCAAACAAAGTCAGTAAATCTGCTTTAATTTCATTAAAATATTTTTGTGACTGGAAATATCCCTCAATATAAATTGGCTTTTTTATATTTAAATGCTGTTCCATATACCCATTTTCACAAAAGAAAAGTCCTGATTTATTAAAGAATGGATTTAATTTGCTTTCCATCTTGAACTTATCCATATAATTTTTTTTTCGTGTTAAAACTCGGTATATTTTTCTAAGAAAGTATTGTTTTGACATCACAAAACGATTTTCAAGAATGCTTTCATGTATATATTCCACATTCGGCAAATCATAATACATTAAGGAATTTTCCCAATTGCATCGGATAATATCAGAATCATCCATTATAATTGTGGGATTATTAGGCATTTCTAATTGTAGCTTTCTTGCAAATGCGTATTGAAAAAGCTGATTTCCAATTCTTCCTTGCAATGGCAAATAAATTTTATTTTTCTCCATTTTTTTCATTATATTTTTCCCATCTTTTCGATTCGAAATTATATACTTTTAATACTTTTGCAGGATTACCTGCTGCTATAGAATAACTTGGTATAGATTTTGTAACCACTGATCCTGCTCCGATTATGCATTTCTTTCCAATAGAAACACCGGACACGATACAAACCTTTTCCCCTATCCAGGAACCCTCACCAATAGACACATCCTTTGCTGTTAATTCTTGATCCATGTATGGCACTGAGCTCTCAGGATTCATTCCGTGATTTTCGTTTGTTACAATAACATTTGAGGCAAATAATACATTATCTTCTATAGTTATATTAGCTTTGGATGAAGCTAATGCTGAAAATCCAAAGCCAATATAACAATTGTTTCCAATTGTTATATTGGCTTTAATGCTATCATTGCCATAAACCGAAAGACGACTATTATTTAGTATGGTAGTACCATTCCCAATTTCAATATTTCGGCATCCTGACAACTGTAAATAAGGCCTAGCAATTATAGAATTTTCCCCAAATTTTCTAAACCTCTTTTTGGAACCATAACCGATCTCTTGCTTACAAATAATGACACATTTTATATAATGCCAAATTTTCTGCAATTTTTTATATAACATATCCAATCCCTTTATTTTGATTTTCTGTTTTCCATGATAATTTTTATTTTTGCATCGTCCCCCCAAACAGCCTTACTATCATAAGGACGATCCGGGAATTTACCATAATCAAGTTTAATATTATAATTATTTTCTCTGATAAATCTTTCTACTCGGTCAGCCAACTTCTCAGGTCTTCCATGACATATATTTATAATGCCAACAACTTCATTTTGTACAATTGCCGCCGATACTTGTTGCGAAAATTCATTATAGTCAATAAAATCCCATTGATTTTGTCCTGATGTAAATGGAAACAGTTTTTTCCCTTCTTTTTCAGCTGCCGTTATCTTTGAAAAAATTGAGCATCCATGCTCTGTATTACCGACAATATAATATCCCCTGAGCCACTGAAAAATAACCTTATGATTTTTACAGATTAACTTTGTCATGTTGCGTAACGCATCTTTTGATATACCATATAAGCTTTCGGGATTAGTAGGTGTATCTTCCTTTATACTTCCCTCAAAAAAACCTACTTCATGCATAGATCCTAACACTGCAATTTTTTTCACACCGTTTGCTGCCATTTTTTCTAAAAAATTATAATGCTTTGGCAAATCCATAACATGTGAAGTATCATTATGTACAAAACCATTTCTCCATGCCAGGTGCAACAAAATGTCCGGACTTTCAAATTCACAAAATGGATCATCTACTGAAAAAATATCACACTTAACAACCTTGGCACGTTTATCAATTTCTTCTGAATCATGATGACAAACAGCAATCACTTCATTCCCGTCATCACACAACTGTTTTACAATTCCAGTCCCCAAATAGCCATTGGCTCCTGTAACTACTATTTTCATATCTATGTCCTCCACATTCACCAGTCTCATCTATTTTGAAATTAAGTTATACAAAATTTCTTATCTTTAAACATACTTTTTCAATTCCCAAATAGTATGTATTGATATTCCCACACAATTTAACGAAATCAACAATGTTTGGAGAAGTTTTAATTCTTTTTTTTATTTTCTGAAATTTTTCATACTCTGCAATTTCACGATAATATAAATCAGAATTTAAATAATCCCGTATTTCTTGTTCTGTAACCCCTGTTTTTCTATTTTCGGATATAAATCTTCTTAAAATATACTGTTCAACCTTGTTACTATTTGAAACACTATCTGATCTGATTCTGTATTTCAAAATAAAATCATTAACATTTCCCAATTTAAAATGATTTTGCACAGATCGGCAAACAAAATCATAATCCTCACATCTGGGGACATCACGATATCCATTTAATTTAGTATATACTTCTTTTCTTACCAACCAAGTTGGGTGAGGAATACAGTTTCCCCATTTCAAAAAATGTTTAATTAAATACTGCTTGTATGGAAAATGCAATTTAGAAATATAATTTCCATTCTCATCAATTAAGCATACGCTTCCACCGACTAAATCAAGATTATTTTTATCCAAATATTCTTTTTGTAATTTCAATCTATTTACTTCACAAATATCATCCGCATCCATTCTTGCTAAATATTCTCCTTTGGATTGGCAGATGGCTTTATTTAAACTATTAACAAGACCAATATTCCTGTCATTTTTTATAACACGAATGCGGGGGTCATCAAATGAATAAATAAACGCACTTAATTCTTCATTATTTGGATTATCAATCACAATTACAAATTCAATATTGGAATATGTTTGTTTTAAAACCGATTCTATACTTTCTCTTAGTTCGGAAACGGATTCATTGTAAGTACTCATTATTACACTTATGAGATCTTCCATATGCACTTCTCCTTCTAAGTCCTTCTATTAAACATTTTTCAGAAATTATTAAGTATGGCAAGACACTATAGTCAATCAAATCATTATCTATCAGATTACTGCATGCAACTACGATTATTAAAAAAAGAACAAATGTGTTATTTTTATATTTTTTTGCTACACAATAGATAAGAATACTTAGGAATATTATCATCAATACTCCATACCTTATGATCAAGAATGCATATCCATTATCTATTACAATTTCATTCTCAAAATATGCTTTATTTGTCATTTTAGGGATTAAACTGATCCCCAAATTTTGAATCATACGCGCAATATACGTAAATCTATAAGAAAGCATATAA